>JAPSLB010000051.1 GCA_031181145.1 Microvirga sp.
CCCCTGTCGAGCAGAAGCTCGATGCGCTCGCGCGCCGTCAGCTTGCCCCGGGCGTGCTGCGCCGCAATCCGCCCCTCGCCACCCCCAAGCCGCGCCTGGGACCGACGATCTTCAAGCCGTTCGAGAATGTCTTTCATGGATGGTCTCTGGTACCGGGAGGGAAGGTTCGCCCCCGCTTAGCACAGCCTTAGGTCCGTCAAAATCCCACTATCGCAGTGTGTTCCAGAGCACTTCCTGTTTTCCGAGGCAGCTACATAAATTGCATCGTCACAACATAACATGAAAGTAGCCGATCTTGAAGCCCAATCGAAGCCCGTGGCTGTAGTCCTGGCCCTGTCTCTCCCGGCCGCCGGCTGTGCCAGCCGCTCCGAGGACGTTTCCGCATCCTACGTGTCTCCAACGGCTTACAGCGGCTACAGCTGCCGGGAGCTGAGCGCCGAGGCACAGCGCGTCAGCTCCGCCGCGGCCGGGGCCTCGGGAGCGCAGGATTCCGCCCGCACGCGCGACGCGGTGGCGACCACCGCTGCCCTCGTCGTCTTCTGGCCGGCGGTCTTCTTCGTCGGCGGCAATGGCGCTCAAACGGCCGAACTCGCCCGCCTGAAGGGGCAGATGCAGGCGGTGGAGGAAGCCTCCATCCGGAAACGCTGCGGCATCAGCTTCCGCCGCGCCTAAACGAACCTCGCCGAATCAGAAAGAGGGCCGTCAGGGCTCAGGACCGGCGGCTTTTCCATGCGGATCTGGGGCTACTCACAAGTCCGGACAGAGCGGCGAACATACTGACCTGTGTATTCGTCATAGTACGTCCGCAGGGTCGTCCGGCAGATTGTCCGACGCTCCATGGTGCGGGTGGCATATCCACGAGAGCTCCGGCTGTCCTGACGGGCCCACGGCGGACCGCCCTTATGGCCCGGCTTGTGGTGGATCTGGACCAGCGGCGTCTCGTGCTCCGGCGGAAGCTGGGCGCCCATGGGGGCCGCCGAGGCCGTGACCGCACCCGCACACAGAGCGCCAGCCACCAAGGTGGCGTATACGCGCATTTTGACCTCCTGATTCAGAAAAAATTCCGTTCCCCTGATCAAGGTCTTTGCGGGCCTGTTCGTTCCGTTGCTCAGCAGGCATTGAACGGCGGATGCCGCGGCTTACGCAGCCAGGCTGTAGACCAGGGAAGCCGCCCTGAAATCCGCCTCGCGCCGCCGACGGCGCTCCATGGCCTCGTAATCCTCGCCCCAGACGCTTTCCTGATAGAGTTCGTCCACATGGGCGGCCGCCCAGGCATCGTCCGCATCGAGCTGCCCCGATGCATGGGCCAGCGCGATCAGCAACGAGCCGGAGAGCGTAGTCATGACGTGCAGGGCGGCAAGCGCGAACGGGGAATCGATCCGCTCGATTGCGGCCCGGATGGCGGCAATCGCCTCCTCTGGCTGCGTTACGTGCATGACGCCTTCCGCCAGGGTGAAGCGGGCGCCATGGCTTTCCTTAACCCAGTCGAGAATTGGATTCCAAGCCGAATCCTGCGACTGGACCAAGCGCGCGGGTTCGCTCACCCGATAGTAGATCAGGTCGGAGCCCGCATAGCGGACGAGATCGTCCACCACTTCCGCCTGCCGCGGCGCGACACCATCGATGGCCGAGTTGACGATTCGGGTGATCGGCATGGTGGAAGGGTCAACCTCCGTTCCCTGCCCTGCCCATTCGCGAGCGATCGCCTCGGCAAGAGCGAGAGACGGCACGGCCAGGGCGTTCTTGCCCGGAGTCCTGGCCACACGTCCGTCCAGGGTGAGATGGAAGAGCCCGGCGCGCTCCTCGACGCCGGCCTCCTTGTAGAACCGCTTTGGCAGTGTGGGCTTCATGCCGGCTTGAGCCGCCCGCATCGGGTTCGGCTCGTCCTGTGATGGGAACCAGTCGCGAGAATCTGTCATGGGGTAGAGATAAGCGTTCCGGCAAAAAGATACGAGGGCCTCCTCCGTCGCCCGGGGACATTCAGCCCCCTTCGTCAGGAGAGAAAAGCCCGCAGCACCGGCTCAAGCTCCGCAAAACTGTCTACGATCCGGCTGGCCCCGGCTTCGTTCAGCGCAGCCACAGGCTGGAAGCCCCAGGAAACGCCAACCGGCAGGACTCCGGCAGCACGGGCCATGGCCATGTCGTAGCTGGAATCGCCGATCATCATCGTGGCGGCGGGCGTGACGCCGAGTTCCTCCATTGCCTGCAGGATCATGGCCGGATGGGGTTTCGAAGGCGCATCGTCCGCTGTCTGAATGGTGGAGAAGGTCCCCTCCCAGCCATGCTGGCCGATCAGCCGCACCACGCCTTTACGGGATTTGCCCGTGGCAAGGCCGAGCAGCACATCGCCCTGCCCGTTCAGCCTCGCGATGCATTCGCCGGCTCCCGGGAAGAGCGGCGCTTCGTTCGCCGGATCGAGATGCAGAGAGGTGTAGGCGTCCTTGTAGGCCTGGACCAGCCCCTCGACCGGAGCCTTCGGCCCCGCGAGCACCGTGAAGGCCTCTACAAGGGACAGGCCCACGATGGAGAGCGAGCGCTCTCGGTTCGGGGGCTCCATGTCATAGGCCTGGAAGGCCGCGCGAATGGAGGCCGTAATGACATTCTGGCTATCGACCAGCGTGCCGTCGACATCGAAGAGAACGAGCTTCACCGTGAATCCCGCGCGAGCTCAGCTTTGAGGGTTGGAGGCGTGGCAGAACTGGGGAGTGTTGATGTTCCAGTTTCCACACTTGTCGCAGGCCGTCGCCAAATGACCAATGCCAATCACGAAAGCCGCCTGGAGGAGACGCTTCATCACCCGATGCCCCTGTTTTGACGCAGCACCTTATTCCATTCATCCGCTTCCCGCCAAGCGGGCCGCCGCCGGTTCACACGGGAGTCTGGACGTCCCATCCGAAGATGGCCGGAGCAATGATCTTTCAGCCTCGTCTCCCGCTGAAGCGGCTCTCTCTCATTGCCCCGCCAAGCCCCCATGGGCACAAGTTGAATGAATACACCCGACAACGTGCACGACGCCCTTCTGCGGCGAATCGAGGAACGGGAGCGCACCAACGGAGATCTGCACACGCAGCTTCGCGCTCTGGGCAGCCTATCCCGAGCCGCCGCGCTGGTTCACGAGGCCCGGGGCTGGAAGCATGCGGAGGAAATATCCTCCACAACGCTCCGGACCGAGACATTGCAGGATTCGCGCATCTCCCTCCAGGCCAGCGGGAGCCGCCTGCGGGAGAGCGAGAAGAAGCGCTGGAAGATCACAGACAAGCGGCGCAATGCTCCGGGCGGGAGGGCGAAGCTGCGGCGCGTGACCATGGAAGCCTTGGAACGCGGAGATCGCTACGCCGAGACGGAGCTGCAGGTCATCTGGCCAGAGGGATCGCGACACTGGCCGCTGCTGCGCCTGACAGCCCGTATCGCGCTTGCCGTCGCCAAGCCGTTTCATGAGCTTGACACCAATGCGGCCAAGTACGTCGCCTTGTCGGCCGACGCAGGACGCGTTGCTATCGAGTGTTCCGCTCTGGCGCGAGAGAGCGGACAGCGCCTCAGGATCGTCTGGCAGGAACTGGATGGCCCACCGGTCACTCCGCCCGGGCGACGCGGCTTCGGGACCCGCCTCGTCGAGCGTAGCCTTGCTCAGGAACTGAACGGTTCCGTGACCATCGACTTCGCACCCACAGGGGTCGTTTGCATGTTCGACGCTCCCCTGGCCGAGAATTGAGAGCCATAAATCAGGCAGCCAGCCGCGTTTCGCTCAAGGATACGATCCGGCGGACTTCGTCGCCCTCGATCGTTTCATGCTCCAAGAGCGCATCGACGAGATCGTCCAGCGCCTCACGATTGTCCTCGATGCAGACTTTTGCGGCCGCATACATCTCTTCAACGATGCGGCGGATTTCCTGCTCCACCTCGCGCGGGAAATTTTCACCCGAGCGCCCCACCTTCACCATCCCGATGACCGGGCTCATGCCCCATTCCGTGACCATGCGGGTCGCGATACTGGTCGCATGGGCGATGTCGCTGGCTGCGCCGGTTGTCACCTTGCGGGGGCCGAAGACCACCTCCTCCGCCGCGCGTCCGCCCATGGCGACGATTAGGTCGGCTTCGAGCTTCTCCACCGGAATGCAGTAGCGGTCGTTCTCCGGCAGGCGCATGACAAGGCCGAGCGCCTGGCCATGCGGAATGATGGTGGCGCTGTGCACCTTGTCGGAGCCGGGCGTCAGGCAGGCGCAGAGGGCGTGGCCCGCCTCGTGCACGGCGACGAGCTTGCGCTCCTCAGGGCTGATCACGAGAGAGCGGCGCTCAAGCCCCATGATGATCTTGTTGCGCGCGGCCTCCAGGTGATCGCGGCAGATCTCGGCCACGCCGTCGCGGGCAGCGAAAATCGCCGCCTCGTTGAGGAGATTGCTCAGATCGGCCCCAGAGAAACCAGGTGTTCCCCGTGCAATGGAGGCAAGATCCACATCCGCCGCCAGCCTCACGTTACGGGCGTGGACGGCGAGAATCGCCTCGCGGCCGGTGATGTCTGGCAAGCCTATGTGAACCTGGCGATCGAAGCGGCCCGGACGGAGCAGCGCCGGATCGAGAACGTCCACCCGGTTGGTTGCGCCGATCACGATCACGCCCGAGGTGGTGTTGAATCCGTCCATCTCGACCAGGAGCTGGTTCAGGGTGGATTCGAATTCGCGATCGGCCGCCGAACCGCCACCGCCGCGCTTGCGCCCGATCGCGTCAATCTCGTCGATGAAGATCAGGCAGGGCGCCCTGCGGCGGGCCTGCTCGAACAGCTTGGACACGCGGCTCTTGGCGATTCCGATCAGCGGAGCCGAGAAGTCGCTGCCTGCCACGGCCATGAAGGATACGCCGGCCTCGCCTGCGAGAGCCTTGGCGATGAGCGTCTTGCCCGTTCCGGGCGGACCAACCATCAGCACGCCCTTCGGGATGCGTGCGCCCACCCTCTCGAAGGCCTGGGCGTCGCTCAGGAACGCGATGACCTCCTGCAGTTCGGCCTTGGCCTCTTCCTGGCCCGCCACGTCGTCGAAACGGTCGGGGACGTCGCTGACCGCGCGCGGCCAGCGGGCTGTCGGCTTGAAATCGACCTGGACGGCAACGAGAGCCAGAATCGCCGCTACCATGATCAGAGAGATGATGAAGCTTGCCGCATGGGCGGCATCGATTCCTGACTTCTGGAAAACCACCTGTGCGCCGGCGACGGTCGCCCGATCGACGGTCTGGGCGCTCAGATGGGTGCTCGGCACCCGCACGAAAACCTGCTGATCCTCGGTCCAAACGGAAAGTCCGCCCTCCTGCACCTGGATCTTGCGGACCTTGCCGGCCTCAAGCTCGCGGGAGAAGTCGGAATAGGCTATCTCGTCGACGTTCTTGGAAAGCAGGAAGGGCGCGGAAACGGCGGCGGCAACCACGGCCAGGGCGAGAACGGCGGCCGTGACGGCAACGCTCTTCCTGCGCAAGAGCCTTCTTGCTTTCTCGATCACACCGGACACGGACGCCCCCTGTCGAACTTCGTTTCTTGTTGATGGAGCTCGACCTGTAATCGTTTTGGGCTCCGTCCGCAGTACGGCGAAAAGGCACACCCTTGATGCAGGCGGCCGGAGATCAGCTCAGAAGGTCATGGTACTCCTTGTGCCGGCGGAGCCAAGCATAAGCGTACCCGCACAGGGGCGTGATCTTTCTTCCCTCGGTGCGGGCTATCTCCGCAACACCCTGCATCAGCTCGCCGGCGGCTCCCGTCCCGCGCAGCGGGAGAGCCGCTTCGACGTGACGAATAACGAGAGAGGAGCCACGGCGCTCGTAATTCGCGAAAGCGAGATGTCCGCTGCGCTCAAGCTCGAAGCGGTGATCGGCTGCGTTGTCCCTAACGGCGCTGCCCATGCCCAACTCCTTCGTGTCGTGCTCCCGGGGACAACGTTACGCCGCAAGCCGCGTTCCGAAAACTGCCACGTTTGAACAGCGAGGAACAAGGCAGCCTCCCTTCTGTTTCGATGAGCAGGAGGTTGCCATCGATGCCTACCGTCTTTCTCGACTGCGACGGCGTTCTTGCGGATTTCAACGGCGGAGCAGCCAAGGTTTTCCGCATGCCGCCCGACGAATTCGAGCGGCGCTTCGGCCTCAAGCGGTTCTGGGCGGAGCTCGCCGCGACGGAGGACTTCTTCAACACGCTCGATCTGCTCCCCGATGCCATGGAGCTATTCGAGACAGTTCGCCATCTCAACCCGCTGATCCTCACCGGCCTGCCGCGCGGCAACTGGGCCGAACCGCAGAAACGACGCTGGGCGGAGCGGCATTTTCCAGGTGTGGAGGTGATTACCACGACGGCGGCTCTCAAGCGGGAACATTGCAGACCGGGCGACGCTCTCGTCGACGACAGGGACAAGTACCGTCATCTCTGGGAAGGCGTAGGCGGCATATTCATCCACCACAGAAGTGCAGGCGACTCCATCCGTAAGCTGCGCGACCACGGGTTTATCGCCTAACCCGCCAGGCGCCGCTCCAGCCGGGCTTTCACCTCGGGCCATTCCCCTGCGATGATGCTGTAGACTGCCGTATCGCGGATATGGCCGTCAGGCATGATCATGTGGCGGCGCAGAATGCCGTCGAGCCTGGCGCCCAGCCGCTCGATGGCGGCGCGGGACTGGTCGTTCTGCGAGTGCGTCCTGATCTCGACGGCATTGCAGCCCAGCACCTCGAAGGCATAGCGGAGCATGAGAAACTTGGCGTGCGTGTTCACGAAGGTGCGCTGCCAGGACTTGGCGATCCAGGTCGTGCCGATCTCGACCCTGTGATTGACCGCATCGATATTCATGTAGCGCGTGGAACCTACGACCCGGTTGCCATCCCTGACCACCGTGGCGAATGGCAGCGCCAGGCCCGCCTCCTGAAGCCCGAGAGCCTTTCGGACGTATTCGCCGAAGCTCTCCGGTCTCGGCACGGTCGTCGTCTTCTTTTCCCACAACGCACCATCGCTGGCGGCCTCGCCCAAGGCGGGCACGTCGCCGAGGCTCAGAGGGCGAAGGGTGAGCAGGTCGGTCGAAAGGGTTACGGGCTCGATGCGAAGCATGAATGAGGGGCCTTCTGGGCTGCAGCTTCCCCATTCATCGTCGAGGCTGGAGCCGCAGTCAAACGGTCCCGACCGGGGAACGCGCGCCCATCCCCGGCCGAGAAGGCATCGCAGGTCCGTCGCTCAGCCCAGCAGATAGACGAGAGCCGGCAGCCCCACCGCCATGCCTGCGAGAGTCCAGGCCCCGATCGCCTGCTGCCAGGCCACTTCCCCCGTCGAGTTGCGCAGGCGCCGGGCGAAGGCGCCTGCCTCCGCCGTGTGTCCGCTGAGGCACGAGCACAAGGCATAATGCGCCTGCCCGTCGGAGAGCCCGAAATACCGCATGGCATCGCCGAGCCTGTCGCTCGCGAGCCCATCCGCCCGCAGGACCGGATCGTCATAGGCGACGGTCAAGGGAGAGTCGTCCTCCCGAACCAGGGCCCGTTCCGCCGGAGGCTTGTACTCGATTTCGCCAAGGGAGTTCAGACGTCGCGTCGGATCGCGTTCGAGGAGGCTGATCCAACGATCCAGCCGCTCCTGACGTGTGAGAGGCTTCGGCTGAACGTCGGCTACGCTACGGAGATAGTCGAGATCTTTGTGTTCCATCGATCCCCTCCTTGCCAATGTCCCGGTCATCCATCGGGGTGAACGGGACACGGAATGGTGCGCTTCGCCCACGGCAAAAGTGCGACAAGGAGAACGTCGAAAGAGGAAAGTCCGGGTTAGTCCTCAGGGGCCTCGACGATGGGGTCGTACTGGCTCGTATCGAATCCGAGCAGGTTGAAGCTCTGCTGCATGTGGGGCGGCAGAGGAGCTGTGACGTCGATGGGTTTTCCGGTTCTCGGATGGGCGATCACGATGCGCCGCGCCAGAAGGTGCAGCTTGTTCTGGATACCGCCCGGCAGCTCCCAGTTCTCGATGTCGAAATATTTCGGGTCGCCGACGATGGGATGGCCGATATGGGCCGTGTGCGCCCGCAGCTGGTGTGTACGCCCGGTCACCGGCTTCAGGGACAGCCAAGCGAGCTTCTGCGCCGCCGTGTCGATCACGGCGTAATAGGTGAGCGCGTGGCTTGCTCCTTCGTCACCGTGGCGGGCCACCTTCATGCGGGCGTCGCCCTCCTCGCCCTCCTTGGCCAGATAGGTCGAGACGCGTCCCTGCCGGACGCGAGGCACCCCGGCCACGAGCGCCCAGTAGATCTTGCGCGTGGTGCGGGAGCGGAAGGACTTCGCCATGGTGGACGCAGCAAAGCGTGTCTTGGCGATGACGAGACATCCCGCGGTGTCCTTGTCGAGGCGATGCACGAGGCGCGGTTTCTGACCCTCCGCGTCGCGCATGCATTCGAGCAGGCCGTCCACATGGCGCGTCGTGCCCGAGCCTCCCTGCACCGCCAAGCCCATGGGCTTGTTGATGATGAGGACGTCCTTGTCCTCATACAGCGTGATGGACTTCAGGAACTCGCGGTCGCCCTGGTCCTTGGCGGCACTGCGGGACACGGGCCGCGGCTGGTCGAGCTTGAGAGGCGGAATGCGCACCTTCTGGCCGGCCGTGAGCCGGTCGTTGGGCTGCGCGCGCCTGCCGTCGACCCGCAGCTCCCCTTTCCGGACGATACGCTGGATATGCGTGAAGGCGAGCTGCGGGAAGCGGGCGACCAGGAAACGATCGACACGCATATCGGCCTCATCGGGCTCGACCACGAGCGTCTGCACGCCGGTCGCCAGAACCTCCTGCGCGGCGGACTTGGCCTGAGCACGGGTGAGCTGCCGGGGGGCCTCGGCCGCAGGTGGCGTCTGAGCCCGGGCCACGGGCTGTTCGGCGCGGCCGGCTGCCACGGGGCGTGTTGCCTTGCCGGCCGACTTCGCGGCGGCTTTCTTCGACGGCCGGGCCGCGCGTGCGGGCTTGTCCTCGCGGGAGCGGAACCCCTGCCGGGAACCCGCGCGACCGCCTCGGGCGCCGTTATTCTGTCCTGAACTGCTTTTTTTCATGAGATCGTGGGTACCAGAGTGCCGCACGGGCGGCAATCGAGCTCTTAGGCCGCCATCGTCCGCACGAGCGCGAGACCGACCGCGAGACTCAAGATGGACAGGATCATGGAAGCGGCGACGTAGCCGAGCGCCAGCCCGGCCTCGCCACGCTCCCAGAGCAGCGCCGTATCAAGGGAAAAGGCCGAGAAGGTCGTGAAGCCGCCGAGTATCCCGGTGGTGAGGAAAAGGCGCAGGGGCTGGCTCCACCCCTCGCCTGCCCTGAAAGCCAGCCAGCCGGCGATGGCGCCCATGAGAAAGGAGCCCACCACGTTCACCGTCAGCGTGCCCCAGGGGAAAGCCGTACCGCAGAACCGAGCGCAGCCGAGATTCACGCCGTGTCGAAGAGCGCCGCCGATGCCCGCGCCGAGGAAGACGAAAAGATAGGACTGCATCGATTATTCCTACCCGGCCTCCCCGCGCCTCTCGCGGCGCAACCGCTCCCACCAGTCGAGCCGTTTCCTCACCTCGCGCTCGAAGCCCCGGTCCACGGGCTCGTAAAACTGCTGGCGTCCCAGCTTCTCCGGCCAGTAATCCTGGCCCGAGAATGCATCCGGTTCGTCGTGATCGTAGCGGTAGTTCTCGCCGTAGCCGATCTTCTTCATGAGCTTGGTCGGGGCATTCAGAATGGTTCGCGGCGGCATGAGGGAGCCATGCTCCTTCGCCACCGCCGTAGCAGCCTTGTAGGCAGTATAGAGCGCGTTCGATTTCGGCGCGGTGGCGAGATAGACCGCCGCCTGCGCCAGCGCGAGTTCGCCTTCGGGAGAGCCCAGGAAGTCGAAGGCGTCCTTCGCCGCGTTCGCGACCACGAGGGCCTGCGGATCGGCGAGCCCGATATCCTCCACCGCCGCCCGCACGAGGCGGCGGGCAATGAAGAGACGGTCCTCGCCGGCGTCCAGCATCCGCGCAAGGTAATAGAGTGCCGCATCCGGGTCTGAGCCTCGAATGGACTTGTGGAGGGCCGAGACGAGGTTGTAGTGCCCCTCCTGCCCCTTGTCGTAGATCGGCGCGCGGCGCTGGATGATCTCCTGAAGCTGCGCAGCACTGAAGACTTCGTCGGGCTTCGCCGAACGCCAGACCTCTTCGGCCAAGGTCAGCACGGCCCGCCCGTCGCCGTCGGCCATGCGCACGAGCGACGCTCGCGCCTCCTCGTCGAGCGGCAAGCGTCTCCCGGTGACCTCCTCCGCTCTGGCGAGGATCTTTCCGATCGCCTCTTCGTCGAGTGATTTGAACAGCAGCACGCGGGCGCGCGACAGAAGCGCAGCGTTCAGCTCGAAGGACGGGTTCTCGGTGGTCGCCCCCACCAGCGTAATCGTGCCATCCTCCATCACCGGCAGGAAGGCATCGAGCTGGGCGCGGTTGAAGCGGTGAATTTCGTCCACGAAGAGCAGCGTGCCCTTGCCGAGCGAGCGGCGCTGACGGGCGGCCTCGAAGACCCTCTTGAGATCGGCAACCCCGGAGAAGATCGCCGAGATCTGATCGAAATGCAGCTCCGTTTCGTGAGCGAGAAGCCGCGCAACGGTGGTCTTGCCCGTGCCGGGCGGCCCCCAGAAGATCAGGGATCCTAGGGACTTCGACGCGATGAGCCGGGTCAGGATCCCATCGGGTCCGACGAGATGGTCCTGACCGACCACCTCGGACAGCTTCCGAGGCCGCATCCTGTCGGCCAGGGGCCTGGGTGCGTTCTGGTCGAGACCGGCAGATGAAAACAGGTCGCTCATGACATTTGAGAGCTTAGGCGCCCATAGACGCCCGGGTCCAGCCGCGACATCAGCCTCTCCGGATTTTCGAGGGGCGTGAAGCCGTACCGGGCATAAAGCCCGTGCGCATCGCGCGTCGCGAGCATCCAGCGGCGCAGGTTCAGGAGTTCGGGATGTTCCATGATGGCGCTCACAAGCGCTTTCCCAGCTCCCTTACCGCGCACGCCGACGCAGACGAACACGTCGCAAAGATAGGCGAAAGTAGCCTTATCCGTCACCACACGGGCGAAACCGCGCAGGTCTCCGGCGTCATCGCGCAATGCAAAGCACAGAGAATGAGCCACGGAGCGGTCGAACACATCTCTTGGCAGTCCCTGGGCCCAGTAGCTTTCCGTCGAGATCCAGCGGTAGGCCTTATCAACCTCCTTCGGGGAGAGCGCGTTCGAGACCGTCCAGCCGCTCATCGGCCGAGGACCGTCGTGAAGACACGGCCGCCACGATTGACCGTGATCTCCCAGTACCCTCCGGCTCGGACGATCAGGCGTTCGGCGTCCTTGGTCGAAACCAGCCTTTCTCCATTGATGGCGACGATCAGATCCCCCTTCTCGAATCCCACGCTCGCGGCCACGCTGCGTTCGTCGACATCGGCGATGACGACCCCCTCGTCCGCCACCTGGATCTGGAGTTCGTCTGCGACTGCGGGCGAGATGTTGACCAGGGTCGCCCCTGCGAACGGCGTACGCGCCCGCCCGCGTACCGGATCGCGCGGCGGGGTTTCCGGCGGAGGCATGAGTCTGACCTGGATAGTGCTCTGCTTTCCGTTGCGCAGCACTGTCAGCGGCGTCTGGCCCTGCGTGCCCTTCAGGGTGAAGCGATAGCCGAAGGAATCCGGGTTATCGACCGGCTGACCATCGACCTCGAGGATGACATCCCCACGCTTCAGACCGGCTTCGGCGGCGGGTCCCTTGTCGTAGGTGGAGGTGACGAGAACGCCTGTGGGACGCTCGAGGCCAAGGCCCGTCGCAATGTCCCCGTCCACCGGCTGCAGGCGAGCCCCGAGCCAGGGGCGTACCACGTTGCGCGCTCCGCCCTTGGCCGAATTGAGGACCACCCGCACCATGCTGGAGGGAATGGCGAAGCCGATGCCGATGCTGCCGCCGGAACGGGAGTAGATGGCCGTATTGATGCCGACCAATTGTCCGCTCATGTTGATGAGCGCACCGCCGGAATTGCCGGGATTGATGGCGGCATCCGTTTGAATGAAGAACTGGTAGTCGGAAATACCCACCTGGGTACGGGCCAGGGCGGAGACGATGCCCTGCGTCACGGTCTGCCCCACGCCGAAGGGGTTGCCGATCGCCAGCACGATGTCTCCCACCTCCAGGGCCTCCGAGTCACCGATCTCGATGGCTTGAAGGTTCGCAGCCCCCTTGAGCTTGAGCACGGCGATGTCCGTGCGGGAATCGCGCAGCAGGATGTCGGCCTCGAACTCGCGCCTGTCGGCGAGCGCCACCTTCACCTCGTCCATGTTCTCGATGACGTGGTTGTTGGTGATCACGAGACCCGACGGATCGACGATCACGCCGGATCCGAGCGAACTCTGGGACCGCCCGCGGGGAAGTCCCGGCACGTCGTCGCCGAAGAAGCGGCGGAAAAACTCCTCCATCGATTGGTTCTGCCGACGGTTGGTGCGGCTCGCGTAGACGTTGACCACGGCACCGGTCGTCTGACGAACGATGGGGGCGAAGGACAGCTGGAGTTGTGCCTTGCTCTCCGGTACCGCCCGCTGCTGGGCAGTGGCGCCCCCGGTCCCGGGCGCTCCTGGCGCGAGCAACAGGGCAAGCACGATCATCCAGAGGCGAAACGGAGAAAAGCGCATCGCAGCGAATCCCTTCAAATGCGGGAACCATCGATAAAGCGTCGAACCTAAAACACCAAGTTCCGGAAACATGGACCTGTTCGCGCCACAAGCAAAAAAGGGCGGCCCAAAGGACCGCCCTCCATGAGATTGCTGGAACTCCGAGCGATTACTCGGCAGCCTCGACGACCTCTTCCTTCTGAGTCGGGCCGGAATCCTGGCCGCGCGCGTCGACATCACGGTCGACGAACTCGATCACGGCCATCGGGGCATTGTCGCCGTAGCGGAAGCCGGCCTTCAGAACGCGGGTGTAGCCGCCGTTGCGGTCCTTGTAGCGGGTGCCAAGAACGTCGAAGAGCTTCTTCACCATGGTCTCGTCGCGCAGCGCGGACATAGCTTGGCGGCGGGCGTGCAGGTCACCGCGCTTGCCGAGCGTGACGAGCTTCTCGACGACCGGACGGAGGTCCTTGGCCTTCGGAAGGGTGGTGACGATCTGCTCGTGCTTGATCAGCGCAGCCGCCATGTTGGCGAACATTGCTTTGCGGTGCTCGGTCGTGCGGTTGAAGCGACGACCACGGAATCCGTGACGCATTGGCTCTCTCCTTGATCTTACGGCCGCCGTGCCAAGGTACGACCGTCTCTCTTATGATCCGCCGGGAACGGCGGGGCAGACCTGAAGCCGCCTTCTCGAATGGAAGGCGGCTTCAAGATTCTCAGTAGTGCTCTTCGAAGCGCTTCGCGAGATCCTCGATGTTCTCCGGCGGCCAGCCCGGCACGTCCATGCCGAGGTGCAGGCCCATACCGGCCAGAACTTCCTTGATCTCGTTGAGCGACTTGCGGCCGAAGTTCGGGGTACGGAGCATTTCCGCCTCGGACTTCTGGATGAGGTCGCCGATATAGACGATGTTGTCGTTCTTCAGGCAGTTCGCCGAACGAACCGACAGTTCGAGCTCGTCCACCTTCTTGAGGAGGGCCGGGTTGAACGGAAGCTGCGGCGCGGCTGCGGCCGTCTCTTCCTTGCGCGGCTCTTCGAAGTTGACGAAGACCTGGAGCTGATCCTGCAGGATGCGGGCGGCATAGGCCACAGCGTCCTCAGGTGTCACGGCGCCGTTGGTCTCGACCGTCATGGTGAGCTTGTCGTAGTCGAGAATCTGGCCCTCGCGGGTGTTCTCGATGCGGTACGACACCTTCTTCACCGGGCTGTACAGCGAGTCGACCGGGATAAGGCCGATCGGAGCATCCTCGGCGCGGTTGCGCTCGGCCGGGACGTAGCCCTTGCCGGTGTCGACCGTGAACTCCATGCGGATCTCGGCACCGTCGTCCAGGGTGCAGAGAACGAGCTCGGGGTTCAGGATCTGCACGTCGCCGACCGTGTTGATGTCGCCAGCCGTCACGGCGCCGGGGCCCGTCTTACGAAGCGTCATACGCTTCGGACCCTCGCCCTGCATCTTGATGGCGACTGCCTTCACGTTCAGGACGATATCCGTCACGTCTTCGCGGACGCCCGGGATCGACGAGAACTCGTGCAGCACGCCGTCGATATGGATCGACGTCACGGCGGCGCCCTGAAGCGACGACAGGAGAACGCGACGCAGCGAATTGCCGAGCGTCGTGCCGAAGCCACGCTCGAGCGGCTCGGCCACGACCGTCGCGATGCGCTTCGGATCGTCGCCGGGGGCGACTTCGAGCTTGTTCGGCTTAATCAGCTCTTGCCAGTTCTTTTGGATCACTACCACACCTCTTGAGGTACGGCTTGAAGGGAGGCATCAGGCCAGCCCTTTAAACCGGAACGCGCGTGGGCGGGGACCCACGCGCCGGATGATCTTAATTAGACGCGGCGACGCTTGCGCGGGCGGCAGCCATTGTGCGGGATCGGCGTCACGTCACGGATCGAGGTGACGGTGAAACCGGCCGACTGAAGGGCGCGGAGCGCAGACTCACGGCCGGAGCCGGGACCCGACACTTCGACCTCGAGGGTCCGCATGCCGTGCTCGGCAGCCTTACGGGCAGCGTCTTCTGCTGCAACCTGCGCGGCGTAAGGGGTCGACTTACGCGAACCCTTGAAGCCCATCGCACCAGCCGAGGACCACGAGATCGTATTGCCCTGGGCGTCAGTGATGGTGATCATGGTGTTGTTGAACGAGGCGTTCACATGCGCCACGCCGGAGACGATGTTCTTGCGTTCGCGGCGGCGGACGCGGGTCGCTTCTTTAGCCATTCCAAAGATCCTTCAAACGCGCCCGTCATGCCAGGCGCTCGGGAGAAAGGGCCACCCAGGCGGATGGCCTCAGAAAACTTACTTCTTCTTGCCGGCGATCGGCTTCGCCTTGCCCTTGCGGGTACGGGCGTTCGTGTGGGTACGCTGACCACGGACCGGCAGGCTGCGGCGGTGACGCAGGCCACGGTAAGCACCGAGATCCATCAGGCGCTTGATGTTCATGGAGACTTCACGGCGAAGGTCACCTTCCACGAGATAGTCGCGGTCGATGGTTTCGCGGATGGCCAGAACCTCGGCGTCGGTCAGCTGGTTCACGCGGCGCTCGGCCGGAATGCTGACCTTCTCGATGATCTCCTGAGCCTTCTTGGGCCCAATGCCGTGGATATACTGAAGCGCGATCACAACGCGCTTGCCGGTCGGGATGTTGACGCCTGCAATACGGGCCATCGTCCGTCTCCATGTGGTGAAGCCTGAGCTTCCGTTGATGATAGTCGCGCGTCCGGTGGAGGCCGGCCCCTGCGCGGGCTTATTGCGAACACAACAAGCCAGAGAGGCTTCTTACGAAACCCTCCGGATATGCAGGTTCTTGTGCAAGAGGCATGCCCGTAACGGGTTTTCTCCCGCTCGTCAAGCCCCAAACCTTCAGCGTCCGAGGATTTCCTTGACCGATTCGGTCACATCGTCGATCGGCTTCATGCCGTCGACCGTCTTCAGCATGCCCTTGCGCTCGTAATAGGCCGACAAGGGGGCAGTCTGGCTCCGGTAGGCCTCGAGCCGGGTCTTGAAGACTTCAGGGTTGTCATCCTTGCGGACCTGCTCGCCGCGAGCCTCGGTTTCCTTGGCCCGCTTCACGATGCGGTCCACGAGCTCGTCCTCGTTGACCCTGAACTCGATCACGGCGTCGAGCCCCAGGCTCTTCTGGGCCAGCATGGCGTCGAACGCCTCGGCCTGGGCAACGGTCCGGGGAAACCCGTCGAGAATGAAGCCCTTCTTGGCATCGGCCTCCTCAATGCGGTCGGCGATGATGCCCACGACGATGTCGTCGGACACCAGCTCGCCGCGGTCCATCACAATCTTGGCCTTGAGGCCCACCGGCGTGCCGGCAGCCACCGCTGCCCGGAGCATATCGCCGGTCGACAGCTGGGGAATGCCCAGGCGCTCGACCAGACGCACAGCCTGGGTCCCTTTACCGGCCCCGGGCGGCCCCAGCAGGATGATCCTCATAGATATTCCCCTTAACTTGAACGGTCCCCGCATTGACCCCGCGGGGACCAGAACTCTTACCGCCGCCGCGCGCCCTTGAGCTTCGCCTTCTTGACAAGGCCCTCGTACTGGTGGGCCAGCAGATGGCCATGCACCTGAGCGACCGTGTCCATCGTAACAGACACGACAATCAGAAGCGAAGTGCCGCCAAAGTAGAATGGCAGGGCCGCATACGACACCAGAACTTCTGGAATCAGGCAGATGACGACGAGATAAGCTGCACCGAGAACAGTGATGCGTGTCAACACCTGATCGATGAAGTCCGCAGTCCGTTCACCGGGGCGGATGCCCGGAATGAAGCCGCCCTGCTTCTTCAGATTGTCGGCGGTCTCCGTCGGGTTGAACACGATCGCAGTGTAGAAGAACGCGAAGAACACGATCAGCGCTGCGTAGAGGAACATATAGGCAGGCCGCCCGTGGCCGAGATAGGCCGTCAGCGTGGCAATGAATCCCGTCCCGTCCGCCCCGCTCTGGAAGCTGGCGATCGTTGCCGGCAGCAGAAGGAGAGACGATGCGAAGATCGGAGGAATCACGCCCGAGGTGTTCAGCTTGAGCGGCAGGAACGAGGTCTGTCCCTCGTACATGCGATTGCCGACCTGGCGCTTGGGGTAGTTGATGAGCAGGCGGCGCTGCGCGCGTTCGATGAACACCACGAAGTAGATGATCGCCACAGCCATCACGATCACGCCGAGAATGAGGCCCGTCGAGATGGCGCCCTGTCGGCCAAGCTCGAGTGTACCGGCGATCGCCGTCGGCAGGTTTGCCACGATTCCTGCGAAGATGATGAGCGACGTGCCGTTGCCGATGCCGCGGGAGGTGATCTGCTCGCCCAGCCACATGAGGAACATGGTACCGCCGGTCAGCGTGATCACGGTTGAGATCAGAAAGAACGGCCCAGGCGTGAGCACGATGCTGCCCGAACTCTGCAGTCCCACGGCAATGCCCCAGGACTGGAAGACGGCCAGGAACACGGTCAGGTAGCGGGTATACTGGTTCAAGATCTTGCGGCCGCTCTCGCCTTCCTTCTTGAGCGCTTCTAGCGAGGGCAGAACGGAGGTGAGCAGCTGGATGATGATCGATGCCGAGATGTAGGGCATGATGTTCAGGGCGAAGATCGCCATACGCTCGACGGCGCCGCCCGAAAACATGTTGAAGAGACCAAGAACACCGCCGCTCGCGTTCTGAAAGCTCTGAGCAAGAGCTTCCGGATTGATGCCGGGCAGCGGAATGTAGGTGCCAAGGCGGTAGACGATGAGCGCACCGAGGGTGAACCAAATGCGCTTCTTCAATTCCTCGGCCTTGGCGATCGACCCGAAATTGATGTTTGCGGCGAGTTGCTCGGCTGCTGAAGCCATTTTTCGTCCCCGAAATACCGAGGCATGCCGACGGTGAACCGGACAGGACACCACTCGGGCCATGCAGAACTTGTAAAGCCAGAAGTTTGATCGCGCCTTCGCGAAGCGCAGTCAAACTGAAACTTACGGAACTCACATCACACAAACGGCGGCCACGCGATCTGACGCGGGCCGCCGCTTGGATCTAGATCAATGTGGGCTCAGGCTCACGCCTGTGCAACGGCGCCCAGGAGGGTCACCGAGCCGCCCGCCTTCTCGATCGCCTCGACAGCCGACTTGGAGGCGCCGTGGACCTGGAAGGACAGCTTGGCCTTGAGTTCGCCGACGCCGAGGATCTTCACGCCGTCACGCGGCTTGGAGACCACACCGGCTGCAACCAGCGTCTCGACCGTCACGGGAGCGGCGGCATCGAGCTTGCCGGCTTCGACGGCCTGCTGAATCCGGCCGACATTGACCTCGTTCAGGTCGATGGCGTTCGGCTTGTTGAAGCCGCGCTTCGGCAAACGGCGATGCAGAGGCATCTGACCGCCCTCGAAGCCCTTGATCGACACGCCGGTGCGGGACTTCTGCCCCTTCACGCCGCGGCCACCGGTCTTGCCCTTGCCCGACCCGATACCACGGCCGACGCGCATGCGGTTCTTGGTGGAACCTTCGTTGTCACGAATTTCGTTGAGTTTCATGACCGCTCTCCTCACTGCCCGTCGACAACGCGCACGAGGTGCTTGACCTTTTCGATCATGCCGCGAACTGCCGGCGTGTCTTCCAAGGTCGAGGTGCGATGAAGCTTGTTGAGCTTGAGACCGATCAGCGTCTGACGCTGCTTGGCCTCGCGGCGGATCGGCGACCCGATCTGCTCAACGGTGATGGTTGCTGCTGTAGGCTTCTGTGCCATTGTGGAAGCCTCCCTTACGCGTCGGCGCCAGCATCGGCGCTGGCATCGGCATCGCGACGGCGAGCCTGCAGCGTCGAGACCTTCAGGCCCCGGCGAGCAGCCACGGCACGCGGGCTGTCCTCGTTCTTGAGCGCGTCAAAAGTAGCGCGAACGAGGTTGTAGGGGTTCGACGAACCGAGCGACTTCGACACGACGTCCTGCATGCCGACCGCCTCGAAGACGGCGCGCATCGGACCGCCCGCGATGATGCCGGTACCCTGGGGAGCTGCACGCAGCACGACCTTGCCGGCGCCGTGGCGGCCGTTGACGTCGTGATGCAGGGTGCGGCCCTCGCGGAGGGAAACGCGGATCATCGAGCGCTTCGCGGCATCGGTGGCCTTGCGAATCGCCTCGGGAACCTCGCGAGCCTTGCCGTGGCCGAAGCCGACGCGGCCCTTCTGATCGCCGACCACCACCAGAGCGGCGAAGCCGAAGCGGCGGCCGCCCTTCACGACTTTGGCGACACGGTTGATGTGGACCAGACGATCCACGAATTCGCTGTCGCGCTCTTCGCGATCAGCACGTTCTCTCGGTTCTCTTGCCATGAGACCTCTCACTTGCGCGGGCGGCGGGCCCGCTCGCTGGGGGGTGTTGTACGATACCCGCCGTAAAGCACGACCGGGACGGGAGGTAGTCACTCCCCGCCCCGCTCATGAATCTTCAAACGATTAGAACTCCAGACCGCCCTCGCGCGCCGCGTCGGCAAGAGCCTTCACGCGACCGTGATAGAGGTAGCCCGAGCGATCGAAGATCACCTGCTTCACGCCAGCCTTGGCTGCACGCTCGGCAACGAGCTTACCCACTTCCTTCGCCGCATCGACGGTGGCGCCGGTCTTGAGCTTGCCGCGGAGATCCTTCTCGATCGTCGAAGCCGAAGCGACAGTCACGCCGCGCTCGTCATCGATGACCTGGGCATAGATCTGCTTGGACGAACGGAACACCGACAAACGCGGGCGGCCATTCGCAGCCTTCTTGATCGCACGGCGCACACGAGCCTTGCGGCGATCTTCGGCGCCTTTCTTCTCAGCCATGGTACGTCGTCCTTACTTCTTCTTGCCTTCCTTGCGGAAGATGAACTCGCCGGCATACTTGACGCCCTTGCCCTTGTAGGGCTCCGGACCGCGATACTCGCGGATCTCGGCGGCGGTCTGGCCAACCTTTTGCTTGTCGATGCCGGCGACGACCACTTCCGTCGGCTTGGGCGTCGTAATCGTGATGCCGGCCGGGATCTCGTAGTCGATGTCGTGGCTGTAGCCGAGCGACAGCTTCAGCACCTTGCCGGCGACTGCGGCCTTGTAGCCGACGCCGTTGATCTCGAGGCGCTTCTCGAAGCCAGCGGACACGCCCTGCACCAGGTTCGCAACCTGAGCGCGGGACAAACCCCACTTGGCCCGGGCCGTCTTGGACTCGTCGCGCGGGGTCACCGTCACGGCGCCGTCCTCGAGGACAACCGACACTTCTTCGGGAACGAGGAACGAGAGTTCGCCCTTCGAGCCCTTCATCTTCACCATCTGGCCGTCAACGGTCGCCGTCACACCCGACGGAACCGGAACCGGCTTTTTGCCTACTCGTGACATTCTGGAATCTCCGTGGTTCTGTGCTGTTGCTTAAGGCCTTAGAAGACCTTGCAGAGCACTTCGCCGCCCACGTTCTTCTCACGGGCCTCGTGATCGGCCATCACGCCCTGCGGCGTCGAGAGAATGGTGACGCCGAGGCCGTCGGCCACGCGAGGCATGGTATCGACGGAGGCATACACGCGGCGGCCCGGCTTGGAGACGCGCTCGATAGAGCGGATCACCGGCTGACCGTCATAGTACTTCAGCTCGATCGAGAACTCGGTGCGGCCATTGCCGAACTCGGTCTGCGAATAGTCGCGGATATAGCCCTCGCTCTTGAGCACCTCAAGAACGCGAGCACGGAGCTTCGAGCCGGGAGTGGTGACGACACCGCGACGGCGCATCTGCGCGTTGCGGATACGGGTGAGCATATCGCCCAACGGATCGTTGATCATATATTGCTCTCCCTCTTACCAGCTGGACTTCACGAGACCCGGGATCAGGCCTTTGTTGCCGAGTTCGCGCAGGGCGATGCGCGACATGCCGAGCTTGCGGTAATAGGCGCGCGGGCGGCCCGTGATCTCGCAACGGTTGCGGATGCGGGTCGGGTTCGCGTTGCGCGGCAGCTCAGCCAGCTTGAGGCGCGCCTCGAAGCGCTCCTCCATGGACTTCGACTCGTCGTTGGCGACCGCCAGGAGGCGCTCACGGCGGCCGGCGAACTTCTTCACCAGCTGACGACGATGCTTGTTCTTCTCAATAGCGCTTTTCTTAGCCATTCTTTTATCTCCAGTGTCCGCGTCTGAGGACAGCTATCCTCACTGCCGGAACGGGAAGTTGAAGTGACGCAGCAGAGCACGGGCTTCGTCGTCGGTCTTGGCCGTCGTCGTGATGATGACGTCCATACCCCAAACCTGCTCAACCTTGTCGTAGTTGATCTCAGGGAACACCAGGTGCTCCTTGATACCCATCGCGTAGTTGCCGCGACCGTCGAACGACTTGGGGTTCAGACCCCGGAAGTCGCGGACGCGGGGAAGCGCGATGGTGACGAGACGATCGAGGAACTCGTACATACGCACCTTACGGAGCGTAACCTTGGCGCCGATCGGCATGCCCTCGCGGACCTTGAACTGCGAGATCGCCTTGCGGGCCTTCGTGATCACCGGCTTCTGGCCTGCGATGAGCGCGAGATCGGCAGCGGCGACCGAGGCCTTCTTCGAGTCGGCGGTCGATTCGCCAACGCCCATGTTCAGCACGATCTTATCGATCTGCGGCACTTCCATGGGGTTCTTGTAGCCGAATTCTTCAATGAGCTTCGGACGCACCACTTCCTCGTAGTGCTTCTTCAGCCGCGGCGTGTAGCCGTCCACCTGAGCCTTAGCCATCGATCAGGTCTCCCGAGCGCTTGGCGAAGCGAACCTTGCGGCCGTCTTCGAGAACTTTGAAACCAACCCGGGTCGGCTTGCCGTCCTTCGGGTCCGCATAGGCCAGGTTCGACAGATGGATCGGGGCCTCTTTCGAGATGATCCCGCTTTCCTGCGTCGCCGTCTGGCGCTGATGGCGCTTCACCAGGTTGACGCCGCGGACGACCGCGCGCTCTTCCTTCGGGAGCACCTGCACGACTTCACCGGTCTTGCCCTTGTCGCGACCGGTCAGGACGACGACCTTGTCGCCCTTCTTGATCTTCGCGGCCATTAGAGCACCTCCGGCGCAAGCGAAATGATCTTCATGTGGTTCTTGGCACGCAGCTCACGGGGAACGGGGCCGAAGATACGGGTACCGACCGGCTCTTTCTGATTGTTGATCAGAACGGCGGCATTGCGGTCGAAACGGATGACCGAGCCGTCAGCGCGACGGATGTCCTTGGCGGTGCGCACGACGACCGCCTTCATGACGTCGCCCTTCTTCACGCGACCGCGCGGAATAGCCTCTTTCACGGATACGACGATGATATCGCCCACGGAAGCGTACTTACGCTTCGAACCGCCGAGAACCTTGATGCACATCACGCGACGGGCGCCGGAGTTATCGGCGACGTCAAGATTCGTCTGCATCTGGATCATGGCTTTGATCCTTTCCTTTGTTTCAGACAGGTTTCCGGGTCAAGGCACGATTGCCCCCCGGACTACGCCTGACGGGGATCTGACGTCCCCTGCCCTTCATATGTCGAGAAAGGCGGCCGTATACACGAGCCGCCCTCGTTAGACAACCCCAAAAGAAAGCCTTTAGGCCTTCGCTTGGTCGACGAGCACCCAGGTCTTGAGTTTGGAGAACGGCTTGGTCTCTTCGATGAAGACCGTGTCGCCCACCTTGGCAGTGTTGTTCTCGTCATGAGCGTGGTAGTTCTTCGTCTTACGCACGGTCTTTTTCAGAACCGGGTGCGTGAAACGACGTTCCACCTTCACGACGACCGTCTTGTCCTGCTTGTCGCTGACAACGACGCCCTGCAAAACGCGCTTCGGCATCTTGATTTCCTCTTAAGCCTTAGCCGCAGCGGCCTTCTGGCGCTGCAGCGTTTTGACGCGGGCGATGTCCCGGCGGACTTCACGGACGCGTCCGGTGTTCTCGAGCTGGCCAGTCGCGCGCTGGAACCGGAGGTTGAACTGCTCCTTCTTGAGGTTGAGCAGCTCGTCCGACAGCTGGTCAGCGGACATGGCCTTAAGGTTCGAGAATCGCTCTTTGGACTTCATGATTCCCTCTCCTTACTCGGCAATGCGCTGGATGAAGCGCGTCTTGATCGGGAGCTTGGCAGCGCCGAGACGGAGCGCCTCGCGGGCGATCTCCTCGGACACGCCGTCGATCTCGAACATGATGCGGCCGGGCTTCACCTTGGCCGCCCAATAGTCGGGCGCGCCCTTACCCTTACCCATTCGGACTTCGGTCGGCTTGGTCGAAACCGGCACGTCCGGGAAAATGCGGATCCACACCCGACCCGCGCGCTTCATGGCGCGGGTGATGGCGCGGCGAGCCGCCTCGATCTGTCGAGCGTTGATACGCTCGGGTTCCATCGCCTTCAGGCCGAACTGGCCGAAGTTGAGGTCCGTACCGCCCTTCGCAGTGCCGGAAATACGGCCCTTGAACTGCTTACGGAACTTGGTTTTCTTCGGTTGCAACATGGCAAACCTCTCCTGACCTCTCCGTTACGCCGCCTGCTCGCGGCGGCCACCAGAGCGGCCTCCTTCCTCGTTCATCCGCTTGTCCTGGGCCATCGGATCGTGCTCAAGGATCTCGCCCTTGAAGATCCAGACCTTGATGCCGCAGGTGCCATAGGTCGTAAACGCCGTGGACACGCCGTAATCGACATCTGCACGCAGCGTGTGCAGCGGAACGCGGCCCTCGCGGTACCACTCGAGGCGGGCGATTTCAGCGCCACCCAGACGGCCGGAGCAGTTGATACGGATGCCTTCGGCACCCAGACGCATCGCCGATTGAACGGCGCGCTTCATGGCCCGGCGGAAAGCGACGCGGCGCTCGAGCTGCTGAGCGATCGAATCAGCCACCAGGGTGGCATCGACTTCCGGCTTGCGGACTTCGACGATGTTGATCGCCACATCAGCATCGGTCATCTTGGAGACGACCTTGCGCAGCTTCTCGATGTCAGCACCCTTCTTGCCGATCACCACACCCGGGCGGCCCGAGTGAATGGTGACGCGGCACTTCTTGTGCGGACGCTCGATCACGATCTTCGACACGGCGGCCTGCTTCAGCTGCTTCATGAGAGCTTCGCGGATCGCCATATCCTCGTGCATCAGCTTGGCGTACTCGCCCTTGCCGGCGAACCAGCGCGAGTCCCAGGTCCGGTTGATGCCGAGCCGAAGACCGATCGGGTTGATTTTCTGACCCATCTGGTTCTCCTTTATGCCTGTTCGGCAACTTCCCGAACCACGATCGTGAGGTTCGAGAACGGCTTTTCGATACGAGCGCCCCGGCCACGGGCCCGGGCGTGGAAGCGCTTCATGACGAGCGCCTTGCCGACAAAAGCCTGGCTGACGACGAGATCGTCCACATCGAGGTTGTGGTTGTTCTCGGCGTTGGCGATGGCGCTCTCGAGGCACTTCTTAACGTCGCGAGCGATGCGCTTGCGGGAGAACTCGAGGTCGGCGAGAGCCGCAGAAACCTTCTTGCCGCGGATAAGGGCCGCAACAAGATTGAGCTTCTGGGGGCTGACGCGCAACATGCGAGCGACGGCTTGAGCCTCGTTGTCGCTCAATGCGCGAGGAGTCGCGGCCTTACCCATCTTACTTCCTCTTCGCCTTCTTGTCCGCCGCGTGGCCGTGGAAAGTGCGGGTCGGCGAGAACTCGCCGAACTTGTGACCCACCATCTCCTCGCTCACGAGAACGGGAATGTGCTTCTGACCATTGTAGACCCCGAACGTGAGGCCCACGAATTGCGGGAGGATCGTGGAGCGGCGGCTCCAGATCTTGATGACCTCGTTGCGGCCCGAAGAACGGGCAGCCTCGGCCTTCTTGAGGAGGTAGCCGTCGACGAACGGGCCCTTCCAAAGCGAACGTGCCATGACGTGCCTCTATCCTTACTTCTTCCGAGCGTGGCGGCTCGACACGATAAACTTGTCGGTCCGCTTGTTCGAACGGGTTTTCTTACCCTTGGTGGGAACGCCCCACGGCGAAACCGGATGGCGGCCGCCGGAGGTACGACCTTCACCACCACCGTGCGGGTGGTCGATCGGGTTCATCGAAACGCCGCGGTTGTGCGGACGCTTGCCGAGCCAGCGGTTGCGACCCGCTTTACCAGCCGAGGTGTTCATGTGGTCCGGGTTGGACACTGCCCCGACGCTGGCGAAGCACTGGCCGTGGACCATGCGCTGCTCGCCCGAGTTGAGGCGGACCGTCACGTAGCCCTGGTCGCGACCCACGATCTGAGCGTAGGTGCCGGCGGAGCGCGCCACAGCGCCACCCTTGCCGATCTTCAGCTCGATGTTGTGAACGATCGTTCCCACCGGCATGTTGCCGATCGGCATCGCATTGCCCGGCTTGATGTCGACCTGCTCGCCCGCCGCAACCTGATCGCCGACAGCCAGACGCTGCGGAGCCAGGATGTAGGAGAGCTCGCCGTCGGCGTAGCGGATCAGGGCGATGAACGCGGAGCGGTTCGGATCGTACTCGATCCGCTCCACGGTCGCCACGTCGCCCATACGGCCGCGACGCTTGAAGTCGACCAGGCGCAGGGTGCGCTTGTGACCACCGCCACGGAAGCGCACGGTCACGCGACCCATGTTGTTACGGCCGCCAGAGGAGCTCTTGCCCTCCGTCAGCGCCTTGACCGGCTTGCCCTTATAGAGCTCGCTGCGGTCCACGATCACCAGCTGGCGCAGGCCGGGGGTGATTGGTTTGAAGGTTTTCAAAGCCATCGGATCACTCTCTCAACCGATCAGAGGCCCGTCGTGACGTCGATGGTCTGGCCCTCTTCGAGGGTCACAACCGCCTTCTTCACGTCCGACCGCTGGCCGCGGGTGCCGCGGAACATCTTCACTTTGCCCTTGGTGACCAGCGTGTTGACGCTCTTCACCTTGACATCGAACAGCTTCTCGACCGCTTCCTTGATCTGCGGCTTCGTTGCTTCCGGGCGCACCTTGAACACGACCTTGTTCTGTTCGGACAGAGCGGTCGCCTTCTCGGTGATGACCGGGCTTACGATCACATCGTAATGGCGCGGGTCCAGGCTCATTTGAAGCGCGCCTCCAGCGCATCGACAGCCGCCTTCGTGAGAACGAGCTTCTCGCGACGCAGGATGTCATAGACATTGATGCCCTGCACCGGCAGGACGTCGATATTCGGGATGTTGCGAGCAGCCCGCTGGAAGTTCGCCTCGATCTCAGCGCCCCCGATGATGAGAGCATTGCCGAGGCCGAGCTTGCCGAAGCGCTCGACGAGAGCCTTCGTCTTGGGCTCGGAGAGCGTCACGTCGTCGAGAACGACGAGCGAGGCGTCCTTGGCCTTGGACGAAAGCGCATGCTTCAGAGCAAGAGCACGGACCTTCTTGGGCAGGTCATGAGCATGGCTGCGGACCTGCGGGCCGAAGGCACGACCGCCGCCCCGGAACTGGGGAGCGCTCGCGGCGCCGTGACGGGCGCTGCCGGTACCCTTCTGCTTGTAAACCTTCTTCGTCGTCCGGTCGATGTCCGAACGGTTCTTGACGGCGTGCGTACCGGCCTGGCGCTTTGCGAGCTGCCAGCGGACGCAGCGGGCCAGCAGGTCGGCGCGCGGCTCGAGACCGAAAATGGCCTCGTTCAGCTCGACGGAGCCGGACGTGTTGCCCTCAAGCGTGGTGACATCAAGCTTCATCACGCATTCTCCTCTTGGGCCTGCTCAGCCTGGGGGGCCGGTGCAGCATCGTTGGCCGAGCGGAACGCGCCGGGCATCGGCACTTCCTTCGGCAGCTTCCGCTTCACCGCGTCGCGGACGAAGATCCAGCCGCCGGCGACGCCAGGAACGGCGCCCTCGACGAGAATCAGACCGCGCTCGACGTCGGTCGACACGACACGCAGGTTCTGCGTCGTGACGCGCTCGACACCCAGGTGACCCGGCATCTTCTTGTTCTTGAACGTCTTGCCCGGATCCTGGCGGCCACCGGTCGAACCGATCGAGCGGTGGGAGATCGACACGCCGTGCGAGGCGCGCAGACCGCCGAAGTTCCAGCGCTTCATACCACCGGCGAAGCCCTTACCAGTCGTGATGCCCGTGACGTCCACGAACTGACCGGCAACGAAGTGATCGGCGGTGATCTCGGCGCCCACCGGGATGATGGCATCCTCGGAGACGCGGAATTCCGCGAGCTTGCGCTTCGGCTCGACCTGAGCGACGGCGAAACGCCCGCGCTCGGCCTTCGAAACGTTCTTCACCTTGGCCTTGCCGACGCCGACCTGCAGCGCGGTGTAGCCGTTCTTTTCCTTGGTCCGATGGGCGACGACCTGACAGTTGTCGACCTTGAGAACCGTGACCGGGACATGTTCACCGGCATCCGTGAAGATGCGGGTCATCCCGACTTTCTGTGCAATGACGCCTGAGCGCATGTGCGTATCCTCTCGGCGTGTCTACCGAAAGCTCCAAGCCCAACGGCTCAGAGCTTGATTTCCACGTCCACACCAGCAGCGAGATCGAGCTTCATCAGAGCATCAACCGTCTGCGGGGTGGGGTCCACGATATCGAGAACACGCTTGTGAGTGCGCATCTCGAACTGCTCGCGCGACTTCTTGTCGATGTGCGGCGAGCGAAGCACCGTAAAGCGCTCGATGCGCGTCGGCAGCGGGATGGGCCCGCGCACCTGGGCGCCGGTCCGCTTCGCGGTCGACACGATTTCGCGTGTCGAAGCGTCGAGGATCCGATGGTCGAACGCCTTAAGGCGAATACGAATGTTTTGACCGTTCATGGCTTATCCATTCAACAAGGGAAGCGGCCGAGCCGAAACCCGGCCGCTGTCCTTTGATCCTCTCTTGTTTAGTCCATCACGGCGGCGACGACGCCGGCGCCGACGGTACGACCGCCTTCACGGATAGCAAAGCGCAGCTTCTCTTCCATGGCGATCGGAGCGATCAGCTCCACTTCCATCGTGATGTTGTCGCCCGGCATCACCATCTCGGTGCCCTCGGGCAGCTTCACCACGCCCGTCACGTCCGTCGTGCGGAAGTAGAACTGCGGGCGGTAGTTGCCGAAGAACGGCGTGTGGCGGCCGCCCTCTTCCTTCGTCAGGATGTAGGCCTCGGCCTTGAACTTCGTGTGCGGCCGGATCGAGCCGGGCTTGCACAGCACCTGGCCGCGCTCCACGTCCTCGCGCTTCGTGCCGCGCAGAAGAACGCCCACGTTGTCGCCCGCCTGGCCCTGGTCGAGCAGCTTGCGGAACATCTCAACGCCGGTCACCGTCGTCTTCTGCGTGTCGCGAAGACCCACGATCTCCACTTCCTCGCCCACCTTGATGATGCCGCGCTCGACGCGGCCCGTCACCACCGTGCCGCGACCCGAGATCGAGAACACGTCTTCGATCGGCATCAGGAACGGCTGGTCAACCGGACGCTCCGGCTGCGGGATGTAGCGGTCAACCTCGGCCATCAGCTCGAGCACCCGCTCGCGCCCGATCTCAGGCTGACGGTCCTCCAGCGCGCACAGCGCCGAGCCCTTCACGATCGGAATGTCGTCGCCCGGGAAGTCGTACTTCGACAGAAGCTCGCGAACCTCCAGCTCGACCAGATCCAGAA
>JAPSLB010000005.1 GCA_031181145.1 Microvirga sp.
CATCCTGCCCGGCAGGTCCTTCGGAGATCGCTCAGGCTCTGATTCCGGTCGACCTCACCGAAGGCCGCAAGGCTTACATCATTCCCGGCCTGTTCTGCGAGCCCGCTCCCGACGCGGCGGACGTGATACGCGGAGAGGAAACGCTTGTGTTGGGCGCTGGGGTCGAGAACGGCCTCGTGTGCTCGGCCGGGACGCATCCCAAGTGGATCCTCATGCGTGACGGGCGCATCGAGCGCTTCGCCACCTACATGACGGGCGAGATGTACGCGCTCCTGCGCGAGCATTCCATGATCGGACGCCCCGCGACGGAGCCCTCCGACCAGAAGGGTTTCGATATGGGTCTCGACGCGGCGGAGCGCAACGGTGGAGCGCAAGGCGGCGCGCGCGTCGGACTTCTTCATCTCCTGTTCTGCGCCCGGGCCGCGGTGGTCTCCGGGCGCATGGCGAGCAATCTGCTCGCGCCCTATCTCTCCGGCCTTCTCACGGGCGACGAGATCAACGGAGCGTTCGCGCAGCTCGGACGCCCGTCCTCCGTCACCATTCTGGCCGATCAGGCCCGCGCGGATCTTTATGCCCACGCCCTCGCGCGTTACGGCATCAGGACGGAACTCAGGAATCCCCAGCAGGCCCTCCTGGCCGGTCTCACGCGCATCGTGCACCAGCATGCCGCGGAATGAAAAACCGCGCCGTGCCGAACGAAGCGCAGCGGAGATCCGGGATCGCGCCCGGAATGAGACGCCCATCCTGCCATCGCAGGCCCCGGACCGATGATCCCGTCCTTCTGACGCGCCGCGCTCTCGCACTCGAGATGGGCGGAACAACCCGGCCATGACGCGATGGTCATCCGTCGTCCATTCCCGGATCCTCGCTCCACCCCGTTCTGGATGACAGCCGCTCCGTTCGCCCTTACAAGTCATTTCCAACGACGTCACGACACTCAAGGCTCAGCCATGCCCCACCCTCTGCTTGCCACGTCTGCCGACAATTCGCTTCCGATCTGGCTCGTGACGGAAAGCACGTGGGGCCGTATTTCCTCGCAGCTCCCGAAGACGGCGCAGGGCTTTGCGAAGGCGCAAGGATTCGAGGGCAAGGCAGGCAGTCATTGTCTGCTGCCGGATGCGGACGGCAATCTTGCCGGCGTGGCGTTCGGTCTTGCGAATGACGACGCAAGGCATCGCGATCCGTTCGCCGTCGGCAAGCTTCCGACGATTCTGCCGGAAGGCGTCTATCGCTTCGAAACCGAGGCGCCGGACGCGGCGCTCGCCACACTCGCGTGGATCCTGGGCTCCTACAGCTTCACCCGCTACCGCAAGCGCTCGGAGAAGTCCGTGCGTCTCGTCGTGCCCCAAGGCGTCGATGCGGACGAGGTGACGCTGATCGCCAACGCGGTGTTCCGCAGTCGCGACCTCGTCAACACGCCGACAAGCGATCTCGGACCCGACGGGATCGAGGCGGCGGCGCGCCAGATTGCGGAAGCACACGGTGCACAATTCACCAGCATCGTCGGGGACGACCTGCTGCGGCAGAATTTCCCGATGATCCACGCCGTGGGCCGCGCATCGGAGACAGCGCCGCGCCTCATCGACTTCACCTGGGGCGACGCCAACGCGCCGCGCATCACCCTCGTCGGCAAGGGCGTGGCCTTCGACACGGGCGGCCTCGACATCAAGCCCGCCTCGTCCATGCTGCTGATGCGCAAGGACATGGGCGGCGCCGCCGCGACGCTCGCTCTCGCCGACATGATCATGGGCGCGAAGCTTCCGGTGCGTTTGCGCGTGCTCATTCCCGCCGTCGAGAACGCGATCTCCGGCAACGCCTTCCGCCCCGGCGACATTCTCACCAGCCGCAAGGGGATCACGGTCGAGATCGGCAACACGGATGCGGAGGGCCGCCTCATCCTGGCCGAGGCGCTGGCGCTGGCGGACGAGGAGAAGCCCGACCTCATCGTCGATTTCGCAACGCTGACGGGGGCCGCCCGCGTGGCCCTCGGCCCCGAGCTTCCGCCCTTCTACACGGACGACGAGGAGCTTGCCGCCGAGATCGCCCGCACCGGCATGGAGGTGAACGATCCCGTGTGGCGCCTGCCACTCTGGACGCCCTACCAGAGCCAGCTCGACTCGAAATACGCCGACATGAACAACTCGGGCGGGCCCATGGCGGGCTCGATCACCGCGGCCCTGTTCCTGCGCCGCTTCGTGTCGGAGGCCAAGGCGCATGTGCATTTCGACATCTTCGCCTGGAACAACGCGACGCGCCCCGCCCGCCCGGAAGGCGGAGAGGTTCAGGCGGCGCGTCTCATCTATGCGCTTCTCAAGAATCGCTACGCGTCCTGAGCGGCGCACGTTCGCTGGCGCTTTGGCCCTGGAAGAGCTAGGAGACACCGTCACCGTCCGTGCCAAGGAGCAGCCTCGATGAGTTTCGACCGCCGCATTACCCCTGTTCGCGCCGACTTGGCCGACGAGAGGCTCCGTGGGCAGGTGGAGGCCGAGCGCTACACGACCGGCACGACGAGGTGCGTCGTCGCCTCCTTCGCCCCCCTCCACCGCCATCCCTCGCGGGAGGCGCCCATCGATACGCAGGCGATTTTCGGGGAAGCCGTGACCGTCTATGACGAGCACGAGGGCTGGGCCTGGGTGCAGCTGCACGAGGACGGTTATGTCGGCTACCTGCCGAGCGACGCCCTGGGAGAGCCGGGACCGGCGCCCACGCACAGGGTCGCAGCCATCCGCACCTTCGTCTATCCCGGGCCCAACCTGAAACTGCCCTATCGGGATTACCTGACCCTCAACGCCAAGCTCGCCGTCACCGAGACCGAGGGCGATTACGCGCGGCTCGCCAATGGCTTCTGGATTTATGCTCCGCATCTCGCCCCGCTCGACGCAAGGGAACCCGATTACGTGAGCGTCGCCGAGCGTTTCCTGCACACGCCCTATCTCTGGGGCGGCAGGACGAGCCTCGGCATCGACTGCTCCGGCCTCACCCAGACCGTGCTGGCGGCCGCCGGCGTCAGGGCTCCCCGCGACAGCGACATGCAGGAACGGGAGCTCGGCACCGCCGTCGAGGTCTTGCCGGATCTCGGCGGCCTCAGGCGCGGCGATCTGGTGTTCTGGAAGGGCCATGTGGGCCTGATGATGGACGACACGAACTTCATCCACGCCACGGGCCACAGCATGACCGTGATGATCGAGCCGCTCGCGGTGGCCGAGGAGCGCATCCGCAGGACCAGCTACGGGCCGATCAGCTCCATCAAGCGCCTGTAGGCGGCGTCGTGCCCGATCCGTCCGTCCTTCTCGTCGCGGCCTTCGGCGTCTTCCTCATCGCCTTCATGAAGGGCGCGTTCGGCGGTGGGCTCGCCGTCATCGGCATCCCGGCTCTGTCCCTCGTGATGGACCCGATCACCGCCGGCGCGCTCCTGGCGCCGCTCTTCGTGCTCATGGACGCGTTCGCGCTCTATTACTGGCGGCCGAAGACCTGGTCGAGAATCGATCTCGCGCTGCTGCTGCCGGCCCTTGCCCTTGGCACAGCCATCGGCTTCCTACTCATGACGGTGGTGGACCGGCATGGCTTCGCCATCCTGATCGCGCTGATCACGCTGACCTTCACGGGACTGTGGTTTCGCGGCGGCGGCAAGATCGTTCAGCGGCCGCGCTCGAAGGTGAAGGCCCTGTTCGCAGGAACCGCGTCGGGCGTTTCGTCCATGATGGCCCATTCCGGCGGCCCGCCGGTCGCCATGTACCTTCTTTCCTTGGGGCTTCCCAAAGCGGTCTATGCGGGGACGAGCAGCAGCTTCTTCGCGGCCGGCAACCTGATGAAAGCGGTGCCGTGGCTGATGCTGGCGAAACCCGGACAGCAGCTCTGGACCCTGATGGCGCTGTGCCTTCCGCTCATTCCCCTCGGCGTCTGGGCCGGCTACAGGCTGCACGGACGCCTGGATCAGAGGCAGCTCTACCGCCTCTGCTACGGGCTGCTCGCGCTGACGGCGCTGAAGCTTCTCTGGGACGGATTGAGAGGTTACGGGGTGCTCTGACACCCCGCCGTGTTCTCAATAGCCCCGCGCGCGATCCACGATGTTCTGGAACGGCTTGCCCGCCTCGTGACGGCGGATCTGATCCGCGATGTAGCGCGCAGTCGCCTCGGGCTCGCTCACGGCCGCGTTGTGCGGCGTGATCGTGACGCGGGGATGCTCCCAGAGCGGGGAATCCTCCGGCAGCGGCTCCTTCTCGAACACGTCGAGCGTTGCCGCTTTGAGCGTTCCGTCGTCCAGGCAAGCGAGGATGTCGCTCTCCACCTGGAGGCCGCCCCGGCCGGCATTGATAAGGATGGGGCCGCCGAGCCTGCCGTCCCGCGCCAGCTTCCTGAACAGGCTCCGGTTGAGAATGCCGCGCGTGTCCGGAGTGAGCGGAACGAGGCAGATCAAGATGTCCGTGCGCGCGAGGAACTCGGACAACCCGTCTTCGCCCGAGTAGACCGTGAAACCGTCGACGGTTTTCGGCGTACGGCTCCAGCCCGCTACGTCGAAGCCCATCATCTTGAGTTTGGCGGCGGCATCCTGCCCCAGCACGCCGAAGCCCATGATGCCGACGCGAACATCCCCCGCGATCGGCGGCGAACGGTCCTCCTCCCAGCGCTTGGCGCGCTGCGCCGCCGCGAAGCGCGCATGGTCGCGCAGATACATGAGACAATGCATGACCATGTATTCGCTCATGCGATGGGTGAGATCGTCCTGGGCCACCCGCACGATCGGCACGTCGGGGAGACCGAGATAACCCATGAGGTGATCGACGCCTGCGCCGAGAGAGAAGACGGCTTCGAGTTTCGGCAGGCCATCCAGGCTTCCCGGCTTCGGGCCCCAGGTGGCGACGTAGCGGATCTTGTCCCGGGCGAACTCCTCGCCCAGCACGACGATCTCGCGACCGGGGAGATAGCGCGTGAAGCGCTCGACCCAAGGCTGCGTTTCCCAGGTGACGGCGACGAGAAGGCTCAAGACTTTGCTCCGATACGTTCGAGAATCATGGCTCCGGGCTCCGCTTTCGCATCACCGAGAGTATAGGCGGCGCGCACCACGCGCGCGGCGGCCTCAGCCGCCTCTTCGCTGCGGGCATGGACGACGGCGAGCGGACGGTTGGTATCGACCATCCCGCCGATCTCGGCAAGCCCGGTGAGGCCGACTGCGTGATCGACCGGGTCCTGCGGGCGCGTGCGCCCGCCGCCGAGCGCCACCACGGCCACGCCCACGTCGCGCGTGGCGATGCGCTGCACGATTCCGGAGCGTTCCGCATAGACGGGACGGATCACGGGAGCGGCCTGCAGGTGCTTCTCATGCCTCTCCACGAAATCCGCGGGGCCGCCGAGGGCCGCCACCATCTTCTGGAACACCTCGGCGGCCTTGCCGGAGGCAATCGCATCCTCGATCTTCGCACGCGCCTCGTCGATCCCGGCGGCGACCTTGCCCAGCACCAACATCTCGGCGGACAACTCCACCGTCACCTCGTGGAATCGCTTCTCACGGCTGCGTCCCGTGAGGTAATCGACCGCATAGGCCACCTCCACCGCATTGCCGGCGGCGGAGGCGAGAGGCTGGTTCATGTCGGTCAGCAAGGCGCTCGTGGGCAGACCGGCGCCGTTGGCGACGAGCACGAGGCTCTCAGCCAAGGCGCGCGCATCCTTCGCATTGTCCATGAAGGCGCCGGAGCCGAACTTCACATCCATCGCGAGCCCTTGAAGGCCTGCTGACAGCTTCTTCGACAGGATGGATGCGGTGATGAGATCGATCGATTCCACCGTCGCCGTCACGTCGCGGATGGCGTAGAGGCGCTTGTCGGCGGGCGCGAGATCCGCCGTCTGGCCGATGATGGCGCAGCCGACCTCGCGCGTGACGCGCCGGAAGGTGTCGATGTCGGGCTGCGTGAGATAACCCGGAATGGAATCGAACTTGTCGAGGGTGCCGCCTGTGTGCCCCAGGCCGCGCCCGGAGATCATCGGCACGTAGCCGCCGCAGGCTGCGACGGCCGGGCCGAGCGCAAGGCTCACCGTGTCGCCCACGCCACCGGTGGAGTGCTTGTCGAGCACAGGGCCCGGCAGATCCCACTTCAGCACTTCTCCGGAGCTCATCATGGCGCGTGTCAGCGCCACGCGCTCGGGCACCGAGAGACCGCGGAAGAAGATCGCCATGGCGAAGGAAGCAGCCTGTCCTTCCGAGACGGCTCCCGAAGTGAGCCCTTGGATGAAGCTCTCGATCTCGCGCGCATCGAGCGTGCCGCCGTCGCGCTTGCGACGGATGATTTCCTGCGGAAGAAGGGTCATGTCAGTATGCTCCGGTGGCGGCGGCGGCATCCCGTCCTTCGATGGCGGCGATCAGCGCGTCGTAGACGCTGCTTGCGCCGATGCGGAATCGATGCGGCGTCGCCCAGCCCGGCTCCATGATGCGCTCGGCGAGATCGAGATAGATCCTCGCATCGGCAACGGTGCGGATGCCGCCGGAAGGCTTCAAGCCCACGTCGCGCCCGGAGGCCTTGATGGCGTTGAGCATGATCTCGGCGGCTTCCGGCGTCGCGGATACGGGTGTCTTGCCGGTCGATGTCTTGATGAAGTCCGCGCCGGCATCGATGGAAAGTCGGCTTGCCGTCTCGATCAGCATCACGTCCTTCAGCTCGCCGGTTTCCAGGATCACCTTGAGAAGCCGCCCCTGATCGACGAGATCGCGGACCGCTTCGACCATCTCCGATGCGATGGTCAGATCGCCGCGCCGGACGGCATGGTAGGGGAGCACCAGATCGATCTCGTTCGCGCCGTCGGAGAGCGCCTCCTGCACGTCGTCGGTGACGCGGTCCACGTCCTCGCCGCCCGCCGGAAAGTTCACCACCGTCGCGATGCGCACGGGCGAGCCTCTCAAAGACTCCTGCGCGCGCTTCACGAATTGCGGCCAGACGCAGACGGCGGCCACGGGCCCGCGCGGATCGAGCGCTTTCCTGCACAGGACGTCGATCGCCTGATCGGTGCAATTGTCCGTCAGATCGGTGAGATCGAGACAACGCAAGGCGTGCTGGGCAATCTGCGCATCGGACATGTCTTAAAGCTCCGCGACGAAGGAACGGATGAGGCGCTTGAACTTCTCGGAGGCTTCCGCCGCCGTGTCCTTGGTTTCCTGGTGCGAGGGCGAGGCACCCTCGATCCCCGCCGCCAGATTGGTGACGACCGAGATCGCCGCGACCCGCAGGCCGTGATACCGCGCGAGGATCACCTCCGGCACGGTCGACATGCCGACGAGATCGCCGCCGAGAACCTGCACCATCCTGATCTCGGCCGGCGTTTCGAAGCTCGGACCGGACAGCCAGGCGTAAACGCCCTCCGGCAAGTCGATCCCGCTCGTCTTCGCAGCCCGCTGCAGAACCTCGCGCAAGGCGGGATCGTAAGCATCGGTCAAAGAGACGAAACGCCCCTCCGTATGATCGCGCAGAAGCGGATTCGCGCCGGAGAGATTGAGATGATCGCTGATCGCGACTAGGCCGCCGGGACGGATCGAGGCTCGCACGGAGCCTGCCGCATTGGTGGCGACAAGCACCGGAATGCCGAGCTCCTTCACGAAGGCGACGGGAATCCGCATCGCACCAGCGTCGCCGGTTTCGTAATAATGCGCGCGTCCCTGGAACAGCAGAACGCGCTTTCCCTCGAGCCGTCCGGCCACGAGTCGGCCCGCATGCCCGGAGACGCCGCTTCTCGGAAAATGCGGAATGTCCGCATAGGCGAGGCTTACCGCGTCCTCCACCTCGTCGACCAGGGTGCCCAGTCCCGTGCCGAGCACGAAGGCGGCGTCGAAGCCGCCGTCGAAACCGCGGGCACGCACGAATTCGGCCGCCTCTTGAACGTTCTGCTGCATGATCGTCTCTTACCTGTCGGTCAGATTGTCGGGCCCGAACGAGAAGGGCAACAGCTCATCCAGGGTGAAGCTCCTGCGGATGCCCTCCGGGCCCGCGATATGAATCCTGGCATCCGGCGCGGCGAACTCGCGGATGCGCTGGCGGCACCCACCGCAGGGTGTGCAGAGAACGTCGCCCTCTCCCATCACCACGATCTCGCCGATGCGGCCCGCGCCGCCCGCGATCATCGCGGAGATCGCACCGGCCTCCGCGCATGATCCGACGGGATAGGCCGCATTCTCCACATTGCAGCCGGTGAACACCTGCCCGTCAGGCGTGGCGATGGCGGCCCCCACCTTGAAGCGCGAATAGGGCGCATAGGCTTTGGCCTGAATGGCCCTGGCGGCCTCGAAGAGTGTCTCAAGGGACAACATGTCAGCGCTCCTTCACATAGGGCACGCCCGCCGCGCGCGGCGGAATGGCCTTGCCGATGACGCCGGCGAGCAGGATGACCGTCATGAGATAGGGCAGCGCCTGGATGGCCTGCACCGGAACCTCGCCAATGCCTGGAATGAAAAGCCCCTGCAGCTGATTGGCGATGGCATCGAGGAGACCGAAGAGGAAGCAGGCCCCGAGCGCGGGCCATGCGCGCCACTTGGCGAAGATGAGGGCCGCGAGCGCAATGAAGCCTCGCCCCGCCGTCATATTGGGCAGGAAGCCCGCCGCCTGGCCGACCGAGAGATAGGTGCCGCCGATCCCGCAGAGGATTCCGCCGATCGCCACAGCCGAATAGCGCAGGCCCGGCACCGAAATCCCGGCCGTATCGACCGCAGCGGGATTCTCGCCGACCGCGCGCAGGCGCAGGCCGAAACGCGTGCGGCCGAGCACGAACCAGGTGAGCGGAACGGCGAGCAGTACGATATAGACCAGGGCCGAGTGGCCGAGGAGAATGCCGTCGAAGCGCTGCACACCTTCCAGCGGCGGGGTGCGTCCGCCCTGCCCGTACCAGGCATTGCCGACGATGGCGGTGAGCCCCGCCGCCAGCATGTTGATGGCAACGCCCGACACGATCTGGTTGCCGCGCTGGCTGATGGAAGCGAAGCCGTGAATGAGCCCGAAGGCGACGGAGGCCAGGATGCCGAAGGCAAGGCCGATCCAGGCGGAGCCGAACGCGTAAGCCGCAGCGGCCGCCGCAAAGGCCGAGACCAGCATCTTGCCCTCGAGGCCGATATCCACGACGCCTGAACGTTCCGACCAGAGGCCCGCGAGACATGCGGCGAGCAGCGGGATCGAAAGACGCAGCGCCGAGTCGAGAATGGTTGCGATGATGCCGAGATCCATGCTCACGCTCCGGCCAGTTTGGTGCGCGACAGCAGGTACGCCACCAGCCGCCGGAAGAGGCCGTCCAGCGCACCGGCGAACAGAATGATGATGCCGCCGATCACCACCACCATGTCGCGAGTGATGTTGGGCTGCTCGAAGGCCAGCTCCGCGCCGCCCTGATAGAGAATGCCGAACAGGAGCGAGGCGAGGATGATGCCCATCGGATGGGCGCGCCCCATGAGCGCGACGGCGATGCCCACGAAGCCGTAGCCGGAGGTGAATTCCAGGAGCAGGCGATGCTGATAGCCCATGAGCTCGTTGACCGCGAGGCCGCCAGCGAGCGCGCCCGACAGCACCATGGCGATGATGATGATGCGCGCGGGCGAAATGCCCGCATAGACCGCAGCCGCAGGATTGGCGCCCACCACGCGGATCGCATAGCCGAGGCGTGAGCGGTAGATGAGCAGCCAGATGAGATAGGCGGACACCAGCGCCAGGATCAGGGTGAGGTTGAGCTGCGAGGTCGGGATGGTGATGCCGAACCAGGCGAACGCCTCGTGCATGAACGGAATATGGGAGGCGCCGGGGAACGTACGCGTCTCCGGATTCATGGATTGCGGCTCGCGCAGGACGTTCACGAGCAGATACACGATCAGCACGCTGGCAAGCCAGTTGAACATGATCGTGGTAATCACGATGTGGCTGCCGCGCTTGGCCTGCAGATAGCCCGGCACCGCGGCCCATGCCGCGCCGAAGGCGGCGGCCGCCAAAATGCCCGCGGGAACGAGCACGAAGCCCGGCAGGAAGGTAAGATTGTTGAGCGCGAGTGCGATCCCTAAGCCCGCCAGCGTGGCCTGGCCCTCGCCGCCGATATTGAACAGGCCCGCATGGTAGGCGACCGCCACCGCGAGCCCCACGAAGATGAAATCGGTGGCGTAGAACAGGGTGAAGCCGAGACCCTCGCCCGTGCCGAGGCTTCCCTGCAGCAGGTAGCGCGTGGCCGTCAGCGGATTCTCGCCGATGCTGAGCACCACGAGGCCAGCGATCAGAAAGGCCGCCACGACGGAGATGGCGGGCACGAGAACCGTGTCGGCCCATTTGGGCATTTCGATGGGAGCGCTCACGTCTGATGGTCCGGCAGGAACAGATGGCCCTGTTCGTCGAGAGGGAAGAAGGGATTCCAGGCCACCTCCCACAGGTGCCCGTCGGGATCGGCGAAATAGCCCGAATAACCGCCCCAGAACACGTCCTGCAGCGGCTTCACGGCGCGCGCCCCCGCCGCGACGGCCCGGGCGAAGACCTCATCGGCCTCCTGCTTCGAATGCGCGTTGTAGGCGAGCGTGATGGCGGCGAAACCGGTGGGCTTGTCCTCGACGCCCGCATCCCTGGCGAGATCGGCACGCCCGAAGAGGGCGAGCGCAAGGCCGTTCGCCTGGAAGAATGCGACACTCGGCTGGCTGGCGGAGGAGGCTTTCCAGCCCCAGGCCTCGTAGAAGGCGCGTGACTTCTCGAGATCCGAAACGCCGAGGGTGACGAGCGACAATCGCGGCTGCATCAGGCAGCCTCGTCGGTGACGCCGGCCATGAGCAGGCCGAGATCCTGCTCGTTCGTTTCTGCGGCTCTACGCTCGCCGGTGATCCTGCCGCCGCACATGGTGAGGATGCGGTCGGAGAGATGCATGATCTCGTCGAGCTCCACCGACACGAGAAGAATGCCCACGCCCGCATCGCGAAGCGCGATGAGGCGCCGGTGGATGAACTCGATGGCGCCGATATCCACGCCGCGCGTGGGCTGGCCCACGAGGAGCACCTTCGGATTGCGCTCGATCTCGCGTGCCAGCACGATCTTCTGCTGATTGCCGCCTGAGAAATTCGAGGTCTTCAGGCGCGGCGCGGGCGGGCGCACGTCGTATTGCTCCATCGTCTTCGCCAGATCCGCGACGAGCCGGTCGTGATCGAGGAGCGGACCGGGGCCGAGCTGCGACTCGTGCGAGAAACCGAGAATGGCGCTCTCGAAGGCCGGAAAAGACGGGACGAGGCCCATGCGCAGGCGATCCTCCGGTACGTGCAGAAGGCCTAGTTCGCGCATGCGGTGCGGATTATGCTGGGATGAGGGAATATCGCGCCCCTCGAGGCGGACGGAACCGAGCGAGAGCCGGCGCATCCCGGCGATCGCTTCGAGCAGCTCGCTCTGCCCGTTGCCCGCCACGCCCGCGATGCCGACGATCTCGCCCGCATGGACGGTGAACGTGGCATCGGCCACGCGCAGCACGCCGCGCGCATCGATGATCGAGAGGTTCCGCACTTCCAGAACGGGCGCGCCGGGCGCCTTCTCGGTTTTCTCCACGCGCAGCAGCACGCGGCGCCCCACCATCAGCTCCGCGAGCTCCGGCGGCGAGGTGTCCGCGGTCTCGACCGTCGCCACCATCTCGCCGCGCCGCATGACGGAAACGCGATCCGTCACCGCCATGATCTCGCGCAGCTTGTGGGTGATGAGGACGACGGTCTTGCCCTGCTCCTTCAGCGAGCGGAGCAGATCGAACAGCGCATCCGCCTCGGAGGGGGTCAGCACGGCGGTGGGTTCGTCGAGAATGAGAATGTCGGCGCCGCGGTAGAGGGCCTTCAGGATCTCGACGCGCTGCTGCAGGCCGACGGAGAGCTCGCCGACAATAGCGTCCACATCGATGTCGAGGCCGTAATCCTGGGCCAGTCGCGCAAGCTCCTTGCGAACCTTGGCCTCGCCCGCGCGCAGCATGGCACCGCCCTCGGCGCCGAGCATCACGTTCTCGACCACGGTGAGCGGCTCGACGAGCATGAAATGCTGGTGGACCATGCCGATTCCCGCCCCAATCGCATCGTTGGAGGAGCGGATCCGAATGGGCGCGCCATTCACGCGGATCTCACCGGAATCCGCTTCGTAGAAGCCGTAGAGGATCGACATGAGGGTCGACTTGCCTGCGCCGTTCTCCCCGACGATGCCGTGGATCGTGCCCCGCGCGACGCTCAAGCTCACGCCCTTGTTGGCATGAACGGCGCCGAAGCTCTTGTTGATGGCGATGAGTTCAATGGCGGGAAACATCGGCCTCTGGGGGTTGTCCGAAGGAAGGCGGGGCGGATCTTATCGGAAAACGTACGAACCTAAAAACGGAAACGGCCGCAGGTTCCTATGGGAAAGCCTGCGGCCGGATCGAAACCTCACTTTACATCGGGCACTTGGAATCCGACATGTAGTCGTGGACCTTGATGGCGCCGGACTTGATGTCCGCAGCGGCCTTGTCGACGGCGGCCTTCATTTCGTCCGTAATCAGCGACTTGTTGTTGTCGTCGAGCGCCCAGGCCACGCCGTCCTCCGCGAGGCCGAGAACCTGGAGACCACCCTTGAAGGTGCCGTTCTTGGCCTGATCGAAGACGTTGTAGGTCGCCACGTCCACGCGCTTGACCATGGAGGTCAGCACCTTGCCCGGATGCAGAGCATTCTGGTTGGAATCGACGCCGATGCCGAGCTTGCCCGCATCTGCGGCCGCCCGCAGCACGCCCACGCCGGTGCCGCCCGCCGCGTGATAAATGACGTCGGCGCCGCGGCTGATCTGCCCCTTGGCAAGCTCGCCGCCCTTCACGGGATCGTTCCAGGCCGCACCGGTGGTGCCGGTCATGTTCTGGAACACCTCAGCGTCCTTGTTGGTGTATTTGACTCCCTGGAGATAGCCGCAGGCGAACTTGCGGATCAGCGGAATGTCCATGCCGCCCACGAAGCCGACCTTGCCGGTCTTCGAGGCCTTGGCGGCGAGCAGACCCACCAGGAACGAGCCCTCGTGCTCCTTGAACACGATGGACTGCACGTTCGGTTTCTCGACCACGGCGTCGATGATGGCGAACTTGATGTTCGGGAATTCCTCGGCGACCTTCTTGAGAGCGGTTTCCTGGGAAAAGCCGACCGCCACGATCGGCGAATAGCCGTCCCGGGCGAAGCGGCGCAGGGCCTGCTCGCGCTGGGCGTCGTTCTGGGGCTCGAAATCGCGGTACTCGGTGCCCGTGTCGCTCTTGAACTTCTCGGCGCCCATGTGAACGCCTTCGTTGAAGGATTTGTCGAACTTGCCGCCCAGGTCGTAGACGACGGCGGGCTTGAAATCCGCCTGCTGCGCGAAGGCAGCCGAAGCGGAGAAGGCGAGGCCTGCGAGCGCGAGGCCGAACTTGGTTACTGTCATCGGCATTGTTCCCTGTCTGTCGCCGGATTTTAGCGTCCGGTTGCCCTTTGACGATGGCATGGGAAGGGTCACGACGCCAAGATCCCTGTCAAGCCATGGTGTTACTTTCCTTCAACGAATGGTTGATAGCCGGCGCCCTGGCGCTAAGGTCATCCCATGGCTCTGACATCCGACGAAATCGACCGCTATGCCCGCCACCTGGTCCTGAGGGACGTGGGCGGGCCGGGACAGGCGAAACTCAAGAGTTCCCGCGTGCTCGTCATCGGTGCGGGGGGCCTCGGCGCCCCGCTGGTCCAGTATCTTGCGGCGGCGGGCGTCGGCACCATCGGCCTGGTGGACGACGATACTGTGTCCCTTTCCAACCTGCAGCGGCAGGTGATTCACGGAACGCCCGATATCGACTCCCTGAAGGTGGACAGCGCAGCCCAAGCCATCCTGCGCTTGAACCCTCACGTAACGGCAGAACCGCATGCGGTGCGGCTGACGCCCGAAAATGCCCGCGAACTCGTCCGCCGCTATGACATCGTCGCCGACGGCACGGACAATTTCGAGACCCGCTATGCGGTGTCCGACGCCTGCTTCCACGAACGAAAGCCGCTGGTCACGGCGGCGCTGGGCCAGTTCGACGGTTCGCTGACGACGATCAGAGCCCATGAGACTGGCCCCGACGGCAGGCCGAACCCGACCTATCGCTGCGTGTTTCCCTCCCCGCCCCCGCCGGGTGCGATCCCGACCTGCGCGGAGGCCGGCGTGCTGGGGGCTCTGGCTGGCGTGATGGGAAGCCTGATGGCGATGGAGGTCGTCCGGGAGATCGTCGGCTTCGGGGAGGGCCTCGTCGGGCGTCTCCTGATGGTCGATGCGCGCTCCATGCGCTTCGACATCATCCGCTACGGGTGGGACGAGGGAAATCCGCTCAATGGGTCGGGATCGGCGTCATCCCCGACGGAGCGCAACGCGGATCCGGGGTCGTAAGACATGGAGGGAAGCCGCTTCCCTCCATGTCCGGCACTCTTTTCGTGATGGCCGGGCTTGCCCCGGCCATCCACGTCTCGAGGCGGATTAAGGCGTGGATCCCCGGACCCGGTCCGGGGATGACATGTAAGGTTCAGGACCGCAGCACCGCGCCGGTCTTCTTGGAGACCTCGGCGACGATCCTGGACGAGACCGCGTCGATTTCCACATCGGTAAGCGTCTTCTCCGTGGGCTGGAGCGTGACGGCGATGGCCACGGACTTCTTGTCCGGGTCGATGCCGGTGCCCTCGTACACGTCGAACACGTCGACGCCCACGATCAGCTGACGCTCGGCGCCCTGCGCCGCCTTCACGATGTCGCCCGCCGCCACGTCGCGGCCGACCACGAAGGCGAAGTCGCGGGTAAGCGGCTGGAACTCGGGCAGGCTCAGCTTCGGCTTCATCTTGGTGGGCTTCGCCTTGGGCGGGGGAAGCGCATCGAGATTGAGCTCGAAAGCCACCAGCGGGCCCTTCAGGTCGAGGGCCTTCAGGATCTTCGGGTGAACCTCGCCGAAGGCGCCGACCATGTTCCTCGGGCCGAACTGGAGCGTACCCGAGCGGCCCGGGTGGAACCAGGCCGGGCCGCCGGGAACGATCTGGAGACCGCCGGCTGGGATGCCGAGCGCCGCGAGCAGCGCCAGCACATCCGCCTTGGCATCGAAGGAGTCGACGCTCTGCGCTCCGCCGTCCCAGTGACGGCCGACACCCTCGGTGCGGGCCGTGCCGCGACGCACGGCGGCGGCCTTGATCGACTGGCCTTCGGGCTCGCCCGACGCGAAAGTCTGCCCCACCTCGAAGAGCGCCACGTCGCCGAAGCCGCGATCTGCATTCCGTTGGGCGGCCTTGAGCAGGCCCGGCAGCAGGCTCGGACGCATGTCGGAAAGCTCCGCCGCGATCGGGTTGGCGAGCACCAGACGCTCATCGCCGCCGCCGAAGAGCTCCGCCTCCTGGCGGGAGATGAAGGACCAGGTGACGGCCTCCACCAAACCGCGCACGGCGAGGGCACGGCGCGCGAGACGCGTGCGCTTCTGGATCAGGGTGAGGATCGGCTTGGCGACGACGGCTTCGAGACGCGGCAGCGGCTGCGGCTCGATGCGATCGACACCGGCGATGCGGATGACCTCCTCGACGAGATCCGCCTTGCCCTCGATGTCGGGACGCCAGGACGGAGGCGTGACGTTCACCCGCTCGCCGGAGCCCTCGACCCTGAAGCCGAGCTTCCGGAGGATCTCCTCCGACTCGGCGGGCTTCACGTCGAGACCCGACAGGCGCGGGACCTCCGACCACGGGAATTCTATGACGCGGCTGGTATCAGGCACCTGCCCCGCCACTACCGCCTCGCTCGCCTCGCCGCCGCAGAGATCGATGACCATCTTCGTCGCGAGATCGAGACCCGGCAGGGTGAAGGCCGGATCGACGCCGCGTTCGAAGCGATAGCGCGCATCGGTGATGATGCCGTGCTTGCGGCCCGTCTGCGCGATGTTCAGCGGATCCCAGAGCGCGGATTCGATCAGCACGTCCGTGGTGCCCTCATCGGATCCCGAATGCTCGCCGCCCATGATGCCGGCGATGGACTCGACGCCGCTCTCGTCGGCGATCACAACGGTGCCGGAATCGAGCGTGTAGGTACGCCCGTCGAGGGCGAGCACCTCCTCGCCGTCTTTCGCGCGGCGAACGGTGAGATTGCCCTTCACCTTCTTGAGATCGAACACGTGCAGCGGACGGCCGCGATCGAAGGTGATGTAGTTGGTGATGTCGACGAGCGCGTTGATCGGGCGAAGTCCGATGGTGAGCAGGCGGCGCTGCATCCATTCCGGCGACGGGCCGTTCTTCACCCCGCGCACGAGGCGCAGCGCGAAGGTGGGGCAGAGCTTCTCGTCGCCCGGGGCGAAATCGAGCGTCACGGAAACTGGGCACGCGCCCTGTCCCTGAACGGCAGGAACAGCGTCGCCCTTCAACGTGCCGAGGCCGGCAGCCGCCAAGTCGCGCGCGATGCCATGGATCGAGGTGCAGTCGGGACGGTTCGGCGTGAGGTTGATCTCGATCACCGGATCGTCGAGGCCCGCATAGGCCGCATAGGCCTGGCCGACCGGCGCGTCCTCCGGCAGGTCGATGATGCCGTCATGATCGTCGGAGATTTCGAGCTCCGCCGCCGAGCACAGCATGCCCGCGCTCTCGACGCCGCGAATGGTGCCCACGCCGAGCGTGATGTTCTTGCCCGGAATGTAGGTGCCCGGAGGCGCGAACACGCTCTTCATGCCGGTGCGGGCGTTCGGCGCGCCGCAGACGACCTGGATCGGCTTGTCCGCACCCGTATCGACCATGCACACGCGAAGCCTGTCGGCGTTCGGGTGCTGCTCGGCGGAGATCACATGGGCGACCGTATAGGGCGCGAGCGTCTTCGCCTTGTCCTCCACGCCTTCGACCTCGAGGCCGATGCGCGTGAGCGTTTCCACGATCTCGTCGAGAGGCGCGGTGGTGTCGAGATGATCCTTCAACCAGGAGAGGGTGAATTTCATGGGGGCTCTCCTTCTTTACGCAGTCAGGCCGCTGACGAGGGACGGAATGTCGAGCGGCCGGAAACCGTAATGGTTCAGCCAGCGCACATCGGCTTCGAAGAACGGGCGCAGGTCCGGCATGCCATATTTCAGCATGGCGATGCGGTCGATGCCCATGCCCCAGGCGAAGCCCTGGTACTCGTCGGGATCGAGTCCGCAATTCCTGAGCACGTTCGGATGCACCATGCCGCAGCCGAGAATCTCAAGCCAGTCGTTGCCCTCGCCGAAGCGGATCTCACCGCCCTTGCGCGAGCACTGGATGTCGACTTCGGCGGAAGGCTCCGTGAAGGGGAAGAAGGACGGACGGAACCGCATCTTCACCTGATCGACCTCGAAGAAGGCCTTGCAGAACTCCTCCAGGATCCACTTCATGTGCGCGATGTTGGCCGACTTGTCGATGACGAGCCCTTCCACCTGGTGGAACATCGGCGTGTGGGTCTGGTCCGAGTCGTGGCGATAGGTGCGGCCCGGGATGATCACGCGGATCGGCGGCTTCTGTGAGGTCATCGTGCGCACCTGCACCGGCGAGGTATGCGTGCGCAGCACCTTGCGCTCACCCTTCTCGTCGGGGGCGAGGAAGAAGGTGTCGTGCATCTCGCGGGCCGGGTGGCCTTCGGGGAAGTTGAGCGCCGTGAAGTTGAGGTAGTCCGTCTCGATATCCGGCCCCTCGGCCACGGAGAAGCCCATATCGGCGAAGATCGCCGTCAGTTCCTCGATCACCTGGCTGATGGGGTGGATGCGGCCCCGCGCCTCGGACGCCTCCGGCACGGGCAGCGTCACGTCGATGCGCTCGGCGGAAAGGCGCGCTTCGAGCGCCGCCTCGGCAAGCGTCTCCTTCTTGGCGGCGATCGCGGTCTGCACCTTGTCGCGCAGGCCATTGATGAGCGGGCCACGCTCCTTGCGCTCCTCCGGCGTCATCGAGCCGAGGGTCTTGAGCAATTCGGAGACGGAGCCCTTCTTGCCGAGCGCGGAGACACGCACGGCTTCGAGAGCCGCTTCGTCGCCGGCACCTTCGACCTGGGAAAGCAGGTCACGTTCGAGTTGATTGAGGTCGGTCATCGGTCCCTTGCCAGATGCAAGCGCTTTGAGTGAGGCGCGGCGCGGGAACCGTCAAGTCGTCCGAGCCGCAAAGAGGCAACCGACAGCGTTCATGCCGTCAGCGCGGGTGGTCTCGGAGAAGGGGGAGTAAGGCGGTGCGGCTGAAAGGTTTCAGCCGCACCGAAGCCGAAGCCTATCCTCAGGCGGCCTGCTGCGGCAGGGCGGCCTTGGCGCGCTCCACGTAAGCGGCGAAAGCCGCCGGCTCGTGGATGGCCAGTTCGGACAGGACCTTGCGATCGACCTCGATCCCAGCCTTGCCGAGACCGTCGATAAATCGGGAATAGGTCAGGCCATGCAGGCGGACCGCAGCGTTGAGGCGCTGGATCCAGAGAGCGCGGAAGGTACGCTTCTTGTTGCGACGGTCGCGAGTGGCATACTGCATGCTCTTCTCGACCGCCTGCTTGGCGATGCGGATGGTGTTCTTGCGGCGGCCGTAGAAGCCTTTGGCAGCCTTGAGAACCTTCTTGTGCTTGGCGTGGGCGGTAACGCCCCGTTTGACGCGGGCCATGGGAAAACTCCTTCAAAATCCGGGATGTGGGGGAAGACCGCCTTAGCCGTTCGGCAGGAAGTACTTCTTCACGTTGTAGGCGTCGCCCTCGAACAGCGTCGTGGTGCCGCGCAGATTGCGGATCTGCTTGTTGGTCCGCTTGATCATCCCGTGGCGCTTGCCGGACTGGGCGTAAACGACCTTGCCGGTGCCAGTGATCTTGAAGCGCTTCTTCGCGCCCGACTTCGTCTTCAGCTTGGGCATTTGGCTCTCCTTTGGTCAGGCGTCCGGAGCGGCGAAACCGCCCTTTCGGCCCATTCATTGCTGCTGTGAGCAAAACGAACCGCCACGGCAGCCCTAACAGCCGGGCGGTTCGATGAAGGGCGGCTTATGGCAGAAGCCGGCCCGAAAAGCAATGGCCGCCGGACTCCGGTGGCCATGAATTCCGTCTGCAACCAGAATCCTTTAGCGGGGCGCCAGCACCATGACCACCTGGCGGCCTTCGAAGTTGGGCTCCTGCTCGACCTTGGCGAGGTCGCCCACATCGGCCTTCACGCGTTCGAGGACTTTCAGGCCCAGATCCTGGTGCGCCATCTCGCGTCCGCGGAAGCGCAGGGTGATCTTCACCTTGTTGCCCTCCTCGAAGAAGCCCTTCATGGCCTTCATCTTGACGTCGTAATCGTGATCGTCGATGCCCGGGCGCAGCTTGATCTCCTTGACCTCGACGGTCTTCTGCTTCTTGCGCGCCTCGGCGGCCTTCTTCTGTTCCAGGAAGCGGAATTTGCCGTAGTCGAGGATCTTGCAGACCGGGGGAGACGCGTTCGGCGAGATTTCCACCAGGTCGAGGCCGGCATCTTCCGCGATGCGCAACGCATCGAAGAAAGGCATCACGCCCCGGTTCTGCCCGGTATCGTCGATCAGCTGAACTTCACGAACTCCGCGAATATCTCGGTTGGCGCGCGGGCCTTCTTTCTGCGGCACCGGCAAGGGTCTCATTGGACGGCGAATGGCTCATATCTCCTGTTTAAGGGCTCAGTCGAGGGAGGAGACTTGCTCGAAAGCCTCCGCAGCATGCTCAACATTGCCGAGAATAATCCGACATTTCGCGCAAAATGGCGGGAAGTCAACTTGTTCTGTGGGCTGACCAGCTATCCAGAAGGGCGGAATACACATTCAGCGTGCTCGAAACCATCCGGTCGAGGGAAAAGTGGCGCTCCACATGGCCCCTCGCCCGACTGCCTAGGGCGATTCTGGCGCTGGCGCCCAGGTCCAGGGCGGCACCCACCGCCTCCGCGAGCGCGTCGGCGTCGCCTGCCGGGACCCGCCAGCCCGTGCGCTCCTGCGGCGGCACCGCAGGCGGCGCGAGCACCGTCTCCGGCACGGCCCCCAGATCCGAGACCACCACGGGCGTGCCCATGGCCTGCGCCTCCACCGCCGAGCGGCCGAAGGCCTCGGGTTCCGTCGAGGGCACCGTCACCACCGCCGCCGCCAGGAAGGCCGCCGGCATATCGGCGCAATGGCCGACCCGGCGCACGATCTTCTTGAGCTTCCTGGCCTCGATGAGGCTCTCCAGCTCCTTCACATAGGAATCCCGCCCCTGAGGATCCCCCGCCAGGATGTAGACGACATCCTTCACGCCTGCGGCGCGAAGCTTGGCGGCGGCCTCGACGAGGACCTTTTGCCCCTTCCAGCCCGTCAGCCGGGCGGCGAGCAGCACCACCCGCTCGTGAGGCGCCACGTCCCAAGCCTTCCTCAAAGCCTCGATCCGCTCCGGCGCCACGGCGGAAGGCGAGAACTTCTGGAAATCCGTTCCCCGGTAGATCACTCCGATCCGGTCGGCGGCCTGAGGATAGTGGGAGCGGATCAGGTTGCTCGTGTATTGCGAGTTCGCGATGATCACGTCGCCCCGGGCCATGACCGAGTTGTAGAGCACCTTCACCGAGGAGCGGCCTGAATAGCTTCCGTGATAGGTGGTCACGAAGGGAATGTTGAGGCTGCGCGCAGCCCCTAAAGCCACCCAGGCGGGAGCCCGGGATCGGGCATGGACCAGGGATACGCCCTCCCTGTGGCAGATCCTGGCGAGCTTGCGCACGTTGAGCAGCATGGAGAATGGGTTCTTCGTCGCCGCTGGGAAGGGAATCCAGATGCCGCCCTTGGCCTGGAGCTCGCCCACGAGCCGACCGCCCTCGGTCGCCACCAGCGCCCGTGCGCCCGCATGGACCAGGCCCTCGGCGATGTCCACGGTGGTACGCTCCGCCCCGCCGGCCTCGAGCTCCGGAATGATCTGGAGGATGGTCCGGCCTGCCAGGGGATGAATGTTGGATGACGGGAAAGACGCTCCTCCGCCGGGTCGCGCTGAAAAACTCACCGATGCAAGAGCCTTCTCGAAGTGGTTGACAGAATCGCTTCAAACCCTTGCTTCAAAGCAGTTGAGGACAGGTTAACCATGCAGCATAGCGTCACAGTCGGGTCGGGCGCCGAGGAGCGCCGGATCGCCGTGCTCCATCGCGAGGGCAAGGGGCCGCCGGTGGTCTGGATCGGCGGCTTCAAGTCCGACATGCGGGCCACCAAGGCGAGCACCATCGATTCCTGGGCCGAAGGCCGAGGCCGCGCCTGCCTGCGCTTCGACTACAGTGGCCACGGCGAATCGGGCGGCGCTTTCGAAGAAGGCTCCATCTCCCGCTGGCTGGAGGAGGCGCTTGCCGTCATGGAGCGGTTCCTCGAGGAGCGCCCCATCCTCGTGGGCTCCTCCATGGGCGGCTGGATCTCCCTCCTCGCCGCGCGCCATCTCATGGACAGGCGCCCCGCCCTCGCGCCCACCGGCATCGTGCTCATCGCACCCGCCACCGACATGACGGAAGCGCTGATGTGGAACCGGTTTCCGGACGACATCAGGCGGACGGTCGCGGAGACGGGCGTTTATTACCGCCCGTCCGCCTATTCGGAAGATCCCTATCCCATCACGAGAAAGCTGATCGAAGACGGGCGCCGCCACCTGCTCCTCGGCAAGCCGATCCAGACCGGCTGCCCCGTTCATATCCTGCAGGGCATGGAGGACCCGGACGTGCCATGGGGCCATGCGCTGGAACTGATGGAGCACCTTCCAGGAGACAGCGTCTCGCTGACGCTCATCAAGGACGGCGACCATCGCCTCTCGCGGGACGAGGATCTGGAGCGTCTGATCGGAGCGATCGAGGCGATTGCCTGAAGGCTTGAAGCCTGGTCGGGCCGGACCACCCGGCCCGCGCTCTTGCACGATCCGCTAGTGCAGGCTCACCGTGGTGAGATCATGGGCCCAGGCATTGGCGACCGCCGCATCGCGGCTGTCGGTCAGCACGATGGGCTCGCCGCTGGCGGAGAGAAGCGCAAAGAGCTTCACGCCGGGCTGCAGCTTCGGAGCCTGCGGGAAGAGCCGCGCCACATCGTCGGAACGCAGCGGTTTCACATAGGCCATCTCGCCGAGGCCAAGGGTCGCCAGTTCAGCCACATCCAAGGGCCGACCGGCTGGATTGCTGGTGTTGTGGTTCATGGCCATCTCCTTGATGCGGCCGCTGCCGTCATGTCCGGTCCGAGGCGCTGATGTTGATCTTGCGAACGATCCGCTCCGGTTCGGGCCGGACCAGATCGATCGACAACAGGCCATTGGACAGATCCGCACCCAGAACCTCCATGCCGTCGACAAGAAGGAAGGTGCGCTGGAACTGACGGGCGGCAATGCCGCGATGAAGGAAGTGCCTGGTCTTGTCGTCGGACTGACGTCCCCGGATGACGAGTTGATTCTCCTCCAGGGTCACCTCGAGCTGATCCTGGGTGAATCCAGCGACAGCCAGGGTGATGCGCAGACGCTCGGGAGCGTGCTCGGTACGAGGCAGACGCTCGATATTGTAGGGAGGATAACCGTCTCCGGCTGCTTTCGCGACACGGTCGAGCGCCTGCTCGATCTCGTCGAAGCCTAACAGAAACGGATGCCCAAACGGCGACTGACGCGACATGTTCGAAGCCCAAGGTTTAGAGGCACTTCGGTTGATTGTGAGCCCGCTCCTGCGGCACTCACGCAGCCCTCATCGAGCCGCTGCGGGCAATATGGATATGGTTCCCGAGCGGATCAAGACCCCTGCCAGGCCTCCCGGTAAGGGAGCAAGGGTAGGGTAAACGCACCTCCTTCCCTACCCCGCAAGATAGGCCGCCCGGCAACCTAGTCTGGCGTATGATCGGGCCATCGCCTCACAGGAGCAATGGCATGGCCGAGAAATTGCAGCCCCGCTGGGCCAGCGGCGATCTCTACGAACCCTATGTCGGACGTTGGAGTCGCCTGGTGGCCCGGGAATTCCTCGCCTGGCTGGATGCGCCGCCCGGCCTCGATTGGCTCGATGTGGGCTGCGGCACGGGTGCCCTGATGGAAGCGATCTCCGAACGATGCGCGCCCAAGCGCCTCGCCGGCATCGACTCCTCCGAGGGGTTTCTCGATTTTGCCCGTCACCGCCTCGGGAGCGAAGCCGTCGAACTGCGGCAGGCCGACGCCCGGAGCCTGCCCTTTGCCGCCTCGGAATTCGACCGGATCGCCTCCGGCCTCGTGCTGAACTTCGTCGCCGACAAGGAACGCGCAGCTGCGGAGATGGCGCGCGTGGCACGATCGGGCGGCGAGGTGGCGCTCTATGTCTGGGACTACACGGGCGGGATGGAGCTGATGCGCCGGTTCTGGGACGCGGCTGCGGACCTGGACCCGCATGCGCGGGAGCTTCAGGACACATGGCACGCGGCCTTCTGCCAGCCGGAGCCGCTTTACCGTCTCCTGGAGAAGGTGGGGCTCACCCGGATCGAGGTCCGCGCCATCGATGTGCCAACGGTTTTCCGCGACTTCGACGATTACTGGAACCCGTTCCTTGGAGGGCAGTCGCCCGCTCCTGCCTATTGCATGGCCTTGAGCGAGGAGGACCGCGCCACCCTCCGCGAAAGGTTGCGTGAGACGCTCCCCACGCAGCCGGACGGCAGCATCCATCTGACGGCCCGCGCTTGGGCCGTTCGGGGCCGCAAACGCTAGCTTTCCTCAGACCTGGCCGCGCCACCAGGCGACCTGCTCGGCCACCCGGACAGGCGAGGTGCCGCCAAAGCTCGTGCGGGAGCGCACGGAATTCTCGACCCCCAGCACCTCGTAGATGCCCTCGTGGATGCGCGGCTCGACGGTCTGCATGACCTCCAGCGGCAGCTCCTCGAGACTGCAGCCGCGGTTCTCGGCCTCGGAGACGATCCGGCCCGTCACATGGTGGGCATCGCGGAACGGGATGTTGAGGCTGCGCACGAGCCAATCGGCAAGGTCCGTCGCCGTGGAGAAGCCGGCCCCCGCCACCGCCGCCATGCGCTCCGGCACGGGCTCGAGGTCCTGGATCATGCCGGTGGTAGCGGCGAGCACGATCTCGAGAGTGTCGGCCGCGTCGAAGAGCGGCTCCTTGTCCTCCTGCGTATCCTTCGCATAGGCGAGCGGCAGGCCTTTCATGACCGTGAGCAGCGAAACCAGGGAGCCGATCACGCGGCCGGTCTTGCCGCGCACGAGTTCCGCAGCGTCGGGATTGCGCTTCTGCGGCATCATGCTGGAGCCGGTGGTCCAGCGGTCGGGTAGCTTCACGAAGCCGAAGGGAGCCGACATCCAGATGATGATCTCTTCCGCCAGGCGCGAAAGATGCATGGCGCAGATCGAGGCGGCGGCCATGAATTCCAGCAGGCTGTCGCGGTCGGACACCGTATCGAGGGAATTGCGGGTGGGCCCGTCGAACCCCAGGGCCTGCGCCGTCATGTGCCGGTCGATCGGGAAGGACGTGCCGGCCAGCGCGCCCGCGCCGAGCGGGCATTCGTTCAGACGCTTGCGGGAATCGCGGAAGCGGCTGCGGTCGCGGCCGAACATCTCCACATAGGCCATGAGATGGTGCCCGAAGGTTACCGGCTGGGCGCTCTGCAGATGGGTGAAGCCCGGCATCACGGTGGCCGCATGGGCCTCCGCCTTGTCGAGCAGCGCCTCGATCAGGCCGGTGAGCTGCTGATCGGCCCGGTCGTGGGCCTCGCGCACCCAGAGGCGCGTGTCGGTGGCGACCTGATCGTTGCGGCTGCGGGCCGTGTGGAGGCGCGCCGCGGGATCCCCGACGATCTCGCGCAGGCGGCTCTCGATATTCATGTGGATGTCTTCGAGCGCCGTGGAGAAGGTGAATCCGCCGGATTCGATCTCGCTCAGAACCTGCCGCAGCCCCTGATGGATCGCGTCCCGGTCGCTCTCCGCGATGATCCCCTGCTGCGCCAGCATGGCGCTGTGAGCGATGGAGCCCTGGATGTCCTGGGCGTAGAGGCGCCTGTCGAAATCGATGGACGCGTTGATCGCCTCCATGAGGGCGCTCGGAGAGGACGAGAACCGTCCGCCCCACATGATATTGGCACCAGACTTCTTGGCTTCTTCAGACACTGTGTTTCACCCGGAATTCGCGTTCGTTAAGCCTTTGCCACAGGTCAGCCGCCGAGGCAAAGCCGCAACCGGGCTGCGCCTGCATTAAGCACATTGCGCAATGTTTGCCAGTTTGACACCAGTCCCTGGACTCGACAGCGCCTATGTGATTTGCATTCATACGCTCGCACAGGAGCGCATGCCGCGCGCAAGGGAACTGGCCCATGAAAAGACTAACGAAATTCCTCCTATCCGCCGCGATGGTCGCCACGATGGCCACCTCGTTCAATGCCGTTCAGGCAGCCACCCCACCGGATACCCTCGTCCAGGCCTGGCAGATGGACGACATCATCACGCTCGATCCGGCCGAGGTATTCGAGTTCACGGCTTCCGAGATCCTGGGCAATACCTATGAGCGCCTGATTGCCTACGATTACAAGGATGTGTCCAAGATCTACGGCGAGGTCGCCGAGTCCTGGACCGTGTCGCCCGATGGCAAGACCTTCACCTTCAAGATCCGCCAGGGCAAGAAATTTGCCTCCGGCAACCCGCTGACCGCCGAGGACGCCGTCTTCTCGCTCCAGCGCGCCGTCACCCTCGACCTGTCGCCGGCCTTCATTCTCGGCCAGTTCGGCTTCACGAAGGACAACGTGAAGGACAAGATCAAGCAGACCGGGCCTTACGAGTTCACCATGGAACTCGACAAGGCCTATGCGCCGACTTTCGTCCTGTACTGCATGACCTCGAGCGTCGCTTCCATCGTCGACAAGAAGCTCGTGATGCAAAACGAGAAGGATGGCGACCTGGGCTACAACTGGCTCAAGACCAAGTATGCCGGCTCCGGTCCTTTCACGATCCGCGACTGGAAGGCGAATGAGGTTGTCGTGCTTGAGCGCAACCCGAACTACGACAAGAAGGCTCCGCTCGCCCGCGTGATCTACCGCCACATCAAGGAAACGGCGACCCAGCGCCTGATGCTTGAAAAGGGCGACGTCGATATCGCTCGCAACCTGAACCCGGAAGAAATCGAAGCCGTTTCGAAGAACCCGGACATCAAGGTCGATTCCGGCCCGAAGGGCGGCCTCTGGTATCTCGGCCTGAACCAGAAGAACCCGAATCTGGCAAAGCCCGAGGTGCGGAAAGCGCTCAAGTATCTTGTCGACTATCAGGCGATTGCCGACACGATCATGAAGCACAAAGGCACTGTCCATCAGGCTTTCCTGCCCAAGGGCTTCCTCGGCGCTGTCACGGATAACCCGTACAAGCTCGATGTCGCCAAGGCGAAGGAACTGCTCGCACAGGCCGGCCTGAAGGACGGCTTCACCGTGACCATGGACACGCGCTCCACGGCCGACGTCACCGGCACGGCCCAGGCGATCCAGCAGACCTTTGCCCAGGCGGGCGTGAAGCTCGAGATCATCCCTGGCGATGGCAAGCAGACCCTGACCAAGTACCGTGCCCGTCAGCACGACATCTATATCGGCCGCTGGGGCGCGGACTATCAGGATCCGAACACCAACGCCGATACCTTTGCGGCTAACGACGACAACGCGGACGACGCCAAGGCGAAGCCGCTGGCATGGCGCAATGCCTGGGATCCGGGCCCGCTCACGGCCAAGACCCGCGCTGCGGTTCTTGAGACTGATGCCGAGAAGCGCGCTCAAATGTACAAGGAGCTGCAGCAGGCTGTTCTCGACGATGGCCCGTTCGTGATCTACCTGCAGGAAATCGAAGTCGCCGCTCAACGCAAGAACGTTGAGGGCTTCATCATCGGCCCGTCCTTTGACACCAACAGCGTTGCTCAAGCGAAAAAGAACTAATACCTCGATGGCATCATCAATCGCGAATGGAGGCGGAGGGCACGATGCCCTCCGCTTCTATCTTACAAAGACCGCCCAATTCTTTCTCGTGCTGGCGACGACCCTTCTCGGACTCGTTGCCGTCACCTTTATTATCGGCCGCGTCGTTCCCATCGACCCTGTGCTCGCCATCGTCGGCGACAGGGCTCCCGCTCACGTCTACGAGCGCGCCCGCCAGGAACTCGGCCTCGATCTTCCGCTCATCCAGCAATTCTGGATCTATCTAAAGAAGGCCGTCACCGGCGATTTCGGCAATTCGGTGCTCACCACTAACCCGGTGATGACGGATATCGCCAATGCCTTTCCGGCAACTTTCGAATTGGCGACGCTGGGCACGATCATCGGCACGATCATCGGCATTCCGCTCGGCGTTCTCGCGGCCGTGAAACGGGGTACCCTGATCGATCAGGTCGTACGCTTCCTTGGTCTCGCCGGTTACTCGATTCCGATCTTCTGGCTCGGCCTCATGGGCCTGCTGCTGTTCTACGCCAAGCTCGGCTGGGTCGCGGGGCCGGGGCGCATCGACGTGACCTATTCGTATCTCTACACGCCGATCACGGGCATCGTACTGATCGATACCGCCATGCAGGGCCAGTGGGACGCTTTTTGGAATGCTGTGTCGCACATCCTCCTGCCGGCATGTCTGCTCGGCTATTTCTCGCTCGCCTATATCAGCCGCATGACGCGCTCCTTCATGCTCAACGAGCTGGCGCAGGAATACGTCATCGCGGCGCGCGTGAAGGGCCTGTCCGAGATGCGCGTGATCTGGCGTCACGCCCTGCGCAACGCCGCCGTGCCGCTGGTGACCGTGATCGCCCTGTCCTACGCGAACCTGCTCGAAGGCTCGGTGCTCACCGAAACCGTCTTCGCGTGGCCGGGCCTCGGCCAGTACATCACCAATTCCCTGCAGAACGCCGATATGAATGCAGTGCTGGGTGGAACCCTCGCGATTGGCACCGTCTTCGTGCTGCTCAATCTCGTCTCCGACCTGCTCTATCGCCTGCTTGACCCGAGGACCCGCTGATGGCCGGCTCCCCTGCCTTCTCCCAACCCACAGGCCTGCGGGCCTGGCTTCTGTCGCCTGAGCCCACCTCCCGCTGGCAAGCGCGCCTCGGCCGCTTCTATCTCGGCTGGCGCACCTTCACCAAGAACCCGCTGGCGGTGATGGGCCTCGGCATCGTGGTGCTCCTGATCGTCGTCGCCCTCTTCGCCGACGTCCTTGCGCCTTATTCTCCGGTGATCGGAGGCGACCTGCGCACGCAGCGTCTCCTGCCGCCGAACGAGACCTTCTGGCTCGGCACGGACGACCAAGCGCGCGATATCCTCTCGCGCATCATCCACGGTTCGCGCATCACCCTGTTCGTCGTCGTCCTGGTGTCGATCATCGCAACCCCCATCGGCCTTCTGGTCGGCACGATCGCGGGCTATCTCGGCGGCTGGGTCGATACGGTGCTGATGCGTATCACCGACATCTTCCTCGCTTTCCCGCGCCTCGTCCTCGCGTTGGCTTTCGTGGCTGCATTGGGACCGGGCATCGAAAACGCCGTCATCGCGATTGCGATCACCTCCTGGCCACCTTATGCCCGCATCGCGCGCGCAGAGACGCTGATGATTCGCAACAGCGACTTCATCGCCGCTGTCAAGCTCCAGGGTGCCTCGACGCCGCGCATCATTTTGGGTCACGTCATTCCACTCTGCCTCTCCTCCGTGATCGTGCGCGTCACGCTCGACATGGCGGGCATCATCCTGACCGCCGCGGGTCTCGGCTTCCTCGGCCTCGGCGCGCAGCCGCCGTCGCCGGAATGGGGCGCCATGGTGGCGACGGGCCGCAACTATCTCATCGATCAATGGTGGGTCGCCGCCATGCCCGGTCTTGCCATCTTCGTGGTGAGCCTCGGCTTCAACCTGCTGGGCGACGGCCTGCGCGACGTTCTCGATCCGAAGGCTGCGAAATGATGAAGCCGCTTCTCGAAGTCGAAGACCTCCACGTCCGTTTTCACCTGCGCACGGGCATCGTCGAGGCGGTGCGCGGCGTGTCGTTCCAGCTCGGCCGTGAACGGCTCGGCATCGTCGGCGAATCCGGTTCGGGCAAATCGCAGACGGGCCGCGCCATCCTCGGCCTCACCCCTCCTCCCGGCGAAGTCACGGCCAAGCGCCTGGCCTTCGACGGCGTCGACCTGCTCACCGCCTCGAAGCGCACCCTGCGGACCCTGCGCGGCGGACGCATCAGCATGGTGATGCAGGACCCGAAATACTCGCTGAACCCGGTCATGACCATTGGCGAGCAGATCATCGAGGCCTATCAGGCGCATGCCAAGGCGAGCCGCGCGGAAGCCCGCGACAAGGCGCTCGCCATGCTGGAGGCGGTGAAGATGCGCGATCCCGTGCGTGTCTTCTCACTCTATCCGCACGAGGTGTCCGGCGGCATGGGCCAGCGCGCCATGATCGCCATGATGCTCGTCACCGATCCGGACCTGCTCATCGCCGACGAGCCGACCTCCGCGCTCGACGTGACGGTATCCATGGAAGTGCTCCGCATCCTCGACGAGCTTGTTGCCGAACGCGGCATGGGCCTCGTCTTCATCTCCCATGACCTGAAGCTTGTCTCCTCGTTCTGCGACCGCGTGCTCGTGATGTATGCGGGCCGCGTGGTGGAGGAACTGGAGGCCAGGAACCTGCACGAGGCGAAGCATCCCTACACGCAGGGGCTCATGCGCTGTCTTCCGACCTTGGCGAACGACGTTCGTCCGCTCCCGACCCTGAACCGCGATCCTTCCTGGGCGCTCTGATCATGCTCGATATTCAGAACCTCAACGTCGTCTTCGGTACGGCCCGTCTCAGGGTCGATGCGGTCAAGAACGTGAGCTTCACCGTCCGCCAGGGCGAGTCCTACGGGCTCGTTGGCGAGTCCGGCTCCGGCAAATCGACAGTGCTGCGCGCCATCTGCGGCCTCGCGCCGATCACAAGCGGACATGTGCGCGTGGACGGCAAGGCGGTCGCCACGCCGCGCAGCAAGGATTTCTACCGCACGGTGCAGATGGTCTTTCAGGACCCCTACGCCTCGCTTCATCCGCGCCATACGGTGGACCGCACGCTCTCGGAACCGCTCGCCATTCACGGAGAGAAGGATGCGGAGGCTCGCATTCTCCAGGCGCTGAAGGAAGTGGGCCTGGGGCCCTCGTTCCGCTTCCGCTATCCGCATCAGCTCTCGGGCGGCCAGCGTCAGCGCATCGCCATCGCGCGCGCGCTCATCCTGCGCCCGAAGGTTCTTCTCCTCGACGAGCCGACCTCCGCTCTCGACGCTTCGGTGCAGGCGGAAATCCTGAACCTTCTGGACGACCTGCGGCGCCGCATGGGCCTCACCTATATTCTGGTGAGCCATGATCTCGCGGTAGTCGCGCACTTGTGCGAGCGCCTGCTCGTAATGCGCCACGGCGAGGCCGTGGAGGAAACGGCGTCGGAAGCCCTGCGCTCCGGCAAGGCCACGAGCGAGTATACTCAATCCCTGATCCAGGCGAGCCAGGGCTTCACTCGCAATCCCTCTCAGCCGGCTCACGCCACGGCCGGCTGAGGCGACTCCCTCTCACAGGAATGCTTGAAAACATGTCCCGCGCTTCCCTGATGCCTGTCTTCGACGGTCATAACGACGTTCTCCTGCGCCTCATGCGCGGCCGGATCCAGCCGGAGAAGGCCTTCCTGGAAGGCGACAATATCGGCCATCTCGACTGGCCGCGGATGAGGCAGGGCGGGTTCTTCGGCGGGTTCTTCGCCGTTTACGTGCCCTCCGAGGACATGGGCCTCGATGTCGACGCGCTCATGACCCATCCGGAATATGACGTGCCGCTGCCGCCTGTCCTGGATCTCGCCCCCAGCCAGCAGGTGACGGTCCACATGGCGTCGCTCCTCATCCGCATCGAGCGCGCCTCGAAGGGCGAGGTGAAGATCTGCCGTTCTGCGGCCGATCTCCGTCACTGCCTCGACAACGGCAAGCTCGCCGCGATCCTGCATATCGAAGGCGCGGAAGGCATCGATCCTGACCTCCACATGCTGGATGTGCTCTACGAGAGCGGACTGCGCTCCATTGGTCCGGTCTGGAGCCGTCCCAACATCTTCGGTCACGGCGTGCCGTTCCGCTATCCCTCGACGCCCGATACGGGTCCCGGCCTCACCGAGCGCGGTCGCGAGCTGGTGAAGGCGTGCAACCGCCTCAAGATCATGATCGACCTCTCGCACCTCAACGAGAAGGGTTTCTGGGACGTCGCCAGGCTGTCGGATGCGCCCCTCGTCGCCACGCATTCGAACGCCCATGCGGTGTGCCCGCATTCCCGCAACCTGACCGACAAGCAGCTCGCCGCCATCCGCGAGAGCCGCGGCATGGTGGGCGTGAACTTCGCGACTTCGTTCATTCGCCCCGACGGCCAGCGCAGCGACGACACGCCTCTCGAGGAGATGATCCGCCACATGGACCACCTCATCGAACTTGTGGGTGTGGATGGCGTCGGCTTCGGCTCCGACTTCGACGGCGCGACCATTCCCGCCGAGATCGGCGACGTGCGCGGCCTGCCGCGGCTCGTGGAGGCCATGCGCAGGCACGGCTATGACGAGGCGACCCTGCGCAAGCTCTGCTACGAGAACTGGATCAACGTTCTCGAGCGCACCTGGGGGCAGTGAAGCTGTTTCCCGGCATGCTACCGGAATTGCTGCTCTCACCGGTCATGGTCGGGATCACCGACACAAGGCCGGTGACGACGCGGGAGGCGACTTACCGCTCAGTCTTCGAGGTCAGGGCAAAGATGCCCACGATACCTCCGACGCCCAGCATCAGCAGGAGACTGACCGCGTTGATCGCCGGCGTCGCGCCCTCGCGCATCTGACCATACATGGTGATCGGCAGAGGCGCTTCGGAGCCCACGAGCATCAATGTCGTATTGAAGTTCTCGAAGGACATGAGCAGCGCCACGAGTCCCGCACCGATGAGAGCGGGCCTCAGAAAAGGCAGCGTGATCGTGCGCAGCACGCGCGCGCGGCTGGCGCCGAGATCGAAAGCCGCCTCCTCCAGTGAACGGTCGAACTTGCGCAGACGCGCGGCGATGATGAGCGTGGCGATCGTCAGGATGAAGGAGAGCTGGCCGAGGATGACAAGTGGCAGGCCGGGACGCAGGAAATCGAGGTCGGTCTGAAGCCATTCCTCAAGTCCGTTCGCCACGCGCGAAAAGAAGGCGAGAATTGAGATGCCGAGCACCACGCCGGGAATGACGAGGGGCCAAAGCATCATCATCGAAAGCAACGTCTTGCCGGGGAACTCGGCCCGCTCCAGCACCCAGGCGTTCACGGTCCCCACGACAATGGCGAGCAGCGCCACGGGCACCGCGACCTTGAAACTGTTGGCGATGGTGTCGAGCCAGATTGGATCGACGAGCACTCCCGGCTTCCCGAAAGCATCCCCCGAACCGATGAACCATTCGAGCGTGAAGCCCTTCCAGGGCGGAGACGGGAACGGACTTGCGTTGAAGGCGAAGATCGCCACGACCAGCAGCGGCGCGAACAGGAAGATGTAGAACGCCGCGATGTAGAGTTTCCAGGCGACAGATGGACGGTTCATGACGGTTCATGCCTGCTTCAAGGTGGTGCCCAGACTCTGTCCGGTGAGACGAAGCCCGGCCCAGACAATGGCCGAGGACAGCAGGAGAAGGAGCATGCCGAAGGCCGCGCCCTGCGGCCAGTTGAAGCGCGTGATGAACTGCGCGTAGATCTGCTCCGTGAACCACAGGCCGTTCTTGCCCCCGAGCAGTACCGGCGTCGCGAAATTGCCGACGGTGAGCATGAACACGATAATCGAGCCCGCCACGATGCCTGGCATCGCGTGAGGAACGACTATACGCCGCAGCACCGTCCAGCGACTGCCGCCGAGATCGAAACCTGCCTCGACCACGGCAGGCTCCAGACTCTCCAGCGCATTGGCGAGCGGCACGATCATGAAGAGCAGGCCGCCATAGACGAGGCCGAGGATCACGGCGCCGTCATTGTAGAGAAACTCAATCCGCTGCCCGGTCAGCCCTGTCGCTTGCAATACATATGAGATCACGCCGGTCTCGCGCAGCAGCATCATCCAACCGAGCGTGCGCACGAGTTCGGACACCCAGAACGGCAGAAGGCAAAGCAGCAGCAGCATGGCCCTCAGGCGCCCCTGCGCCACGCGGGCGATGTAGAGCGCGATGGGAAAGGCGAGCACGAGCGTCAGCACCGTCACCAGGATCGACATGATCGCCGTGCGCGCGAAAGTGCGCCAATAGAGCGGCTCCGTGAAGAACTCGAGATAATTGCCGAAGCCGAAGACATAGACGCGCGGGGCCACTCTCTCGCTGAAGGAGAGGATGAGGATCTCCACATGGGGAAGCACGATGAGCAGGCCCAACCAGAGCACGGCAGGAGCCAAGAGCAGAAAGAGCGTGAGTCGCGTGTCCGGTTTGGCGCTCATGCGGAAAAGACCTTCACGGCATCCGCGGACCAGCCCATGTGAATCGCCTCACCCACCTGGATGCCGGCGAGCTGACCGGCCTGCGGCAGCACCGCGCGAACGGGCTCGTCGAACCCTACCGTGTCGATGAGCAGGCTCGAATTGGCGCCATCGAAGAGCACGGCCGAGACACGGCCCTCGAACCGGTTGGGCAATCCGCTGAGGGCCGATGTTTCCTGCGCCAACGCGATGGCCTCGGGACGGACGAAGGCGAGTGCCGTCTTGCCGACAACCTGACTCTGCCCATGGTCCCGCCCCTGGATCACGGCCCCCGAGGGCAAGCGCACGGAAATCGCGCCATTGGACGCAGCAGCGACATCGCCCTGCCACCTGTTCGTCTCGCCGACGAAGCTCGCCACGAAGGGCGTTGCGGGATGGTGATAAAGCTCGCGGGGGCTTCCCACCTGCTCGAACCCGCCTTGGTTCATCACGGCGATGCGGTCGGACATGACCAGCGCTTCCGACTGGTCATGGGTGATATAGGCGAAGGTGGTGTTGAAGGTGGCCTGCAGCTGCTTGAGCTCGATCTTCATGTGCTCGCGCAGTTTCAGGTCCAGCGCGCCGAGCGGCTCATCGAGAAGCACGAGCGTCGGCTCGAGCACGAGGCAGCGGGCGATCGCCACGCGCTGGCGCTGGCCGCCGGACAGAGCCGTCACATGCCGTTCCCCGAAACCCTTCAGTCCCACGCGCTCCAGCATGCGGTTCGCGCGCTCCTCCGCCTCGGCGCGGGAGACGCCGCGGCAGGTCAGGCCATAGGCCACGTTCTCGCCCACGCTCATCATCGGAAACAGCGCCAAGCTCTGGAACACCATGTTCACCGGGCGCTTGTTGGCTGGAACTCCGATCATCGACTTGTCCCGGATGCGAATGTCGCCGGAGGTCGGATTCTCGAAGCCTGCGATCATGCGCATCAACGTGGTCTTGCCGCAGCCCGAGGGGCCGAGAATGGAGAAGAATTCCCCCGGGGCGACGCTGAAGCTCACGTCGTTGACGGCCGCATGGGCGCCGAAACGCTTGACGACGCTGACGAGATCGAGATCGGTGGATTGTGCCATGGACGCGCGCCAGAAATGGTATCCCGGACGAGCGCATCGTGAGGAAAGCGGTTCCTGTTTTCCGCTCGAACAATGCGCTCGTTCATGAATTGACATCGGACGGATCCCAAAAGTGGATTCCACTTCTGGGTCCGATGCGATGTGGAGGATGCTATCGATCGAAGGGATGCTCTAAGAGCCGGCCTTCAACCGGTCGAGAACCTTGCCCTCGATCTCCTCGATGCCGGCCGGCACGGCCGGATACCATTTGATGTTGTCGATGGCGGCCTTCGGGAAGCTCTCGGCGAACTGATCCTTCAACGTGCCCTGCATGAGCTTGTCGGCGCCGTTGGAAGCCGTGAAGTTGCCGGCGGAAGCGGCCACCTTCGCGGCAATCTCAGGACGCATGTTGAAATTGATCCACTTGTAGGCGGCCTCGTCGTTGCGGCCTTTGGCCGGAATGGCGAAGGTGTCGACCCATCCCAGCGCGCCGGACCTCGGAGCGACGAACTTGATGTCCGCGTTTTCCGAGTTCAGCTTCCAGCCGCCTGTATCCCACGCCATCGCGGCGACGACTTCGCCAGAGCGCAGCGCGTTGAGGAGCTGATCCTTGCCGTCCCAGAAGAACTTCACGTTCTTTTTGCACTCGGCGAGCTTGGCGCCGACCTTGTCCATCATCGCGGCGTAGGCCTTGGCATCGCCGTAGGACGCGAAAGGATCCATGCCGTTGGCGAAAGCAAAGGCAATGAGCGCCGGACGCTTGGAGCGGAAGCTCGTCTTGCCCGCGAGCGCGGGATCGCAGAGGTCGTTGTAATCAGCGACGTTCGGAGCGGCCTTGGTGTTCACAATGAGGCCGTCGGTGCCCCAGATGTGGGGAACGCCGTAGACCTTGCCGTCGATGGTGGTGTTCCTCTTCGTCGACTCGAGCATGGAGGCGATGAACTGGTCGGACTTGATCTTCGACAGATCGAGCGGCTTGTAGATGCCGAACTCAGTCTGTGGGCCGGCGATGCGGTCCTGACTCGGCTGCACCAGATCGAAGCCTGCGCCCTGCGTCGCGCGCAGCTTGGAGATCATCTCCTCGTTGTTCGAGAGCGTGATCTCGACCTCGATGCCGGTTTCCTTGGTGAACTGGTCCACGACCTCCTTCGGTGCGTAATCCGCCCAGGTCAGGAGCCGCAGCTTCTCGGCCGCCTGGGCCGTCCCGGCGATCATGAGAGCGGCGAAAGCCGTGGCCAGCTTGAGGCCGGCGCGCTTGGTCAACATTGTCATCCTCCAGTGTGGTCGGGCTTTTTGCCCGTGTTCCCCAGTTGCAAAGTTATATGACAGTGCGACGACAGGCTAGGGGGATCGAAAGCCGGCTCAAGACCCCTTCGAGAGATGACAGGCACCCACCCCATGGGTATGGATAAGCTCCGTTTCTCAGGAGCTTATCCAGCCATGCGCACCCTCTACCCCGAAATTGATCCCTACGATCACGGCATGCTCGATGTGGGCGACGGGCACAGGGTCTATTGGGAATTGTGCGGCAACCCCGAAGGCAAGCCCGTGGTGTTCCTCCATGGCGGCCCCGGCGGCGGTTGCTCGCCGACGGCGCGGCGCCTGTTCGACCCGGAAAAGTACAAGATCCTGCTCTTCGACCAGCGCGGCTGCGGACGCTCGACCCCCTATGCCGGCCTGGAGGCCAATACCACGTGGCACCTCGTGGCCGATATCGAGCAACTGCGCGAGATGATCGGCGTGGACAGGTGGATGGTGTTCGGCGGCTCCTGGGGCTCGACGCTTGCCCTCGCCTATGCGCAGACCCATCCGGAGCGCGTCACGGGACTCGTTCTGCGCGGCATCTTCACGCTCCGTCGCGAGGAGCTGCTCTGGTACTACCAGGAAGGCGCCTCCTGGATCTTTCCGGACAAGTGGGAGGCCTTTCTCGCCCCGATCCCGCCGGGGGAGCGCGGCGACCTGATGGCCGCCTACCGCAGGCGCCTGACCGACCCTGATCCGGCCGTTCAGCGGAGGGCAGCAAGGGCCTGGAGCCTCTGGGAGGGCGAGACCATCACCCTCCTGCACAATCAGGACTTTAGTAACCAGTTCGGCGACGAACACTACGCCATCGCGTTCGCGCGCATCGAGAACCACTACTTCGTCAACGGAGGATGGCTCGAAGAGGGGCAGCTGATCCGCGACGCCCATAAGCTGAAGGGCATTCCCGGCGTGATCATCCAGGGCCGCTACGACGTCGCCACGCCGCCCAAGACGGCGTGGGATCTGCACAAGGCCTGGCCCGAGGCCAAGTTCATCATGGTGCCGGATGCAGGCCACGCGGTGAACGAGCCCGGCATCCTGCATCACCTCATCGAGACGACGGACGCTTTCGCGAGGGGCTGACGCCCGACCCTTGGCTGTCATCCCGGACACACGCACCGGCCGAACCCGGGATGACGATCATGCCGCCTATTTCGCAGTCCAGCCGCCATCCATGGAGAGGTTGGCGCCCGACATCTGGCTTGCCGCGTCCGAACAGAGGAACACGGCGAGCGCCGCCACCTGCTCGACCGTCACGAACTGCTTGGTAGGCTGCGCCTCGAGCAGGACCTCGCTGATCACCTGCTCCTTGGTCATGTTGCGCGCCTTCATGGTGTCGGGGATCTGCCTCTCCACGAGGGGCGTCCAGACATAGCCGGGGCTGATGCAGTTCACCGTGATGCCGTGGGTCGCCACCTCCAGCGCCACGGTCTTCGTGAGGCCGGCAATGCCGTGCTTGGCGGCCACATAGGCCGACTTGAAGGGCGAGGCCACGAGGGAATGGGCCGAGGCCGTGTTGATGATGCGGCCCCATTTGCGCGCCTTCATGCCCGGCACCGCGGCGCGGATGGCGTGAAAGGCGGAGGAGAGATTGATCGCGATGATCTGATCCCATTTCTCCACCGGGAACTCCTCGACGGGAGAAACGAACTGGATGCCCGCATTGTTGACGAGGATATCGACGCTGCCGAGCGACTTCTCGGCCTGGTGGACCATGTCGGTGATCTCGCCGCTGTTGAGCATGTTGGCCGGGTGATAGATGGCCTTCACGCCAAACTCTCTCTCGATAGCTGAGCAGGTCTTCTCGATCTCCGCCTCCTCCCCGAGACCGTTGATGACCACGTTCGCACCCTCCTCGGCGAGCGCTCGGGCGATGGCGAGCCCAATCCCGCTGGTGGAACCGGTGATGACGGCATTCTTGGATTTCAAAGTCATGGTCCTCTCCGCATGGCCCATTCAACCCCCAGGGCTATCAAGTAACGCTCACATATCATGAAGGGGGAAGGAGAGTTGAGCCTAGCAAAAAGGAGAATCCCGGGTGCAAGAGTCGGTTCCTCTGCTCTCAATGCATGGCGCAAGGTCAAGTCTCGCCATTGTCCCTCTTCGGCGGATGTGAGACAGATCTGGGGCAACGAATTTATGGGTGAATGGTGCAGACACCTCGGTTCCTTCCCTGTGGCGATTCCGCACTGACGGTCGAGTTCGGAAGCGCAATCGATCCCGAACTGAACGGCAAGGTTCTCGCGCTCGACGCTCTGCTGCAGGCGAGCCCGCCTGCGGGCCTGATCGAGACCGTCCCGACCTATCGTTCCCTCACTCTGCAGTTCGACCCCACCGTCACGGACTACGGCGCGCTGGCTCGCCAGATCGAGGAAGCGACGAACAGGCTTCAGCCGGAGAACGCGATAGGCACGCGCTGGCGCGTCCCGGTGGTCTATGGCGACGAATACGGCATCGACCTGGAGGATGTGGCGGAGCGCCACGGCCTGACGCCCTCCCAACTCGTCGAGATTCATTCGGGCGCCGTCTACCGGATCTACATGATCGGCTTCCTGCCGGGCTTCGCCTATCTCGGCGGTCTCGACCCCCGGATCGCCACGTCGCGGCGCACCCAGCCGCGGCTGAAGGTTCCGAGCGGTTCGATCATGATCGGCGGTGAGCAGGCCGGAATCGTTCCCATGGAAATGCCGAGCGGCTGGCATCTTCTAGGGCGCACCCCGGTGCTGAGCTATGCTCCGGAGCGCGATCCCGTCTTTCTCTTCGCCGCCGGGGACGAGATCGTGTTCGAGCCCATCGATGCTTCGCGCTGGGATGCGCTTGAGAAGGCCGCGCTGGCGGGCGAACCCGTTGCGGAGCCGGTGCGCGCATGACGAGCCTCGTGGTGAAGAATTGCGGACCGATGACGAGCCTGCAGGATTGGGGACGCATCGGCTATCAACGTTTCGGCGTTTCGCCCTCGGGCGCCATGGATCGCCGCTGCCTAGCCATGGCCAACGCGCTCGTCGGCAACGCCCCGGAGGTCGCGGCCATCGAGTTCATGAACCTCGGCGGCAGCTTCATCTGCGAGGGCGGCGAGCTGCATGTCGCTCTGGCGGGCGCCGGCTGCACGGCGAGCCTCAACGATGCGCCGGTCCAAGCCAACACCACCATGGTCTTGAAGGATGGCGATACGCTGGAGGTCGGCCATGCGCGCACCGGCACCTTCGCCTATCTGGCGGTGGGAGGCGGCTTCCGGATCGAGCCGCAGCTCGGCAGCCTATCCTTCCACCAGCGCTCGCGCCTTGGCGGATTGAAGGGTGCGCCGTTGAAGGCGGGAGATCGCCTGCCCTGCCAATCGGAAGCGCTGCAAGTTGCGCCGATGCATCTGCCGCTCGAGCCCCTTGGAGAGGATGCTCCGATCCGCGTGATCATGGGACCGCAGGACGATTATTTCACTGAGCAGGCGATCGACATATTCCTAAGCGCCGAGTTCACCGTCAGCCCCCAAGCCGATCGCATGGGCTTTCAGCTGAGCGGACCTCAGCTCCACCATGCGAAGGGCTTCAACATCGTCTCCGACGGCATCGTGGACGGGCACATCCAGGTTCCGGGCAGCGGCCTTCCCATCGTGCTCATGCGCGACCGGCAGACGGCAGGCGGCTATCCGAAGATCGCCACGATCATCAGCGCCGATCTCGGACGCTTCGCGCAGCTGCGCCCGGGCTCTCCGGTCCGTTTCCGCGCCGTGTCCCGCGACGAGGCCGTGGCGGCCGCGCGCCAGATGAAGGAATGGATGGCGGCGCTTTCATCCGCACTCGTTCCGCTGCGCTTCGATCTCACGACCGAGCATCTTCTCAGCACGAACCTGATCGGCGGCATGGTGGATGCACTCGCCCACAAAGAGCCCGATCACACGACGTGAAAAAGTCGGGGCGCTCGATTCCAGCGCCCCGTACCGTCTTACCTGGTCTTGACGCCGCTCTCCTCCGAGCGGTCCGCCGCGCCCAAGGTCTTCGCCTCGCGGCGGCGCTCGTGGAGGATCCATTCCGTGTAGCCGTTGGGCTGCGCAGCGCCCTTGAAGACGAGATCGCAAGCCGCCAGGAAGGCCGGGCCGTCGAATCCCGGCGCCATGGGCCGGTAGAGCGGATCGTCCGCGTTCTGCCGGTCGACGACTTCGGCCATGCGTCGCAGGGTCTGCATCACCTGTTCCTCCGTGACGATGCCGTGGCGCAGCCAGTTCGCGAGGTGCTGGCTGGAGATGCGCAGCGTCGCGCGGTCCTCCATCAATCCCACGTCGTGGATGTCCGGCACCTTGGAGCACCCCACCCCCTGGTCGATCCAGCGCACGACATAGCCGAGAATGCCCTGGCAGTTGTTGTCGAGCTCCTGCTGCACCGCGTCCGGCGCCCAGTTCGACTGCGACACGGGGATGGTGAGAATGTCGGAGAGCTGCGCACGCGGCCGGGATGTCAGCTCGGCCTGACGCGCCTGCACGTCCACCCGGTGATAATGCAGCGCATGCAGCGTGGCGGCGGTGGGCGACGGCACCCACGCGGTGTTGGCGCCCGCCTGCGGATGGCCGATCTTCTGGGCCATCATGTCCGCCATCTTGTCGGGCGCGGCCCACATGCCCTTGCCGATCTGCGCATGGCCCGGCAGGCCGCAGAGAAGTCCCACGTCGACATTGCTGTCCTCATAGGCCTTGATCCATGCCGTGGATTTCATGTCGTTCTTGCGGATCATGGGGCCCGCTTCCATCGAGGTGTGGATCTCGTCGCCGGTCCGGTCGAGGAAGCCCGTGTTGATGAAGAAGATGCGGTCGGCGGCCGCACGGATGCAGGCCTTGAGGTTGACCGTCGTGCGGCGCTCCTCGTCCATGATGCCCATCTTCAGCGTATTGCGGGAAAGCCCAAGCATGTCCTCCACGGCGGCGAACAGATCGCTGGCGAAGGCCACCTCGTCCGGCCCGTGCATCTTGGGCTTCACAATGTAGACCGAGCCCGTGCGACTGTTGCGGAACGCACCCGTGCCCTTGAGGTCGTGGATCGCGATCAGCGAGGTGACGGCTGCGTCCAGGATCGTCTCAGGGATCTCCTGGCCCGCCTCGTCCAGCACCGCATCGGTGAACATGTGATGGCCCACATTGCGCACCAGCATGAGGCTGCGGCCGTGGAGGCGAATCTCGCCGCCGCCCGGCGCGGTGTAGACGCGATCAGGATTCAGTCTGCGCTCGACGACGCGCCCGCCCTTCTCGAAGCTCTCGACGAGGTCGCCCTTCATGAGTCCGAGCCAGGTGCGATAGACCTGCACCTTGTCGTCCGCGTCCACCGCCGCGACCGAGTCCTCCAGGTCCATGATGGTGGACACGGCCGATTCGATCACGAGATCGGCCACGCCGGCCGGATCGTCGGCGCCGATCGGGTTCGAGCGGTCGATCCTGATCTCGAGGTGCATGTTGTTGTGGGAGAGCAGCACAGCGGAGGGATTGGCTGCGTCACCTTGATAACCGGCAAGCTGAGCCGCATCCTTGAGACCCGTCTCGCCGCCGTCCTGCAGCTTCACGATGAGAGCGCCGCCGCGAACCTCGTAGGCCGTGGCGTCCCCGTGGCTGCCCTGTGCAAGCGGAGCGGCTTGGTCGAGCAGTTCGCGGGCGCGGGCCACCACCTTGGCGCCGCGCACCTTGTTGTAGCCGCCCGAGCGCGTCGCCCCCTCGCCCTCAGGGATCGCATCCGTGCCGTAGAGGGCATCGTAGAGGCTGCCCCAGCGGGCATTGGCGGCGTTGAGCGCATAGCGGGCATTGGAGACCGGCACCACGAGCTGGGGACCGGCGATGCGGGCGATCTCCTCGTCCACGTTCTGCGTCGTGACCGAGAAATCCTCCGGCTCCGGCAGCAGGTAGCCGATGTCGCGCAGGAAGCGCTCGTACTCGGCTTGGTCGATAGGCCGCCCTGCCCGGGCGCGGTGGTACTCGTCGATCTGCGCCTGGAGCCTGTCGCGGATGGCGAGGAGTTCGCGGTCGCGCGGCGCGAAGTCCCTGACGAGCCCGGCCAGACCTTTCCAGAAGGCCTCAGCCGATACCCCCGTTCCGTTCAGGGCCTCCCGCTCGATAAAATCGTGAAGGACCGGTGCGACCTGGAGGCCGTTCGTCTGGACGCGCGTCATTGTTCCCGCTTTCGTGGAGTGAACATTCCAAGCCTTAGCTTAAGGCGGCACGACTAAAAATGAAGATGGAGGCCCTTTCCATGAGACAAATGGCTGATGGACGGCGAGAATCGATGCTGCGCAATAAAAAAGCCGCCCGGGGCGGCTGTCTTTAGGGAAATTTGGTGGAGCTGAGCGGGATCGAACCGCTGACCTCGTGAATGCCATTCACGCGCTCTCCCAACTGAGCTACAGCCCCACTTGAAGTCCGCGGCGTTTGGGGCACCGCGGCGTCTCTATAATCAGGTCGGACGCGAGGTTCAAGCCTCTTCGTCGTCTTCCAGATCACTATCGATCAGATCCGACACGTCGTCGTCGCTCTCCTCCTCGTCCGCGAGGAAAGTGTCGTCCGTGTCGTCGTCGCCCACGTCGATGTCGTCGTCGACCGGGATGTCCTTTTCGTTCTCATCAGCCTCGACCTCGTCGAGGGAGACCATCTCCGGACCGGCGACTTCCAGCTCGACATCCTCTTCGTCATCGGAGGCGCGAGCGACTGCTGGCGCGGCGGCGCGGCTCAAGGCCACGGCCTGGAAGACGGTGCCGCATTTCGGGCAGACCGCCGGGTCCCTGTTGAGGTCGTAGAATTTCGCGCCGCAGCTCATGCACTGGCGCTTCAAGCCGAGTTCCGGTTTGGCCACGGGTGATTGCCTTCATGGAAGTGAATGGTTGGGAAGGCACCCGTTAGTCATGAGGGAAAGGCTTGTCAAATGGGAAATTGCACCAAGGGACCCGCAACGTGCACCTTGCGGCGTGACGGCGCCGAGCGCCCGTGTTAGAGCCCGCCTCCGAAGCGAAGGCTCAAGGAATACGAGAATGTCCCATGCCCATGGCCCTGCCACCCCCGTGTCCAGCAGGTCTGGAAATGCCCTGAAGGGGCGCATCCGCGTCCCCGGCGACAAGTCCATTTCCCACCGCTCCATGATCTTCGGGCTTCTCTCCATCGGCGAAACCCGGGTCGAGGGCCTCCTGGAAGGCGACGACGTTCTGCGCACGGCGGAAGCCTGCCGGACGCTCGGCGCCACCATCACCCGGGAGGCTCCCGGCCGCTGGCGGGTCAAGGGCGTCGGCATCGGCGGCTTGGCCGAGCCTGAGAACCTCCTCGACTTCGGCAATGCGGGCACCGGCTCGCGTCTCATGATGGGCGTGGCGGGAAGCCACCCGATCACCACCACCTTCGACGGCGACGCCTCCCTGCGCAAGCGCCCCATGCGCCGCATTCTGGACCCTCTGGTGAAGATGGGCGTCACCGTCGTGAGCGAGGCGGAAGGCGGTCGCGTGCCCCTCACCCTGCGGGGCCCCAAGGAAACGCTGCCCATCACCTATGAGACCCCGGCGGCCTCGGCCCAGATCAAGTCGGCGATCCTGCTGGCGGGCCTCAACTCGCCCGGCCGAACCACCGTGATCGAGCGCGAGGCGACCCGCGACCACACAGAGCGGATGCTGCGCCATTTCGGCGCGACGGTCGAGGTCGTCCCCCACGGCCCTGAGGGGCGTGCCATTACCCTCCAGGGTCAGCCCGAGCTCCGCGGAACGGACATCGTCGTGCCGACCGACCCCTCCTCCGCGGCGTTCCCGCTCGTGGCGGCGCTGATCACCCCCGGCTCGGACGTGCTGATCGAGGGCGTGATGATGAACCCGCTCCGCACGGGCCTGATCACCACCCTTCTGGAGATGGGCGCCTCCATCGAGCGTCTGAACGAGCGGGACGAGGGTGGCGAGACGGTGGCCGACCTGCGCGTGCGCCACAGCAGGCTGAGCGGCGTGACGGTTCCCCATGGCCGCGCGCCCGCCATGATCGACGAATACCCCATCCTCGCGGTAGCGGCCTCCTTCGCCGAGGGCACCACCCGCATGCAGGGTCTCCATGAGCTGCGGGTCAAGGAATCGGACCGCCTGGCCGCCGTGGCGGCGGGGCTTGCCGAGGCCGGGGTCGACCATGAAATTCAGGGAGACGACCTGATCGTCCATGGCTCCAGCACAGTGCGCGGCGGCGGCAGGCCCGTCGCGACTCATCTCGACCACCGCATCGCCATGTCCTTCCTCGTGATGGGCCTGGCGACGCAGGAGCCCATGACCGTGGACGACGGGGCGATGATCATGACGAGCTTCCCCTCTTTCATCCCGCTCATGCGCGAACTCGGCGCCACGATTCAGGACTTAAGCCGGCCATGATCATCGCGATTGACGGCCCCGCCGCGTCAGGCAAGGGAACCCTGGGCAAGCGCCTCTCGGAGCATTTCGGCTTCGCGCATCTCGACACCGGCCTGCTCTACCGGGCCGTCGCCCGGGTGATGCTGGACCGGGAGATCGACCTCGCCGACCGGGATGCGGCCCATGAGGCGGCGCTCCATCTCGACGTATCCCATCTCGACGATCCGCGCCTGCGCGGTGCCCAGATGGGAGAGGCCGCCTCGGTCATCTCGGGCTATCAGCCCGTTCGCGACGCCCTCCTGGCCTTCCAGCGCCAGTTCGCCGGGCAGCCCCCCGGAGCCGTTCTCGACGGGCGGGACATCGGCACCGTGGTCTGTCCTGACGCGGATGTGAAGCTCTTCATCACGGCCGCCCCCGAGGAGCGCGCCCGCCGTCGGCATCTCGAGCTGCAGAAGAGGGGCGAACAGATCGTCTACGAGACCATCCTCGAGGACATCCGCCGCCGGGACGAGCGCGACATGAACCGCAGCTCGGCCCCGTTGAAGCCTGCCGCCGATGCGATCACCCTCGACACGACCCATCTCGATGCCGACGCGGCCTTCCAGGCCGCTCTCGATCTCGTCAAGGCCAAGCTCGGCTGTCTCTAACGTGACCTTGCGCCACGCCCAGAAGCTGGCACACTGAGCGAACCAGTCCGCCTCCCGTCCAAGGAGAATACGATGGTTCGCTCCGCGATAATCCATCTGGCAGCAGGACTTTCCCTGCTGTGGACCTGCCTCGCATTGCCGGCCCGGGCGCAGAGCGAAACCGAGGTGGACCTGGCGCTTGTGATCGCCGTCGACATCTCCTTCTCCATGGACACGGACGAGCAGGCCCTGCAGCGGGAGGGCTTCGCCCAAGCCTTCCGTTCCCAGCAGGTCCATGATGCGATCCGCAGCGGTCTGACCGGCAGGATCGCCGTCACCTATATGGAATGGGCCGGGGCGCCGGACCAGCGGGTGATCATCCCCTGGACGATCCTCGACAATCCTGAAAGCCTGATGGCGCTTGCTGACAGGATCGCCTCGACGCCCCTGCGCCGCGCCCAGCGCACCTCGATCTCCGGCGCCATCGATTTCAGCGTGCGGCTCCTCGAAGAGAGCGGCGTCGAAGCCATGCGGCAGGTGATCGACATATCGGGCGACGGCCCCAACAACCAGGGACGCGGCGTGGTGCAGGCGCGCGACGATGCTCTGGCCAAGGATATCACCATCAACGGGCTGCCCATCATGCTGCGCAAGCCCGGTTATCTCGACATCCCCGAGCTCGACGTCTATTACCGGGACTGCGTGATCGGCGGCCAGGGAGCCTTCACGGTTCCCGTTCGTGAGCGCGACCAGTTCATCGAGGCTATCAAGACCAAGATCCTGCTTGAGATCGCCAACCTCATGCCCGAGCAGCCTCCCCTCATCAACCGCATTCAGAGCGCGTCCCCCACGAACTGCATGGCAGGCGAGATGCAGTGGCGCGACCGTTGGAGCAACTGAGCCCCTCCCATGAAAAAACTGACTTTGGCGCTTGTGGCCCATGACGCCAAGAAGGACGACATGGCGGATTTCGCCGCCATGTTCGAGAACGACATTCGGCCCTTCGACATCTTCGCCACCGGCACCACCGGCGGACGCGTGATGGAGCGCTGCCCCTCCCTTTCCATCACGCGCCTGAAGAGCGGTCCGCTCGGCGGCGATCAGCAGATCGGCGCGATGATCGCGGAGGGCAGGATCGACGCCCTGTTCTTCTTCGTCGATCCTCTCTCGCCGCATCCGCATGACGTGGACGTGAAGGCGCTGATGCGCCTGGCTCTCGTCTACAATATCCCGACGGCCCTCAACCGCGCCACGGGGGAGCGGTTGATCCGGTCGTTTCGGGAATGAGAAGCGACCTCAGGTCCCGCGCGGCTTCGCGCGTCGCGTCGGCTGCGCGGTCAGCGGGTCGTCCGGCCAGGGGTGCTTCGGATATTGCCCGCGCATGTCGGCCCGCACCGCCGCCCAGGACCCGCGCCAGAAACCCGGCAGATCGCGCGTGATCTGGATGGGGCGCTGGGCGGGCGAAAGTAGATGCAGGATGAGCGGAACACGTCCCGCCGCGATAGTGGGATGCTTGTCGAGCCCGAACAGCTCCTGCACGCGCACGGCCAGGACGGGCCCTTCCGGCGCGCCGTAATCGACGGGGATCTGCGAGCCCGTCGGCACCTCGATATGGGTCGGCGCCTCGGCATCGAGACGCCGCTGAAGATTCCAGGGCAGAAGACCACGCAAGGCTTCGCTCAAGAGATCGGGCCCAATCTCGCTCAGGCCGCTCTTTCCGACGAGATGCGGCGCGAGCCATTCGTCCGCCGTCGCGGTCAGCGCCTCGTCGGAGAGGTCGGGCCATTCGTTGCCTTCCGCCTTGCGCAGGAACATTACGCGCTCGCGCCACTGCGCCAGCGCCTTCGACCAGGGCAGAGCATCGAGCCCCAAGGACATAAATCCCTTGGCCAGAGCGCGCGCGGCCTCCTCAGTCGCCGGAACCTTCAAGGGACGCTCGCTGAACACGAGCGCCCCGAAGCGGCGCACGCCTCGGGCGCGCAGCGCCCTCGCCTGGCGGTCGAAGGCGACCTCATCCTTCTGCTCGATCCTGTCCGCGAAAGCAGCCTCGATCTCCTCCATGGAGATCGGGGTGGCCGCGAGGATGCGGGCTGAGGCGGCGCCGCCCGCGATCTCGGCAATGGCGAGAGTGGGCTCCTTCGCCAGACGCTCGTGCGCCTCCAGGGAAGCGCCGCGCCCGTTCGCCATGAGATATTCGCCCGGCCTGCCGCGTGCTTTCGCAAGGCGGTCGGGATAAGCGAGCGTGAGCAGGGCGCCGAAGGAACGGGGCCCGCTTCCAGCACGACCCGTCTGGTTCTTCGCCCAGTTGTCGGCCATGCGCCGCATGTCCTCCGCGCGCCGCGAGCGGTCCCGGCGGAAGCGCTCGACGCGCTCGGCCAAATCCACCGCGTCGCCGCCGAGCCCGCGCTCCACGAGAACGGCGGCGAGATCCGCCGCATCGCGCGCCTGCCCGCTCTCTCCCGCGCTTAGAACCATCCGCGCCAGGCGCGGCGGCAGCGGCAGGTCGCGCAGGCGTCGCCCCGTCTCCGTGATGCGCCCTTCTCCATCAAGTGCGTCCAACTGCTGAAGCAGTGCGCGCGCCTCCCTCACGGCCGGAGCAGGAGGCAGATCGAGGAACGCGAGGGTCAACGGATCGGTGACGCCCCAGGCCGCACAATCGAGAAGCAGCGGTGCGAGATCGGCCGCGAGGATCTCAGGGCGCATGAAGGGTTCGAGCGCGCCGGTCGCGGCCTCTTCCCACAGGCGGTAGCAGACGCCCGGCTCCGTTCTCCCGGCGCGGCCCCGGCGCTGATCGGCGGCGGCGCGCGAGACCCGCACGGTCTCAAGACGCGTCAGGCCTATATTCGGCTCATAGACGGGCACGCGGGCGAGGCCCGAATCGACGACCACGCGCACGCCCTCGATAGTGAGCGATGTTTCGGCGATGGACGTGGCGAGCACGACCTTGCGTCGGCCGGGTCTGGCCGGGCTCACGGCCAGATCCTGCTCTCCGCGGTCGAGCGCCCCGTAGAGAGGCGCGATGTCGATCGCGGGATCGGCAAGGCGTTCCCGCAGCATGGTCTCCACGCGGCGTATTTCACCCTGCCCCGGCAGAAATACCAGGATCGACCCGCCTTCCGCGCGCAAAGCGCGCGTGACGGCATCGGCCACTTGATCCTCGATGCGGCGATTGGGATCGCGCCCGAGATAGCGGGTTTCCACCGGATAAGCCCGGCCCTCGGACTCGATCACCGGCGCGTCACCGAGGAGCTTTGCCACGCGCGCGCCGTCGAGCGTTGCCGACATGACGAGCAGGCGCAGGTCCTCGCGCAGGCCACCCTGCGCATCGAGAGCGAGCGCAAGGCCGAGATCCGCATCGAGAGAGCGTTCGTGGAACTCGTCGAAGAGCACGGCCGCGATGCCGTCGAGGCTGGGATCGTCGAGGATCATGCGGGCGAAGACGCCCTCGGTGACCACCTCGATCCTCGTCCTGCGGCTCACATTGGAGCCCAGGCGCACCCGAAGGCCGACCGTCTCCCCCACCGACTCTCCCAGGGTCTGCGCCATGCGCTCCGCGGCTGCGCGCGCCGCCAGGCGGCGGGGCTCCAGCACGATGATCTTTCCGCCCTGCACCCAGGGCTCGTTCAGCAGAACGAGCGGCACGCGCGTGGTCTTGCCCGCGCCGGGCGGGGCCACCAGCACCGCATTGGCGCGGCTGCGCAGACTCGCCGTGAGATCGGCGAGCACCGCATCAATGGGCAGGGAGGTGTCGAAAGCGTGCATGCCGCCTGATGGCTCAAGCCGGACTGAAGAGCAAGCCTGCCTCAGACCGGAAAGCCGTGCCGTCGCAGCTCGGCGGCCAGATCGACCTGCTCGTCGGGATAATGGATCGCGTGCATGCCTACCGCACGGGCCGTCTCGATATTGGCCCGTGAATCGTCGATGAACACGCACTCGGCGGCATCGAGCCCGTAACGGTCGAGCAGGAGGTGGTAGATGGCCGGATCGGGCTTCAGAAGCCGCTCGTCGCCCGAGACGATCACCCCGTCGAACCCGGACAGGAAGGGGAAGAGCTCTTTCGAATGAGTGAATTTGGGGCCCGAGAAGTTGGTGATGGAATAGTTCGGCACCCCGGCCTCCCGCAATTGCAGGAGCAGGGCCACGTTCTGCTCGTAGATCCCCGAGACGGTTTCGGGCCAGCGCTCGTGGAAGGCCCGGATCGCGCTCTCGTGCTTGGGATGCTCGTTCACAAGAAGGGCGACCGCCTCGTCCCATTCGCGGCCCCTGTCCTGCTCCAGGTTCCAGGCGGGCGTGCAGACATTGCCTAAGAACCACTCCATCTCCGCCTCATCCTCGAAAATGGTGCGGTAAAGATGGCGCGGATCCCAGCGCAGCAGGACATTACCGATATCGAAGACGACTGTAGTGGGTTGCCTAATGTTCACGATTGCCCCTTCGTGGTTGGTCGTTAGGCCTTTATCCCTTCATCGACCGTTTGGCCATTCGTCAAACGGGCATGGCGGCTTCGAAAGGAGCCGAAGCAGGATGACGTTTCTGATTAAATCCACCCGGGGCTTGGCGGATCGACGAGGCGAACTTCGCGCTTGCCGTGACGATGACGGAATCAGGGGCATGGCAGCCGTAAAGGCCGCCGCCCTGCCCCTCATTGCTCCGGAAAGAGGGCCCCACGCCGACTGGCGGGGAGAACCGCTCCCCGCCCGACGCACACGCCCTGAAGGCGATCAGCCGCCGATGTTGTAGGCCGCAAGGGCCGCCATGTTGACGATGTCGTTGTCGGTGGCGCCGAGCGAGACGATCTGCACCGGCTTGTCAAGCCCCACCACAAGCGGACCCATGACCATCGCGCCGCCGAGTTCCTGCAACATCTTCGTCGAGATGGATGCGGAGTGGAATGCGGGCATGACGAGCACGTTCGCCGGCCCCGTCAGGCGGCTGAAGGGATACTGCGCCATCAGATCGCGATTGAGCGCCACATCCGCCGCCATCTCGCCGTCGTACTCGAAATCGACGCGCATCTCGTCCAGGATCTGCACGGCTTCCTGAATCTTCTCGGCGCGCTCCGCGCGCGGATGCCCGAAGGTCGAGAACGACAGCAGCGCCACGCGCGGCTCGTAGCCGAGTCGACGGGCCACGCCTGCGGACTCGATGGCGATCTCCGCCAGTTCCTCCGCGGTCGGCATTTCGTGAATCGCGGTATCCGCCACGAGAACCGTGTGACCGCGCGCGAGGCAGAGCGAAACGCCGATGACGCGGTGCCCCGGCTTGGCATCGATCACGTGCCGCACATCGGCGAGCGCCGTCGAATAGTTGCGGGTCGCCCCCGTCACCATGGCATCCGCATCGCCGAGCGCGACCATTGAAGCCGCGAAGTGATTGCGGTCCTGATTGATCAGGCGCTGACAGTCGCGGAACAGGTAGCCCTTGCGCTGCAGGCGCTCGTAGAGGAACTGCGCATAGGTGCTGTTGCGTTGAGAGAGACGTGCATTGTGGATCTCAATGCCTTCGCGGCTCTCGAGGTCGATGCCGGCCTGCGCAGCCGTCTCGTAAATCCGCTCCTCGCGCCCCACCAGGATGGCGCGGCCGAGCCCCTGGTTGACGAAGGACAGGGCAGCGCGGATGACCTTCTCCTCCTCACCCTCGGCGAAGACCACGCGCTTGGGCATCTTGCGGACCCGCTCGAAGATGCGGTTGAGCGTGCCGGCAACGGGATCGCGCCGCGCAGAGAGTTGCGCCTTATAGGCCTTCATGTCCACGATGGGACGACGGGCGACGCCCGTATCCATGGCCGCCCGGGCCACCGCCATCGGAATGGTGTGGATGAGGCGCGGATCGAAGGGGACGGGAATGATGTAGTCGCGACCGAAGCGTGGGCGCGCACCCTGATAGGCGGCGGCGACCTCGTCCGGCACGTCCTCGCGGGCGAGCTCGGCCAGCGCCTGCGCGGCCGCGATCTTCATCTCCATGTTGATGGTCGTGGCCTGCACATCGAGGGCCCCCCTGAAGATGTAGGGGAAGCCCAGGACATTGTTGACTTGGTTCGGATAATCCGAGCGGCCGGTGGCGATGATCACGTCGTTGCGGATGCGCGCAACCTCCTCGGGCGTGATTTCCGGATCGGGATTGGCCATGGCGAAGATGATCGGGTTGGGCGCCATGGACCGTATCATGTCGTCCGTGAAGGCGCCCTTTGCGGAGAGGCCGAACACGGCATCCGCTCCGTTCAGCGCATCGGCCAGAGACCGCGCATCCGTCTCGGCGGCGTGCGCGGACTTCCACTGATTCATACCCTCCGTGCGGCCCTTGTAGATGACCCCCTTCGTGTCGCAGAGGATCACATTGTTGGGCGCAAAGCCCATGGCCTTCAGAAGCTCGGTGCAGGCGATGCCGGCGGCCCCCGCGCCGTTCACGACGAGCTTGGTCTTGGCCATGTCTCGGCCGGTGAGATGCAGCGCGTTGATGAGGCCTGCGGCGGCGATGATGGCCGTGCCGTGCTGGTCGTCATGGAAGACGGGGATGTCCATGAGTTCCCGCAGGCGCTCCTCGATGATGAAGCATTCGGGCGCCTTGATGTCCTCGAGATTGATGCCGCCGAAGGAGGGACCCAGGTAGCGTACGCAGTTGATGAAGGCATCGGCATCTTCCGTGTCGACCTCAAGGTCGATGGAATCCACGTCCGCGAAACGCTTGAAGAGAACCGACTTTCCCTCCATTACGGGCTTCGAGGCCAATGCGCCGAGATTGCCGAGCCCCAGGATCGCCGTGCCGTTCGAGATCACCGCCACCATATTCGAGCGCGTGGTGTAATCGAAGGCGAGCGCCGGGTTCTCCGCAATCGCCAGCACCGGCACCGCCACGCCCGGCGAATAGGCCAGGGACAGATCCCGCTGCGTCGCCATGGGCTTCGTGGGCACGACCTCGAGCTTGCCGGGCCTGCCTTGGGCATGGAACTGCAGCGCCTCCTGGTCTGTGAAGGTGGGGCGCTTGCGGCGGTTCGAGGACGTTTCTTCGGTCATGGGACTTTCGTGTTTCTGGCCACAGGGCGCGTGTTCGAGGGGGCTGCGACCATAAGGCCTAGGGCAGCTTGTCTCAAGACTTGTGCACACCCTTCGCCCGGCGTCCAGGATACGGATGAAAGGGAAAGCAGGCTTTGCTACATAGGGCGGATGTCGTCCCAAGCCCTGTACCGAGCCTCCGACCGAACCGAACAGACCAATCCCGCCGGCCAGAAGCCCGCGCCGGATAGCCGCGTCACGCCCATGATGGCGCAGTATATCGAGATCAAGGCCGCCAATCCGGACAGCCTGCTGTTCTACCGGATGGGTGACTTCTACGAGCTGTTCTTCGAGGATGCGGAAATCGCCAGCCAGTCCCTCGGGATCGTGCTCACCAAGCGCGGCAAGCATCTGGGGCAGGACATCCCCATGTGCGGCGTCCCCGTGGACCGGGCCGACGACTACCTTCAGAGGCTCATCGGCCTCGGTCACCGGGTCGCCGTCTGCGAACAGACCGAGGACCCGGCCGAGGCCAAGAAGCGCGGCTCCAAGTCCGTGGTGCGCAGGGATGTGGTACGCCTCGTCACCCCTGGCACCATCACGGAGGAGCGCCTGCTGGAGCCGGGCCGCGCCAATTTCCTGCTGGGCCTGGCCCGCCGCCGCGTCTCCGATACGCAATGGTGCTACGGCCTTGCCGCCGTGGACATCTCCACGGGCCATTTCGTCGTGAGCGAGACCGATGCCACGGGCTTGCCGGCGGAAATCGCCCGCTTCGAGCCCCGCGAGATCCTGGTACCCGACGTCATTCATGACGATCCGGAGCTCTCCGGTTTCTGGCGGGAGACCCGAGCGTCGATCACGCCGCTCTCCCGGGATGGGCTCGATCCGGCCTCCGCCGAGCGGCGGCTGAAGGAGTATTTCGGCGTCGCCACCCTCGACGCCTTCGGGTCCTTCGGACCGGCCGAGATCACGGCGGCCGGCAGCGTGCTGTTCTACATCGAGAAGACTCAGATCGACAGCCGCCCGGTCCTTAACCCGCCGTCCCGTGAAACCGCCGGCGCGGCGCTTGCCATCGATGCGGCGACCCGCGCCAATCTCGAACTCACGCGCACGCTCTCCGGTGAGCGCGCCGGCAGCCTGCTCGCCACCATCGATTGCACGGTGACCCCGGGAGGAGCGCGCCGCCTGGCAGAGCGACTGGCGGGTCCCCTCACCGATTCCGGCCTGATCCGCGAGCGGCAGGACGCCGTGGCCTTCCTGGTGGAGAACGCGGATCTGCGCGAGCGCCTGCGACGGGCCCTCAAGCGTTCGCCGGATCTGGCGCGGGCCCTCTCCCGCCTGAGCCTCGGGCGGGGCGGCCCCCGTGACCTCGCCTGCGTGCGCGACGGATTGTTCGCGGCACGCGAACTGGGGCTCGAACTCGCCCTCACCCCTGATCTGCCGAAGGAACTGCTGGCGAATGCGCGGCAGCTCCAGTCCCTGCGCACAGACGTGGCGGACAAGCTCGCGGCGGCGCTCGCGGACGAGTTGCCGCTGCTGAAGCGCGACGGCGGTTTCGTCCGTGCCGGATACGATGCCAGCCTCGACGAACTGCGCGAGCTGCAGCAGGATTCCCGCCGGTTCATCGCAGCGCTTCAAGCACGCTACGCCAATGATACCGGTTGCCGCACCCTGCGCGTGAAGCACAACCACATGATAGGCTACTTCGTCGAAGTGCCGCAGAATGTGGGCGAGGATCTGCTGAAGGAGCCCTTCAAGGACACCTTCATCCATCGCCAGACCATGGCGGGCGCCATGCGCTTCTCCACGCAGGAACTGGGCGAGCTGGAAGCGAAGATCGCATCCGCCGCCGACCGCGCCTTGAAGATCGAGCTTGGCCTCTTCGAGGAGATGACGCAGGAGCTTCTCGATCTTTCGGGCGAGGTCGCCTTGGCCGCCGAGGCCATTGCCGTGATCGATGTGACGGCCGCCCTCGCCGATCTCGCCGTGCGCCTCGACTGGACCCGACCCGTCGTCGACACGAGCCTCGCCTTCACGGTGAAGGGCGGCCGCCATCCGGTCGTCGAGGCGGCCCTCAAGCGGGAGGGGACGGCTTTCATCGCCAACGACGCCGACCTGTCTGGCAAGGATGCAGGCCGCATTCTGCTCATCACGGGCCCGAACATGGGCGGCAAATCGACGTATCTGCGCCAGAACGCGCTCATCGTCGTACTGGCGCAGATGGGTTCCTTCGTTCCCGCGAAGGAAGCGCATATCGGTGTCGTCGACCGCCTCTTCTCCCGCGTGGGCGCAGCCGACGATCTTGCCCGTGGCCGCTCGACCTTCATGGTCGAGATGGTGGAGACTGCCGCCATCCTCAATCAGGCGACGGCCCGCTCTCTCGTCATCCTGGACGAGATCGGGCGCGGCACATCCACCTTCGACGGCCTGTCCATCGCCTGGGCCGCCATCGAGCACCTGCACGAAGCCAATCGCTGCCGCGCGCTGTTCGCCACGCATTTTCACGAGCTGACCGCCCTCGCCGAACGACTCCCGCGCATTCACAATGCGACGCTGAAGGTCACGGAGTGGAACGGGGAGGTGGTGTTCCTGCACGAGGTGGTGCCCGGCGCCGCCGACCGCTCCTATGGCCTGCAGGTGGCGCGCCTTGCGGGTCTTCCTTCAGCGGTGGTCGAGCGTGCGAAGACGATCCTGAGCGAGCTCGAGAAGTCGGACCGGGAGAACCCGAAGCGGGCGCTTGTCGACGATCTGCCGCTCTTTGCCGCCCCAGTTTGTTCAGAGCCCGCCAAGGCCCCGCAAAAGGACGGCCTGCGCGAAGCTCTCGATGCGCTCGATCCCGATCAGATGACGCCGCGGGAAGCCCTCGACGCGCTCTATCGGCTGAAAGCCCAGCGATAAGAGAGCGGCGTTATGGCAACTTGGAGCTGCTGTTCCCTCGGCTCTTCGCGTCAAAAGGGACGAATGTCATTCGGTCCTTGGTGCTGGGCTCATGCTCCTGCTCGGCGGTGACATAGGCCAAAGCCTCCTGCACGCCCCGCTCGGTATAGGGCTTTGCGATCACGCCTCGCGCTCCGGCGAAGTCCTCGGGGATGCGCTTGGCATTGGCCGTCATGAACAGCACGGTCACCTGATGCTGGGCGGAGAGGCTGCGGGCAACGTCGATCCCTGTCAGCCCGTCGGCCAGATGGATGTCCACGAAGGCGAGATCCGGCGCAAGCTGCTGGCCAAGGGCCATGGCTTCGTCCGACGTGGCGGCAATCCCCACGACGTCGTGCCCTGAGTCCTGAAGCAGGCTCTCAAGTTCCAGTGCGATCAGGAACTCGTCTTCGACGATGAGGATGCGCAAAGGCTTCACGTTACTCAACCCGTGCCTCCCCGGCATCCGGCGGCATGAGAGATGCAAGAAATTCAGCTGCTTTACCTGGCTTTCGCGTGCGCCAAGTCAACCGGTTCTTGAGCTGTTGGTTTTGCATATCGCCAAAGATGATTTGCATAGATCGCGATCGACGGCTGCGATGATATGCCAAGCGTTGCCGCCATGCCGGCTGAAGGATGGCCTAGCCGCATGACAAAACGGACTGCGAGAACATGGCATTCATGCTCACGGGCTTGAGAACCCTGAGCTTCCGCGCGCACGGTATGCTCTCACCCTGGCATCGCTTTCTGCCACGATCGCTTGCCTCTTCACGGAACGATCATCCCCTTGTACGGCCTGAACTCACGTCACCGGCACAGTCTGACCCAACGTCAGAAGCCCAGGGCGGTTCCACAGCGTTCTCAAAGATTTCCCCTGGGCGATTCGGTCTTATGTAACACTATCGCATTCACTCCCGCCGCGTTAAGGTTGCTTTCGCTTGCGGGAGGTTGAGCCTGATGGTCACGCGCGTTTCCACTGTTGCATTTGAGGGGATCGAAGCGCGCACGGTCGACGTGCAGGTGCAGATTTCCCCAGGCACGGTCGCCTTTACGATCGTCGGGCTGCCTGACAAGGCCGTGGCGGAATCCCGAGAACGGGTCCGCTCGGCCCTGATCGCCTCCGGCCTTGCCCTTCCGGCAAAGCGCATCACCGTCAATCTCGCCCCTGCCGATCTTCCGAAGGAAGGCAGCCATTACGATCTGCCCATCGCCCTTGGCGTCATGGCGGCTATCGGCGCCGTCCCGGAGGATGCTCTCAATGGCTTCACGGTTCTGGGGGAACTGGCGCTCGACGGCTCCATCACCTGCGTGGCTGGCGTGCTGCCGGCCGCCATGGCGGCCGTGGAGCGCCACCAGGGATTGATTTGCCCGCAGGCCTGCGGCTCGGAGGCGGCCTGGGCCAGTCGCGAACTTGAGATTCTGGCGCCGTGCTCGCTGATTCAGCTCGCCAACCACTTCAAGGGCACGCAGGTGATGAGCCGGCCGGAGCCCGCCATCATGGCGGCCTCCGACGCTCTGCCGGATCTGCGCGACATCAAGGGGCAGGAAAGCGCCAAACGAACCCTCGAGATTGCCGCCGCCGGCGGACACAATCTCCTGATGAGCGGACCTCCCGGTGCCGGAAAGTCCATGCTGGCCCAACGCCTGCCCTCGATTTTGCCGCCGCTCGCCCCCCGTGAACTCCTGGACATTTCCATGATCCAGTCGGTGGCGGGCCTTCTGGCAGACGGCGCGCTCTCGAACCGGCGGCCCTTCAGGGCCCCGCATCACTCCGCCTCTATGGCCGCCCTCGTCGGCGGCGGCCTCAATGCCAGACCTGGCGAGGCGTCGCTGGCCCATCACGGTGTCCTCTTTCTCGACGAGCTTCCCGAATTTCAGCCTCAGGCGCTTGATTCCCTCCGCCAGCCCCTGGAGACGGGGGAGATCCTGATCGCGCGGGCGAATCACCGGGTGATCTATCCGGCGCGATTCCAGCTCGTGGCCGCCATGAATCCCTGCCGCTGCGGACAGGGAACGGAGCCCGGCTATGTCTGCCGCCGCCAGCCGAACGAGCGCTGCATCGCGCAATACCAGGCCCGCCTGTCAGGTCCGCTCCTCGACAGGATCGATCTGGCCATCGACGTGCCCGCCGTGACCGCGGCCGACCTCATTCTGCCGCCTCCGGAAGAGGGTTCGGCCCATGTAGCCGCCAGAGTGGCCGTGGCACGCAGGCGGCAGGAGAAGCGGTATTCCGCTTTGAAAGGGAAAGGCATCACGACCAATGCCGCCTGTCCGCCTGCCCTCCTGGAGGAAGTGGCTCGGCCGGATTCGGATGGGCTGTCCCTGATCCGCGATGCCGCCAATGCCATGCGCCTCTCGGCGCGCGGCTTCCATCGGGTCCTGAAGGTGAGCCGGACGCTCGCCGACCTCGACGGGGAAGAGCACATCCGGCGCATCCATGTAGCGGAGGCGCTCTCCTACCGGGCCCAGATCGATCGCCGCTCGGCTGCATGACCCGGGAACCCACAATCCGTTCTTGTGAAAGGATGTACGGATTGTGATATATTTTGTCACACAACGGTTTGAAACAATGGCTATGTCACGGCGAAAGACCGACACAACCACCGACCGTCTGGCCCACGAGATCTCGATGACTTCTTCTCTCCTGAACGGAATGGCAGCTTCCGTAAAACCTGCGCTGGCTCCTGCTTTGCAGGGCTTTCGTACCATGGTGAGGAGGACCGTCCGCGATTACGGCAGCCTCGACCCAGTACTCGGCCGGATCGGCTCCCTGGAAGTGCGCCTCGCCACCACGGCCCAGGAAATTCGCCAAGCGCAGAAGCTGCGCTTCAAGGTCTTCTACGAGGAGATGTCGGCCGTCCCTCAGGGAGCCGCCTTGCTCTCGCGCCGCGATGCGGATGAATACGATGCCATCTGCGACCATCTTCTCGTCCTCGATCACGATTCGAAGTCCGGCCCCCTGCAGCGCACCAAGCCGAAGGTGGTCGGCACCTATCGCCTGCTGCGCCAGGACGTGGCGGAGCGCCATCAGGGCTTTTACACCCGCGGAGAATACGACATCGCCCCTCTTCTGAAGGCGCATTCCTCATTGCGCTTTCTCGAACTCGGCCGCTCTTGCGTTCTTGGACCCTATCGCAACAAACGTACGGTTGAATTGCTGTGGCACGGCATTTGGGCTTATGTGCTCCACTACAGGGTCGACGTGATGATCGGTTGCGCGAGCCTGGAGGGTACGAACCCGCAGGAACTCGCTTTGCCCCTGAGCTTCCTTCACCATTACGCCGCCGCGCCTGCCGAGTGGCAGGCGCAAGCTCTGCCCGAACGTTTCACCCGGATGGACGTTCTTCCGAAGGAAGCCATTGACCCCAAGGCGGCGCTGCATGTTCTGCCGCCCTTGATCAAGGGGTATCTTCGGCTCGGCGCGAGCTTTGGAACAGGTGCCGTCATCGACGAGCAGTTCGGCACGACGGACGTGCTCGTCATCTTGCCGGTTACCGCGATCAACCCGCGGTATATCGACCATTTCGGCCCGACCGCGAATCGTCACGCGGCATGAGCGCATCGTGCGGTCCCGAAGGGCCGCGTCTGCGAGAACCGGGTTCACGCTTCCACAAAGATACCGTGCTCTACGCGTATTCACCCGCTGTATAGAGTGCAGCCAGACCTTCGCGATAGGTGGGATAGCGCAGGCGCACGCCGAGTTCGTTCTTGATCAGATGGTTCGAGACACGCTTGTTTTCGGCATAGAAGCTCAGCGCCATGGGGCTCATTTGAGCTGCCTCAAAGGGAATCTCGGGCGGCGGATCGATACCCGCGAGCTGGGCGGCGTAAGCGACGACGTCCTGCGGGGGCACCGGCTCGTCATCGGTCACGTTATAGATGGCGCCGCCACGGGGCCTGCGAAGCGAAGCGACAAGCGTTGCAGCGATGTCGTCGACATGGACGCGGTTGAACACTTGCCCCGGTTTCACGATGCGTTGCGCGGTTCCTCGCGCGAGGCTGACGAAAGCATTGCGCCCCGGACCGTAGATTCCGGTCAGGCGAAAGATGTGAACGGCCTGTCCCGTCTTTCGCCCCAGTTCGAGCCACGCCTGCTCGGCAGCGTGACGCTGCTTCGAGGAACGGCTCAGGGGCGCCGCGGGCGTCGTCTCGTCGATCCAGGCTCCGGCATGATCGCCATAGACGCCCGTCGTGGAGAGATAGCCGATCCACGAGGCGCCTGACGATGCGATCCGGTCCGAGAACCGGTTCAGGGTGGGATCGCCCTCCGCATCGGGTGACGCGGAAATCAGGATCGCGTCTGCGCGGCGAAGATCGTCCGAAAGATCGGCATCGCCCTCGGCAAGGGAATGCGCCACGATGCCCTGGGCCCTGAGATTCTGCGCCTTGCCGTCCTCACGAACGGTTCCGGCTACCTGCGCCCATGCAGTTGTCCGGATGAGAGCTTGCGCCGTGTAGCCGAGACCGAATGCGAAGAGCCTCACGCAGCCACCTCCTCGTGCGTTCCGAGGGCATGGCTCCATTCCGCGCGCACATCCGCATCGCCCTCGTGCTCGAAGCGGCCCGCACCGAGGGAAGCAATGGCCTCGCGCGGGAGCAGACAGCCGATCGCCCAAACCGCCATGGCGCGCACGAGCGGCGAGGGATCGTCGAGAAGGCGCACGGCCTCATCCGCCAAGGCGGGATCGCCGGAATTGCCGATCGCAATGAGCACGTTCCGGATGAAGCGGTCCCGTCCCGTGCGCTTGATGGGCGTCCCGGAGAAGCGGGTGCGGAATGTGGGATCGTCGAGGCGCGCCAGTTCCGCGAGCGGCAGGGCCGCGAGATCGTCCCGCTGCATGAGCTTCGCCTCGCGGCTCGCCTGCGCGAACTTGTTCCATGGACAGACGGCGAGGCAATCGTCGCAGCCGAAGATGCGATTGCCGATGCTGGAGCGCAGTTCCACCGGAATATGGCCCTTGTGCTCGATCGTCAGATAGGAGATGCAGCGCCGCGCATCGAGCTGGAACGGGGCCGGGAAGGCATTGGTCGGGCAGACATCGAGGCAGCGGCGGCACGAGCCGCAATGGTTGCGCTCCGGCTCGTCGACGGGCAACTCCGCCGTGGTGAAGATCACGCCAAGGAAGAGCCAGTTGCCGAATTCCCGCGAGACGATGACCGTGTGTTTGCCCTGGAAGCCCAGGCCCGCCGCTTCCGCCAGAGGCTTTTCCATGACCGGTGCCGTATCCACGAACACTTTCACGTCGGACGAGGCCCTGGAAGCGAGGAAGCCGGCGATCTCCTTGAGTTTGCCCTTGATCACATCGTGATAATCACGATTACGGGCATAAATCGAGATCGACCCGCGATCCTTCCTCGAGAGCGTCGCCAGCGGATCTCCGGTCGGCCCGTAATTGACGCCCAGCAGAATGACGCTGCGTACGTCGGGCCAGAGCATGCGGGGGTCGGCGCGGCGCTCAGCGGTGTCCGCCATCCAGTCCATGGAGGCGTGATGGCCTGCCTCCAGCCACGCTTTCAGACGCTCCGGCGCGAGCGGAATGGAATCCGGGGCTGCGATGCGGATCGTATCGAAGCCGATCTGCCTGGCGCGCTCCACGAAGGCGCGCTTCAAGGCCTCGCCATTCATTCTCACGCCTGCCGCATGTTCCGGGCGAACAACCGGCTCCCACTTGTTCCGATCATGCTCTAGAAGTCCAGATTGTCGTAATGGTCCGCCGGCGCCATGCCCGGGACCCGGTCCGCCAGGAGCGCGCGAAACGACGGTCGGGATTTCACCCGGGCGTACCACTCCTTCGCCGTTTCGTTCTCTTCCCATGGCACGTCGCCGAGATAATCCACCACCGAGAGATGGGCAGCCGCCGCCAGATCCGCATAGGTCATCTGGTCGCCGGCCAGCCAGTTTCTCTTGGCAATCAGAAAGCCGATATATTTCAAGTGGTATCGCACATTGGTCCGCGCCGCGCGAATCGCGCCCATATCCGGCGGACCGCCGCCCATTTCCGCGGGCATGAACCGCTTATAGATCTTTTCTGTGGCAAGGTAGTCCGAGACCTCCTCGTGGAACTTGCCGAGAAACCAGTCGAGCAGGCGGCGAACCTCGACCCTTTGCGCGACGCCCTGCGGCACGAGCCTCCGGCCGTTCGGCCCCTCCTCCCGTATATCAGCTATATCAACGAGGTAATCCGCAATTCCTCTCGCTCCCGGAATGGCCAAGCCGCTGTCGTCGACCAGCAGCGGGAGAGTCCCGGCAGGGTTCATCTCCAGAAAAGGGATACGCCGTTCCCACGGTTTCTCCTCGACGAGGTCCGTCGCGAGCCCCGTTTCCGCGAGAATAAGGCGCGCGAACCGCGAGTGCGCGCAAAAGGGATAGGAATGCAGGATGGCCATGAATGATGTGAGCGCGAAACAGACGGCAAGAATAAGGCCGCGCCTTGTTAACGGGCGGTAAGGAATTTTGGTGAATCTCATGCTCCAGACGCATGAAGACGGCCTTGATGCTGCAATGCTTCCTTGACACGTCCGGGGGCGCCCCTGCATCTGGCGCCGGTTCAAGGATTTTCAACGATGGCGAACATCATCGAGGCACTCTTTCTGGGCCTCATCGAAGGGCTGACAGAATTCCTGCCCGTCTCCTCCACCGGTCACCTGCTTCTCGTCGGCCATTTCCTTGGATTCGAGTCCACGGGAAAGACCTTCGAGGTTCTGGTCCAGCTGGGTGCGATCCTCGCGATCCTTTCGGTTTATTTCAACAAGCTCTGGACCATCGCCAAGGCCCTACCCTACGATCCGGACGCGCGGCGCTTCGTAATCGGCATCGTGATCGCCTTCCTGCCGGCAGCGCTCATCGGCGCGGTGCTGCACGGCTTCATCAAGGAGGTGCTCTTCAATCCCTGGATCGTGTGCATGACCCTGATCGCGGGCGGCTTCGTGCTCCTCCTGGTCGACCGCATCCCTCTGGACGCAACGCGGGACGATGCCACCCGCTTTCCCTTGACGATGTACCTGAAGATCGGCGTTCTCCAGTGCCTCGCGATGGTCCCCGGCGTGTCCCGCTCGGGCGCCACCATCGTGGGCGCCATGCTGATGGGCGCCTCGAAGCGGGCGGCGGCAGAGTTCTCGTTCTTCCTGGCCATGCCCACCATGGCAGGGGCCTTCACGTACGACCTTTTGAAGAACTACAAGATCCTCTCGGCCAACGACGCCGTCACCATCGTGACGGGCTTCGTCGCCGCCTTCGTGGCGGCCGTCGTGGTGGTGAGGGCGCTCCTGGATTACGTCTCCCGCCACGGCTTCACGCCGTTCGCCTATTGGCGGATCATCGTCGGCGCGGCGGGGCTGGCCGGCCTCATCGCCTTCGGCTGAGCCATGACGGCGCATGGCGAAGCCCTGGCCGTCTCGCTCGCGGCCCTGACGGCGCTGATCGTGACGGCGATGGCGGTGCTCGTGGGCGTTTTCGGCGCTCCGCCGCAGGAGCGTCGCGCCGCGCCCGAGCCCACCTGCTCCGAATGGACCGATGGCTGCGTCGTCTGCGCCCGCACGCCGGAGGGGCTCGCCTGCTCGACCCCCGGCATCGCCTGCCTGCGTCAGGCGCCACGCTGCCTGAAGCCGTAAAGCCCCCTTCCGCCAAGACATCCCAGGTCTTCACCGGCCTCGTGCCGGTGATCCCGATCCGTCGAGCACTGCGCCTTCCCTATCGGAATGGCCGGATCAAGCCCGGCCATGCAGGTAAGGGTGGCATTCCCGGCCGGAGCGCCGCGGATGGAAAGGAAATCGACGGCACAGAGATCGATCGTAGGCTCCTTCTCCCGCCTGTCTCTCGCCAGGGGATGACCCGACACGTGTCAGGGAATCGTCTTGTCCGGATAGCGACAGAGGTCGTTGACCGGACAGCGCCAGCATTCGGGCCTGCGCGCCTTGCAGATGTAGCGCCCGTGCAGGATGAGCCAGTGATGGGCGTGGAGCCGATACTCGTCCGGGATCAGCTTCTCGAGAGCCTCTTGCGTCTCGAGCGGCGTCCTGGTGATCGCGAGAGGCAGCCGGTTCGTGACCCGGAAAATATGCGTGTCCACCGCCACTCGCGGGTCGCCGAAGGCGATGTTGACCACCACGCTCGCGGTCTTGCGGCCCACACCGGGCAGGGTCTCCAAGATCTCGACGGAATTGGGCACCTCGCCGCCGAACTCCTCGACGAGGCGCCGGGACATGGCGATGACGTTCTTCGCTTTCGTGTTGAAGAAATTCAGCGTCCTGACGTGCTGCCGGAGCCCCTCCTCTCCGAGCGCCAACATCTTCTGCGGCGTATCGGCGATGCGAAACAGTTCCTTCGTCGCCCGGTTGACGCCCACGTCCGTGGCCTGGGCCGAGAGCGCCACGGCTACGAGCAGCGTATAGGGATTGGTGTAATCCAGTTCGCCCTTGGGCTCCGGGTTCGCCTCCTTGAGGCGGCGGAAGACTTCGATCATCGTGGCTCGGTCGACGGGCTTCGGCGTTCGCCTACGCAGAGCTTTCCCGACGGCCTTCGCCGGCACGGCGGGTTTCGATTTCGGCGGGGACTTGCGGCGGATTGGCTGCTTCAGATCGGACATTCCCGCGTTATATCTGGACCATGGCAGGCAGCAAGGCGACATTTGAGGATGAGACCGACCGGTTCGAGAAGCCGATCTTCTCTGCCGTCATCCGCCCGCACCGGTCGTTGGGCCCACAAGGGTTCAGGATCGTGATGGCGCTGGTCTGCCTGACCTCCATCGCCGCCAGCCTTCCCTTCGTGATCATGGGCTTTTGGCCCGTCGCCGGCTTCTTCGGGTTGGACCTCCTCGGCCTCTTCATCGCGTTTCGCCTCAGCTACAGGCAGGGCCGGGCCTTCGAATTCCTGGAGCTGACCCCGATCCGGCTGCTTCTGCGCAAGGTCAGCGACCGGGGCGAAATGCATGAATGGCAATTCAATCCCCTCTGGACCCGCCTCGATCGCGAGGTCGACGACGAGTTCGGCCTCCAGAGACTGGCGCTCACCTCCCGCAACCAGCAGGTGGTGATCGCCCGCGATCTCTCGCCGGAAGAGCGGGAAACGTTCGCAGATGCCTTCAGCCGTGCCCTCTCGGAAGTGAAGCGCGGCTATTGAGCAGAGTGAATCAGCGTCACCACTCCTCCTGCCCCGTATTCCGGCTATGCCTGCCGCAAGATCTGCATTGAGGATACGAGGAACCATCCCGCCATGAGGCCTGCCACGATGAGATCCGGCCAAGCCGTGGGCGTGCCCCACATGTCCAAGGCCGCCATCATCACGACCACATCGCCGATCGCATCGCTCCGTGAGCGGTGAGGGCGTGGCCGCGAGCTTGGTTATCGAGCAGGAATCCGCCATCGCATCGTCCTCTTTCCTTAAGATCCGGCAGAGCCTACAATCTCTAGCAACTAGAGGTTCGAGCGAAAATGCTATCGATCGGAGAATTGTCCCGCCGCACCAATGTGAAGGTGCCAACGATCCGCTATTACGAGCAGATCGGCTTGATGCCCCCGCCGCCTAGGACCGAGGGAAAACAGCGGCGCTACGGAGCTGATGACGTTTCCCGTCTCAACTTCATCCGCCATGCGCGCGATCTCGGCTTCGACGTCGAGGCCATTCGCGAGTTGCTGGAACTCAGCGAGAAGCCGGATCAATCCTGCGCTGAAGCCGACCGAATAGCCCGCAGGCACATGGTCGAGGTGGAAAGGCGGATCGAACAGCTGACGGCCCTGCAGGCCGAGTTGCGGCGCATGGTCGAAGAATGCAGCCACGACCGTGTGGGCGAATGCCGCGTGATCCAGGTGCTGGCGGACCATGGCCAATGCGCCCATGAGCGTCATTGAGGAAGAGGGGAGACTCTCCCTTTCATAACGCCACAGGAATCGGGTGTTGCAACCTCCTCGAACCTCCTAGAGTGGGCTCCAAGAGGACATGCCATGCTCGACACCTTGCGCGACATTACCATCGAACCCGGCCATCTCAGCCTGCCGGAGGAGCCCCAGGCCGATTACGAGCGGGTGCGCCGGATCATTGCGTTCATCTCCGAGCGCTGGCGCGATCAGCCCTCGCTGGAGGCCATCGCGGATCACGTGGGTCTCTCCACCACCCATGTGCACCATCTCTTCCGGCGCTGGGCGGGCCTGAGTCCCAAGGCGTTTCTCCAGGCGATCACCCTCGACAACGCCAAGGCGCTGCTCGCGGCCTCCGCCAGCGTCCTCGAGACCGCTTACGAAGTCGGGCTCTCCGGCCCCGCCCGGCTGCACGATCTCTTCGTGACCCACGAGGCCATGACGCCGGGAGACTACAAGGCCGGCGGGGCGAGCCTGACCATGCGTTACGGTTTTCACCCCTCCCCCTTCGGCGAGGCGATCCTGGTGGCCACCGATCGGGGCCTCGCCGGACTCGGCTTCGTGGACGACGGCGACCGACAGGCGGCGCTCAACGACATGACCCGCCGCTGGCCGAAGGCGCTCTATGTGGAGGACGAGGCCGCCACCGCGCCCCTGGCCCGACGCATCTTCGATCCGGCGCAATGGCAGGCGGAGCAGCCTCTGAGGGTCGTCCTGATCGGCACCGATTTCGAGGTCCGGGTCTGGCAGACCCTGCTGCGCATTCCCCGCAACCGGGCCACCACCTATTCAGACATCGCCCGTCATATCGGCAAACCCGCCGCCTGCCGAGCCGTGGGGGCGGCGGTGGGAAAAAACCCCGTCTCCTTCGTGGTCCCCTGCCACCGGGTGCTCGGCCGCTCCGGCGCGCTCACGGGCTATCACTGGGGTCTCACCCGCAAACAGGCGATCCTGGGGTGGGAAGCGGGAAGGAGTCTGAGCGCGGAAGTGTCATGAGGGTTCGAGACAGGCCGGGACCCCTTGTTCTTTGCCGATCCCATCGCGCCATTGCCGGGCTCGTCCCGGGCATCCACGTCCTGAAAGCCGGATCCTCAAGTCATGGATGCCGGGCAGGAGGCTGGGCCTGGCAGAGCAGGATCAAGGAAGCGAGGAAGCCTCCGGCGCCCAAAATCCCTCAAGAGCATAACGGTTAAAGGGTTCATCCCCTTACCCCTATTGCAGCTATGCAACAGGGGTAAACTCTCACGCAGCGGGGCAAACAAGCCTCCAACATCGCCTTGCAGCGCTCAAAGCCCCTTCTTATATCAGCGCCAGCAGGGCCGTTCCCGTTGGAGCGTCTTGTTTAGTCATTCAACATGTAAGCCATGGGCCGGGCTGCTTTTAGGGCTCGGCGGTCTGCTTGAAAGTGAGGGATCCCGCCATGGGTAAGGTCATCGGTATCGACCTCGGCACCACCAATTCCTGCGTCGCTGTCATGGAAGGCACGACGCCCAAGGTCATCGAGAACGCGGAAGGCACACGGACGACTCCGTCCATCGTGGCCTTCACGGACGAAGGCGAGCGTCTCGTCGGCCAGCCGGCCAAGCGCCAGGCGGTCACGAACCCGTCGCGCACCTTTTTCGCCATCAAGCGCCTGATCGGGCGCACCTTCGACGATCCCATGACCAAGAAGGACATGGGTCTCGTTCCGTATCACATCATCAAGGGCCCGAACGGCGACGCATGGGTCGAAGCCGACGGCAAGCAATACTCGCCGTCGCAGATCTCCGCCTTCACCCTGCAGAAGATGAAGGAAACCGCGGAGGCCTATCTCGGCCAGCCGGTGACGCAGGCCGTCATCACGGTTCCCGCCTATTTCAACGACGCCCAGCGCCAGGCCACCAAGGACGCGGGCAAGATCGCCGGCCTCGAAGTCCTGCGCATCATCAACGAGCCGACCGCTGCGGCGCTGGCCTATGGCCTCGACAAGAAGCAGTCCGGCATGATCGCGGTTTACGACCTCGGCGGCGGCACCTTCGACGTGTCGATCCTCGAGATCGGCGACGGCGTGTTCGAGGTGAAGTCCACCAACGGCGACACCTTCCTCGGCGGTGAAGACTTCGACATGCGCCTCGTCGAGTACCTCGCGGCCGAGTTCAAGAAGGAGCAGGGCATCGACCTGACCAAGGACAAGCTCGCCCTTCAGCGCCTGAAGGAAGCCGCCGAGAAGGCGAAGATCGAGCTGTCCTCGGCCGCCCAGACCGAGATCAACCTGCCCTACATCACGGCGGATGCCTCCGGACCCAAGCACCTGGCCCTCAAGCTCTCGCGCGCCAAGTTCGAGCAGCTCGTGGACGATCTCGTGCAGAAGACCATCGAGCCCTGCCGCAAAGCCCTCAAGGATGCTGGCATCTCCGCCGGCGACATCGACGAAGTGGTCCTGGTCGGCGGCATGACCCGCATGCCGAAGATCCAGGAAGTGGTGAAGAACTTCTTCGGCAAGGAGCCCCACAAGGGCGTGAATCCGGATGAGGTCGTGGCCATCGGCGCAGCCATCCAGGCGGGCGTGCTCCAGGGCGACGTGAAGGACGTTCTGCTCCTCGACGTGACCCCGCTCTCGCTCGGCATCGAGACCCTCGGCGGAGTGTTCACCCGTCTGATCGAGCGAAACACCACGATCCCGACGAAGAAGAGCCAGGTCTTCTCGACCGCGGAAGACAATCAGAACGCGGTGACCATCCGCGTCTTCCAGGGCGAGCGCGAAATGGCGGCGGACAACAAGCTGCTCGGCCAGTTCGACCTCGTGGGCATTCCCCCCGCGCCCCGCGGCGTGCCGCAGATCGAGGTGACCTTCGACATCGACGCGAACGGCATCGTGAACGTCACGGCAAAGGACAAGGCGACCGGCAAGGAGCACCAGATCCGCATCCAGGCCTCCGGCGGCCTGTCGGACGCCGACATCGAGAAGATGGTGAAGGACGCCGAGGCTCACGCCGAGGAAGACAAGAAGCGTCGCGAGGTCGTCGAGGCGAAGAACCAGGGCGAAAGCCTGATTCACGCCACCGAGAAGTCGCTCACCGAGTACGGCGACAAGGTGGCTGAATCCGACAAGCAGGGCATCCAGACCGCCATCGACGCGCTCAAGCAGGCTCTCAATGGCGACGACGCCGAGGTCATCAAGGCCCGCACCACGGACCTGATGCAGGCTTCCATGAAGCTGGGCGAAGCCATGTACCAGGCTCAAGCCAATACGGGCGAGGCTGGCGCGCAGCCTGAGGGCGGCGACGATGCCCAGAAGGACGACGTCATCGACGCCGACTTCCAGGAAGTCGACGAAGGCGACAAGAAGAAGCGCGCTTAACCGCCATGCGCGCCTTCTGAAATGAATTCGGCACCCGGTTTTCAACGCCGGGTGCCGTTTTCGTGAAACGGCTTGAAACAACAATGACCGATCATTCGACCAAACGTCACGCCGCATGGGTTCATCCCGATGCCGTGGGCAGCTGTGAGCGCCAGGGTCCGATCGGCAGCACGATGGAGCGGCTGAAAGCTCCCAGGGGCGCCTGACATGTCCAAGCGCGATTACTACGAAGTTCTCGGCGTCGCGAGGACTGCGACCGAAGCGGAGATGAAATCCGCCTTCCGCAAGCTCGCGATGCAATATCACCCGGACCGCAATCCGGGCGACCACGAGGCCGAGGTCAAGTTCAAGGAAATCAACGAGGCCTATCAGACCCTCTCCGACCCGCAGAAGCGCGCGGCCTACGACCGCTACGGCCACGCGGCCTTCGCCAATGGCGGCGGCCCGGGCGGTCCCGGCTTCGGCGGAGATTTCTCCGACTTCATGTCAGACATCTTCGAAAACTTCTTCGGGGATGCGGGCGGGCGCGCCCGGGGCCGCGGCGCGGGCGGACGCGAGCGTGGCGCGGACATGCGCTACAACCTCGAGATCACCCTGGACGAGGCCTTCCACGGCAAGACGGCCGAACTGAAGATCCCCACCTCCATCACCTGCGAGGCCTGCTCAGGAAGCGGCGCGAAGCCGGGCTCGAGGCCCAAGGCCTGCCCCACCTGCGGCGGCATTGGCCGCGTCCGGGCAACACAGGGCTTCTTCTCGATCGAGCGCACCTGCCCCAACTGCCATGGGCGCGGCGAAGTGATCGATGATCCCTGCGCGGCCTGCGGCGGCGCGGGCCGCGTCACCCGCGAGCGCACGCTCTCGGTCAACATCCCGGCGGGCGTCGAGGACGGCACGCGCATTCGCCTTGCAGGCGAAGGCGAAGCGGGCCTGCGCGGTGGTCCACCGGGCGATCTTTACATCTTTCTATCCATCAAGCCTCACCCGTTCTTCCAACGGGACGGCGCGGACCTGTTCTGCCGCGTGCCGATCTCCATGGTGACCGCAGCGCTTGGCGGCGAGTTCAGCGTGCCGACCTTAGGCGGCACGGAAGCGCTGGTGAAGGTTCCCGAAGGCACCCAGACTGGCAAGCAGTTCCGCTTGCGCGGCAAGGGCATGCCGGTCCTGCGCTCCCGGGACGTGGGCGACCTCTACATCCAGGTTGTTGTGGAAACCCCGCAGAAGCTGACCAAGCGCCAGCGCGAGCTTCTCGAGGAGTTCGACAAGGAATGCTCGAAGGAAAACCACCCGGAGAGCTCGGGCTTTTTCTCGCGCTTCCGGGAGTTTCTCGACGGCCTGGGCGGATCAGGCTAGCTTGACGCCCCTTTCCATTGAGTTCTAAACAACCCGTGTGATCCGCCCGCGTGAGGGGTCTTCCCAGTGCTTCAGTCGTTCCAACGGCCCACGACCCGGAAAATCCCCTTTAAGAAGGATCGCTTTCAGGACGAGGCCAGATTCCTGCGCTCCTGGCTCGAGCGCCCGCTCGTCGTCGGCGCGGTCACCCCTTCGGGAAAGGTCCTGGCGCGGACCATGGCGTCATACGTCGATCCCCGCATCCCCGGTCCCGTCATCGAGCTTGGCCCCGGCACCGGCCCGGTGACCGATGCCCTGATCCGACGCGGCGTGGAGCAGGAGCGACTGATCCTCGTCGAGTTCAATCCTGAGTTCTGTCAGCTGCTGAAGCGCCGCTTCCCGAAGGCGACCATCGTCCAGGGCGATGCCTACGACCTGAAGGAAACGCTGTCCGGCCTCCTTGAGGAACCCGCCGCCGCCACCGTGTCGAGCCTGCCGCTCTTCACCAAGCCCATGGATCAGCGCCTGACCCTGCTCGAGACCGCGCAGGATCTGATGCATCCGAGCGCGCCTTTCATCCAGTTCACCTATGCGGTCGTGCCGCCGATCCCGGCGCGTTCGCAATCGCACAAGGCCAGAGCCTCCAACCGGATCTGGCGCAACCTGCCCCCGGCCCGCGTCTGGGTCTACAACAAGGTCTCCCACCCATGAGCAATGCAGTCTCTCCTTCAACGAATCCCGTTTCGAAGGGAGACATGCGCGACAGACTCATCATCGGGCTCGACGTTCCGGGTGTCGAGGAGGCGCGTTCCATCGTGACGCGCATCGGCGATGCGGGCACCTTCTACAAGATCGGCTACCAGCTGGCCTATGCCGGCGGGTTCGACTTCGCGCGCGAGCTGATCGGGCAGGGCAAGAAGGTCTTTCTCGATCTCAAGCTGCACGACATCGGCAATACGGTGGAAGAAGGCGTGCGCTCGATCGCGCGCATGGGGGTTACGTTTCTCACCGTCCACGCCTATCCGCAGACCATGCGCGCCGCCGTTGCCGGAAAGGCCGGGTCGGGACTGAAGATCCTCGCCGTGACCGTGCTGACCTCCTACGACGACAACGACTTGGTCGAGGCGGGCTATACGCCCATGCCCGCGGCGGAGCTGGTCTCCCGCCGCGCGGGTCAGGCGCGCGACATCGGCATCGACGGCATCGTCTGCGCTGCCACGGAAGCTCAGCGCGTGAGCGGCATCATCGGCCCCGACCGCTTCGTCGTCACGCCCGGCATCCGCCCCACGGGCTCCGAGGCCGGAGACCAGAAACGCGTCGTCACCCCGGGCGACGCCATCCGCAACGGCGCCACGCATCTCGTCGTGGCACGTCCCATCGTCAAGGCCGCGGATCCGCGCGCAGCGGCAGAGGCCATCGTGCGGGAGATGGCCGAGGCTTGACGCCTCGCCCTCGGCCTTGCCGATCATTCCCTGGATAAGGAGCCCACCATGCCCAAAGGCTATGTCATCGCCCGCGTCACCGTCACGAACCCCGAGGCCTATGCCGAATACGCCAAGGCCGCCACGGAGGCGATCCGGCAATATGGCGGACGCCCCCTCGTGCGCGGCGGCGCCTATGAGGCGCTGGAGGGCGAGGCCCGGGCCCGCAACGTGGTGATCGAGTTCGATTCCGTCGAGCAGGCCCGCACCTATTATCACTCCCCCGAGTATCAGGCGGCGAAGGCCAAGCGCGACGGTGCCTGCGTGGCCGAGTTCGTGCTGGTGGAAGGAGCTTGAACGATGTCGAAGGGTTATTGGATCGGCCGGGTCGATGTGCAGAACCCGGAGGCTTACAAGAACTACGTGGCGGCCAATGCCACTGCCTTTTCCAAATACGGCGCCCGCTTCCTGGTGCGCGGCGGCGGCTTCCGGGTGGCGGAAGGGGGGGCACGCGACCGCAACGTGGTGATCGAGTTCCCGACCTATCGGGCTGCTCTCGAATGCTGGGATTCACCTGAGTATCAAGCGGCGAAGGCCGAGCGGGACGGCCATGCGGTGGCCGATATCATCATCATCGAGGGCTACGACGGTCCGCAGCCGGGTTAATTCCCCCACGTCATCGCCGGCTTCGGGCCGGTGACCCCGGTTGTGGGGGCGCAACGGTCTTCCAGCCGGAACAGGCCCGGTCATGACGAGAGCTGTGCAGAATGCGCTCAGGCCGCTATATCCAGCGCCTAGGACAAACAGGAGATGGAGCATGAGCGAGATGCGACTCGTCGTTGTGGGCGCAACCGGGCGCATGGGGCGCATGCTCATCAGGGCCGTGGCCGAGACGGAAGGCTGCCGTCTCGCGGGAGCCATCGGACGCGAGGGCTCCCCTGCGCTCGGGCAGGATGCGGGCGTGCTTGCAGGCCTCGCCCCCCTCGGCGTGAGCGTGACCGCCGATCCGCTGCCCGTCTTCGCCAAGGCCGACGGCTTGCTCGACTTCACCTCCCCCGCAGCGACGGTCTCGTTCGCAAACCTGGCCGCCCAGGCCCGCATCGTCCACGTGATCGGCACCACCGGCCTGCAGGACGAGGATTTTACGAAGCTCGAAGCCGCCGCCCGCCATGCGCGCATCGTTCAGTCCGGCAACATGTCGCTCGGCGTGAACCTTCTTGCGGGCCTCGTGCGCAAGGTGGCCGCTACCCTGGGCGAGGATTTCGACATCGAGGTGCTCGAGATGCATCACCGCATGAAGGTGGATGCCCCCTCCGGCACTGCGCTTCTTCTCGGCGACGCCGCTGCGGAGGGCCGAAAGGTCTCCCTCAAGGAGCGCTCGGTGCGCAGCCGCGACGGACATACCGGCGCGCGCAATCCCGGCGATATCGGCTTTGCGACTCTGCGCGGCGGCTCGGTGGTCGGGGATCATTCGGTGATCTTCGCAGGACAGGGCGAGCGCCTCGAGCTGTCGCACCGCGCCGAGGACCGCGGCATCTTCGCGCGCGGCGCGGTGAAGGCCGCGCTCTGGGGCTTCGACAAGAAGCCCGGCTATTACACCATGGCCGATGTGCTCGGCCTCAACGACCTCTAGGACATTCACCACGCGACGAAACGGAGACGCTGAGAGATGGATCGCCTTCTTGTGCTCGCCCGCCACGGCCAGAGCGAATGGAACCTCAAGAATCTGTTCACCGGCTGGAAGGATCCGGGCCTGACCGAACTCGGCATCGAGGAGGCACGCAATGCCGGCCGCCGCCTGAAGGAGTTGGGCGTGCAGTTCGATGTGGCCTATACGTCCGCTCTGAGCCGCGCCCAGCTCACCTGCAAGCTGATTCTGGAAGAGATCGGCCAGCCCGACCTCAAGACCATCGCCGACCAAGCGCTCAATGAGCGCGATTACGGCGACCTGTCGGGCCTCAACAAGGACGATGCCCGTACTCGCTGGGGCGAGGATCAGGTGCACATCTGGCGCCGCTCCTACGACGTGCCCCCGCCCGGGGGCGAGAGCCTGAAGGACACGGTCGCCCGCGCGCTGCCCTACTACATCCGCGAGATCCTGCCCCGCGTGATGCGCGGCGAGCGTGTGCTCGTGGCCGCCCACGGCAATTCGCTCCGCGCCCTCGTGATGGTGCTCGACGGCCTGACCGCCGAGACGATTCCGAGCCTCGAGCTCGCGACAGGCATCCCGCTGGTCTACAAGCTCAACGCGGACACCACCGTCGCCAGCAAGGAAGTGCTGGAGGGGTAAAAGTCAGACAACGCTTCGGGCTCCTCTCCTGTCACGGCCGCCTACGGCCTGGATCCGGGGCTCGGCCCCGGCCATCTCTTTTTGAAAGGACGTTGCGCCCCCACAACCGGGATCACCGGCCCGAGGCCGGTGATGACAAGTGAGGACGGGGCGTGCCACGATAGCCTAATGCCCCCTGTCACCCTCGCCCCCGGCCTTGTCTATTACCCGGATTACCTGGACCGACAGGCCCAGGAACAGTTGCTCCGATCCCTCCGCGAGATCACGCGCGCCGCTCCCCTCTTCACGCCGCGGATGCCGCGCACGGGAAAATCCTTCTCGGTCCGGATGACCAATTGCGGGCGGCTCGGCTGGGTTTCCGATGTGGAAGGCTACCGCTACCAGCCCCTCCATCCCGAGACCGGCCGCCCCTGGCCGGCCATGCCCGAGCAGGTCCAGCAGGCCTGGGAGACCTTGAGCCTCTACCCCCACCCGGCCGATGCCTGCCTGATCAATTTCTACGAGCCCACGGCCCGCATGGGGCTGCACCAGGACAGGGACGAGGAGGAATTCGACGCGCCCGTCGTTTCGCTCTCGCTCGGCGACACGGCCCTGTTCCGCTATGGCGGCCTCAACCGCAAGGACCCGACCCGTTCGATCCGCCTCAAATCCGGTGACGCAATCGTGTTCGGCGGACCAGCCCGCCTGATCTATCATGGCATCGACCGGCTGATCCCCGGCAGCTCCGACCTGCTGCCGCAGGGAGGGCGGCTCAATCTCACCTTGCGAAAGGTTGAAAAGCCGCTTTAGCCTCTAAGCGACAAATCTCCCAAGGGGCATCCATGAAAGCTCTTACGGCTGCTGCATTCGGCTTCATCCTGTCCATCCACGCTGCCCTCGCGGCGGAACCCGTTTTTCCGCCGGCGTCCCGCATCGGCCTGATTCCTCCGCCCGACATGACCCTGTCCAAGCGCTTCAGCGGCTTCGAGAACGAGGAGCGCGCCGCCGTGATCACTTTCACGGAAATGCCGGCCGCGGCCTTCGACCAACTCTCCTCCGGGCTTACCAAGGACATCCTCAAGAAGCAGGGCCTCGAGTTGATTACCAGGGAGGATGTGAAGCTGGGATCCAGCTCCGGCATCCTGGTCAGCGGCACGATGGTGAAGCCCGTGATGGGGCGCAAATGGCTCCTTCTGCTCAAGGACGAGGCTCTGACAGGCCTCGTCGTGGCGCAGGTGAACGGCGGGAGCGAGGGATACAGCGACGAGCAGATCCGGGAAGCCCTGAAGAGCGTCGCCCTTCGTCATGGCGTATCTCTGGAGGAGCAGGTTTCCGCCCTGCCCTTCAGAATTGCCGAGGAGGCCGGGTTCAGGCCCGTCCGCGTGATCGCCGGAAGCTCCGTTCTCTTCACGGATGGGCCGAAGGACACGATCAAGTCCGTCGAGCAGCCGATGATGATCGTGGGATCGTCGCTGCAACCCGTTCCCCCTTCCAGCGAGCAGCGCAAGCAGTTCGCGCAGGCCGCCCTTTACGCCAACCAGGTGCTCAAGGACATCCGGATCGAGCGGTCGGACTCCTTCCGCCTCAAGGGCCAGGATTGGCACGAGATCGTGGCGAGAGCAGTCGAGGCGGAATCGGGACAGCCGATCGTGGTGATGCAGTCGATCCGCTTCGACGGGGACCGCTACGTTCGCATGGTCGGCCTCACTCGCGAGGAGGACAGGGATCGGAACCTGCCACGCTTCCGCGCCATCGCGGACGGCCTCGAGATGAAGTTTTGAGCCGCCCGGCCCGGGACGGCCGACCCAGCGCCTCACGCCGGACCGCGAGCGCACACCCCGAAGGCCGCGGTAGAGCCCGCGGCCCGGGGCGGGCTGCCTTCGAGTTCCGTCACGCTCTGCGGGATCCGCCCGACGACGGCGGCGATGACCTCGAAGAGGATGGTCGGAGAAACTCCACTTAGGAAGCGGAAGAGGGATTGTCGGCGGTTTCGGAGCCGGTCCCATTAGCCGGTGCCTTCGGACCGCCCTTGGCCACGCCGACCAGGGCCGGGCGCAGAACTCGGTCGCCGATCACATAGCCGGCCTGGACCACCTGCACCACGGTGCCGCTCGGCACGTCGGGGTTCGGCACCTCGAACATGGCCTGATGCACGTTCGGGTCGAATTTCTGGCCTTGCGGGTCGAGCTTCTTCACGCCATGACGCTCCAGGGTCTTGAGCAGGTCGCGCTCGGTGAGGTCGATTCCCTCGATGAGCCCCTTGAAGGCCCCCTCGGCGCCCGCACGGGCTTCATCCGGAACGCTCTCGATGGCGCGGCGCACGTTGTCGGCCACGTTCAGCATGTCGCGGGCGAAGTTGGCCACGGCATAGGTACGGGCATCGGCCACCTCGCGCTCCGTGCGGCGACGCAGGTTCTCCATATCGGCCATGAGGCGCAGGAGCTTGTCCTTCAGATCGGCCTTTTCGGCTTCGAGAACGGCCACCGGGTCGGCCTGAGCGGCAGCGGCGGCCTCGTTCTCGGCGCCGTTGGCGGTCTCGGCCTGAGGCTTCATGTTTTGGTTGTCCGTGTCGTTCGGGTTCATGATCGATCAACTAGCGATAGGGAAAAGGGTCAGGGCACATATCAGGTCGAAACACTCACAAATCAAGCGCTTCGCCGTTGAGACGGCTCCGCTTCGTTCGTCTTGAACACATCGAGCAGGACGCGGCGGATCGTGGCCTGCCGGCTCGCATGGGTCACTTTCGTGCCCGTGAGATCCGTCACATAGAACACGTCCACCGCCTTCTCGCCGAAGGTCACGATATGGGCGGAGGCGATGTTGAGATTGAGCTTTCCCAGGGCCGTGGTGAGATCGTAGAGCAAGCCCGGCCGGTCAAGGCCAGAGACCTCGATCACGGTCTGGCGGCTCGAAAGGGAGTTGTCGATCGTGACCTCCGGAGGCACATGGAACGCCTTCGATGGCTTCGACGGCCGCTTGCTTTCCACGAGATCCGCGATCTTCACCTCACCCTTGAGCGCGCGCTCGATAGCCTTGGCGACGCGCTCCGCACGGCGCAGTTCGTCCTCGTCGCGGTCGAAAGCCCGCGACAGCACAATCGTGTCGAGCGCCATGCCGTCGGTCGTCGTGAAGATCTGCGCATCCACGATGTTGCCTCCCGCCGCGGCGCACGCGCCAGTGACGATGGCGAGCAGGCGGGGATGATCCGGCGAGAGGATGGTGAGCTCCGTGACGCCGCGGAAATGATCCGTCTCGTAGGACGTGGTGACCGTGCGCCCGACCTTTTCCGCATCCCGCACGAAGCGGGCCTGCACCACACGTCGCTCGTCATCCGTCTTCAGCCAATAGGCTGGCGTGTGGCGGGCCGCATAGGCTTCGAACTCCTCGGCGGACCAGTCGGGGAGCGCTTTGCGCAACTGCTCTTGCGCGAGGCGCATCCGCTCCGAGCGCGCCACATCCGCAGCGCCGCCGCCGAGCAGCATTTCGGTCTCGTAATAGAGCGTGCGCAGGAGCTGACCCTTCCAGCCTGTCCAGGTGCCGGGGCCGACGGCCTTGATATCGGCGATGGTGAGCACGAGCAGGAGCCTCAGGCGCTCCATGGTCTGCACCACATCCGCGAAGTTCTTGATGGTGGCGGGATCAGACAGATCGCGGCTCTGCGCCGTGTTCGACATGAGCAGATGATGTTCGATGAGCCAGGCCACCGTACTCGTCTCGGCCTCGCTCAACCCGAACCGCGGGCCGAGCTTTCGCGCAATCGCTGCGCCCGCGATCGAATGATCCTGCGGGCGCCCCTTGGCGATGTCGTGAAGGAAGACAGCGACGTAGAGCGCCCGGCGGTTCTGGATCGTGCCGAAGATCTGGTTGGCGAGCGGATGTTCGTTGCCGAGCTGCCCCGCCTCGATTTCGGTCAGCACGCCGATCGAACGGATCAAATGCTCGTCGACCGTGTAGTGGTGATACATGTTGAACTGCATCATCGCGACGATGCGCCCGAAATCAGGGACGAAGCGGCCGAGCACGCCCGCCTCATTCATACGCCGCAGAACCACTTCCGGCGCATTCCCGGACGTGATGATGTCGAGGAAGAGCTTGTTCGCCTCCGGGTCGCGGCGCAGGGTCTGCCCGATGAGCTTCAGGGAGCGCGTCGCCAGCCGCGTCGCATCGGGGTGGATCGCGAGGTTGTGCTTGTCGGCGAGCCAGAACAGGCGAATGAGGTTGACGGGATCGCGCTCGAACACGTCGTCGCCGCTCACGTTGATGCGGTTGTTGTCGATGAAGAAGTCGTTGCCCGCGAGCTTGCCGCCACGACGTCGCCGAAAGCGCCCGAACACCCGATCGAGCATGGGCCGTCTCTTCGCTTGGCGCGCTTCGAGTTCCGCGCAGACGATTGCGGTCAGATCACCTACGTCCTTTGCGATGAGAAAGTAGGCCTTCATGAAGCGCTCGACCGCGGACAATCCGCCGCGAGGCGCAAAGCCGATGCGCTCGGCAATCATGCGCTGCAGGTCGAAGGTGAGGCGCTCTTCGGGGCGGCCCGTCGCGAAATGCATGTGACAACGCACGCGCCACAGGAATTCCTCGCAGCGCTGGAAGAGCTTGAACTCCTCCGGCGTGAAGAGGCCCGCCTTCACGAGGTCCCTCGGCTTCTTCACCTGATAGACGTATTTGCCGATCCAGAAGAGCGTATTGAGATCGCGCAAGCCGCCCTTGCCGTCCTTCACGTTAGGCTCGACGAGGTAGCGCGACGCCCCGGCCTTCGCGACGCGCGCATCGCGCTCCTTGAGTTTCGCATCGACGAATTCCGTCGCGGAGGTCGCGACGATCTCCTTGTCGAAGCGCTGCACGAGATCGTCGAAGAGCGCGCGATCGCCGAACAGGAACCGGGCCTCCAAGAGCGACGTGCGGATCGTCATGTCCGCAGCAGCCTCGCGGAGGCAATCCTCCACCGAGCGGGTGGCATGCCCGACCTTCAGCTTGAGATCCCACAGCACGTAGAGCATCGCCTCAACGACGCTCTCGCTCCAGGCCGTCTGCTTGTAGGGGAGAAGAAACAGCAGATCGACGTCCGAGCCGGGAGCCAGGGTGCCGCGGCCGTAGCCGCCGGTCGCCACTACGGCGATGCGCTCGCCCGAAGATGGATTCCCGGCCGGATAGAGATGGCGCACCACCGCATGGTGCACGAGGCGGACGAGGTCATCCATATGCGCCGAAAGATACTTGGCGCAGACGAGGCCGTCCTTGGTGTCCAGCAGCTCCTGTTCCGCCTTGGCGCGGCCTTCCTCTAGGTAAAGCTTGAGGTCGGGCACCAGCCGGGCCCGCAACTCCGCCGCATCGTGGATCGGCTGATCCCCGAGAGCCTTCAGGATAGCGTCTGGGTTCTGGAGCTGCATGGAACAACCGCGATCGGAGACTGCCTCCGGCTTACCACTCCTGGCGCTTGGCCCCAAGAGCAGGCTGGACTTATCCGGTTAGCCGGATAAAGTGTTCTTTATAAGAAATTTTGTTTGACACAAAAAACGACCCGTCCCATAAAAAGAACACGCGCCGATTTGAGCAAGCAGCTTGCGGGCGCGAAACAAGTGCAGCTAAAGCGCCGGGCGCTCCAGGGCCTCAAGCCCCAAGCTCCCATGCGCACACCATGGGACCTTAAAAATGAGCCTGACCCGCCGCCTCCTCCTCGCCGCCTCCCTCGCCACCGGCCTGACCTCCACCGGCGCCTTCGCTCAGCCGAAGGAAATCAGAATCGACTTCGCCACCTATAATCCGGTGAGCCTCGTCCTGAAGGACAAGGGCCTTCTGGAGAAGGAGCTGGAGAAGGACGGCATCGGCGTCCGCTGGGTGCAGTCGCTCGGCTCCAACAAGGCGCTGGAGTTCCTCAATGCCGGCTCTATCGATTTCGGCTCCACCGCCGGCGCCGCGGCCCTGATCGCGAAGATCAACGGCAACCCGATCAAGTCGGTCTACGTCTATTCCCGCCCTGAATGGACCGCTCTCGTCACCCGCAAGGACACAGGCATCGCCAGGGTCGAGGATCTGAAAGGCAAGCGCGTCGCCGTCACCCGCGGCACCGATCCGCACATCTTCCTCGTGCGCGCTCTCCAGGAGGCCAAGCTCACCGAAAAGGACGTGAAGCTCGTCCTGCTCCAGCACCCGGACGGCCGCACAGCCCTCGAGCGCGGCGACGTGGATGCCTGGGCCGGCCTCGATCCGCTGATGGCTGCCGCGGAAGTGGAGAGCGGCGCCCAGCTCTTCTATCGCAACGCGGCCGCCAACACCTGGGGCGTGCTGAACGTGTCCGAGAGCTTCGCCAACGACAATCCGGCCCTCGTGAGCCGCGTGCTGAGGGCCTATGAGCGGGCTCGTCAATATGCGCTTGCCCATCCGGAGGAGCTGAAGACGATTCTCGCGACCTACACCAAGTTGCCGGACGCGGTGATCGAGCGTCAGCTGGAGCGCACCGAGCTCACCCATTCCGCCATCGGTCAGCCGCAGGCCGATACGATCCTCGCTGCGGGGGTGGCCCTGCAGCAGGCCGGCGTCGTTCCCGCCGATACAGATGTGCGCGCTGCCGTCGATGCCCTCATCGACCGGGGCTTCGCCACGGCAGCCCGCTAAATGACGATGTCACGGGAGAGCGCCGTGTCAGGCCAAGCCACAAGCCACGCCTGGTCCTCCCAACAGGGGGCCGCCGCTCTCGCGGCTCCCTCCCCTGCCGAGAAGCGTCGCGCCTTCGACTGGCGCATTCTTCTCGGCTTTTTGCTTCCCGTCGCGGTCGCGCTCCTCTGGGAGGCCGCCGTACGCTTCGGCCTCGCGCAAGGACGCCTCGTTCCGCCGCCGAGCCACATTGCCGCGACGCTCTGGGCCCTCGCCGAGACGGGCGAATTGTGGGCCCATGCCTGGGCCACGCTCTGGCGCGTCGCCACCGGCTTCGTCCTGGGTGCCGCAGCCGGCATCGTCTTTGGCGCGCTCTCGGGGGCCAGCGGCACGGTCCGCCACGTGCTCGACCCGACGCTGCAGGCCCTGCGCGCCATTCCGTCCATTGCCTGGGTGCCGCTCTTCATTCTATGGCTCGGCATCTTCGAAGCCTCGAAGGTGGCGCTGATCGCCGTGGGCGTGTTCTTCCCGGTCTATCTCGGCATTGCGGGCGCAATCCTCTCCGTCGATCGCAAGCTCGTGGAAGTCGGCCATGTGTTCCGTCTCTCACGCATCAAGCTCGCGAAACGCATCCTGCTGCCGGCCGTTCTCCCCGAAGCGGTGATTGCGCTGCGCTCCGGTCTCGGCCTCGGCTTCATGTTCGTGGTCGCGGCCGAGTTCATGGGCGCCTCGGAGGGGCTCGGCTATCTCCTGGTCGACGGACAGCAGATGGGCAAGCCCGATCAGATCCTCGCCGCCATCATCGCCTTCGCCCTTCTGGGCAAGGTCGCCGACAGCCTGCTCGTCGCTCTTACCAAGCCGCTCGTGCGCTGGCAGGATACCGTGCGGGAGAGACTCTGATGCTGCAGCTCGAACACCTCTCCAAGACCTATGCCGACGGCACGCGCGCGCTGTCCGACATCAATCTCTCCGTTCGCGAAGGCGAGATCGTGTCCCTGATCGGCGGCTCGGGCTGCGGCAAGACCACGTTGCTGCGCCTCATCGCCGGCCTCGACCGGACGAGCGCGGGCGCCATCCGCCTCGATGGCGAAGTTCTCTCCGGCCCGCACCCGTCCGTCGGAATCGTGTTCCAGGAGCCGCGCCTCCTGCCATGGCTCACGGTGTCCGAGAACATCGCCTTCGGGCTCGATCACCTTGGTGCGGCCGAGCGCAAGACCCGCGTGAAGCATGCGCTCGAGAAAATCGGCTTGTCCGAACATGCCGAGCGCTGGCCCCGCGATCTCTCCGGCGGTCAGCAGCAGCGCGTCGCCATCGCCCGCGCCTTCGTGACGAACCCGAAAGTGCTGCTTCTCGATGAGCCCTTCTCCGCCCTGGACGCGTTTACCCGCGCGAGCCTGCACGAACATCTACTGGGCTTATGGGAGGAGACGCGCCCCACGGTCGTTCTCGTGACGCATGATGTGCAGGAAGCGGTGACCCTCGCCGATCGTGCGGTCGTCATGCAGCCGAAGCCCGGCCGTATCTTCGACGAACTGCCGCTCACCCTCGCCCGCCCGCGCGACAAGACCGGCTTGCCATTTGAAAGCTCCGTGCGCCGCGTCTTGACGGCGCTCGATCATTCCCTCAACACCCTTCGACAGCAGCCCCAACGCGAGCGCGACCGTCAGGCCGCCGCGCTGTGGTGGTAACCAAGGACTGGCACCATGGACTCGACCGAACTGCGCGCCCTTCAGGCGCCGCTGAAGGATCAATACCGCAGCAACCCGGAATCCGCCGTCATCACGCTCAAAGCGCAGGGCACGCTCGACGATCAGCACATCGCCTGCAAGGTTGAGACCGGCCGCGCGCTCGCGGTGGCGGGCCTTCATCCGGCCACCGGCGGTTCGGGCGCGGAGCTGTGCTCCGGCGACATGCTGCTCGAAGCGCTGGTGGCCTGCGCGGGCGTGACTCTGAAGGCAGTCGCGACGGCGCTCGAGATCGATCTGCGCCACGGCTCCGTGAAGGCGGAAGGCGATCTCGATTTTCGCGGCACGCTCGGCGTCGACAAGAGCGCGCCGGTCGGCTTCAGGAACATCCGTCTCTCCTTCGAGGTGGATACGGATGCGCCACAGGAGAAGATCGATCAGCTGCTCAAGCTGACCGAGCGCTACTGCGTGGTGTTCCAGACCCTCAACAACAAGCCCGACTTGAGCGCGACGCTGACGCGCAAATAGGGCCTTGCTGTCAATAGCTCGCCATCAGGGTGCGCGGCGCGGTGCTGATGACAACGGTCGTGCCGCCCCGCACTTCCTGAACGGTCAGGGAGCGGTCGTTGGTGCCGTTGGGATTGAGACGGAACACGCCGTCGGCCCCGGCAAAGCCCGCTCCGTTCGTGAGCACGCCGTCATTGTAGGCCTGCGGTCCCTGGATGCGGGCGAGCGCCGCCGCCAGCGTCACCGCATCGTAGGACAGGGTGGCAAGGCGCACCGGCTCGCTGTTGAAGCGCGCCCGGTACCGTGCGGCGAAATCCATGAAGCCGCGCTTATCCGGTGCCGCGAACCAGCCGCTCTGGAGCGCGGGCAGAGCGAATATGCGCGGCTCGTCCCACAGGCCGGTTCCGAGCGGCTTCACCTGCTGCGCATCGAAACGAATGCTCTGCAGGGCCTGCGCGACCGCAGGCAACCCGTCGCCATCGTCGGGGATGAACAGCGCATCCGCCTGCGGCGACGGCCCGCCGATAACGGAGGCCAGGCGCTGCACGGCGCCATGGGGCTGTCCGGCCGGATAGCGCTCGATGGCGACAATGCGGAGGCGGCTCTCGGCCGTCGCCTCCCGCATCTGCGCCTCGGCCACGCGACCATAGGCCGTATCGGGAATCAGGGCCGCGATGGAACGGCGGTTCTGCGAGGCCGCATAGGCGATGATGCGGTCGACCTCCGCCTGGACCATGAAGCTCAGAAGATAGACGCCATGCGTGGCCGCGGCCCGGTCGGAGGAAAACCCGATGAGAGGCTTGCCCGCCTGCCGCGCCACCTGCCCCGCCGCCTGGACGGAGCCGGCGAAAAGCGGGCCGAGGATGAGCTGGGCTCCTTCCGCAAGGGCCAGATGGGCGGCTTCCTGCGCGCCTTCCAGCGTTCCCCGGTCGTCCTTGACGAGAATGGTGAGGTCCGAGCCTGGAAATTCGCTGATCGCCAGATCGGCGGCGTTCCGCATGCTCTGCGCCACAGGGGCTCCTTGCGCAGAGCCGGACAGCGGCAGGATCAGGGCGACCTTCACGGGGCCGCTGCCGATGGTCGAGCCGCTCACTGGAGCGCGGGGTTCCCCGATGGCAAAATCCTGCAGGGGAGCGGCGGAGGCGCCGTCCAGAGGCAAGTTGTCGGCCGGGGAGACCGGCTGATAGGAGGCGGTTCTTGGTGCGGGCCGGCTCGGTTTCTGCGCCCGGTGGGAGGATCCAACGCATCCCGAAAGCGCCAGCGCGCCCGTCAGCAGCGCAATCAGAGCCACCCGACCGACCGGCCCGCTCCCCTTACCCTTGAAAAACGACGCCATCTCCGCCCCCTTCCTGGAAACAGCTCATCGGACCCGGAACCGATCCTGGCCGCAAAAGGTAAACATTGTTTCCCTCGTCGCCCGTTGAGGAGAACGAGGCTGCTTCCGCCCGGCGGGGCGTTCGTGCGAAAGTGAAAGGCGATGACACAGAGAATCGACAACCGGACCAGACGGCGCGAGCCGGGCGAACGGACCGCAACCTTCACCGCCTTCGGCCTTGCCGCCGAGGCCAAACCCCTGAACCCCGGCCTCTATGTGGTCGCGACCCCCATCGGCAACCTGCAGGACGTGTCCTTCCGAGCGCTGAACGTGCTGGCGGCGGCGGACGCGATCCTCGCCGAGGATACACGGGTGACGAAGACCCTGCTTGCCCATTACGGCATCACCACGCCGCTGGTGGCCTATCACGAGCATTCCAACGACGCCGTACGCGAGCGCATGGTTCACCGCATCCGCGAGGGGCAGGCCCTGGCGCTCGTGTCAGATGCGGGCACGCCGCTCGTCTCCGATCCCGGCTACAAGCTGGTGCAGGCTGCCATCGAAGAAGGATTGCCGGTCACGCCCATTCCCGGCCCCTCGGCCGTGCTCACCGCTCTCGTGGCTTCGGGCCTGCCGACGGACCGTTTCTTCTTCGAGGGCTTCCTGCCGCCCAAGAGCGCGGCGCGGCGCGCGCGGCTCGCCGAGCTTGCCGCGATCCCCGGCACGTTGATGCTCTTCGAAGGCCCGCACCGCCTGCCCGAAATGCTGGCGGACGCCGCAGCGGTTCTCGGCGAGCGCCAAGCCGTGGTGGCGCGCGAGCTCACCAAGATGTTCGAAACCATCCGGCGCGGCACATTGCCGGAACTCGCGGCGCAGTTCTTGGAGGAAGGCCCCCCGAAAGGCGAGATCGTGGTGCTGATCGGCGAGGCCTCGAAGGAAATGCACGCAGCGGAAGCCGACGCCGCGCTCGACGGAAAGCTCGAAGCCGCGCTCAAGAACCATTCCATCAAGGATGCGGCGGCGCTCGTCGCAGCGGAGCTCGGCCTGCCGAAGCGTGAGGTCTATGCCCGCGCCCTCGAACTCGCGAAAAGGAATGCATGAGAACAGCGCTCGAGAGACGCCGGGCGACCTTCCTGCGCGGCCATCATGCCGAATGGATCGCGCTGCTGTTCCTGCTTGCCAAAGGCTACCGCCCGCTCGCGCGCCGCTATGCGGCGGCTGGCGGCGAGATCGATCTCATCGTGACGCGCGGCGACACCATCGCCTTCGTCGAGGTGAAGGCGCGAGGATCGATGGAGGATGCGCTCGCGGCCATTACGGCCACCAAGCGCCGGCGCTTCTCCCGCGCCGCACGAGCGTGGCTCTCGCGTCACCCTCACGCCCAGGGACGGGCGTGGCGCGCGGATGCGGTGTTCATCGCGCCGCGACGTCTTCCGCAGCACGTCGTTTCGGCGTTCGAACTGGAGATGGTTTGAGCGGCCTCATTTCCATCATGCCCGCAACACGTGCCGCCATAGCAAGATGGGGTGGAACTTAAGCCGCCAGCTTTCGCGGATCCCGCACCGCGTCGCGGATCATGCGCGCCATTTCCTGCACGATGTGATTGCCGCCGCCCTTTGGCAGGTAGAGGTTGACCATGAAGGGCGGAAGCAGCGGCAGGCCCGTCTCCGGGCCAAGCACTTCCAGGTTGGCCGGCACCGTGGAGGCCATCCAGGCCATAACGGCGGTATCGGCGGCAACGGTCGCCACCTGTGCCGGCGTGTTGGTGGAGTCGAACACGGAGCGCCACTCGATTCCCGCCTTCTGCAGGGCCTCGCGGATGGGTGCGCGGAACGCGCAATCGGAGCAGCCGATGGAGACGGGCAGCGGCCGTTTCCAGGCCGCCTCCCCGCCCCGCGCGCCGACCCAGACGAGACGGTCCATCACGAGGTTCTCGCCATCCCCATCGCATACGAGTTCGGTCGCCATCACGACATCGACCTTCCCGGCCGCGAGTCTTCCCCGGAGCTCGGCGCTCGAACCACTGTGAAGCGTGATCTGCACACGCGGATAGTTCCGCGCGAAATCCTTCAGGAAGGTGGGAAGGTAGGTGGTGATGATGTCGCTGGGGATGCCGAGGCGGATCTCGCCCTCGAACTCGGGCGTCGTCATCTCGGTCCAGATCTCGTCATTCATGGCGAGCAGACGCTTGGCGCGCCCGAACAGCCGTTCGCCCGCCCTGGTCAGGGTCATGCCCCGCCGATCGCGGGTGATCAGTTCCTCGCCCAGGGTCTCCTCGAGTCGCTTGATCTGCTGGCTCACAGCCGCCTGGGTGAGATTGAGAACGGCAGCGGCTGCCGTCATCCCGCCCGTGTCCACGACGGCCACAAAGGCTCTCAGAAGGCTGACGTCGAGATTGTGAGGCATAGCGAGCATCCATAATTGATCGTTATTGTCGACATAATGAACATTCGTTTCACTTATGCAAGGAGCGAATCCATACTCTCCTCATCAACTCATGGAGAGTGTCATGTCGAACTTCTCGAACGTCTGCGCGGAAACCTATCATGAGACTTCGGCAACCCGCGCCTCCGCCTTCTGGAACCTGTTCTCCGCTGTGGTACGTGAGATCCGCATCCGGCGTGCCTTGCGGGAGGTGAGCACCCTGGACGACGCGCTTCTTCAGGATATCGGCCTTACGCCCGGCGGAATCGAGGACGCCATCCGCCACGGACGCGGCCGCTAAGGAGCGAACACCGTCACGGCAGAGGGTCTGATGGAGAAATGCGCGGGCGTCTGGGTAACGATTTCGCCATCCGCGTTGATGGACCTCGGCTTCCTCGTGCGAATGTCGAATTCCTTGGCCCGGATCGCCCGCACCTCGCTCCACGCACCATGCTCCCCATTGCGGAAGGAGCGCGCCATGAAGGCGAGCTTCCAGGAGCGCTCGAACTCCAGACTGTAGAGATCGAGATGCTGGTCGTCGATGGCAGCATCCTTCTCCACCGCGTTGCCGCCGCCGTAGAATCGCCCGTTTCCGACCGCGATCTGGAGCGTTCGCACCCGAACGGACTCGGTTTCGCTCGTGATCGTCGCGCGGAAGGGCTTGGCCTGGGCCAGAACCCTCATGGCCACGAGCGCATAACCGAGCCGCCCGAAGCGGCGTTTGATGTCCCGGGTCAGCTTCTTCGCCAGCTCCGCGGAAAGCCCGAGACTCGCCACGTTGAAGAAAGGTTGGCCGTTCACCAGGCCGAGATCGATCTTGCGAGTCCGCCCATCGGCGATGACCTGGGCCGCGCCATCGAGATCGAAGGGAATGCCGAGCGTCCGCGCCAGATCGTTCGCCGTGCCGAACGGCAGGATGCCGAGCGGCAGGCCGGCCTCGATGACCCCGAGGGCCGCCGCGTTCAGGGTTCCGTCCCCTCCGCCCACGACGGCGCAATCGACCCTCTCCCCATGCTTCACGATCAGAGGCGACAGATCCTCCCGTCGGCTGCATTCCACGTGCACGGGCTCGATTCCATGCGATTCGAGGGCTTCGATGGCTGCCTGCGCCTGGGCTTCACCGCTGCGGCTCTTGGAATTGACGATGAGGAGGGCGCGGAGTGACATGACTTATCAGATGTGGGAGCTTGGGCTTGTCCGCAAGGGTCCAGAGACGCCGCAAGCGGAGCCATTCGACAACACTCACCCACGGTTTTCGTTCATTCGGGCCAGCGCAATAGTTGCGTTCCTCGTCAAACAGTCCAATAAACCCGCTTCCCCAAGGAGGCTTGCCCCATGACCCTCACCGTTGCGATCCAGATGGATCACATCAACAGCATCAAGATCGCAGGCGATACCGGATTTGCACTGCTGCTCGAAGCGCAACGGCGAGGCCACCGGATCCTGCACTACACCCCCGACCGCCTGTCGCTGCGCGACGGCAGGGTGATCGCGATGGTGGATCCGATCCAGGTGCGGGACGAAGAAGGAAACCACTTCACGGCGGGCGAACAGGAGCGGGTTGATCTGTCGGATGTCGACGTGGTGCTCATGCGCCAGGACCCGCCCTTCGACCTCGCCTATATCACCGCCACGCATTTCCTAGAGCGCATCCATCCGAAGACCCTGGTGGTGAACGACCCTACGCATGTGCGCAACGCGCCGGAAAAGATCTTCGTCACGCAATTCCCTCATCTCATGCCGCCGACGCTGATATCCCGCGACAAGGCGGAGATCGAGGAATTCCGCCGCGAGCATGGCGACGTGGTGATGAAGCCCCTCTACGGCCATGGCGGTGCCAGCGTGTTCAAGGTCGCCCGCGAGGATCAGAATTTCGGCTCGCTCTACGATCTCTTCTCCAACCTGTTCCGCGAGCCCTGGGTGATCCAGCGCTTTCTGCCGCGGATCACGGAAGGCGACAAGCGCATCATTCTCATCGACGGCGAAGCCGCAGGCGCAATCAACCGCGTTCCGGCCGCCAACGACATTCGCTCCAACATGGTGCGCGGGGGTGCTGCGAAGCCCACCGATCTCACGCCGCGCGAACGTGAGATCTGCGAGACCATCGGCCCCGATCTCAAGCGCATGGGCCTCATTCTCGTGGGCATCGACGTGATCGACGGCAACCTCACGGAAATCAACGTCACCGCTCCGACCGGCATCCGAGCCATCAAGCGTCTCGGCGGACCGGACCTCGCGGTGAACGTGTGGGATGCGATTGAGCCCAAGGTGAGGCGAGTTTAACGACACATTCCGGCAAGGTGCAGCTTTCCTCAGAAAACCGCTCCATTTTCGTCATGGCCGTTCTCCTGACTTGGTCCGGGGATCAGGCCCGGCCATCTCGATCAGAAGAGCATTGCGGCTCTCGCAATGGGGATCACCGGCACAAGGCCGGCGATGTCATCGTACCGAACGTTCAAGCCGCCAGTTCCGCGATCACCGCGTTGAGCACCGGGAAGCCCTTCTCGGTCACGGCGAGGCGTGAGCCATCGAGGCGGATCAAGCCTTCCTCTTCCAGGATGCGCAGACCCCGTGCATTCAGGGGTCTTCCCGCAAAAGCCTCGTAGCGGCGCGGGTCGATGCCCTCCTTCAGGCGAAGCCCCATGAGGAGGAACTCGTCGCCCTCGGCCTCGGAGGTCAGCACCTCCTCGTCGATGATGCCATGGCCTTCGCGCTCGACATGCTCAAGCCAGGTTTCCGGATGCTTCTCGGTGGAGGTGGCAAGTCGCGCATTGCCGGTGACGAGACGCCCGTGCGCGCCGGGGCCGATGCCCGCGTATTCGCCGTAGCGCCAATAGAGCAGATTGTGCCGCGATTCCGCGCCAGGCCTCGCATGGTTCGAGATCTCATAGGCCGAAAGCCCGTGCTTCTCGCAGGTTTCCTGTGTGACATCGTAGAGCGCGCGGCCCGTCTCCTCGTCGGGCACCGTGATCTTGCCCGCATCGTAGAGACGCTGGAACCAGGTGCCGGGCTCGATCGTGAGCTGATAGAGCGAGAGGTGTTCCACCGCATAGCCGATGGCCTGCTCGAGCTCGGCCGCCCAGGCCTCGGGCGTGTGTCCCGGACGGGCATAGATCAGATCGAAGGAATAGCGCTCGAAGATGGAGGCCGCGGTCCTCACGGCAGCCAGGGCCTCTTCGACGGAGTGCATTCTTCCCAGGCGCCGCAGGTCCGGATCGTTGAGCGCCTGCACGCCCAGGGACACGCGGTTGATGCCGGCGCTCCGGTAGCCGCGGAAACGCTCGGCCTCGACGCTGGTCGGGTTGGCTTCGAGCGTCACCTCCGCATTGGAATCGACCGCCCATGCGCTCCCGATGGCGTCCAGGATCGCGCCGACCGTCTGGGGCTTCATGAGCGAGGGCGTGCCGCCACCGAAGAAGATGCTGGTGACGTTGCGCCCGGGAATGCGTGCCGCCGTATGGGCGATCTCGCGCTTGAAGGCAGCCAGGAACCGCTCCTGATCCACCGGCTGGTGACGGACGTGGCTGTTGAAATCGCAATAGGGGCATTTGGAGGCGCAGAAGGGCCAGTGAACGTAAACGCCAAAGCCCACATCGCGCGTCGGATGATCGATCATGGGGCGTATATGGCAGTTCTCTGCATGAACGTCACGGGTGGCGTTGTCGCGTTTTTTCCTCTCCGGCAAGAGAAAGGGAAATTGAGGCGCGAACTTTTCTGAACCTCTTGCCGAAGTGGTTGTTCACCTCTCATGAGGGTCTTCGCCCTAGCCTCTCCCGAGGCAGGGCCTTAAGATCGGCAGGAGTTGAGTTCAAAGGACCCATCATGCGACATTGGCGCGGCCCGTTCGACCGGCAGGGCTATCACCACGGCAATCTGAAGGAGGCGCTGATCGAGGCGGCGCAGCGCTTCATCGCCGAGCGTGGCCTTGGCGGCTTCACCCTGGCCGATGCCGCCAAGCTCGTGGGAGTCACGCCCGCTGCCCTGTATCGCCATTTCCGGGGCCGCGAGGCCCTTGTGGCAGAGGTTGCCTTCCGGGGGTTCGACGAGCTCGCGAAAAGGCTCGGGAAGGCCCTCCAGAGCGAGGGAACGGCCCTGGAGCGTTTCACTCGCATGGGCGAGGCCTACCTCGCCTTCGCAGAGCAGGAACCAGGCTTCTACACTGCCATGTTCTCGGCCAAGCCGGTGGAGGGAGAAAGCTGCGCTGCCTGGGGCAAGGGAGCCACGGCAAAGGCTTCTGACGGCTCCCGGTCCGCAGGCAATGCCTTCGATTATCTGGTTCAGGCCCTGGCGAAAACCTTCCCGGAAGGTTTTCAGGGAGTCGACACCCGCTTCATCGCCCTCGAAGTCTGGGCCCTCTCCCATGGGATCGCGACCCTCGACGCCGCAGGGCAATTGCCCAAGGGGCCTGGCCTGCCGGACAAATACGAGCTGCTCCGTGCCGGCGTCCTCGCCCTCGTTCACGGCGCCCTGAAGGGAAAGGCGCAGACGGCGACCCGCTGACACCCTCCGGCCAAGCTTGCGTTTCGGTTTCCTCCGCTCTCAAAAATTCGAGAGTCCCTCCCTTGAAACCGCCAAAATCAATCCGCATGTTAATGTTGTTAGCATTAACATAGCGAGACCCACCGATGTCTGACTCTGCTTCAACCGCCTGGAATCAGGGCCCTCACGCGGGGCCTTGGAATGCCGGCGCTCACCGTCGCTGCGGGCGCTCCCCCCGACGCGGTCTGGAGATCGTCGCAATCATCCTGGGCTTCATCTTTGCCTGGCCGCTCGCGCTGGCCTACCTGGTGTGGAAAATGTGTGGATATCCGAAATACGATGAAGCGAAAGCCTTCTTCCGCGACACTGTCGGCCGCGCCGCCGAGGATCTGTTCGGATCGCGTCGCTCCGCCGGCGGCTTTGCCTATGCAGGCTCGGGCAATGCGGCCTTCGACGAGTATCGTCGCAGCGAGCTGGAGCGCCTCGAGGAAGAGCGCCGCAAGCTCGACGAGGAGGCCCGCGCCTTCCGCGACTTCGTGGAAGAGCTGAAGCGCGCCAAGGACCGCGAGGAGTTCGACGCCTTCATGGCCAAGCGTCGCGGCAACGGTCCCACGAACGTCTGACCCCAAAACAGGTGAAGCGCCCTCCGGGCGCTTCCTCATACCGGCAAACTGTCTGACGCCATGGCCGGGCCCTGCCCCGGCCATTCATGTCTTGACCGGGCAAATACGTGGATGCCCGCGCCAAGGGCGGACATGACAGGCAGAACCGCTAGATCCTCTTTAGACACCCCGCCGCGAGCTTCAGGAATGCGCGCGCCCGATGGGACAGACCTTCCGGCTCCGGCCTCGACCAATCAATACCGTGCTTTTCCTCTGACGACAGCTCGCCGAAGGTCTGGGTGAAGCCGTCCGGCCGGAACATCGGGTCGTAGCCGAAGCCCTTGTCGCCGCGCGGAGGCCAAACAACTTCTCCGAACACGCGTCCCTCGAAGAGCTCCTCGTGCCCGTCGGGCCAGGCAATGACGAGGGCGGACACGAAATGGGCCCGCTTGTTCGTGGCCTCGCGCTTCTCCAGCTCACGATGCACACGCTCCATGGCTGCGCGGAAATCCCTGTCCGGGCCGGCCCAATCTGCCGTGAACAGCCCCGGAGCGCCGTCGAGCGCATCGACGCACAGCCCGGAATCGTCGGAGAACGCAGGCAGGCCCGTCGCCTTGGCGGCAGCATGAGCCTTGATGGCGGCGTTCTCGGCGAACATGTGCCCCGTCTCATCGGGAACAGGCAGACGGAGTTCGCCCGCTGATACGGCTTCGATCCCGAAGGGGGTCAAAAGCTCCTGCATCTCGCGCAGCTTGCCCGCGTTGTGAGTGGCGATGACGACCTTGTCTGTGAGAGGACGGTGCCGCATCATGCCACCGCCTTCTTCTGCAGCTCGACGAGCTGGGCCACCCCTTCCTTGGCAAGGCGCAGGAGACTCAGGAACTCGTCTTCGGAGAAGGGCTTGCCCTCTGCCGTGCCCTGCACCTCGACGATGCCGCCGGAGCCCGTGATGACGAAGTTGGCATCCGTCTCGGCTGCGGAATCCTCCGCGTAATCGAGATCGAGGACCGGGGTGCCCTGGTAGATGCCGCAGGAAATGGCGGCCACCGGCTCACGCAGCGGGTTGATGGAGATGATCGAGCGGTTCTGCATCCAGGCGAAGCATTCGTGCAAGGCCACCCAGGCGCCGGTGATGGAGGCGGTGCGGGTGCCGCCGTCGGCCTGGATCACGTCGCAGTCGAGCACGATCTGACGCTCGCCGATGGCGGGCAGGTTCACCACCGCGCGGAGCGAGCGGCCGATGAGGCGCTGGATTTCCTGCGTGCGGCCGGACGGCTTGCCGGAATTCACCTCGCGCCTGGTGCGCTCGTGGGTCGCGCGAGGCAGCATGGAATATTCCGCCGTCACCCAACCCCTGCCGGTGCCCCGCAGCCAGGGCGGGCCTTTTTCCTCGAGTGAGGCAGTGCAGAGAACCTTGGTATTGCCGAAGGAGACGAGGCAGGAGCCTTCCGCATAGCGCGCGACGCCGCGCTCCAGGGTGACGGGACGCAGTTCGCCGGGGGCGCGGTTGGACGGACGCATGATCGTGATCTCCTGAGGCGTGTCTGGGTGCCTGTTTGGGGCCAGAGTGCGCTTAAGGCAAGCTCAAGCCTTGCCGAAAGCCACTTTCATCCGCACATAATGCGGACTTGCAGGGTGGAATTATGAAAGCGTAGAACCCCTTACATGCACGCAACCGGTCCCTTCTCGAATCTCTCGGACACCCGCGCCATCGCGGAGCTGAACGACCGATCCCGCGAAATCTTCCGCCAGATCGTCGAGAGCTATCTCATGACCGGCGAGCCTGTCGGCTCGCGCCATCTCTCCCGTATCCTGCCGATGACGCTCTCCCCGGCCTCGATTCGCAATGTGATGGCGGATCTGGAAGCGGCGGGCCTGATCTTCGCGCCTCATACCAGCGCCGGGCGGCTGCCGACGGAAATCGGCCTGCGCTTCTTCGTCGACGCCATGCTGGAGATCGGCGACGTGTCCGCCGACGAGCGCGCCCGGATCGAAGCTCAGATGCGGGCCGCCGCCAGCGGCCACACCATGGAATCCGCTCTGGCCGAGGCATCGGCCCTGTTGTCGGGCGTGTCGCGCGGCGCGGGCGTGGTGGTGACGTCGAAATCGAACGCCCGCCTGAAGCATATCGAATTCGTGCGGCTCGATCCGACCCGGGCACTCGTGGTGCTGGTATCGGAAGACGGCTCCGTCGAGAACCGCCTTCTCGATTTGCCCGCAGGGCTGCCTGCCGGCGCACTGACGGAGGCCGGGAACTTCCTCAACGCGCGTATCCAGGGCAAGACGCTCGGCGATCTCAAGCAGGAGATCGTCTCGCGCCGCGAGGAGATGGAGCGCGCACTGGACGCGCTCACCGCCAAGCTCGTCGAAGCGGGATTGGCCACGACAGTAGGCTCCGCGGAATCGCGCCAGCTCATCGTACGCGGCCAAGCGAACCTCCTCGACGACCTGAAGGCCGCTGAAGACCTCGAGCGCATCCGTCTGCTCTTTGCGGACCTCGAAACTCAAACCGACGTCATCGACCTGCTCAGTCGCGCCGAAGGCGGCGAAGGCGTGCGCATCTTCATCGGATCGGAGAACAAGCTCTTCTCGCTCTCCGGTTCCTCGATGATTGCCGCCCCTTTCCGTGACGGCAATCAGAAGATCGTCGGCGTTCTCGGCGTGATCGGCCCCACAAGGCTGAATTATGCGCGCATCGTGCCGATGGTGGATTACACCGCCAAGGTGATCTCGCGCATTCTTGAACAGGGACGCTGAGCGTCTAGCCTGGGCTTTGCGCGTCTGTGCGCTCGCGCCCTACAGGCCTTGCAAATCAAGTGTCGGGCACTGGTTCTGCCAAGGTGAAGAAGCTGCGCTCCTCTTCCTAAGCTTGCAGCATATTGCCTCGAATAGGAAACCATCTCCTCCCCAGGCGTTAAACCTCCGGCCCGCCAACGCGGCCCATTTTCCCATCAACCGAGGAGGTTTCTGTGAAGACGCTTTCGATTATCGCCAGCACCGGCCTCATGGTGCTCGGAACCATCGGCCTCGCGCAGGCTCAGGTCAGCGGGACGCCCAATTCGCCCTTCCCGAATGCCGCCCCGCATGAAATCCGCACTATCAATGGCGTGCCGTGCCGTACGGTCCTTGACCGCGAGAGCGGCCAGCGCGTCCCGGTGCAGTGCGCCGCCCCGACCGGCATGATCGGCATGGACCCGATGTCGACCGGCAGCATCCTCGTCGGACCGCCTGCTGGTGGGGCCGCTGTCTCGGGCACTCCAACCTCTGCCTTCCCCAATGCCGCTCCGCATGAAATCCGCGTGATCAACGGCATTCCGTGCCGCACCGTCCTCGTGCAAGGCACGAATGAGCGCGTTCCCGTCGAGTGCGCTCGCTAACCGGTCTCATTCAAAGCACGACAAGTGCGCTCTCGAGCCTCGCGCTTGTCGTGCCTTGGGCTGAAACAGCGTAAAGCGGAAGAACTCCTGACAGCAGCCCTCCTGCCAAGGTCGGCGCCCGCCAGTCGCCGGTTGCGGCTCGCACGATCACGAGGCTGGCGCAAACGAGAGCGCCGAGGACCCGGCAGCACCAGCGGGATATCGAAGCGTCCACGCGGTTCTCCGTCACGGTTCTTCAGAATCACGAACGCTCCGTTGAGACATGCAAAGACCGTAAGCAGCAGCACGGTTGCGGGCGCAAGCTGGGCCATGATGCCGATGACGGCGAACAACGTCGGAATCGCTGGATGCAGGATGCGCCGCCTCCCATGGACGCGGCCGAGTCACGTTGAAAGCAATTCCTGATGCGCCATGCCGTAGGCAAGGCGCGGAGCTGTCATGTGATTGACGAGTGCGGAATGACCGGCGGCAAAGAGCGTGATGGCCATATAGACCATGGGCGGCAGCCAGGGTGCGGCCTTCTCCATCACGGCTGTGAGCCGCTCCGACGCAGCCGCGAGACCAAGCCACGCATGACCGACACGGCCATGGATCAGACCGCGACACAGATCCCGGCGGAGATCGCCGTGGCAGCGATGAGGCCGACGGTGTTCAGGGCGCTCTTTTCCATTGAAAGAGTCCTCCGGATAGATCACGCCAGGAAGATTCGCCATGGAAACCATACGCCCCCCTCCACCGTCGGCAGGACGTGGGGTGGGCCGGGCCGTTACGACACTGAGCCGTCGTGCCCATGCACAGAGAACATGCCGAGCGGGATTTTCCGGCTTGCAAGGCGGCATCATGCTGTTATGGAGGGGTATGATTCTCGCTGCCGCCTCTTCGAAGCCTTTGCGGATGACGCCGCCGTAGCGCACGCGCGCGACCTGAATCGACCATTCCGACTCCTGGAGCCCGCCGGCCTGCCCCCTTGCGGTGGCAGTTCGCATATGAGCGGCGCTTTTCAACAGCCCTGACGACCAGGGTTCACGAGACTTTTCCATGACCTATCTCTCCCGCCTCAAGGCCGAGTGGTTCCCGAACGTCCGCAACGATCTCCTTGCCGGGACGGTGGTGGCTCTCGCGCTCATCCCCGAGGCCATCGCCTTCTCGATCATCGCAGGCGTCGATCCCCAGGTCGGCCTCTACGCTTCCTTCTGCATTGCCGTCGTCATCGCCTTCGCCGGCGGGCGCCCCGGGATGATTTCCGCCGCGACCGGCGCCATGGCGCTCGTGATGGGATCCCTTGTGAAGGATCACGGGCTTCAGTATCTGCTCGCCGCCACGCTTCTGACCGGCATCCTTCAGATCCTGGCGGGTCTCCTGCGCCTCGGCGACCTGATGCGCTTCGTCTCCCGCTCGGTCGTGACGGGGTTCGTGAACGCGCTTGCCATCCTCATCTTCATGGCGCAGCTGCCCGAATTCAACGGCGCGGGTCCGCTCATGTACGGCATGGTCGCCGTCGGACTCGCGATCATCTACGGATTGCCGCGTCTCACCAAGGCGGTTCCCTCGGCCCTCGTCACCATCGTTCTACTGACGGCGGTCTCCATCTATCTCGGGTTCGATCTTCGCACCGTCGGCGACATGGGCCAGCTGCCGAGCCATCTGCCGACCTTCGCCCTGCCCGACATTCCGCTCAATCTCGAGACCCTCCAGATCATCCTGCCCTATTCGCTGACGCTTGCCATGGTGGGCCTGCTGGAATCCCTCATGACCGCGGCCATCGTTGACGAGATGACGGACACTGACAGCCCAAAGAACAGGGAATGCACGGGTCAGGGCATTGCCAACATCGTGGCGGGCCTGTTCGGCGGCATGGCGGGCTGCGCCATGATCGGCCAGTCGGTGATCAACGTCTCCTCGGGCGGGCGCGGGCGCCTGTCCACCCTTTGGGCGGGCGCATTCCTGCTCTTCCTCATCCTGGTGCTGGACGAGTGGGTGCGCCAGATCCCCATGGCTGCCCTGGTCGCCGTGATGATCATGGTGTCGATCAACACCTTCCAGTGGGGCTCGATCCTCGCTATGCGCCTGTACCCCAAGAGCTCCACCGTCGTCATGCTGGTGACCGTCGCCGTAGTGGTCTTCACCCACGATCTCGCCAAGGGCGTGCTGGCGGGCGTGATTCTCAGCGGCATCTTCTTCGCGCGCAAGGTCGCCAAGTTCTTCAGCGTGAACTCGACCCGAGAAGGCAGGGTGCGGGTCTACCGGGTAAACGGCGAGATCTTCTTCGCCACGGCCGAGGCCTTCCACAGTGCGTTCGACTTCCGCGAGGAGGACCTGGAAAAGGTCGTTATCGACGTCCACGCCTCCCATTTCTGGGACATCACCGGCATCAACGCCCTCGACCGGGTCGTGCTGAAGTTCCGCCACCACGACGTCCCCGTAGAGATCGTGGGGCTGAACGAGGCCAGCGCCACTCTGGTGGACCGCCTGGGCACTCACAACAAGGAGGGAGCAACGCCCCTCTCGGGGCACTGATCCCAACCGGCCTGAGCGGCATCGGCGGGGATCGGGAGGCCTCCGGCCTTCCATCCGATCTCCCGCAGACCTCGGCCCCTGAACAGGCGCGACATTCCGCAAGGTCGTATAGCTTGGGCGCCCAACCGGCTGCGGAGGGCGGATCGTGAGCGGCTTGAACCCCATCCGGCACGGAACCGGATTTGCGGGCGGGGTGGGTTTAAGCCCGCGCCCGCACTGCCTACATGAAGAAACGTCTCGTCCCTCCGAGAAGCCACGCCAGGTTCCCAGACTGTCGAGGCCCTCTTCGAGGCTGCTCAAGCCCTACGGCGCGGCACGGCTTCCCTTGGCTTTAGAGAGCCTTGCTGCTATTGCGGCCTCAACAGTTCTTATATTTGTAAGATTATGACCGCTCGCACCTTCGACAACATCCGGAACTTCTCCATCGTGGCGCATATCGACCATGGGAAGTCGACCCTGGCCGATCGCCTGATCCAGACCACGGGAGCGCTCTCCGCCCGTGAGATGACGGAACAGGTGCTCGACAACATGGACATCGAGCGCGAGCGCGGCATCACCATCAAGGCCCAGACCGTACGCCTGGAATACAAGGCCCAGAACGGCAAGACCTATATCCTGAACCTGATGGACACCCCCGGCCACGTGGACTTTGCCTACGAGGTCTCGCGGTCCCTCGCCGCCTGCGAGGGCTCGCTCCTGGTGGTGGACGCTTCCCAGGGCGTCGAAGCCCAGACCCTGGCCAACGTCTACCAAGCCATTGATGCCAACCACGAGATCGTGCCCATCCTCAACAAGATCGATCTGCCTGCCGCCGATCCGGACCGGATCAAGGAGCAGATCGAAGAGGTGATCGGCATCGACGCTTCGGATGCCGTGCCGATCTCGGCCAAGACCGGCCTCAACATCGAGGGCGTGCTGGAGGCGATCGTCCAGAAGCTGCCGCCCCCGAAAGGCGACCCGGACGCGCCGCTGAAGGCGCTTCTCGTCGACTCCTGGTACGACGCCTATCTGGGCGTGGTCGTGCTCGTGCGCATCGTCGACGGCACCATGAAGAAGGGCCAGACCATCAAGATGATGGGCACCAACGCCTCCTACAGCCTCGACCGCGTCGGCGTGTTCAACCCGAAGATGAACGAGGTGGCTCAGCTCGGGCCCGGCGAGGTCGGCTTCTTCACTGCTTCGATCAAGGAAGTCGCCGACACCCGCGTCGGCGATACCATCACGGACGACCGCAAGCCCACCGCCGAAGCCCTGCCCGGCTTCAAGCCCGTGCAACCGGTGGTGTTCTGCGGTCTCTTCCCCGTGGATGCCGCGGACTTCGAAGCCTTGCGCGCCGCGATGGGCAAGCTTCGCCTGAACGACGCGAGCTTTTCCTACGAGATGGAGACCTCCGCAGCGCTCGGCTTCGGCTTCCGCTGCGGCTTCTTAGGGTTGCTGCACCTCGAGATCATCCAGGAGCGCCTGGAGCGCGAGTTCAACCTCGACCTCATCTCCACCGCGCCGAGCGTGGTCTATCACCTGCGCATGAGCGACGGCACGATGAAGGAGCTCCACAACCCGGCCGACATGCCGGACGTGATGAAGATCGATGCCATAGAGGAACCGTGGATCCGCGCCACGATTCTCACCCCCGACGACTATCTCGGGGCCGTGCTCAAGCTCTGCCAGGATCGTCGAGGTGTACAGATCGACCTCAACTATGTCGGCAAGCGCGCCATGGTGGTCTACGACCTGCCGCTCAACGAAGTGGTGTTCGACTTCTACGATCGCCTGAAGTCGGTCTCGAAGGGCTACGCCTCCTTCGACTACCACATCTCCGACTATCGCGAGGGCGACCTCGTGAAGATGTCTGTGCTGGTCAACGGGGAGCCGGTGGATGCGCTCTCCATGCTGGTGCACCGCACCCGCGCGGAAGGCCGCGGGCGCGCCATGTGCGAAAAACTGAAAGAGCTGATCCCGCCGCACATGTTCCAGATCCCGGTGCAGGCGGCCATCGGCGGCAAGATCATCGCCCGCGAAACCATCCGTGCCCTTCGCAAGGACGTGACCGCCAAGTGCTACGGGGGCGACGCCTCCCGCAAGCGCAAGCTGCTCGACAAGCAGAAGGAAGGCAAGAAGCGGATGCGCCAGTACGGCAAGGTCGACATCCCGCAAGAAGCCTTCATCGCCGCACTGAAGATGGATACCTGATTTCGGCGTGGAGTTTCCCCGTTTGCGAGAGGCCCGGCTTGCCATGCAAGCCGGGCCTTTTTCATTGCGGATCGGAACTTCGGAACCCGATCTCGCGGCCAGAGTTCAACCCAGGCACAGGGCCTGCTTCCACCGCCCCCAATGACCACGGTGCCCCTTGAGTGCCGGGGCGTGCAATGGGCGTGTAGGCCTTTGACCAGACAATACAAAAAGCTCCGTCTCCAGGAGAACCCATGCCTTCCTCCCTGCGCTCCGTTCTGCCCACCCTGCTCGCTCTCCTCCTCGGCTATGGCCTCATGCAGATGGGAAATACATTGCAGAGCACCCTGTTGAGTGTGCGCGGGGGTCTCGAGCATTTTTCTCCGACCCAGATCGGTGCCGTCGGCGCCGCATTCTGGGGCGGGATCGTCATCGGGTCGCTGTGGGCTGGCCGGGTGATTCAGCAGGTGGGTCATGCGCGAACCTTCGCGGCGCTTGCGGCCGTCGCATCGTCCATCACGCTGCTTCACCTTCTGGTGATCACCCCTGCGGTCTGGATCGCTGCGAGGGCGGTTACCGGCTTCTGCTTCGCCGGATTGTTCATCGTGGTGGAGAGTTGGCTCAACGCCTCCGCGACGCCTCAAAACCGCGGGCAGATCCTGGGCTTGTACGGGATGACCGGTCTGATCGCCGGAATCGGGGGACAGATGCTCCTGCCGGTTAGCGATCCCGCGGGATTCAGGTTGTTCTGCTTCGCCGCCATTCTCATTTCGCTCGCACTCGTGCCGATGGCCCTTTCGCGCGCCAGCGCGCCGGCCCACGCGGTCGGAGAGGTATCGATCGACCTGAAACGCCTATACCGTCAATCCCCCTTCGGCGTAGTCGCCGCCATTCTCTGCGGCGTGACGACAAGTTCGTTCTTTGCGCTCGGACCGGTCTGGGCCCAGCAACGCGGATTGAGCACCACCGAGATCGCCACCTTCATGGCCTGCGGAACGTTGGGCGGCTTCCTGACCACTTGGCCGCTCGGCTGGTTCTCGGATCGTATGGATCGGCGCTACGTGATCATCGGCGCGTCCGCCATGGCGGCGACGATTTTGGCGGCCCTCGTCCACTTCGTACCCTCGGACGTAGCCCCTTGGCTGCTGTTCATTTACGGGGCGATCTTCGGCGGCAGCGTCATTCCAACCTACAGCATCGTCACCGCGCACGTGAACGACATGGTCAAGCCGGGCGAGTTCGTCTCCGCCTCAGGCGGCCTTCTCATTCTCCAAGGACTGGGAGCCGCATCGGGGCCGGTGATCTCCGGCATGGCGATGTCCGCGTTCGGACGGCTCGGGCTTCCCTACATCGTCATTCTGGCGCAAGCCCTGATGGCCCTGTGGGGCGCCTATCGAAGCATCCAGCGTCCTGTCCGCTCCGATGCGGATAAGGAGAGCTTCGTTCCCGAGCCGCCAGTCCCCGTGGGTACTGCGCTTGCGCCAGCCCACGAGGGTGTACACTGAGAGGAGCTCTGTCACACCAGCAGCGATTGCCCGCCGTCGATCCAGACGGGCGTGCCGGTGATGTGCCGGGAGCGGTCGGAGGCGAGGAAGAGCACGAGTTCGGCCACGTCCTCGCTCGCCCCCGCCTCCGTCCCCGTGAGCGGAATGGGACCTTGAGGGTACTCTGCGGGCACCTTCGCCTCCTCCGTGTTCCGCTGCTGCGTGTTTTCCTGGATCTCCGTGTCGATCTTGCCCGGGCAGACCACGTTTACTCGGATCTTGTGCTTGGCGAGTTCGACCGCCAGCATCTGCGCCATGGCCACCTGCGCTGCCTTGGTGGCGGAATAGGCGGTCGCACCGGCACTCGTGAAGGTGCGCGAGCCGTTGATGGAGGCCGTGATGATGATCGAGCCGCCCGCCTGCTTCAGGTGCGGCACCGCATGATGAAGCGTCAGATAGGTTCCGCGCAGATTCGTATTGATGGTGCGGTCCCATTCCTCCGGCTGCAATTCGTCGATGGGCGCCCACACGCCGTTGATGCCCGCATTCGCGAGGACGATGTCCAGCCGGCCATAAGCCTCCACCAGATCGCCAACCGCCTTTTTCATCTGGCCGTCATCCGCGACATCCGCCACGAGCGGTATGGCCTTGCCGCCGGCGAGTCCGATCTCCTCCGCCGCCTTGCGGATCTCCTCCTCGGTGTGGCTCAGCACCCCCACCATCGCGCCCTCGCTCGCTAAACGCAGGGCAGCCGCCCTGCCGATGCCGGACCCTGCGCCAGTTACGAGCGCAACCTTACCCTGAAGCTCCATGCCGTTCTCTCCTCGATGGCAGACCGTCAATGACCTGAACCGGAGGAGAGGACGCTTGTTCCTTACGCCATGCCGGCGCGGCGCCCGGATGCGTCGACCACGAGCTCACCGTCCTCCTTGCGGAACTCGCCCTGCTGCGGGGGCAGGATGTCGAGCACCGGTTCCGAAGGACGGCAGAGGCGCACGCCCGGCGGCGAGACCACGATTGGGCGGTTGATCAGGACCGGATGCGCCATCATCGCATCAAGTCACTGATCGTCGCTCAGAGACTGATCGCCAAGGCCGAGCTCATGATAGGGCCTTCCTTTCTCGCGGATCACGTCGGGTACCGCCACGCCCATGCGTGCGATGAGCTGGCGCAGGAGAAGACGGGCCGGTGGAGTCTTCAGATACTCGATGATGTGGGGCTCTATGCCGGCATTGCGGATCAGGCCGAGCGTGTTGCGGGAAGTGCCGCATTGCGGATTGTGATAGATGATCACGTCCATGATCCGTCTCCTTGAGGTTTCGCCAATGGTATCCTGATCAGACATTCCAATCCGGTCGAAGCATGATTCATTTCGATGCCGCCACCGAGCTCATGCGCGATGCTGCGATCGATGAGGCGCATTCCGAACCCCCGACGCTCGGGCTTCGCCACCGGAGGCCCGCCCTGCTCGCGCCAGCGGAGGAGAAGCTCGCTCGAACCATTGCCGAGCGACTCGACATTCCAGTCGACTGAAAGATGCCCCGGAGGCGCGGAGAGCGCGCCATACTTGGTGGCGTTGGTCGCCAGTTCGTGAAAGGCCATGCCGAGGCTCAATGCCTGCTGAGGCTTGAGCTTCACGGTCTCGCCCCGCGCCTTGATGCGCTGCTGGTCGATGCCGCCATGGGGCCGCAACTCGGCCTGGAGCACATCGTGCAGAGTAGTGCTTTCCCAATAGGTCCGCGTCAGCAGATCGCGCGTGGCGGAGAGCGCCATCAGCCGCGCCATGAAGTTGAACTGGAACGCCTCCGGATTAGGGCTGCTGCGCATCGTCTGAATGGCGAGGGACTGGACCGTCGCCAGGGTATTCTTGACCCGGTGATTGAGTTCGTGGATCAGGAGCGACTGACGCTCCTCGTCCCCGGTGAGCAGGGCCCGGATCGCGTCTGTGATCACGCGCATTGCATCGTCGCGATCCCCAGGGTGAATGAGGCCGGCGACGATGGCGCAACCAGCTGCGATCCCTAATGCGAGAGGAGAATTGGCAGGGATGAGCTTACTATCTCGGGTGAGCAAGACGTAGGCTTTGCGCGCGAGAGGGAAGAACGGCTTCTACATAAGGCAAAGAGATGAAAGAAGAAATGCGCGGTCCGGGAGGCTTCCTGGAGGCATTCCTTCGCTCCTCGGTACTTTTCTCAAAGACCATACCTCCCTGCCGGTTGAGGGTTCAAAAGGACGCACCGCCGATGCAGCCTGTCCCCTGCTGCAATGAAAGGTCTGTCAGCAGATTGCGGACAACAGCCTCATATTCCTCTCTCGCCTCCATATGGGACAGGGAGAGTTCGAGCACCCAGTCTTCCGACAGAGGAACGATGAAAGCCTCAACTGTCATGGGACCGCCCGGGAGATGGCCATCGACCCAGGTCGCTGACCACCGGATCGCTCCAGGGGCGAGGGAGACAAGGGACACCGATTGTGCGGGACGGCCGAGAAGGTTCTCGTAGCCCTGCTGCAGCAGCGCCGCATCCCGGCTCGCCAGATCGGGCTGCGGCAAGCCATGGAGTTCATGCGAGGAGCGAAGGCTCACCACAAGCTCGGCATCGGACGACACCGATCTGAGGCGGGCCTCCAGGCCGCCTGTGGTGGAACGCCACTCCTGCGGCAGGGTAAATGAGAAGCACTGATCGGAACCGGCACGGCCGGCCACGAGGGTCCGGCGAGACCGGGCATCGAACTGCACCTGAATGCCATCAGCGGGATCGAAGGACACCTGCGACTGCATCTTGGCTGCATAGACCTTCGGCGCTCCGCACAGCGCGAACGCCAAGCCAATAATGCAAGACAGCCGCGCAAAGCTCTTGCCAAAGCTCTTGCCCATGTCGCGATGATCCTCAAACCGTGGTTCCGTTGATAGGAACGCTTGAGAACTGTGCCGGTTGCCTTGTCGGCCTTGGCCTTGAGTTGCCCGGCAATAGCCCTACCTCGCTCCAGATCCGAACGAATCTGGGAGAGAGCACATGCAGGCTTTGTTGCGCGCCTCGGTCACTGCAATCCTTCTTGCTGCGGCGGGACAGGCTTCGGCCGCGACCTGCCGGGATCCCGCCGGGTTCGAGAAATGGCTCGGCGATATTGCGCAGGAGGCCGTTGCCCAAGGCATTTCGCCGGAGGCGGTCAGGCGGGGACTGACGGGTGTGACATTCGATCAGAGCGTCATCAAGCGTGATCGTGGTCAGGGCGTGTTCAAGCAGAGTTTCGCACAATTTGCGGGGCGCATGGTGTCCCCATCACGCCTCAAGGGCGGAGCAAGCATGCTCAAGAAGCATGCAGCCACCCTTGCGCGGATCGAACAGCGATACGGCGTACCGGCGCCCGTACTCGTGGCGATCTGGGGACTTGAGACTGATTTCGGCGCGGTGAAGGGCAAGCTCCCCGTCATCCGCTCCGTTGCGACCCTGGCCTATGATTGCCGCCGTTCGGAGTTCTTCCAGGCGCACCTTTTCGATGCCCTGCGCATCGTCGACCGGGGAGACCTGACGCCTGACGAGATGCGGGGCGCATGGGCCGGCGAGCTGGGACAGACCCAGTTCATGCCATCGAGTTACATGAAATATGCCGTCGACTTCGACGGAGATGGTCGCGCCGATCTGTTGCACAGCCCGGCCGACGTGCTGGCTTCGACGGCGAATTATCTGAAAGGGCACGGCTGGGTGAGAGGCGGCGATTGGGTGCCGGGCACACAGAATTTCGAAGCCATCCGCGCCTGGAACAAGTCGCAGGTCTACGCACAGACCATCGCCTATTACGCCACCAAGCTCGCCGGAAGGGACACATCGGCCTTCCAGAGCCAGTGAGCTTCACGAAAGGAAAAGGGCGGGCACAGCGGCCCGCCCTTCTTGATGGAAGCCTTGCGATCAGCCGCGGGCGCGGGCGCGGATCATGAAGGTGTCGTAGGCGTACTCGGCCACCTGGAACCAAAGATATTCCTCGCCGCGGAAGGCCTTGTAGCTGTCGTAGATCTTCTTGAAGTCGGGATTATTGGCCGAGATATCGTCATAGATCTCGTTGGCGGCCTTGTAGGCGGCTTCCATGATCTCCTGCGAGAAGGGACGCAGCTGCGCGCCGTTGCTGATCAGGTTGCGCAGACCCGCCGGATTCTTGGCGTCGTACTTGGCCTGCGTATCTACGTTCACGTAGCCTGCGGCAGCCTGCATGGCGGCCTGATAGGCCTTCGGCAGCTCGTTCCACTTCTGCAGATTGATGAACATGTGGATCGCCGGACCGCCCTCCCAGAAGCCCGGATAGTAATAGTAGGGCGCGACCTTGTTGAGACCGAGCTTGTCGTCATCGTAAGGCGCCACCCACTCGGCGGCATCGATGGTGCCGCGCTCGAGGGAGGGATAGAGGTCGCCGCCCGCGATCTGCTGCGGCACGACGCCGAGCTTCGCCATGATCTGGCCGGCGAGGCCCGCGATGCGCATCTTGAGGCCCTTGAGATCCTCGACGGTCTTGATCTCCTTGCGGAACCATCCGCCCATCTGCGCGCCGGTGTTACCCGCGGGCAGCGCGTAAAGATTATGCTTGGCATAGAACTCGTTCAGCAGGTCGTTGCCGCCGCCGTGATAGAGCCAAGCATTGGTCTGACGGGAGTTCAGGCCGAAGGGCAGATTGGTGCCGATGGCGAAGGTCGGATCCTTGCCGACATAATAGTAGGAGCACGTGTGCCCCATCTCGACCGTGCCGCCCGCGATCGCATCGGCGGCCTGCGGCGCCCCGACGATCTCGCCCGGGGCGAAGGGCTGGATCTGGAACTTGCCGTCGGTTGCTTCCGACACGAGCTTCGCGAAGGTCTCACCGCCTCCGAAAAGAGTATCGAGGGATTTCGGGAAGGCGGAGGTCATGCGCCAACGGATTTCGGGAGCCGATTGGGCGATAGCCGGTTTGGCGATGGTTCCCGCTGCGGCACCGAGGGTGGCGGCTTTGAGGAATGCGCGGCGTTTCATGGCGTCTCTTTCACGAATGAAGATTTCAACGCGCCGGAGAGACATAAAGTTTCAACCAAGCGCCTTGAAACGCAAAAAGGAGACACCGTCATAAGGATCTAAGCCGGAAAGAGCACTGCTCTGGGAGCAGAAGACACATGCATGTAAGGCATGCCTCCCCTGCGCGAAGCGGAATCCTCAGACTAAAAGATAAGCTCGCCCGCGCCCCATGCCAGCAGCACGAGAATGACGAAAGCGAGCAGGAAGAGGCCGAACAGGACCTTGGCGATCGTCTTGGCGCCCGAAGCGACGCCTGTGAAACCCATGGCGCCCGCGACCAGCGACACCACGAGAAAGATCAGGGCCCATTTCAGCATCGTGCAAGCCTCGTCAACGGTTCAGCTTGATGTATAAGCGCCCAGCTTGGCCTGGGTTCCCTTGCCCGGCTCCGCCCGTCCGGCCGGTCCGCCGGTCACATCACCACGGTCACCTTGTCGGCGGCGCGGGTCAGCCCCGTGTAGAGCCAGCGGCTGCGATGCTCGCGGAAGGCATAGGATTCGTCGAAGAGCACCAGGTCATCCCATTGCGAGCCCTGAGCCTTGTGAACCGTCAGAGCATAGCCGTAGGTGAATTCATCGGATTCGCGGCGCAAGGCGAAGGGCACCTCTTCCTCCGTACCCTCGAAGAAGGCTTTGTGAACCGCAACCTCCACGGATCTCCGGCGCGCATCGTCATCCGACACGACATCCATCCGGATGAAGTCGTTGCGGATGCCGCGCAGCGCCTGGATGCTCCAGGTGCCGCCGTTGAGAAGCCCCTTCGTCTTGTCGTTGCGCAGGCATACGAGCTTCTCGCCCGCAGCCGGCATCGGATCGCGATAGCCGTTCAGTTCGCGCAGACGCGTATTGTAGAGGCGGCGCGTTTTGTTGAGTCCCACCAGCACCTGATCAGCCGCCATGACGGCGGCGGCATCGATGTCGCGGCGGCGGATGATGCGGCTTTCGCCATAGGTGCCCGGCTCGAGCCGTCCGCCCTCCCGCACCCTCATGGACAGATGAACGATCGGATTGTCCTTCGCCTGTCGATGCACCTCGGTCAGCATCACGTCCGGCTCAGCCTCGGTGAAGAAGCCTCCCCCCTTCACGGGCGGCAATTGCGCCGGGTCGCCGAGCACGAGGACCGGCTTGCCGAAGGACAGAAGATCGCGCCCCAGCTCCTCATCGACCATGGAGCATTCGTCGATCACGATGAGGTCGGATTTGGCTGCCTGGCTCTGCCGGTTGATGACGAATTGCGGCCCGTTCTCATCGCCCTCCCGCGAACGGTAGATCATGGAATGGATAGTGGATGCATCCGCGCATCCCTTGCTGCGCAGGACAAGGGCCGCCTTGCCCGTATAGGCGCCGAAAGCCACTTCTCCATCGACACCCTCGGCGACGTGGCGGGCAAGTGTCGTCTTGCCGGTGCCCGCGTAGCCGAAGAGGCGGAAGACGGGACGATCTCCGCGCCTGAGCCAATCGGCGACGGCCTTCAAAGCGGCGTCTTGCTGCGGCGACCAGGTCATGACGATTTCGCCTCGCGGTTGAGATTGTAGAGCAGGCCCACCACGATGCAGGCGCTGCCGAGAAACACGTAAGGATCGAGCGGCTCACCATAGAGTTGCCAGCCGACGAAGGCGATCAGCGGAATGCGCATGAAGTCGAGCGGCACCACCATGGTGGCATCACCCCGGCGATAGGCATTGGTCAGGCAATAATGCGAGAGCAGGCCGCCTGCGCAGAGCCCCGCGAGAGGCAGGATATGGATCGGCTCGATGGAGAGCCAGAAGGCGCGACCCACGCCGGCGAGGTTCATGGGAAGCTGCAGAAGGTTCATGAAGAAGAGGATCGAGAAGGTGCTCTCCGTCCGGGTCAGCCGCTTGGTCATGATGGCCACGAGCGCGAAGGAGAACGCCACGCCAAGCATCAGAAAGCTGGCCGGTTGCAAGGTTTCCACGCCGGGACGAAGGATGATCAGCACCCCTGCAAAACCCAGCACGACAGCCACGAAACGTCCCCATGTCATGCGCTCCTGAAGCAGCGGTATCGCCAGCAGAGCGACCCATGCGGGCGCCGTGAACTCAAGAGCGAAAACGGTCGCGAGCGGCAGAAGCGTGAGGCTGAACGTCCATCCGTCGGTGCCGGCGAAATGCAGGACGTTGCGTGTGAGATGAAGCGAGAAACGCCGTGGCTTCAACCCGGGTCTCAGCCCCGGCTTGATCCCTGCGAGCGCGAGCAGGATCGCAACGCCGGCGAGATTGCGGATCGCCAGCATTTCGAAAACCGAGAATGCGGGCGCGAGCGCGCGGACGGCGACGGCGGTCGCCGAGAAGGCAAGGAGCGCGCCGCTCATCCAGGCGACGACGGCGAGAAGATTGCGATGAGGCAAGCTGGAGACCACGAAGACATGATTGACGCCTTTCGCTTACCGCGCCTTGCGAACCGCGTGAAGAGTCGAGCGGGAGGCAGGTTGCCGCGTGCAGACGACACGTGAACCGGAGCGCTCGCTTCAGCACCCCTGTCTTGTCGCTACGTCATGATGCCCGTGAGGTGATTCTTGAGTCGCTCGACGCGTCCATGCACGTCCGCCCCACCTCCGACCGACATTTTTTCCGAGCGGAGCAATGAAATTTTTTGCACTCGAAAACCGTCCGGAATACGCCGGCGAAAACATGATTCACCTCTCTCGCGGAGAGACGCTTCCGGCATGCGCCACAGGTTGCCGCATACGTTTTTTCCGACCAGCCGTCGCAGCCATAAGTGATTGATTTTAAAAGACTTATAAGTAGCGAAGCGAACTAGTCTGGTAGATCCAAAGTGATGGTGAGGAGTCCCAAGAAGAGACTCTTCGTGTCGGATCGCGCGCCTTCTATCGCCTGCTGCAAGCGCAAGTTCATGCTGCTGTGGGCGTCAAAGTATCCACAGAAAAAGTACGAATTCTACTTTCTACACTTTCCGTTAATCGGAACCCGCTTGGTATAACGACGTTGCCTTGCAAGCGTGACGGTTGCACGCGAAGGCCCTTGAAGGAGGCGGCTATGCCGACAGACAACAAGAACCCGCTGACAGCGTTGTTCACGGGTGATACCGGTGCGACCAGCACCAAGAAAACCAGCGGAGCCAAGAGAGGCTCCAAGACGGCTGCGAAGAAGGCCAGCACGTCCTCGGCTCGCAAGAGCACGAAGTCGGCCGGCACGAAGACCGCTGCCAAGAAGACGGCTGCTAAGAAGACTGCCGCCAAGAAGACATCGGCCAAGTCGGCCGCGAAGTCCTCGGCGAAGTCCTCCGGCACGAAGACGGCTGCTAAGAAGACAGCTGCCAGGAAGACGTCGGCCAAATCGGCCGCGAAGTCCCCGGCGAAGTCCTCCGGCACCAGGACCGCTGCCAAGAAGACAGCTGCCAAGAAGACCACGGCGAAGAAGACTGCTGCGAAGTCGACCTCCCGGTCGGCTGCGAAGAAGTCCACCGCTCGCACCGCGTCGGCTCGCTCGACCGCGGCTCGCAAGCCTGCAGCCCGCAGCACCAGCCGCGGCGCGGCGAAATCTTCCGCCAAGAAGACGGCAACCAAAACGACGAAGCGCGCGGCCGCTGCGTCCAGCCGCACTTCCGCTACGAAGAAGTCCGGCAAGGTCGCCAAGCGCTCGACGAGCGCTCGCAAGAGCCCCTCGAAGGCTCGTAAGCGCTAAGTCAAGCACGCCCCGTGCGCCAGGATCGGGTTCAGCCCGTCGAGTGGCGCATGGGCCTAAAAAATCGCCCGGTGAAAACCGGGCGATTTTCGTTTTCAGGCTGCTTCGGAATCTAGCGGCCGGTGCTCATGGGATCACTCTCACCCCAATACGGAGTGGCGTTGTAGTAGCGGTGCACATGCTCCTCCCATTCACGGTCGTAGGAAGCATCATGCCCCTCGGCCGTCCGGCGGGGCGCGCCACGCAGCTGGTCTTCGGTCAGATTGAGCTCATAGGCGTCAAGCTCGACGTTGTATTTCAGGACGCTCCAGGGGAGGGTGTAGTATTCCTCGCCAAGGCCCATGAAACCGCCGAAGCTCATGACCGCATAAGCGACCTTGCCGGACCGTTTCTCAATCATCACGCGCTCGATCGTCCCGATCTTCTCGCCGTCCGAGCGGCGAACCGGGGTGCCTTCCACCTTGTCGCTGGCGATCAGGCTGCGGGTTTCGCGGAGGTCGCCGCTTTGTACCGTTGTCTCCATTCTCTCGCTCCCTTCATCTCTAAGGTCTAAGGCAACGCTCGGGCCACGGAGCCGTTCCGACTGGAAGCCTCGCGTTTCCCAGGACTCACAAGGCTTTTACGGTTCTTCCCACCTGCCGTATCAAGCGCTGCCATAGGAACCCCGCCATTGCCCTCACGTTGACCCTCGCTCTTGCCCCAGGACAACGAAGGAGATTGCCATGCCCGTTCGCCAGAAGCCGGTCGAGGAGCAAGTGGTCGTCATCACGGGTGCCTCCAGCGGTATCGGTCTCGCGACAGCGCATCATTTTGCGTCGCGCGGCGCCAAGGGCCTCGTTCTGGCAGCCCGTAACGAGGAGGCCTTGCGCAAGGTCGCCGGTGAACTCAGCCGGGGCGGTACCCGCGCCATCGCGGCGCCTGCGGATGTGAGCAAGCGCGAGGATCTGGAGCGGATCGCCCGCACCGCCATCGACACGTTCGGAGGATTCGACACCTGGGTGAACGATGCCGCCGTCGCTCTCTACGGGACCCTCGACAAGATCCCCTTGGAGGATCAGCGGCAGCTCTTCGAAGTGAATTACTGGGGCGTGGTCAACGGCTCGCTCATCGCAGCGGAACACCTGCGCAACCGCGGCGGCACCATCATCAATGTCGGCAGCGTTCTCTCCGAGCGCACCATGATGCTGCAGACGCAGTACTCGGCGTCGAAACATGCGGTGAAGGCTTTCACCGACGGGCTGCGGATGGAGCTGGAATATCAGGAGGCGCCGGTCGCGGTGACTCTCATCAAGCCCTCCTCCATCGATACGCCCTATGTCGAACATGCCCGCAACTATCTCGACAAGGAGGCGGCCGTACCGCCGCCGGCCTACGATCCGCATCTGGTCGCCAAGGCGATCGTCTTCGCGGCCGAGCACCGCAGGCGCGAACTCACCATCGGCTTCGGCGGATGGGTCATCGGCGCCATGGGCAAGGTCGCGCCGCGCATGATGGACAAGGCCATGGAACTGACGGGCTACGGCGCTCAGACGACCAACCAGCCCGAGCGCCGGCAGATGCACGACAATCTCTACCGCGCGCGAGAAGACGGCGACATGTATTCGTCGCTTCCCGGCGAACCGCGCAAGACAAGCCTGCTGCTCGAGGCGCAGCTCCATCCCTTCGCGACCGCAGCCGTTCTGGCAGGCGTCGGCGCCATGATCGCAAGCATGTTCCTCGCCCCGTTCATGACCGGCTCGCGCCCCGCTGCCAGCGCGAAGCGCCCGATGCCGCGTTACCAGCCCACCATGCGCCGCACCGGCAACGGACACGACAAACGCACCATGGGTCCTGGCCATATCAGCCAGCGTAGCGCCAGCGAGGGCCGGCCGCAGCCGCGCCATTGATGCTGACGGCAGAGTGTCGACGCTGCAGGGTCGCGACGCCGATTCATCCCGCATGGCCGGGCCTGTCCCGGCCATCCCTTTATCGAAAAGGCGCGGCGTCTCACCGCACCGGGATCACCGGTGCGGGGCCGGCGATGACGACAGAGAGAAGCCTGGCGACAGGAGGGCGCTTCGTGTGACGTATCGCCCGCGCGGAACCTGGATCCACTTTTGCGCACGATGCGCTAGCCTTTCTGCATGAATCCGATTCGCTTTCTCGCCTTCACGGCTGCGCTCGCCTTCGGCGGCACCGCTCTCGCCCAGGACAGGGGTACGCTCGCTCCGAAGCCTCTGCCGCCTCTGACCAATCCCGACGATCCGAAGCTCGCCGCGAAGGAACTGTTCGGCCGGAGCACCGCCCCGGCCTCCCTCCGGGCCCGCTCCATCGGCAGTTACGCGCGGGGCTGCGTGGCAGGAGCCACGGCAATTCCAGTCGATGGAGAGACCTGGCAGGTGATGCGCCTGTCCCGAAACCGCAACTGGGGCCATCCGCAGCTCATCGCGCTGCTGCAGCGCCTGTCCGCACGCATGCCGAGCATCAATGGATGGCCGGGCCTTCTCATCGGTGACATCTCGCAGCCGCGCGGCGGCCCCATGCTCACGGGCCACGCCTCGCACCAGATCGGTCTCGATGCGGATGTGTGGCTCACGCCCATGCCCGATCGCCGCCTGTCGCGGCTCGAGCGCGAGGAGATGTCCGCCACCAACGTGGTGCGCAGCGATTGGCTCGATGTGGATCCCTCGGTCTGGACGCCGCAGCACACGGCTCTCATCCGCGCGGCCGCGAAGGAGGGAAACGTTGCGCGCATCTTCGTGAATCCGGCGATCAAGAAGGCGCTCTGCCGCGAGGCCGGAGAGGATCGGGGATGGTTGAGCAAGGTGCGGCCGATGTGGGGCCACAACTATCACTTTCATATCCGCCTCGCCTGCCCTGCGGGAGACGCGACCTGTTCCGATCAGGATCCGCCGCCAAGCGGCGACGGGTGCGGGGCGGAACTCGCACGTTGGTTCACGCCGGAGATGCTGCGCCCGAAGCCCGGCAAGCCGAGGCCGCCTTTGACCCTGGCGCAGCTGCCGGAGGAGTGCGGCCGCGTGCTCGCGGTACCGTAAAGCGCGAACGGCGAACGGCGATCGCCGCTCACTGCTACTCGGCCGCGACGCCGGTGCCGATCGGGCAGGACACGCCCGTTCCGCCGAGACCGCAATAGCCGTTCGGGTTCTTCGCCAGGTACTGCTGGTGATAATCCTCGGCGAAATAGAACGGCCCCGCGTCCAGGATCTCCGTGGTGACGGGCCCGTAGCCTCGCGCCGCGAGCACCTGGGCATAGGCGGCCTTCGAGGCTTCGGCGGCTTTGCGCTGCGCCTCGCCGAACACATAGATCCCGGAGCGGTACTGGGTGCCCGCATCGTTGCCCTGACGCATGCCTTGCGTGGGATCGTGATTTTCCCAGAATGTCTTCAGGAGGGCCTCATAGGACGTCTTCCGGGGATCGAAGACGACGAGCACCACCTCGTTGTGCCCGGTCATTCCGGTGCACACTTCCTCATAGGTCGGATGGGGCGTAATGCCGGCGGAGTAGCCCGCCGCCGTGACCCAGATGCCGTCTTCCATCTGCCAGAACTTGCGCTCGGCGCCCCAGAAGCAGCCGAGCCCAAAGAGGGCCTTCTCCATGCCGTCCGGGTAAGGAGGCTGAAGCGGACGTCCATTGACGAAATGGGTCCCGGCCGTGGGAATCGGAGCCGGACGGCCCGGCAAAGCCTGGTCGGGCGTGGGAAGGGTAAGGGGTTTGCGGAAGCTGAACATGGAGGCCTCTCTTGCGACCTGACTCATGTAAGCATCCCCTGCCTCCGAGGGGAGGGGCTCCCCCTCACCTTGCCGTGAGAGCCTCGCGCATCGTACGAAAACTGGACCCGCTCTACGCGAGGAATGATGCGCCGCTTGAGGCCTGGAGCATCAGACCCAAAAGTGCAAATCCGCTTTTGGGTCTGATGCTCTAGCGGCCCGCGAAATAGCCGACGGGTTCGAGAGGCTTCTGGCCGAGCCAAAGGAGCAGCGCGCCGACCAGGAAGGCCGTAACGGAAGCGGGAAGCTGGAGGAGCTGGCTCAGGAAAGGGTCCCACAGCCAAGGATAGGCGCTTGCGGCGAGCTGCCCCTCGAGCCCCTTCGGTCCGCCCGGGAACAGGGTGCCTACGGCGCCCGAGATGGAAATGAACGACACCGTCTGATTGACGATGGACCGCGTTCCATCGATCACGAGACCGATGAAACCGGCGGCGACCAGCAGAAGCCCCAAACTACGCGCCAGGAATTTCAAGGAAGTATGCCCCTTTGAACAGAGGGGATTATCTAGAGCCTTTTGGGGCTGCCGCAAAGTCACCTTATTCAAACTTTCTTCAGTTCGGTCTTGCCTTCCGGGCCGTTTTGGAGCTAAACGAGCGCTCCGCAGAGATGCGGGGAATCTCATCCGGTTCGCGTTCACGCGAACAAAGTCGCAAAACCGGAAAGATTCGATGCTGGAGGGGTGGCCGAGTGGTTGAAGGCGCACGCCTGGAAAGTGTGTATACGGGAAACCGTATCGCGGGTTCGAATCCCGCTCCCTCCGCCATCTAATGCGCCAAGGCTCTGTAGCAAAAAGCGAAATTTCGAGCACGGCTGTTGTATCCCTCATTTCTCCCCACATTCTAAACTCGTGTAATGCCCCTTCTTGGGATGAAATATGTTTCATGCCGCGGGCGCTGGATAACGACTCGACAGTGCCCCCGCTTTGACTACTCCTTGGACAGGCCCTGCTTAACCTTGATCTTCCCTCGTGCTGACGGACACCTTTGCTAAGCTCCTGCGGGAGCGGGAAGGTGTTTGATGACGAGGACGAGACGGGAATTCACCCCAGAGTTCAGACGAGAGGCCGTCGCCCTGCTGGACAGTAGCGGCCGACCCCTGATGCAGATTGCGACAGAGCTGGGGATTTCACCCTCGATGCTGCGCAACTGGCGGAGCGTCGTGCATGGCGGCCATCCCGCGGTCGAGAGCTGGCTCGAAGGTTGCGCCGACCAGTTCTGCTGCAATGGCGTCTCCAGCCGATCAGGCGGCCGAGATCGCACGGCTGCGGCGTGAACTCGATTGCACGCGCATGGAGCGCGATGTCTTAAAAAAGCGATCGGCATCTTCGCGGAGATGCCCAGATGAGGTTTGGGTTCATCGAGCAGCATGCCCGCACCTTTCCGGTGCGGCTCATGTGCCGCGTGCTCAAGGTCTCGCCCAGCGGCTACCATGCGTGGCGCTCCCTACCGGAGAGAGGGTTCAAGGTCACGCTCATAGGCAGGAATGTCGTCTCAAACTTCGCAGTATGCCCTTTAACGAATGAACTGTCGCCGGTTGGCAGGACAGGTCCGAACTCCGGCTGCTGCCCGATCATTAAAAGCCTCACCGCAAAATGTCGTCGCATTGTTCAGATGCTCAGACATGCGGCAGCGGGTGAAGGTGCTCACCGCCCCGAACGGTCGCAAGGCCCTGGAGGTGCTGGACAAGGAGGTGCCGGCGCTGGTGGCGACCGACTTCATGATGCCGCTGATGAACGGGCTGGAGCTGGCCCAGGCAATCAAGGCCAATCCGGATTGGGCCCGGATCCCGATCATCCTACTGAGCGGGGCACGAGGAGCGATCGCCCGTAGCCATCCGGAGTTGTTCGCGGCCGTCTACGATAATCCGTTCAGGATCGAGAACGTTCTTGCAGCGGTGGTAGAGACAGTTGGCGCCCAGAGAAGGTCATAGAAACCCTGTTCAGCACGTGCTGTGTCCAACCGAAGCCTGACCGAAAGGCTTGGCCACTCAGGCAAATGTCTGCTTCGGGTCAGGAGCCGAGATTTCCTGCGCTTTCGGAACGTCCGCTTCGATGAGGATTGCGGCCTTCGAGCTTATGACTCAGGCGTGCCGTTTTGAGACGTTCCGAGCGTGGAAGTCGTTGCGTGCTATATTCACCAATGGCTTACGCCAAGAACTTCGGGTAAGGCCGTTTATAGAATGCGAGTGGCTGCGGTAGAAGGGCCCTACAATGTTGACTGTCATCCACCTCAACGGCCCGATTAACAGTGGCAAATCCTCGGTCGGTCGGGCCTTGGCCGATCTTCTGCCCGGTGCCGTCTTCATTGATGGCGATGATCACGACTCTCCGGATGATGCTCCTCTCTGCACGACGATCCAGGTCGCCTTGCGGCGCATCGAAACCCGGATCGCGGAGGCCACAGGGGACTATCTGATTGTGGCCTATCCTCTGGATCAGGCGCACTACGACCAGGTTCGAGTTGCCTCAGAGAGGCGGGGAGCTCGCCTCCTGGTTCTCACGCTCGCACCTCCCTTGGAAGTGGCGCTCAGTGATCGGGGAGCCCGCAGGCTCACCCCAGGGGAGCGAGAGCGCATCATTGAGATGTATGAGCACGGCTACCAGGCCCGCGCCTTCAGCAATGCCGTTCTTAATACGGCTGGGCTGACTCCTGAACAGAGCGCGCAACAGGCTGCCGAGGTGGTTCTTTCGATCAGATAGTTTCCGAGAAGACGCTTTATGGAATGCAGGGCCCAACGGTGAGTTCATCAGGGAAGGTCCGGAGCGGGTCAGTAGGCGAAACTCCTCTGCCCTTCAGTAACGTCTGCCTATCCCGTGTAAGCAGGCATCCGCTTTATGTCGGAGAAGTGCCAGAAGCCGTCGTTCCCGCGGCACTATGTGTTGCCAAGGAGCGGCAGCGGGCGCAGGGAGTAGGACAGCTTGATCGCGCTCCGGGACATGGATCCGGTGATGGGTCGGCTAACGATATCAGCTCCCGCCGCGACAGCATTGAGAATCCCGGCGACCTCCTCAAACCGCATCCTTATGCTTCGCCCCGAAAATTTAATCGACACGTTCGAACTACCGCGTAATGCCGGCATTATCGTCTTCGGTCACGTTCACCTGCACATCGATGGAATGGTTCCGTTCAGGGTGTCAAATGAGAAAGAGCAGCAAGGCCAAGCTCAGGGAGGCGTTCCTGCACCTGGAGAGCGAAGTCCCAGGAAGCGTGGCGCGACAGGTTCGCAACTTGCGTCATCCCGATGCCCGGTGGGTCCGGCTCCCGCTCGGTGTGCTGGTCGTGCTGGGTGGTCTTCTTGCGCCGGTGGTTCCAATCCTTGGGGTTTGGATGATCCCCCTCGGGCTGCTTCTGCTTGCCTATGATGTCCCGTTCTTGCGCAGGCCAACCGCGAACTTCACGATCTGGAGCACCAAGAAATGGGTTGCTCTGAGGGAATGGTTCGATCGCCGTGTGCGCCGCTCTCGGTGAGCGGCCGCAAAGTTGAAGGTTTGCAACTGTGACTTCAAGGATCACGAGCGCACCCGGCATGCTCTGTGTGACCGCCTTCGCGACACGGGCTCAGTGCGTTGCCTGCTCGCGCAGGAAATCAAGAATAGCGGCGCCAAGCTCGTCCGGCCGCTCGACACCGACAGACATGTGAGTCCGGCCGGCGAGTTCCAGCATGGTAAAGCCCGGCAACTCCCGTCGAATGCGTTCCATGCCCGTCTGCCGGAACGGCACCATCACCTCCTGCTCGAAGGTTCGGAGCTTCTGGGCGAGCCCGGCACCCCCGTGATCAAGGGGAAGGAACGGTGTTGGCGTAGATCGCAAGGGCCGGGGCCTGCACCTGCGTGTAGTTGCACCGCCGGCCTTGTCACGTTAGCCCGAGAAGACAATAAGATTCCTACCTCGTTGACTTCAGGCGAGAACGCCTGCCACGGCTTTCCATTCTGCCATGGCCCGGAGGCGATACAGGTGGGTGAAGCGCTTCCAATCAGCCGGGCAGGTAGAACGCTGCCCCTCAATTCACAATCAGGTGGCAAACGTCTTCCGCCGTTCAGCAAACACTACCGCTGCCGCTCTTCGTACGTTCTTAGCATAGGCCTTCCGAGGCTTGGCGAGGCAACCGGTATCTGATGCTCCTGAAGGGATGAGCCTGTATCAAGCCGTCAAGTTGATGATGCCCGCCCGCTTGCCTTGTTCTGGGAGGGGAGAAGTGATGGACGCAGGGGCCTGCTCTTGCCCCTCAGGTCGTTCGGCCCTTCTCGATTCCCGTGATCTGCGCCGAGGGCTCTTCAGAGACCCAGCGGTACAGGATGCCTCCCAGAACGCCACCAATGATAGGCGCCACCCAAAACAGCCAGAGTTGCGTCAGGGCCCACCCGCCGACGAACAAGGCTGGCCCCGTGCTGCGAGCCGGGTTGACGGAGGTGTTCGTCACCGGGATCCCCACGAGGTGGATCAGCGTCAACCCGAGACCGATGGCGATCGGCGCAAAGCCCACGGGTGCCTTGCCGTGCGTGGCGCCCATAATGATGAACAGGAACATCATCGTCAGGACGACTTCCGCCACCAAGCCCGCAAAAAGCGGGTACTTACCGGGTGAGTGGTCACCATACCCGTTGGCCGCGAAGCCGTTAGCCAGGTCAAAGCCAGGCCCTCCACTCGCAATGAGGTAGAGGACGCCCGCCGCCACGACAGCACCGATGACTTGCGCGATCACGTAAGGGGCAATCTGCGAGGCGGGAAACCGACCGCCAGCAGCTAGGCCAATGGTCACGGCCGGGTTGAGGTGACACCCCGAGATATGTCCGATCGAGTAGGCCATCGTGAGCACCGTCAGGCCGAATGCCAAAGACACGCCGAGGAGCCCGATACCCACCTCAGGAAAGGCAGCCGCCAGCACCGCACTCCCGCATCCGGCGAATGTTAGCCAGAACGTACCGATGCCCTCGGCAATATATTTTCGCATCTCCATGAAGCGCTCCTTCGGTTGGTGCCAGCAGACAGGACAAATTTTCTCGGCTTGCAGCCGTCCGAGCCAGCGGCACCGTAGCAAGACCAAGACCAGCGTAGATGTCGCATCGCAGATGATCACGCTTGCTTTGGCTCGAGTCAAGAATCCTTTCCTGTTGTGGTTCGATTCTGGCTTTGCACTTTCATCCCCGGCAAGGCTCAATTTTCCCAGTATCAAGACATGCTCCTTCCGCGCTCACATAAAATGTGTGGATTGATGAAAGTGCTTCACGATCCCCGCCGAGCCTATGACGAGAATGGGGGTGAGATCCCGCCAGCGACTGTCGCTTCAACACGGGATCGTGGAATGAATGCAGGCACGGCATTGGTGCGGGTCCTGACAACAGCCCGTTTACTTCTCGCCGCTACACACGAGCCAGGCGACGTCGAGGACCAAGCCTCCAAAGAGAACCCCGTTCGGCTCTACCCCGGGCGGGGTTTCTTTCTAGTGTCGTTGATGTGAGCCTTGAGAATTGGTGAGGGGTTGAACGTAAAGACCCGCCGCAGGTCGATAGGCACCTCTACTCCCGTCTTAGGGTTTCGGCCTATTCGCTGGCCCTTCTCGCGTACGGTAAACGTGCCGAATCCCGACAGCTTCATGGTCTTGCCCGCTGCCAGAGTGGCGCAAATCTCCTCAAGGACCTGCCCGCCCAGTGCGGCGGCCTCGCCTCGGGACAAGCCGAGTTGCTGGCGTACGGTCTCCATCAACTCCTCTCGGGTTACGTTCTCGCCCGTCATCCTCGTGCTCCCTCCAACGAGATGGACGGCGCTCCCAGCCCTCCGCTGTTGGACAGACTTAGAAGGGCCGATTTGATCCTCTCTGGCTGCGCTTGGTAAGATGCAGCCGGCCCATGATCCACCTCCGGTCTCAGGAGTGAATCACAGCCCTACTCAAGCAGAAGTCCACGAGGCCTGTTTCCAGTCCGATGCTCCAAGGATCCAGCTTGCCGCCAGGCGACAGAACCAGAAAGCATCCTCGCGCAGCAGCGCGAGGATGCAAGAGGATCAGAACCGCGATCTCGGCGGGCAGGAACCGCGCAAGGCTGGCGCGCTCGCTGGCCTCCGTCACGGCGCGCTGAAGCAGGCGGCGGGCCCGCAGTATGACGAGTGCGGTCGTCGCGCCCGCAAGCGCCAGCATGACGGCGCGGACCAGGTTGGCTGGCAACGAAAGAAGGTCCGTGGCCGCAGGATTTCCCCTGAACGCCGCTGCGTCGGGAGACGGCAGGAAAACGCTCGCCTGGAACGTCACCGCGACAAGGGCCAACCCGATCACGGTAAGGCCCGTGACCCAGAGCTGGACGTCCGGACGATAGCGCAGCGCCCCAACGGCAAGCGCCCCAAGCCCGAGCCGCGCCCAGATATCCTCGTATCCCGCGGCAGACGCGATCCGGCCGGATACCAGCAGGCTCGCGGCCATGGCGACCGCGACCGCGATGCGGACCCACCCGTGGTGCGCTCCGCCTCGAAGTCGGCCTTGTTCAGAAGGAGCGTGACCGCAGTCGTGCCGATCCGATTCATGTCTCGTTTGCCCGACCGCATCAGTGCCCGCTGAACACGAGGAGCTGGATCGGCAGGATCAGCGCCTGGATCCGCAGGATGGCGGCATGGACGACCCCGACAGCGTCGACCGCGTGCAGGACCAGCCCCTTGGTGGCACCGACCTCGCCCGAGGCGATCCGGTCGTGGTTGCTGGTGTAAGCGTTGGCGATGCAGGAACTGCCGGGCGTCACCCCGCGGAGCCCGCCCTCGTAGAGGGGCTCAAGATAGACCAGGATCGTTCCCGGCCGCCGCACCTGCTGAGGGTCAACCAACTGCTCGCCGCCGCGGAACTGGCCGGCCGCAATCGCGTCCTGCACTCCCGTCACCACCATCGGGATCACTGTCCAGGGCTTCGACAGGCACGTTGCCTCGGCCACCATCCCGACCTTCATCACCTGCGCCTCGATCTGGTCGAAACCGGCGATGAGGGCCTGTCGCCCGGCTCCTTCCGGGATCAGGACTCCGGCCGGCCGCATGAACGGATTGACGATGTCGCCCACCCGCAACGTGAACTGCTCCACGCGACCGTTGACGCCGGCCCGGACGACGGACTTTGCCAGCTCCGCCTCCGCCTGGGCCAGGGCGGCCTCGGCACTGGCCTTCTGGGCCGGGAGAAGCGTTGAGATCTGGGCCTCTGCCGACTGCTTGGCAGCGCTCGCGGCATCGATCGTGCCCTGGCGTCCCCGCATGTCCACCTGGAGCCGCTCGATGTCTCGGGCGGCGACGGCGCCCGGATTGCGCCTCGTGATCTCCTGCTTGGTCGCCAAGTCGTCCGCAGCCTGCTGGTAGGCGCTACGGGCCTCCTGGATCCTGCCTTCGGCCACGGCGACGTCAGAGCGCGCCACCACCAGCGCGGCCTCGACCTCAGCGATCTTGCGCCGGGCGGCCTCCGCAGCCGCTTCCTGCGTCGCGCTGTCGAGCCGGAAGATCGGCGCCCCCTGTTTCACTTCGCCCGTCACACCAGGGACGTAGACCTCGGCGACCCGGCCGTTGATCTCGGGCACGATCGGCACGGATCGGTAGAACAGGGTGGCGCTGCTCGTGGAGGGATGATTGTAGAAGATGACGGTGATCATCCCCACGGTCAGCATCAGGCAGGTCACGATGCCCCAGCGCAGTTCGTACCATACCGAGTAGAGCGTGATCTCCCGGCCGAGCCGCTTGCCCTGGGCATAGCGGCGGTAGAGATAGTCCGGCAAGATCGTCAGGAGGGAACAGAGAAGAAGTTCAAGCATGGCGCACCTCCTTTTGCGGCACCCGGGAGGGAACCACGGCCGTCGGCACCTCGGGTGCGCTTTCGGCCGATGCGGTGTCGGCAGTCGTCCCCGCCGGCGCGCTGATGACAGGGACATTGTCCGGACCGTCGAACGCGCCCTCACCCGGCTTGATGCCGGCGATCCTCTCCAGCGATCCCGCCATCCGGCGCAGCGGCCAGCCGATGTCGGGAAGGTCGACCAGGGCAAGCAGCAGCCCCGCCACCCAGAAGGCATGAATGTGCGTGAACAGGGCCAGCAGGCCCAGCACGGCGACGATCTCGAACTGGATCTTCTGGGATTTGTGCGCCATGCGCTCGGGCAGCGTGTGCAGCCGCAGGAACAGGAGACCGACCGCCAGCACGGCGAGTACCAGAAGGATGGCGATCACGACCATGAGAACGTCAGTGTCGCCGGGCCCGGCAATGAAGGCCGGAAGATCATGGGGGGCTGCCGGGTGATGCACTTCAGTCATGCCACTCCTCCTCTAGGATTCTGTCCGGTCGATGCACCCCAACCTCCTTGCGACGCAGCCTTCGGACCGCCTTCTACTCCGCCGCCCCGGGGGGCTTGACGAGATGCAGCCCTTCGAACGCCGCCGCCGCAGTCTCACCGCCGCTGGCGACCTGCACCGTCGGAAAGGCGAACCGGATGCCGTTCTCGTCGAACGCTTGCTTGATGCGGGCGAAGGCCTTGCGGCGGATCACGAACTGCTCGCCCGGCCGCGCGGTCATCTTGCAGCGGATCTTGATCGCATACTCGCCGAACTGCTCCACGCCCTGCATCTTCAGCGGCTCGATGATGTTGGGGGCGAAGGCCGGGTCCTCGGCCATCTCCTGCCCGATCCTCTTGATCAGCTTGCGGGCCTTCTCGAGGTCGGTGTCGTAGGTGACGCTGATCTCGAACTTGTCGATCACCCAGTCCCGGCTCATGTTCTGCACCGCCCCGAGCTGGCCGAACGGCACCGTGTAGACCGGCCCGCGATGATGCCGCAGCTTCACGGAGCGCAAGGAGAAGGACTCGACCGTGCCCTTGTAGCTGCCGCTCTGGATGTACTCGCCGACCCGAAAGGCATCGTCGAGCAGGTAGAACACGCCGCTGATGATGTCCTTGACCAGCGTCTGCGAACCGAACCCGACGGCAACCCCGACGACCCCCGCGCCCGCGATCAGGGGCCCGATCTGAACTCCGAGTGCCGACAGCACCATCAGGACCGCCACCACGGCCACGACGGCAAAGAGTACATTGCGGAAGATCGGCAGCAGCGTGCGCAGCCGGGCCTGGCGCGAGGCGGCCTCGCCGCCTTGAGCCGCGCCGACTTCCGTCTGGGCGAGACGCCGATCGATGAGAGTCTTCGTCACCTGCCAGACAAGATCGGCGACGAGCAGGATGACCACGCTGCTCAGCACGCCCCGCAGGAGACGAGTCGGCAGCGTGTCGCGGCTGGTCATCTCGACAAGGTCGATGCGCCAGACATGTGCCAGCAGCAGGACGGCACCGACAATCAGGAGCGCCCGCACGCCACGATCGAGATAGACCGCCGTGAGGCTCCGCTCGCCGGGTGCGGCCGATCCGTCCGGCGTGCCAACCGCCCGATGGGCGACCCGCTCGGCGACCCTGATGGCTGCCGGAAGGAGGAGCGCCACGGTCCCGAGCCAGAACAAGCCCGTGAGTCCCGCAACCCAGAGGCCCCACAGCAGCACGAGGCAGATGGACAGGAGACCGGCCCCTACCATATGCGACACCTGCCAGGAAGCGACCTCCCCCGGAGAGGCCTCGGAGACAGGCCGTGGGCGTGTCCAAGCCACATTCAAGGCAATCGCCAGGAGCCCGAGGCCAAGGGCATAGGCCACTACCATGCGTGCTTCCGGCGAAAAGCCTATGACCCGGAGCACGTCGACGCTCGCCCAGCCGAACGTAAACCACCCGACGAACAGCCCGAGGCGCCACATCCAGAACCGCGCCGCCTCCGTGCCCATCGGAATGAGGCGGAGGCGCTCAATCTCATCCGAAGCTTTGAGCGTGGGCGCCAGCACGAAGCGGCCACCCACGAGGGCAAGACGCAGCACAACGGCAGCTGCCAGATACGCCACCACAATCTGCTGCAGGATCTGCGGCCAGTCGAAGGCCAGGAAGGCGCCGATGCTTCCGAATGCGAAGATCAGAACCCCGGACGCATCAATGCCAAGTCGGGCGGCCAGTGTCCGCAGGCGCCTGGACACGGTCGCCTCGGGGTGCGAGAGGCCCACCCGGACTTGAGAGGAGGCTCGTCGGAAAATCCACTCGGATCCACCCCCCAGTGCCAGGAAGGCTGCCGCGAGGATGAGCACGGCAGAACCGCTCCGCCCCCGAAGCTCGCCGAGGAGACGGAGGCGGGCCTGCCGGAACTCATCGTGCAAACGCGGCACGGCTGCCGCCAGGGAGGCCAGATGCTCCTGAAGGTTTGTGATGCGCCGCGTCATCATCCCAGATGTCGTGGTCGGCGCGTCCGAAGCAGCCGTCACGATCTTGGATTCCTGCTGCTCGTCCGCCCACGCCCGCACGACGGGATCCTGCATCAGGTCCAGCAATTGCCTGACCTGCGCCGGAGGAGCACCGGCGGACGGCGCAGGCTGGGCGTAGGCGGGCAGGAGTCCTGTCAGGACGCAAAGCACGATGGCCAATCCATACAAGAGGCCTGCCGACATGACGAACACGGCTTGGCCTCCTTCGCGAGCCAGGGACCGCAGCAGGTCTACCGCGTTGCAAGGACAGGTGCCGACCGCGTGTCCTTCCAGGACGTTGCTGGCAAGCGCTGTCGGAATGACTCGTGGGGTCATTGGAACGCCACCGGTTCTAGTGAGGCGCACGCCGACGGCGCGGCTCGGCCGCTGGAGCGGTCCCCTGTGCCATTTGCAAGCACGTGAGCATGTCGACATAGCTCGGCGATCCGCCGATCTGGGCTTCCCCCGCGCAGGTCTCGCGGTGGGCTGCCGCCGCACCGCTCCACATTCCCTGGAGCTGGCGCTCCGCATCCCTTTCGTCCCGCATGCAGCCCTCGAACGGATTGGCATCCTCCGCAAGCAGGCGCGGCGCGGCCCGGCACGTTGTCTCGATGTCGAGCCGGGGGAGCTGCTGTGCCGCAGCAGGGGACATCAGGAACGCGCCCCACAGGAGCAGGCAATTCGGCAGACGGGTTCTCATGACAGCCTCCTATCCTTGTGCGTGCCGATCCAGCTCGGCCGCGAGTTCAGCCGCGAGATCCCTCACGAGGATCCGGTACTCGTCGCAGCGTTCCGCCCCCACGGGGGAATTCGAGCGCTCCCACCGCGCCAGGGCAGCCTGTGCCTCTGTGAGATCCTCACAGAGTGACCGGAAGTTGTCGTCCGTCCGAGCCAGTTCCTTGATGGCATGTCCCCGGTCCGGGAAATGGGCGATGGCGGCCTGGACGGCGTGATGCATGGCGTAACCCCGTTGCCGGGCTGGGACAGCGCAAGTGCGCCTTCGCACGCTTGCCAGCATCGCCCCATACCGCACGCATGGGGAGTATGTTACTGTAGGTTACGGGAAGAGGCGTCTCACGGCGCCTGCGAACAACGGACCGATCCATGCTCGGCGGAGGCGACGGCACTGTTGGTGCCTCGCCGCAGGCGCAGTCGCCGCCCGCGGCGGAGGACGTGCGCGCCCAGCTCGACATTCTCCTCGCCAGCCCTGACCTCGACGCCCCCGCGCGGGCGCGCCGGTTCCTGCGCTATGTCGTCGAGGAGACGCTCGCCGGCCGCGCCGACCGTATCAAGGCCTATGCCATCGGCACCGAGGTGTTCGAGCGGAGTTCGGACTTCGATGCCCAAAGCGATCCGGTCGTGCGGATCGAGGCCGGACGGCTCCGCCGAGCCCTGGAGCGCTACTATCTCTCGGATGGTCTGTCGGACTCGGTGGTCATCACCATTCCCAAGGGTGCGTACGTTCCACACTTCACCTGGCGCACGCCCGGCGGCTCGGATGATGCCGCGGATCCTATCGTTCCACCAACCAAGAATGCCTCCGCTGTACCTCTCCAGCGGCGCTGGGGCCTCCGGCTCGGTGCGGCGGCCATCGTGGTCGCAATCCTCGCCCTCCTCGGCGGGCTTGCCTTTTGGGGCGCGTGGCGCGACGGCGCGTCCCGCACGCCGCAGGCATCGGCTCCTTTGTCTCCCGGCGGACCGACGCTTGTCGTGATGCCGTTTGCGGCCCTAGGCGAGCCCTCGCTGGCCAGGGCCTACGCGGACGGCCTGACCGAGGAGGTCCTGAGCCAGTTCGCCCGCTTCAAGGAGATCACCGTCCTCGGGCGGGAGACGTCGCGCAGCATCCCGCCGGGTGCGGATGCCGCCCACATCCGCCGCGACCTCGGCGTCCGCTACGTGCTCGAGGGCAGCGTCCGGGCCGCGGAGCACCGCCTGCGCATCACGGGTCGGCTCCTCGATGCGGAGACCGGCGCCGTCCTGTGGTCGCAGACTTACGATGAGGACTTGCAGGTCCGTGATCTCTTCACGATCCAGGACGAAGTCGCGCGCAGGGTCGCGACCGCGGTAGCACAGCCCTACGGCATCATCCAACGGGCTTATCAGTCCCGGACCGGAGCCCGCCCGCCCGACGACTTGGAAGCCTACGGATGCACGCTCCGGTTCTACGATTACCGCGCCGCCCTGTCCGACGAGAGCCATGCTGCGATCCGGACCTGCCTGGAGCAAGCCGTAGCGCTCCATCCGGAATACGCGACCGCTTGGGCGATGCTGTCCGTCCTGTATCTCGACGAGGATCGGTTCGGGTTCAATCCGAGGGCGGGGTCCAGCACCCCGATCCAACGCTCGCTCGAGGCCGCCCGTCGGGCGATCCGACTCGACCCAGAGAACGTGCGCTCGCTCCAGGCCCTGATGGTGGCGCTGTTCTTCGCCCAGCAACCTGCCGAGGCGCTGGAGGTCGGCGAACGGGCGGTGGCGCTCAACCCGAACGACACCGAGCTGCTCGGCGAGTTCGGAACCCGGCTGAGCCAAGCAGGAGCCTGGCAGCGCGGAGCCGAATTGCTGGAACAGGCGCTCGCCCGCAACCCGGGCCATTCCGGCTATTACAGCGGCACGCTGGCGGTCTATGCCTACATGCAGCGCGACTACGCCCGCGCCGAAAGCCTGATCCGGCAGGCGGCGCTGGAGAAGTTCCCCCTCTACCATTTCGTCGCCGCCGTGATCTACGCCCAGCTCGGCAAAGCTTCGGAGGCCGCCGAGGCCCGTGACGAGTTCCTGCGCATGCGCCCGACTATCTTCGAGCGCTGGGATGAGGAAATGGCCAAGCGGAACTACCGACCCGAGGATGCGGCCCATTTCGCCGAGGGAGCGCGCAAGGCCGGCTTCCCGGTACCGGCCCGGACGGCTGCGGAAGCAGCCCTACAGGCAACGCCATCCCAGCGGTGAGCGCCGATCCCTCCACGTAAACTACACGATGCTACAGGCGTGGCGGTCGCTTCGTTGCTAGCGTCCGGTCAGTGCGCAGCAGGTGTCCGTTCGGGCCCCATCGACATGCTCGCACCTTCTGACGGAGGTCGTTCATGACGCGGCATCTTCCAACAAAAGCACAGGCCGTCCGAGGCGTCGCGGTTGCCCTCGGCGCCGCGGCCCTCCTGTCCGCCACGACCGTGCTGGCGCGTGTGGACGACGGCGCGCGCAGGATCCTCAAGGCCATGAGCGACTACATCGCCGGCCAACGGACCCTGTCCGCGGCCTACGACACCGACATCGAGGTCATCACGCCCGACTTGCAGAAGGTCCAGTTCACCGCGTCAGGCGACGTGCTCGTCGACCGCACCGCCGGCCTGCGGGCGACCCGGACGGGGGGCTACGCGGACCTGGAGCTCGTCTTCGACGGCAAGACCGCGACCGTGCACAACCGCCACGGCAGAGTATTCACGCAGCTCGACATGCCGGGGTCGATCGACGAGGTGATCCAACGTTTGCGGGCGGAGCATCTGGTCGAGGTGCCCGGCGCCGACCTCCTGCTCGCCAGAGCCCACGAGCATCTTACCGAGGACGTGCTGGAGGCCAGGCATGTCGGCCGCGGTGTTGTCGATGGCATCGAATGCGAGCACCTGGCCTTCCGCGGCCACGATACCGACTGGCAGCTTTGGGTCGAGGTCGGCGATCGCCCGATCCCGCGCAAGTACGTCATCACCAGCAAGACCGTCGCACAGGCGCCGCAATACACGCTGCGCGTCAAGGAGTTCCGAACCGATGCGCCTCTAGAGGCCGGCGTCTTTGCGTTCAGGCCGCCCGAGGGCGCGAGGCAGGTCGGTCTCGATGCCATCGGCGATGTCGACGAGGTGCCCCCGGGCGCATCCATGGAAGGATCGAAGCCATGACACCGAGGCAAGCCATCGCGGGATGCCTCGCGGCCGCAGCGGCCCTGCTCGCACTTTCCTCGGGTGGCGCCCCGCCGCTCCCCGGGCGCGGGTTCGTGACACGGGCCGAGGCGATCATCGGGCGCCCCTTGACCCCCTTGAGCTACGCCGGCGTCGCACGGCGTACCACCCGCCGCGCCCTCGCCTACGGGGCCGTCGCCGGAGCGGCAGGGGCCTATGCCTATCCGCGTGCGGGCTGCGTCCAGGTCGTGAACGCCTACGGTCAGGTGATCACCCGCTGCCGCTAGGCCTGCCTGCTGGGAATCGGGGGCTACGAGACCTGCCCCCGGACCCGACATCGCGGCGAGGAGCCGCAAACCGAAGCGTCCGCCGCACCACGCAATCAGGGAAACGCGCGGCAGACCGGTCCTCAGAACCCCACTGCAAAGGGAGATTTGTCATGACGATGAAGCTGACCCGCCGCCAGGCGACGATCGGTGCCTTGAGCCTGCTGGCCGGGTCCACGACGAGCAGCGTCAGTAACGCCCATCTGGGCGAGCTCTTGGGCATTGATGAGGGGCTCGAGGACTTCTGGCTCGCAACCGACGCCTACATCTTCGGCTACCCGCTGGTCACAATGGAGATGACGCGCCGGGTCATCACCAACGTGGCCGCCCCCGAGGGCACCCGGGCGCCGATGGGCCAGATCATCAAGCTCCGGCACTATCCCGATGCCACGTTCCGCGACGTGACCGCACCCAATGCCGACACGCTCTATACGACCGCATTCTTCGACGTCGGCAAGGAGCCCTGGGTGTTGAGCCTGCCGGACATGAATGACCGCTACTTCCTCATGCCGATGCTGGACGGCTGGACGACGGTGTTCCAGGCTCCCGGCAAGCGCACCACGGGCACCGGCGCCCAGACCTATGCCATCACCGGACCCGGCTGGACGGGCACCCTGCCGACGGGCGTCAAGGAGTACAAGTCGCCGACCAACATCGTCTGGCTGCTCGGCCGCATCTACTGCACCGGCACGCCGGAGGATTACGCCGAGGTGCACGCCCTTCAGGACCAGGTCAAGCTGGTGCCGCTCAGCGCCTACGGCAAGCCGTACACGCCGCCTCCCGGCAAGGTCGATCCTTCAATCGACATGAAGACCGCAGTCCGTGATCAGGTGAACCGCATGGATGCGGTGGCGTACTTCACCCTGCTGGCGGAGCTGATGAAGACGAACCCGCCGTCGGCGGCGGATGCCCCCGCCCTTGCGAAGTTCGCCCGGATCGGGCTGGTGCCCGGCCAGGACTTCGACGCCAGCAAGCTGCGAGCCGACTTCGCCAGGCGCATCCCGGAGATCGCCAATGATCGCATCATGATCCAGTTCAAGATCAACAAGGACGTTCACGACATCGACGGCTGGGGCTTCACGACGAAGACCGGGATCTACGGCACCGACTACCTGATGCGGGCCCTCGTCACGGCGATCGGCCTTGGAGCCAACCGCCCGCAGGATGCGGTCTATCCCACCTCGCAGAAGGACAGCGAAGGCCGGGCCTATGACGGAGCCAACAAGTACGTCATGCGCTTCTCCAAGGGCCACTTGCCACCGGTGGAAGGCTTCTGGTCGCTGACGATGTATGACGGCGCCTATTTCTTCGTGCCCAACCCGATCAACCGCTACTCGGTCAGCGCGCGCCAGGACCTGAAGGCCAATCCAGACGGCTCAGTCGACCTCTACATCCAGAAGGACTCGCCGGGGGCGGACAAGGAGTCGAACTGGCTGCCTGCGCCTGCCGGCAAGTTCATCCTGATGCTGCGGATGTACTGGCCGGACGAGAGCAACCCGTCGATCATCGACGGCACCTGGACGATCCCGCCGGTCCGGAAGGTTGCCGATCGGGCCTAGCCCCGAATCGATCCGCCCCCAGGATCGCGGATGACCTGGCCCTGCGATTCTGGGATCGGCAGCAGTCGACACGACACGAACCCTGGAGGACGATCATGCAGACCGGCGCCCTGAGATTTCGTCGTGCCGTGCTCGCGGCGCTTGGTGCGATGCTTGGGACGGCAGGAAACGCATGGGCCGCTGACCTGGGTTCGACCCAGGCACCGGTCGTTGAGGTTCTTCCCATGCCGCCCTCATGGAGCTTCCGCTTCGTGCCCTACGGATGGCTCACGGCTTTGAACGGCACCCAGGCCGTGCGCGGGCGCCCCGTGAAAGTGGATGCGAGCTTCGTCGACGTCGTCGGGAAGAGCGACACGCTCGGAGGCCTGATGGGCGACTTCGAGGCCCGCAACGGCCCGATCGCCCTGTTGGGCAACGTGGTCTGGAGCAAGATCGGCCTCGAGCGCGGCAACGTCAGGAGCCGTGCTCCGGCACCCGGCGTGTCGGGAACCCTCGGCACGTCCCTCGGGCTCGACATCGAGATGGCAATCATCGAGGTCGGCGCCGCCTACGAGGTCGCCCGCTTCGGCGCGCTCGCCTTCGACGTGCTCGGCGGGGCTCGGTATTGGTATCAGCAGGCCGACCTCTCGCTCGATGTCTCGGCCGCGATCGACGTCGGCGATTTGCAGATCGCGGGGGCGCGGGCCTTCGCCCGCTCCGGCTCGGTCGACTGGCTCGATCCCCTGATCGGTGCACGGGTGCGCTATACGGTCGCTCCCGGTCACGAACTCGTCCTGCGCGGCGACATCGGCGGGTTCGGAGCCGGCAGCGACTTCTCCTGGCAGGCGATCGGTGCCTACGGCTTCGAGCTCGGCACGTACCAGGGCATCGCGTTCTCGGGGGTGATCGGTTACCGGGCGCTCTATGTCGACTATGTCCAGGGCGAGGGTCGCCAACGCTACGAATTCGACATGCTCCAGCACGGGCCTGTACTCGGCATCAGCGCACGGTTTTGACCTATGACAGGTTGCACGCGCCAGTGCTCCGGCATGATCGCGGAATGAGCGAAGGTCCGGAACGGGTCTCTAGCAGTCCATCCGTGCGGCCGTGTAGAGGTCTGCACACCGCATCAATGCGGACGTTTGATCTTCTGCGCTTGGTGCCAAAAGGGGATCCCTTAAACCCGCTTTCCATCATGCAGATTGCACGGGACGAAAGCGCTTATTTCATGAGCCAAAGTGGCCTTTGTTGAAGGCCGCAGTCAAGGCACCTGTCAGGAGCATCTAACAATGACACTAGCCATTGCCGTTGTCTCGCCAGCGATGAAACTAAGCATAACCTATGCTCTATCTGAGCCCGCCCCCTCCATCTGCAAGTTGCAAGTAAGCGCGTGCAACTTGCACCCCTGCTATTTCAAAAAACTTTGTTCCCAACATTATGGCGCGGGTCCCTAGCTGACGCTTTCGGAGCGCTGGCCTATCAGATACCCTGCAGTTTCATGCGCTTTGCGCACGCCGTACTCTTCTGCCGGTAACATGGCTCACGTTCTAGAATTGGACGTTTCCTCTCCATCTGGAGTTTCTGCCCGTGCTGCACTCATCTTACGACGATATTGCCTGCGCCCGTGATCCTGAACACCACAAGCACGCCCGCAGACCCTCGCGTTTGAACGCTTGCTCGTGAACGCCTGCGCACAGCATGAGCACATGAGTGCACGATCCTCTCGGGGTTAGCTTAAGTGAGCCTGTCCGGCCGAACTGCGGGCCGGCGCCCGTGTGAGTTGCAAGAGACGCTCACGATTTTCCGGGACAACCACTTCGTTCGGAGAGGACGGCACCAATCTGCTCGACCAATTCTACGATATGCCCGGTATTCTCCCACGCATAGACGGAAACCACGATCGCGGATTCCTCACGGAATGGCGCGTAAGGTCTGACATGGCGCCCGCGCGTGGAAGCGATGGGCAGGAGCGTTATGCCGAGCCCGCCCTCGACGGCGACGAGCACATTATTGAGACTGCTGCCCGAGAAGGCGATGTACCAGCGGCGGCGTTCGCGCTCGATGCGTTCGAACATGGTTTCGCGATAAAGGCCGCCGAGAGGAAAGGTCACGAGCGGGACAGGGTCCGGCCATGCTTTCGGAGCATCCTTGCTCTCGAACCAGCCCATGCTCTCGGGGAAACTTGCCCGGCAATCATTGCTGGGTGCAGGCTCCTTGACCACGACGATGTCGAATTCGCCGCCGCGATAGCGCCGTGTCAGGTCACGGCTCAGCCCGGCGCTCACATCCAAACGGATCTCCTGATGTCGCTTGGAGAACTCGCCGAAGAGCCGTGCCATCGGGCGGCTGAAGATATCTTCCGGTAACCCGATATGAACGGATGTCGCGCCGGCCGGATCGCCGAGCGCGGCTGTCGCCTCGTGTTGAAGGGCCAGGATGCGACGGGCATATCCCAGAAGGCGCTCCCCGGCGGCGGAGGGCCGGACGGGACGCGCGTCACGGTCTACCAAGGTCTGCCCGATCGCGTCCTCGAGCCTGGCAAGCTGCTGACTCAAGGTCGACTGCGTCATGTGCAGGCGTTCCGCTGCTCTGGTGAAGCCTCCAGCTTCAACGATCGCGACAAAACTGCGCAGAAGGCGTGGGTCGAGCATCTTTCCGTCTTTGGCGTAGAATGGGGTCCATCCATTACTACCATACTTTCCATCTGAACATTTAATTTCCGGATGGAGGATGCAGACCTTACCCTCCTGTCAGACGGCGCCGATCATGCCGGTGTCAGATAGGGAGGAGCGAAACATGGAAAGAGCGCATCAACAAAGCCGAAGGGCCTTTCTCCGCCATTCCGGAGGGCTGGTGACGGCGTCAACCGTGATGGGCCTGAGCGCCGCTCAAGCCGGGACCGCATCGGCATCCGCCGATGTCGACCGCTCCAGGCAGCAGGTCACCACCCTCGCCGACAGCCATTACTATCTGAGCGATGTGAGCCTCGAAGAGGGGTTCGAGCGTGAGGGAGATGTGGTGATCGGCACGCGAACCGGTATCCACACGCTGGAAATCCAGAATGGCCGCATCAAGGCGCTGCACGACGCGAATGCGACACTGGACACAGCCCTGCCGCGCTACGGGGCCCGGGGCAAGCTGCTTCTGCCCGCGTTCCGGGACATGCATATCCACTTGGACAAGACCTTCTATGGCAGCCCTTGGCAGGCACCACGCCCGCGCCAGGGCAAGACCATCATGGACATGATCGCACGCGAGGAGGTTCTCCTCCCGCAATTGCTGCCCACCTCCCAGATGCGCGCGGAGAAACTGATCGCCCTGCTCCTCTCGCAGGGTAGTTCGGTGGCGCGCAGCCATTGCAACATTGATCCGGTCAGCGGGTTGAAAAGTCTGGAACATCTGCAGCTTGCGCTGGCCAACCATCGCGACAGCTTCGAATGCGAGATCGTTGCCTTTCCACAGCACGGCCTGCTGCATTCGAAGGTGGACGGGCTGATGCGTGAAGCCATGAGCATGGGCGTGCACCATGTCGGCGGCCTTGATCCCACCAATGTCGACGGCGCGATGGAGGAATCGCTGGATGCGATGTTCCAGATCGCGCTCGACCACCACAAGGGTGTGGACATTCATATTCATGAAGCCAGCCCCGCCGGAGTGGCGGCCCTCAACTACATGATCGAGACCGTCGAGAAGACCCCGGAGCTGCGCGACCGGCTGACGCTCAGCCATGCCTTCGCCCTTTCCATTCTGCAACCCGAGGAACTGGACGAGATGGCCGGGCGCATGGCCGCGCAAGGAATTGCCGTGGTCTCGACGGTTCCGATCGGCCGGCGAACGATGCCGCTACCGCAGCTGCGCGCGAAAGGCGTCAAGATCATGACCGGCACCGACAGCGTGATCGACCACTGGTCCCCGTTCGGCACCGGCGACATGCTGGAGAAGGCCAATTTATGCGCGCAGCTTTATGGCGGCAGCGATGAGTTCCACCTGTCGCGCGCCCTCGCGATTGCCACTGGCGATCTGCTGCCGCTGAGCGACGATGGGCAAATGGCTTGGCCGAAACCGGGAGACAAGGCCGAGTTCGTGCTGGTGGACGCCAGCTGTTCGGCAGAGGCCGTCGCTCGACGCTCCCCGCGGCAGGCGACATTCCACCAGGGACGCTTGGTCTTCGGCGCGGTCGATCGTGCCTGAGACGCCGACATTCGGGCGCGCGGCGACCAAGGCACTTCAGCGAGGAGCGTGGATCACTCGCAGAAGCGCCATCGCCTTGCCGTTGGCGGTGCTGGGCGTGGCGGGCCACTCGACGACGGCCGCCGAACGGCCGATGAACGAGAAGGTCTTATTGAGAGCCGTCATGAACGAAGACATCGACGTAGTGCGGATTCGAGACCTTCTTTCTGATGGCGCCGACATCGATGCGAGAGACGAGGCGGGCCGCACCGCTTTGCTCATCGCAACCCATGGCAACAGGATCGAGGTTGCGAAAGCCCTGATAGAGTCCGGGGCCGACGTCAACGCGAAAGACCGCATCAACGACAGTCCCTATCTCTACGCCGGAGCGCACGGCTATCTCGAGATCCTCAAGATGACGCTCGTGCGCGGCGCCGATCTCAAGAGCACCAATCGCTTCGGCGGGACTGCCCTCATCCCGGCTGCGGAGCGCGGGCATGTCGAGACCGTTCGGACCTTGATCGAGGCGGGCGTCGATGTCGATCACGTCAACAATCTCGGTTGGACCGCTTTGCTGGAAGCCATCATCCTGGGCGATGGGGGCGAGCGCCACCGGCTGATCGTCGAGATTCTGGTAAAGGCGGGCGCCAACGTCAATTTGGCGGATCGGGATGGCGTGAAGCCACTGCAGCACGCGCGCACCCGCGGCTACAGGAAGATCGAAACGATCCTTGTCGCGGCGGGCGCAATGTGAGCCGTCTCAATGACCCTGCGATCCCGTCGGAGCGTCAAAGCCCGGGTGGCGCCGCTTGTACGGCCAAGCGTGTCTGTGATGCGAGGCGGATGGAGGCGTTCACCGCCCCGTAGCCCTGGTAGCCGCGCCGCTCCACGATCTCGAAGAAGAAGCCGCCCTCCAAGGGTTTCGTATAGGCCTGGAAATACTCGCCTGCACCCTCCCGATCATAGAGGATGTTGCCGGCGCGCAGGCGCGCCACATCCTCGACGGAAAGATCCGTCCTGACCTCAAGATCATCGTAATAGTTTTCGGGAATGGGCAGCAGATCGATCCCGCTTGCCTTCAGGCGCTGTACTGTCGCCAGGATGTCATGTGTCGCAAGCGCGATGTGCTGCACACCGGATCCGAACAACTCAGTCAGGAACCGCGACGACAGAGTGCGCTGGCTCTGCGAGGCGTTGAGGATCAGACGAAGCGAGCCGTCATGGCTTTCGACGGCCTGGCTCTGCACCACGCCGCCCGGGTCGATTACCGCCTGAACCGGCGTTTTCTGCACATCGAGGAGCGAGTTATAGAACAGAACCCAGGTCAGCATCTCCTCGTAGTGCATGGATTGCGAGACATGATCGACTGAGACCAGGCCCGCTCCCGTGAAATCGCACACCTCGATAGGCTCGAAGTCAACATCCCAGAGACGATCCAGTCCCGACCTGTGATCAACGAAGTAAAGCAGGCTGCCGCCCAGCCCGCGGACGGCCGGGATGTTCATTTCACCCGGTCCCACCGGTTGTTGGAACGGCTGGTCAAGGAGCACAACGGCGCGATCCAATGTTCCAGGCGCATCCTCCACCCGTAGCGCCAATGCGCAGACAGAGGTGCCGTGCATGATGTTGAAGGAATGGGCGAAGCCCTCCTTGTCCGCATTCACGACGATGTTGATGTCGCCCTGCCTCCAGCGTGTCACGGCCTTCGAACGATGGCGGCCTGCCTTCCGGAAGCCGAGCCCTGCCAAAGTCTGCTCGAAACCAGCGGCATTGTGCTCGTCGACAGCGAACTCGACGAATTCGACGCCCGAACATGATGCCTTTGGCGGAAGAACAGGATGATCGGGCAAAGCCGTTTCCGTCCGCTGCCGTAGGTCGTCGAGCATCACGATCAGGGAGCGCTGCCCATCGATGGCGACGCTGCGTGCAGCGCCGGCCCGAAAGCGGTCATTGAAGATCTCCAGGGAGAGAAGCCCGTCGAATCCCGTCGCTCCGAGCGCATCCATGAACGCGTCGACGGGCAGATCACCCTGCCCAGGGAAGCAGCGGTAATGCCTGCTCCAGGACAGGTAATCCATGTCGAGCTTCGGCGCATCGGCCACCTGCACCAGAAAGATCTTGTCCGGCGGAATGGAACGGATAGCGGACAGGTCGGTTCCGCGGGCCAGAACATGGAACGAGTCGAGCACGAGCCCGACGGCAGGATGGTTCGCCCGCCGCACGACCTCCCAGGAATCCCGGTAGTCATGGATGTGGCGTCCCCAAGAGAGCGCTTCGAAGGCCACCCGCATGCCGCGCCTCGCGGCGCGTTCGCCGAGCTCATGGAAATCAGCCGCCGCACGCTCGATACCGCCCAGCGAGTCCGGAGAGATATTGCTGCACACCATCAGGAGATCGCAGCCGAGTTCCTGCATGACGTCGAACTTGCGTTCCGCTCGGGCAAACACCTTCGAGCGTTGCGGCTCAGGCATACCCTCAAAATCGCGGAATGGCTGAAAGGTGATCGTTTCAAGCCCTAACCCTTCGATCATGCGCCGAGCGTCGGCCGGCGTGCCGTTGAAGGACAGGAGGTCGTTCTCGAAGATTTCGACGCCCTTGAACTTCGCGACTGCGATGGCCTCGATCTTCTCGGTCAGGGTGCCGCTCAGGCACACGGTAGCAATGGCGGTACGCATCCTTGTCGGTCCGTTTCCTCTGTGTACGGGAGCGTATGTCGGTTTGGCCCGCTCTTTTTTCGTCAACTGATGGTTCCCGTGGCGAGTGCATGCTCGACGCCACCGGCGACATGGCGCCTCAGCACCTCGCACGCGCGGGCGGCGTCCCGTTCCAGGGCGCATTCCAGAAGCTCGGCATGCTCATTGGCGGCGATCTCACCGCGATAGCTCAGGGCGATCATCTGGTAGCGCAGGTATTTGTCGAAAACCGCCGCGTGGTTGTCGATCAGCATCCTGGATCCGCACGCGGAGATGAGGGACTGGTGGAACTGCCAGTCGTAGCGCTTCCATTCCTCCGTATGAGATCTGTCGCCTTGAGCCATCCGGTCTTCCATCCGGGCAAGCCGGTGATGGGCGGCGACGACGCGGCCCTCCCATTCCATATCGCCAGACCGGAAGGACTGTTCCAGCGCGCGACATTCAAGGAGCTGCCGGAGGGCAGCGATCTCCCTCAGATTGGCGATGGACACGGGCGCCACCTCGAACCCCTTCTGGCCCTCGGCGACCACCAGCCGCTCCGAGTGGAGGCGGTTCAGGATTTCGCGCAGGGTGCTGACGCTCGCCCCATAATCGGTCTTCAGCCGCTCGAGCTTCAGCCTCTTGCCCGGTGGCAGGCGGCCGAACACGATGTCGGACCGGATCTTCTGGTAAGCGCTTTCGCCGACCGTGGAGGGTGGGATGATGTGCATGCCGTCGTTCATGTGAGCGCTCCGCTCTTCAGCGTATAAGCCACGCATCCGTTCACATGCCGATTCAGCACCTCGCAGGCCCGCTCCGCATCCCGGCTCAGGGCACAATCGAGCAGCGTCCGATGCTCCTCCGCAGCGATCTCGCCACGGAAGACCACGGCCACCATCTGGTACCGAAGGTACTGGTCGAAGACACCGCCATAGAGGTCGAGCAGGGTCTGGGAATCGCATGCCTCTATGAGCGCGTGATGGAACTGGCGATCGTAGCGCTTCCAGATCTCCATCCCCTCCTGGTCTCCGGCCATCATCCGCCGCTCCATGAACGCAAGCTTGTGATGGGCAGCCACGACCCGGCTCTCCCACTCCAAGTCCCCCGCGGCGAAGGACAGCGGCAGGGCATAAGTCTCCAGGAGAAGCCGCATCGCCGCAACATCCTCGAAGCCCGCAGGGGAGACTGGCGCGACCCGAAAGCCGCGCTGCCCCTCGGCGAAAACGAACCCTTCCGACGAGAGCCGGCTCAGGATCTCGCGAAGGGTGCTGACGCTCGCCCCGTAGCCCTCCGCCAGCCGGTCGAGCCGGAGCCTTAGCCCGGGCGAGAGGCGGCCGAACACGATATCGGCCCGGATGCGGTCATAGGCGCGATCCGCAATGGATGTGGCCAGCAATTCGACACTCATCCGGCTGTAACCCTGTCCTTAGCCTGCATGAGAAACACTCTCCCGGAATGCCCTGCCTTTCCAGGCAAGCACCAATCATATGCTGAAAATCAAAATATCAGATGATTTGAAAAATGCCTATTGATTTACAAATACTCTGATCCGATAGTGCCACTCAAGACGCAGACCAATGCGCAGCGACTGAAAAGGAGAGGGAACCATGAGACTCGACATCAATCGGCGCGCCCTGATGGCCGCAGGCGCAGCCCTTCTGGCCTGGAGCGTGGCTGGCCCTGCCACCGCGCAGACGCCCACGAACCTGAGATTCTCCGCCGTCTTCTCGGAGCAAGACATCCGGGCCGAGATGATGAAGCGGTTCGGCGAGGAGATCAAAGCCCAAGGCTTCAACCTTCAACCCTATTACGGTGGCACCCTCTTCAAGCAGGGTACCGAGCTCGTCGCCATGCAGCGCGGCAATCTCGAGATGGGCAACATCGCGCCGCAGGACATCTCGAACCAGATCCCGGAATGGTCCATCGTCACTTCCGCCTACCTGTTCCGCGATGCCGACCACCTGAAGAAGGTCTTCGCCAGCGATGTCGGACAGCAGCTGAAGACAATGGCCTCGGACAAGCTGGGCATCCACATCCTGGGCCCCACCTATTTCGGCGCCCGGCATGTGGGTCTGAAACCCAACAAGAAGATCGGCACGCCGGAGGACCTTGCCGGCGTCAAGTTGCGCATGCCCGGCGGGGACGCCTGGCAGTTCCTCGGCCAGGCGCTCGGGGCCAACCCGACGCCGATGGCCTATGCCGAGGTCTATACCGGCCTGCAGACGGGCGCCATCGACGGGCAGGACAACCCGCTGCCGAACGTGCAGAACATGAAGTTCTACGAGGTGATGTCACAGATCGCCCTCACCTCGCACCTCGTGGGATTCGATCTGCTGGCCGTCTCCAACAAGGTCTGGAACGCCATGTCTCCGGAAAAGCAGGCAGCCTTCCAGGCGGCCGCTGACAGCGCAATCGAGTGGAGCACGCAGGAACACCTGAAGCAGGAGGCGCAGCTCGCGACCTTCTTCAAGGAGAAGGGCCTCGACGTCTACACGCCCGATCTCAAGGCTTTCCGCGAGTTCGCCCAGAAGAAGTATCTCGCGTCTGACCTTGCGAAGAGCTGGCCTCCGGGCATGCTCGAGAAGATCAACGCGATGTAGGGCTTGAGGCGTTTCTGCCGCCGGAACCTCAAGCTCCGGCGGCTAGCCAACGACGAATGATCAGGCACATCTCGCAAAGAAGACGGTTTCATGACCTCATCATTGCAGGCAATCGGCTCCTGGCTCGCGCGCCGTGCGGAGAACGTGGCAGCCGCCATGCTGGCGGCGATGTTCCTGGCATTTCTCCTGCAGATCGCGTTTCGGTACGTCCTCAACCTCCCGATTGGCTGGACCCACGAGATCAGTGTCATCCTCTGGATCTGGCTCGTCCTATGGGGTTCGTCCTTCGTCATCAGTGAGCGCGAGGAGATTCGTTTCGACATCATCTACGGCACCGTAGGTCCGGGATCCCGCCGGGTGATGATGCTCATCACCGCGGCCGCGCTGATCGCGCTCTACGCCATCTCGTTCCCGGCAGTCCTCGACTACGTCACCTTCATGAAGGTGGAGAAGACCAGCTATCTCAAGATCCGGTTCGACTGGCTGTTCTCGATCTACATCGTCTTCGCGGCCGCCACGATCATCCGCTATGTCTGGCTTGCCTGGCGGGCAATGCGAGGCGTGGCGCCGGAAGAGTTAGTCCCGACTGAGGCGAGTCCCGGCGTATGAACCTGACAAGCCCCTTCTCGCTCGCACTCGTCACGATCACAGCCCTCGCCTTCCTTGGGCTACCCATCGGGCATTCGATGATCGCCGGCTCGATCCTGTACCTGCTGCTCGCGGGCCTGGACATGGGCACGGCCGCCGAGCAGCTCCTCAACGGTATGTATTCCAACTACGTCATCCTCTCGGTGCCGTTGTTCATCCTGGCTGCGGAGTTCATGAATATCGGCAGCATGACCGACCGCCTCATGACGTTCTGCAATGCGCTGGTCGGCCGCTTCCGCGGTGGCCTTGCCCAAGTCAATATCCTGCAGAGCATCATCTTCGCCGGCATGTCCGGCTCGGCCATCGCCGACGCCGCCGGGACGGGGCGCATGATGCAGGCCATGATGACCCGCGACGGCCGCTATACGCGGAGCTATGCGGCCGCGACGACTGCGGTCTCGTCCGTGATCGGACCGATCATCCCGCCGTCGATCCCGATGGTGCTCTATGCCCTCGTCTCCGATGCCTCGATCGGCTTTCTCTTTCTCGGCGGCGTCATCCCGGGACTGCTGATGGCCCTGAGCCAGATGGTCATCGTGGCCATCACAGCGCACCGCAGGAATTTCCCCGTCGAGAAGCCTGTTCCTTTGCGCAAGCTGCCGCGGATCACCTGGGACGCCTTTCCTTCGCTGATGATGCCGGTCGTTCTGCTCGGCGGCATCTATAGCGGCGTCATGACCCCTACCGAGGCGGCGGCTGTCGCGGCGGCCTATGCGCTTCTCATCTCGGCCGGTCTTTACCGCAGCGTGAGCTGGCGCGATTTCTATCGATCGCTCGCAGTCAGCGCCCGGACCTCGACCTCCATTGGCATGCTGATCGCGGGTTCGCTCGTGTTCAACTATGTCGTCACGGTCGAGAACATCCCCGAAGGGGTGAGGGCGCTCCTCTCAAGCTGGGATCTCTCACCGGTCGGGTTCCTGATCTTGGTGAACGTCCTGCTGCTGATCCTGGGCTGCGCGCTCGAAGGAACGGCGATCCTGCTCATCGTGGTGCCGGTGTTCATTCCCACGGCTCAGGCCCTGGGAATCGACATGGTGCATTTTGGGGTCGTGGTCGTCATCAACATCATGATCGGCCTGATCACGCCGCCTTACGGGCTGCTGCTGTTCGTCATGGCGAACATATCGGGGGAGCCCCTGCGCGCCATCGTGCGCGACGTGATGCCCTTCCTCCTCGCGATGATGGCCGCCCTGGCGATCCTGACCTTCGTGCCCGAAACCGTGCTCTGGCTGCCGCGCCTCTTCGGCTACCAGGGCTGAGCCTGCTCCCTTCAGAGATACACACCGATGAGCAAGCCGATCTACATTCTCAACGGCCCCAACCTCAACCGCCTAGGGACCCGCGAGCCCGAGATCTACGGGCGGACGACGCTCGCCGAAATCGAAGCGATGTGCCGGGAAGCCGCCGCAGGCCATCCTACCGTGTTCCGGCAATCGAACCGGGAGTACGAGATCATCGATTGGGTGCACGAGGCTATCGACGAAGGCGACGGCATCATCATCAACCCGGCCGCCTTTACGTTCACATCCATGGCGATCATGGATGCCCTGAAGATGTTTCCAGGCCCGCTGATCGAGCTTCACATCTCGAACATCCACAAGCGCGAGCCGATCTATCACAAGTCCTATGTCTCCCCAGTAGCGACCGCCGTCATCGCTGGCCTGGGCACCAAGGGCTATCCGTTTGCAGTGCGGGCAATCCTCGATATGCTCGATCAATCCTCGGCAGGGGCCCGAGCCTAATGGCAAGCGATCCGTCCTCCAGGACCTTACCCTGGACCGATGAAGCCGCAACGGCATCAACCTCCCTTTCCGTTCTCGTGGGATTGGTGGGAAGCGGCATCCAGGCGTCGCGGACGCCGAGACTGCATGAGCGGGAGGGCGCCGAGCAGGGACTTCGCTACGTCTACAGGCTCATCGATCTGGAGACGCTCGGCCTCGATGCCACTGCCCTCCCCGAGATCCTGACCGCTGCGCAGCGCTTCGGCTTTGCCGGGCTCAACGTCACCCATCCCTGCAAGCAGGCCGTGATCCCCCTGCTCGATGAATTGTCGCCCGATGCGGCGGCACTGGGTGCTGTCAACACCATTGTGCTGAAGGATGGCCGCCGCGTCGGTCATAACACGGATTGGTGGGGTTTTGCCGAAAGCTTCCACCGCGAATTGCCAGACGTACGCATCGACCGGGTCGTCCAGTTCGGCGCAGGCGGCGCAGGTGCCGCCGTGGCTCACGCCCTGCTGAGCCTCGGAGCAGGCGAGATCACGATCGTCGACACGGATGAGGCCCGCTCCCAGGACCTCGCCGCCGCCCTGCGCGACCGGTTCGGAGATTGCCGCGCGAGAGCGGGCACAGCCGTGGCGAGTGCCCTGGCAGCCGCCGACGGCATGGTCAACACGACGCCGCTCGGCATGACGAAATATCCCGGCATGGTCGTCCCAGCCGATTTCCTGCGCCCGGACCTGTGGGTTGCGGATATCGTCTACTTCCCGCTGGAGACGGAACTGCTGCATCAGGCGCGGGTTCGCGGGTGCCGCACCATGTCCGGTGGCGCCATGGCCGTCTTTCAGGCCGTAGGCGCATTCCGGCTTTTCACGGGCTTGGAGGCGGATGCCGAGCGGATGCTTCGTCACTTCGGCGAGATGTGACACCCGGAGATCGAAACCGAATGGACACGGCAATCCGGGGCGCGCCGGGAGCAGTGGATCTCTCGTTACAGCCCCTTCTGGTGAATGCGGCCGGATTGCGCATCCTGAGCACCATCGACTGGCTGGCGCCAGATAGCTTTTGACGCTTCTCCAGCGCTGGCTTGGCTATAATTTCGAATCCGTTAGTTTGCCGGGTGGAGGCTGCTCCGCGAAGAGGCGCATCCGAAAGGTGACGGAACCTTTCGACTGCGATACGCCAGGATAGGGGCTTTCACTTTAGGCTGAATGTGAGGGATCAGGTTGGATTGGGACAAAATCAGACTCTTCTATGAGGTCGCAGAGGCGGGAAGCTTCACCCGGGCCGGCGAGAAGCTCGGGGTGAACCAATCCTCGGTCAGCCGCCAGATCAGTGCCCTTGAGCAGGAGTTGAAAGTTCCCCTGTTTCATCGGCATGCCCGCGGTCTGATCCTGACGGAACACGGAGACGTGCTCTTCAAGGCTGCGCAAGAGATGCACCTGCGCCTGGACCTGACACGCCAACGCCTCACCGAGACCAGTGAGCGCCCGGCAGGAGCGCTCAAAGTCACGGCAACCATCGGCATCGGCGGCATTTGGCTTGCCCAGCGCATCAAGGAATTCCTTGATCTCTATCCCGAGGTGAGGATTGAACTGATCCTGACGAATAATGAATTGGACCTCGCCATGCGGGAGGCGGATCTCGCCATTCGGCTACGCCGTCCCACACAACCCGACCTGATTCAACGGCGCCTGTTTACAATCCAATATCATGCCTATGCCGCCGTCGCGTACCTGGACCGCTTTGGCGAGCCCAAGAGCGTGGAGGATCTCGATCATCATCGCCTCGTCTGCCTGGGTGGTGACCAGCCGGGGTTCATTCTCGATCTGCATCGATTGGCAACCTTGGGACGCAATCCGAAGGATCCCCGCCCCAGCCACCTGGTGGTCAACGACAGCCTAGCCCTGCGACGTGCCATTGAGAGTGGCGCCGGGATCGGGATGGCCCCGGACTACGCCTTGAGCAACCATCCTGAGGTCAAGCAGGTTCTCCAGGACGTTGAGATGCCCTCGCTGGAGAGCTATCTGGTCTATCCAGACGAGATGCGTTCTGTCGCACGCCTCCAGGCATTCCGTGACTTCCTCGTCGCAAAGGCGCAGCGGTGGACCTATTGATGCGCGTTGCGGAGCATCTGGGAGCGATTTGGGCTGGTCAGCCGCCTGTCGTCCCCTCCTTCGACGCTCCACCGGCCGCACGGCTCGGCCAGTACCCGGCAAGGCTGGTCCCGTCCCGAGCCCCCCACCCCTGCCGGCTGGCCTCATCGTAGACCGAGAGAGCCCGTTCGGCGACGGGAAGCGAGAATCCGAGCTCCTGTCCCTCCGCGATCATGGTTCGCAGATCCTTCCGGAACGAGTCGACATCGAAGGTCACGGGCTGAGGATCCTCACCGCGCATTCCCTTGGCAACCATGGGTCCGCGCGCCTTCAGGATATTGGCACCGCCGGATGTGTCCGAGAACAGGTCCACGATCCGCTCCGGCTCGATCCCGAGATGGCGGCAGAGCGAATACGCCTCGCCAAGCGCCTGGTAGTAGACCACCAACGGCAGGTTGACGGCCAGCTTCAGGCTTGCCCCTGCCCCGACCGGCCCGGCATGTTCGATGCGGCGGCATAGCTGCTCGAGGATCGGGTGTGCCCGAGCCACATCGTCCGGCGCTCCGCCGACCAGGCCGATCAGCCGGCCTTCGCGGGCGGGGCCGGTGGAGCCGCTCACCGGACACTCCACATAGTTTGCGCCCCTCGTCGTGATCCGCTCCGCCAGGGCTCGCTGGATCCCCGGCTGG
>JAPSLB010000089.1 GCA_031181145.1 Microvirga sp.
CAATGGAGGGAGCTTAGCCGACCAACAAAAAACAACAACGATAAGAACCTTATGGGAGGAAAACCGTGAAACTGAAGAAGAACCTCGTTGCCGCCACCATGCTGGCGGGTTCCATGACCGCCCTCTCCTTCCTGTCGGCCGGAGCAGCGCAGGCGCAGGGGGCGCTCGTGATGTATTGCGGCGTCCAGGAGGAATGGTGCCGCGCCATGGTCGGCGCTTTCGAGCGCGACACCGGCATCAAGGTCTCCATGACCCGCAAGAGCTCGGGTGAGATTTTCGCGCAGATCAAGGCGGAAGCAGCCAATCCGCGCGCCGATATCTGGTGGGGCGGCACGGGCGATCCTCACATGCAGGCCGCCGAGGAAGGCCTGACGGTGGAGTACAAATCGCCGAAGCTCGGTGAGCTGCAGGATTGGGCCGTGCGGCAGTGGGAACAGTCCAAGCAGCGCACTGTCGGCATCTATTCCGGCGCCCTGGGCTTCGGCTACAACACGGAGCTTGCCCAGACGAACAACGTGCCGGAGCTGAAGTGCTGGGCCGATCTGCTCAAGCCGGAACTGAGGGACGAGGTGCAGGTCGCCGACCCGAATTCTTCCGGTACGGCCTACACGCTGCTCGCCACCATCGTCCAGATCATGGGCGAGGACAAAGGCTTCGAGTACCTGAAGGCCCTGCACAAGAACGTCAACCAGTACACCAAGTCGGGTGCCGCTCCCGCCAAGGCCATGGCGCAGGGCGAAACGACTGCGGGCATCGCCTTCATGCACGACATCGTGACGATGATCGTGGACAAGGCTCCGGTCAAGGTCGTGGCTCCCTGCGAAGGCACGGGCTACGAGATCGGCTCCATGTCGATCATCAAGGGCGCCAAGAACCTGGAGAACGCTAAGAAATTCTACGATTGGGCCCTGACGGCGGATGCTCAGAAGCTCGGCGCCGAGGCGAAATCCTATCAGGTGCCCTCGAACAGGAACACGCCTGTCCCGCCGCAGGCCCCGAAGCTCACCGACATCAAGCTGATCAACTTCGACTTCGCGAAATACGGCTCGTCGGAAGAGCGCAGGCGTCTTCTGTCCAAGTGGGACAGCGAGGTCAAGAATCTGCCCAAGTAGGCCGCGCGTTCCGCACCGGCGAAGCTTGCAGCGCTTCGCCGGTGCGCCTTTTTCTCGATGCTTAGTTTAGAGGCCGGGTTTCGCAGGAAGCCCGCATTGATCGTTACGTGAGAACAGATATGTCACGGGCAACCCTTGGCTGGATCGTTCTGGGCTGGGTCGGCTTTGCCCTCCTGCCCTGGTACGGCTTCGACCGCTCAGCCACCCCGACCCTCACCGACTACCTCGTCGGCGGATCGGGCCTCGTTCATGGACTGAAGGGGGCGTGGTGGCTTCTGCCCGTTGTCGCACCGCTTCTCATGAGCCTGCGTCCCGCGCTTCTCCCCTCGCGTGCGGACAACAACACGTGGCTGATCGCCTCCGGCATCCTGGGCCTCGGCCTGATCGTTCTCCAGGGCTTCACGATCGGCCTGAATGGCTGGTTGCTCGACATCCTTGAAGCTCTCACCGGCGGCAAAGGCCCCAGCCAGGGCGGCATGGGCTATGGCGCCACGCTGACCTCCTTCTCCCTTCTCGTCATTCTCTGTCACGGTCTCGCCGCGCGCGGCTGGTGCCGGGGCGATGCGTTCGTCACGTCCTCCATCGGCATCGTGATCGCCCTCATCATCGTCTTCGTCTTCTTTCCCGTCACGACGATCCTGGCGAGCGCCTTCGCGGACAACGACGGCAACTTCGCGCCCCTCGAGTTCGCGGCCAAATTCATGGACCGCTCCATCTGGGGCCTGGACTGCCTCTCCAGCGACCTGCGCTGCGGCGTGGCCTGGAACACCCTGTTCCTCGGCCTCCTTGTGGGAGTCGGCACCACCGCCCTCGGTCTCGCCTTCGCGCTGATCGCCACGCGAACCGCCTTCCGCTACAAGAAGCTCCTGCGCGTGATGAGCGTCCTCCCCATCATCACGCCACCCTTCGTGATCGGTCTCGCGCTGATCCTGATCTTCGGCCGTTCCGGCGCGCTCTCCTCCGTCCTGTGGGAGTGGTTCGGCATTCCCCGCTCGCGCTGGATTTATGGCCTACCCGGCATCTTCATCGCGCAGCTTCTAGCCTTCACGCCTATCGCCTTCCTTGTGCTCGTCGGCGTCGTGCAGGGCATCAGCCCCACCCTCGAGGAGGCCTCTCAGACCTTGCGCGCCAAGAGCTGGACGACCTTCCTGACCGTGACGCTGCCGCTGATGCGACCGGGACTTGCGAACGCCTTCCTTCTCGGCTTCGTGGAAAGCCTGGCCGATTTCGGCAATCCCCTCGTTCTGGGTGGCAATTACGAGGTGCTCTCAACCAAGATCTTCTTCGCGGTCGTCGGCGCCCAGCAGGATCAGGGACGGGCCGCCGTGCTCTCGATCATTCTGCTCGCCTTCACCCTCGGCGCGTTCTGGCTGCAGCACGCATGGCTCGGCAAGAAGGTCTACACCACGGTCACTGGCAAGGGAGATTCGGGGATTCCGCTGCCCCTGCCGCGCCGCGTCGCGCTGGCCTCCTACCTCACGGCCATCCCGTGGGCTGTGTTCACGCTCGCCGTTTACGTGATCATCCTGGTGGGCGCCTTCGTGCGCTCCATGGGCCGCGACTATACGCCCACCCTCGACCACTTCCTCACCGCCTTCCGCGTCGAGCAGGCGGATTGGGGCCTCTACTTCTCCGGCTCGGCCTGGGATTCGTTCTTCGCCACGATCAAGATCGCGGCCGTCTCGGCGCCGCTGACGGCGGCGATCGGCCTGCTCACGGCCTATCTGCTGACCCGCCAGCGCTTCTCCGGCCAGCGCTCCTTCGAGTTCGGCACGCTGCTCAGCTTCGCGATTCCCGGCACGGTGGTGGGCGTGTCCTACATCCTGGCCTTCAACGTGCCGCCCATCGAGATCACCGGCACCGGCTTCGTGCTCGTGATGTGCTTCGTGTTCCGCAACATGCCGGTCGGTGTGCGCTCCGGCATCGCCACGCTCAGTCAGATCGACAAGAGCCTGGACGAGGCTTCGCTGACGCTCGGCGCACGCTCGGCCACCACCATGCGCCGCGTGGTGCTGCCCCTGCTGCGTCCCGCCATCGTCGCCTCTCTGGTCTATTCCTTCGTTCGCGCGATGACGGCCGTCAGCGCCGTGATCTTCCTGGTGACGGCCGAGTACAACATGGCGACCACCTATATCGTCGGCCGTGTCGAAGCGGGCGAGTTCGGCCTCGCCATCGCCTATTCCACCGTACTCATCCTCGTCATGCTGGTCGCGATCGTCGCGATCCAGGTCGCGGTCGGCGAGCGGCGTCTCGGACGCCGCTCCGCCAGTCCCTCAACCAGCCCCGTTGCCGCTCAAGCCATTCCATGAACCAGATATCCTCCATCTCCCTGTCCCGCTCCCCGACGTCCAACAAGCAGGCGGCCTCGGTCGAATTCCGCAACGTGACGAAGCACTACGGCAATGTTACCGCCGTGGACGACGTGTCCTTCACCATCGAGCCCGGCCGGCTCGTGACGCTGCTCGGCCCCTCCGGCTGCGGCAAGACCACGACGCTGCGCATGATCGCGGGTCTCGAGATGGCAAGTGAGGGTCAGATCCTGATCGGCGGACGCGACGTGACGCATCTCTCCGCCGCCGACCGCGACGTGAGCATGGTGTTCCAGTCCTACGCGCTCTTCCCGCACATGTCGGTTCTGGAGAACGTGGCCTATGGGCCGACCGTGCAGGGCGTCCCGAAGAAGGATGCCTACGCGATGGCGATGGAAAAGCTCGAGCTTATCGGGCTGAAGGGGCTCGAGAAGCGTGCGCCCTCGGAGCTCTCCGGCGGTCAGCAGCAGCGCGTCGCCGTGGCGCGCGCCCTCGTGCTGGAGCCCCAGGTGCTTCTGTTCGACGAGCCCCTGTCGAATCTCGACGCCAAGCTGCGGCGCCGCGTGCGCGAGGACAT
>JAPSLB010000090.1 GCA_031181145.1 Microvirga sp.
TCCGCCGACCAGGCCGATCAGCCGGCCTTCGCGGGCGGGGCCGGTGGAGCCGCTCACCGGACACTCCACATAGTTTGCGCCCCTCGTCGTGATCCGCTCCGCCAGGGCTCGCTGGATCCCCGGCTGGACCGTGCTCATCTCGATGAACAGCTTGCCCTTCACGGTTGCGGCCAGAATACCGTGCTCGCCGGCAAAGACCGCTTCCAGAGCGTTCGCATCCAGAAGGCAGGTAATGACCGCCTCGGATTGTTCGACGACCGCAGCCGGCGACTCGCCGAGAACCGCACCGGCCGCGACAAGCGCCTTCCCTTTATCGGGAGTGCGGTTCCAAACCACGAGATCGTGTCCGCAGCCCTGGAGCCGCGTTGCGAGGGCAGCGCCCATGCGCCCCAATCCGATGATGCCAATCCTCATTGTCGCCTCTCGATCTGTCACAGGACCTTGCCGATGCCCTCTCACCGGAGAGGCGGCACGGCTGAGCGATGCCGCCTCTCCATATGATGTGCCGAACAAGCTAGTCTTGCCCGTTCCAGCTCCTGACGAGCTGCTCCTGCCGGCCAAGGCCCTCGATGCCCAGGCGGACACGGTTGCCGGGGCGTAGATAGACCGGCGGCTTCATGCCCATGCCGACGCCGGGAGGAGTGCCGGTCGCGATCACGTCTCCCGGCTGCAGGCTCATGAATTGACTCAGATAGCTCACCAGGAACGCAGCGCCGTAGACCATGGTCTCCGTGCTGCCGTTCTGATAGCGCTTCCCGTCCACCTCCAGCCACATGCCCAGATTCTGGGGATTGGGGATCTCGTCCCGGGTCACAAGCCAGGGGCCGATCGGGCCGAAGGTGTCTGCGCTCTTGCCCTTGGTCCACTGTCCTGATCGCTCGATCTGGAAGGAGCGTTCGGAAACGTCGTTGACGACGCAGTAGCCCGCGACGTGATCGAGCGCCTGCGCCTCGTCCACGTACTTGGCGGTCGTGCCGATCACGATGCCGAGCTCGACCTCCCAGTCCGTCTTCTCGGACCCGCGCGGAATCTCGATGCCGTCATTTGGACCGCAGATGGCGCTGGTCGCCTTCATGAAGATGATCGGCTCTGGCGGCACGGCCATGCCGGACTCGGCCGCATGGTCGGAATAGTTGAGGCCGATGCAGATGAATTTGCCGACCTGCCCGACACAGGGACCGATGCGCGGATCGCCCTCGACACGCGGTAGCATGGCCGGATCGATGCCGCGCAGCCGCTCAAGCCCGGCGGATGAAAGCACTTCGCCGGCAATATCCGGGACGATGCCGGAGAGGTCGCGGATGCTTCCATCCTGGGCGAGAAGGCCGGGTTTTTCTTGCCCGGGAGGGCCGTAGCGCAGCAGTTTCATGAGACGTCTTTGCTCCTGTGAGTTGGTGAAACCGAGAAGTTTCCGGTTGGAAAATGACGAGCGCCTGAGGGGCCTTGGGCTCCGTCAGTCGAGCGGCGATGGGTCAAACCCGATCTTTGGCGAGGGTCGTATCTGATCCTCAATGTGCCTAAGGGTCGTCTGATAGTGCTCGACGAGCCGTTCGACGGCCAGATCCGTCTTGCGGTCGAGCACGGCCTCCATGAGGCCGCGGTGCTCCTCCAGGGTATTCCGATAGCGTATCGAAGAGGCTACGGAGATGAAGCGGTATCTCTGCGCCTGGTCCATCAGGTCCTTGCAAATGTCGATCAGGATCGACGAGCCGCACGCGGCGATGAGGGCGATATGGAAAGCCCGATGCCGGTCCTCCCAGGCAGGATTGGTGCTCGTATCCTCCTCGGACAACTTCCATGGCGTGCGTGAGAGGTGATGAAACGCCACGACGATGCGCTCCTCCCAAGCCTGATCGCCGTTCCTGATGGACTCCTCGAGCGCCTTCCCCTCCAGCCAGCATCGGGTCTTCACCAATTCACGCCAACCCTCGATACTCACGGGCGGCACGAAGAAGCCGCGCTGATCCTTTCGCTCGACGAGACCTTCCGAGGAGAGGCGGTTGAGAGCCTCGCGGACAGGGTTGAGGCCGGCCCCATAGCGTTCGGAAACGAAGTCGATCAGGAGCTTTTGCCCTGGGCGCAATCCACCATTGAGGATGTCTTGGCGAAGCCTCTCGTAGACCGAGGTTGCCGCAGTTATTTTTTCGATCTTGTTCATGACGCAACCTGCGCAGGGTTCAGCCTGGAGCGGAATGTCCCGACGGCCGACGGAGATCAACCGCCGGAACACCAGATCCAGCCTTTATTGCGCAAGAGTCTCCTCCGTGACGCTCTCCTTGTGCCAGAAGACGAACCGGCGCTGCGCCCAGGCCACGGCCCAGAACATCGCCAGTCCGAGCAGGCTCAGGTAGATGATCAGCGAGAACACGCGCGGCGTATTGAGCTGGGCGGCCGCTACGCGGATCAACTCGCCGAAACCCTTGCCGCCGCCCAGGAATTCGCCCACCACCGCACCGACGACGACGAGCACCGCGGCGTTCTTCAGGCCCGAGAAGAAGTGGGGCATCCCGATGGGCAGCTTCAGCTGCACCAGGGTCTGCCAGCGGCTCGCACCCATGGTCTTGAACAGCATGCGGGCGTTCTGGTCGGCCGCATGCAGGCCCGCCGCCGTCCCGACGATGACCGGGAAGAAGGCGATGAAGGCCGCAAGCGCCACCTTGGACGCGATGCCGAAGCCCAGCCACGACACGAAGAGAGGCGCGAACGCCACCTTCGGCATGGTGTTGATGGCCACGAGGTAAGGCATGACGGCCTTTTCGCCGAAGGCCGTTTCGCCCACGAGGGTGCCGAGTCCGAAGCCAAGCACCACCGCGATCATGAAGCCGAGGAGGACCTCCTGCGTCGTGATCCAAAGAGCCATGAGCATATAGTCGCCCGTCAGAAGGTTCTTCCCGACAACGTATAGATCCTCGATGGTCTCGATCGGAGACGGGAGAATGATCGGCGAGATCAGCTCCAGAATATAGACGAACTGCCACACGACCAGGAAACCGATCAGGAGAGCCAACATCGATACCCAGCGCGGCACCCGGTCTATCCATGAAACATGTTCCTTCCAGATCGTTTGCTCAGGGATCGCGGAGGCAACGACTTGCGCCTGGGTCATTGGAACGCTCCCTTGTCGAGATGGCTGCGGATCCGGTGGACAAGCGCACCGAAACGCGGATCGGACATCATGTCCAATGTTCTGGGTCTGGGCAGGTCGACGGTGATGGCCTCGACGAACCGTCCCGGCCGGGACGACATCACGTACACCACGTCGGAAAGAATCACCGCTTCGGGAATCGAGTGGGTTACGAGGCATGACGTGGCGTTGCGCTCCAGGCAGATCCTCTGCAACTCCATGTTCATGAAATCGCGGCTCAATTCGTCGAGCGCGCTGAACGGTTCGTCCAGCAGCAGGACCGCGGGCTCCGTGATCAGCATCCGGCAGATCGCCGCACGCTGCGCCATTCCGCCAGAAAGCTCGCTCGGATAGACGCTCTCGAAGCCTCGCAGTCCGACGAGATCGAGAAGCTGGCGCGCCTGATCATGCTTGGTGCGGGCTGCCGCCTTTCCGTCGCGGATCTCGATGGGGAGAACGATGTTCTCGATGGTGGTTCGCCACGGGAACAGGGTCGCCTGCTGGAACATCATGCCAATGTCCCGGCGCGGACCCATCACAGGTTTGCCTTCGAGAACGACGCTGCCCGATGATGGAGGCAGCAGGCCTGCCATGATCTTGAGCAACGTCGATTTTCCGCACCCGCTCGGTCCGATGATCGATGAGAAGGTGCCCTCCCGCAGCACCAGATCCACCTTGTCGAGCGCCTGCACGTTGCGTCGGGTGAAGGTCTTGCTCACGCCTCGCAGTTCATACACCGGCCGGCCCATGAGGCCGACCGGTGCGACAGCTTCTCCAGCCATTGAGAGCACCGCCATTACTTCGAACCCTTGTTCCAGGCGTCGACGAATTGGTTGGTGTACGCGGCCTTCAGATCCGGCAGGGGGGCTTT
>JAPSLB010000006.1 GCA_031181145.1 Microvirga sp.
GGCCAAGCCCTGGCTCGGCGATTCATCCACCGCGCTCGGGGCGCTCATTCTCGCCAACGCCTGGCACTTCGTGGGCTTCCCGACGCTCGTCTATCTCGCAGGGATGCAGCGCATCCCGTCCGAGATCATCGAGGCCGCGCGGCTCGACGGCACCACCGAGTGGCAGCTGCTCAAGAGTGTCGTCTGGCCACTGGTGGCCCCCAGCACGACCATTCTCTTCACGCTGCTCTTCATCGGCGCGTTCAACTGGTTCGAGATTCCTTACGTGATGGTGGGGCTCGACGGTTCACCCTTCGGCTCGACAGATGTGCTGGGCCTCGTCTTCTATCGCACCGCCTTCGGCAACCAGAGCGCCAGCATCCAGAATTTCGGATTGGGATCGGCGCTCGCCACCCTCATTTTCCTCTTCATCGTCGTCTTCGCGTCCATGCTGACCTTATGGCTGCGCCGCCGGGAGATCCAATTTTGACCGCCCTGGCCAACTCACCTTCGTCGCGACAGCCGATCACCTTCGCCTTTCTGGCGCAGGTGATCCTGATCGCGAACTCGTTCATCATGCTCTATCCGGTCGTGGTCATGGTGCTCTCCGCCTTCAAGACCACGGGCGAGATCTTCGAGCATCCCTTCGCGCTGCCCGATTTCACGCAGGTGGGGAACTTCGCCAAGGTCCTCGGCGAAACCTCGATGCCGACCTACTTCGTCAACTCGATCATAGTGACTGGCATCTCGATCATCCTGATCCTCGTGCTCGGTACCATGGCGGGCTATGCGGTTGCGCGCTACGAGTCGCGCACCAACACCTTCATACTGCTGTTCTTCCTGGCGGGGCTGATGCTGCCGCTGAAACTCGCGGTCATTCCGCTCTTCATCTTGCTGCGCGATCTTAACCTGCTCGACAGCCGCTGGAGCCTCATCGTCACCTACACGGCCATCGGCCTACCATCGGCTGTGTTCATCATGGCAGGCTTCCTGCGTTCGCTGCCGGCGGAGTTGGAGGACGCAGCCCGTATCGACGGCGCATCGGAGCCCCGCATCATGTGGTCGGTCATGCTGCCGCTGGCGCGCCCCCCCATGGCCATCGCCGCCATTCAGAACGCAGTGCCGATCTGGAACGACTTCTTCTTCCCGCTCGTGTTTATCCAGACCGACGCCTATAAGACGCTGCCGCAGGGCCTCACCACCTTCATGGGGGAGTACACGACCGACTGGGGCATGCTGTTCGCGGGCCTCACCATAGCGGCCGCGCCCATCACGCTCCTCTACATCGCCCTGTCGCGCCAGTTCATCCAGGGCATGACCGCCGGCGCGGTGAAGTAGGAGCCTGCCATGCTGATCCCCAAAGGAACCCTCGTCGTCTCCTGTCAGGCTCGCGCGGATAATCCGCTGCACGGGCCCGTCCACATGGCCGCCATGGCGCTCGCGGCGGAGGCGGGCGGCGCGAGCGGCATCCGCGCCAACGGTGTCGAGGATATCGCGGCGGTCCATGCTGTTACGTCGCTTCCCATCATTGGCATCTCGAAAGTGTGGGACGATCGCTTCCCGGTCTACATCACGCCCGGCTTCGACGATGCCGCGCGGATCGCCGGCGCCGGCGCCGACATCATCGGCCTTGACGCTACGGCACGCCCGCGTAACGGCGAGCCCGTGGAGCGCCTGATCGCCCGCATCCGCACGGAGCTCGGCAGGGAGGTTTTCGCGGATGTCGCGACGCTCGAGGAGGGCCGGGCGGCTTACGTCCACGGCGCCACTTACGTGGCCTCGACGCTCTCCGGCTACACGGAGGAGACCGCCGCGCGCAAAGGAGAGGGACCGGATCTCGAGCTGCTGGAGGCTCTCGTCGCGGCGCTCCCGGTGCCCGTCGTCGCCGAAGGCCGTTTCGACACTCCCGAGCTTGTGGCGGAGGCCCTCAATCGCGGCGCCCATGCGGTGGTGGTTGGAACGGCAATCACCAATCCCCGTGAAATCACCAAGAAGTTCGTCCGGGCCACGCAAGCCCGTACCGCCTGAGGGAGAAGAGAATGGCCCAAGTATCGATCCGCGATGTCCGGAAGTCTTTCGGCTCCGTCTCGATCATAAAGGGTGTCGACATCGACATCCAGGACGGTGAGTTCGTCATTCTCGTCGGCCCTTCGGGCTGCGGAAAGTCGACGCTGCTACGCATGATCGCAGGGCTCGAGGACATCACCGGCGGCGAAATCCGCATCGGACCGCGCGTCGTCAACGACGTTCCGCCGAAGGACCGCGATATCGCCATGGTGTTCCAGTCCTATGCGCTCTATCCGCACATGACCGTGGCGGAGAACATGGGGTTCTCGCTGAAGCTGAAAGGCGTGCCCCAGGCTGAGCAGAAGAAGCGTGTGGGGGATGCCGCGGCCTCGCTCGGCCTCACGCCGCTGCTCGACCGCTATCCCCGCCAGCTCTCCGGCGGACAGCGTCAGCGGGTCGCCATGGGGCGGGCCATCGTGCGCGATCCGCAGGTGTTCCTGTTCGACGAACCGCTCTCCAACCTCGACGCCAAGCTGCGCGTGCAGATGCGCGCCGAGATCAAGGAACTGCACCAGCGCCTCAAGACCACCACGATCTATGTCACGCACGATCAGATCGAGGCCATGACCATGGCCGACAAGATCGTGGTCATGCACGACGGCACCGTGGAGCAGATCGGCGCCCCGCTCGAACTCTACGACCGCCCGGCCAACCGCTTCGTGGCAGGGTTCATCGGCTCGCCGGCCATGAACTTCATCGACGGGCGTCTGGAGCAGGGTGGCTTGATCCTTCCGGGCGGAGCTGTTCTGCCGGTGGAAGCGCAGGTCCCGGCGGCACCCGGATCGAAGCTCACCTATGGCATCAGGCCCGAGCATCTCCATATCGCGCCCGCCGGTACGCCGGGCTCCATCCCGGCCACGGTCGCCGTGGTCGAGCCGACCGGGGCGGACACCACGCTGATCGTCAAGGCGGAGGGTGGCAGTCTGACGGCCGTGCTGCGCGAGCGCTGCGCCCTCAGGCCCGGAGAGGCCGTGACCCTGAAGCCAGCGGCTCACCAGGCTCACCTCTTCGACGGGCAGGGCAGGCGCGTTGCCGCGGCATGAGGCTCCACACGGAAACGTGAGACCACCGACTGCGTTCTCGGGTGTACCCCTATTGCATGGACCCTGAACGAGGTTTCGCCGTGTTGATCCGCCGTCCCTCAGCTATTCTTCCCTCCGAGATCACCCCTCGGGAGATCTATCTCAGCCGACGGCAATGGATGGCTGGGGCTGCGGGGCTTTCTCTGACGGCGGCCCTGACGAAGGGGCTTGAGGCCGCCCCACTGTCCGCCGCGAAGAGCCCGTTCTCGACGGATGAAAAGCTCACGAGCCGCGAGGACGTGACGAGTTACAACAATTATTACGAATTCGGCGTCGACAAGGCGGATCCGGCGAAATACGCGGGCTCCCTCAAGACGTCCCCCTGGACGGTAACGATCGACGGGCTGGTGGGAAAGCCCCAGGAGATCGACCTCGAGGACCTGATCAGGTCCTCAACTCTCGAGGAGCGCATCTATCGGATGCGCTGCGTCGAGGGCTGGTCCATGGTGATCCCGTGGGTCGGGTTTCCGCTGGCGGATCTCGTCAAGCGGGTGGAGCCGCTCGGCAGCGCCAAATACGTGGCCTTCGAGACCGTCAATCGTCCGAGTGAAATGCCGGGCCTGCGCTCGGTCTTTCCCGTGCTCGACTGGCCTTACCGGGAGGGCCTGCGGCTGGATGAGGCCGTGCATCCGCTCACGATCCTCGCGGTCGGCCTCTATGGTGAGACCTTGCCGAACCAGAATGGCGCGCCGATCCGCCTCGTCGTGCCGTGGAAATACGGATTCAAGGGCATCAAGTCGATCACCCGCATCAGCTTTGTGGAGAAGCAGCCGGAGACCGCCTGGAACAAGCAGGCACCGAACGAATACGGCTTCTATGCCAACGTGAACCCCAATGTGGATCATCCCCGTTGGAGCCAGGCCACCGAACGGCGGATCGGCGAGGGCGGGCTGTTCGTGAAGAGACGTCCTACCCTCATGTTCAACGGCTATGCGGAGCAGGTGGCGGGCCTCTATTCCGGCATGGACCTGCGGAAGTTCTACTGATGGCGGGGCGTGCCGCCGTTCCGGGCACGAAGAAAGGTTTCTCGCTGCCCCAGGTGCCGAAGATCCTCGTCTATGTCGTCGGCTTCGTTCCGGCGGTCTGGCTGTTTTATCAGGGCGTCAATGATCGGCTGGGCGCCGATCCGATGCGCTATCTGGAGCAGGCCCTGGGTCTGTGGGCTTTGCGTTTCCTCATCGCGACGCTGGCGATCACGCCGTTGCGCCAGCTCTTCTCCGTCAATCTGCTGCGCTATCGCCGCGCCCTCGGGTTGCTCGCCTTCTATTATGCGCTTCTGCACCTTCTGACCTATATGGTGCTCGACCAGGGACTCGATTGGGCCGCCATTGGGGCCGATATCGTCAAGCGACCCTACATCACCATCGGCATGGCGACTTTCGTCATTCTCGTGCCGCTGGCCCTCACCTCCAACAACGGCGCGATCCGGCGCATGGGCGGGCAGGCCTGGGCGCGGCTGCACCGGCTCGTCTATGTGGCGGCCATCGGGGCTGCCCTTCACTTCATCCTCGTGGTCAAGTCCTGGCCGCCGGAGCCCCTCGTCTATGCCACCATCGTGGCCGCGCTGCTCGGCTATCGGCTCGTCCGCTCCCTGGGGAGGAGGGCCGAACCTAGGCGCCGCCCTGCTTGAAGCCCCATCCGGGTTCGCTAGGATGTGCCATGGGCCGGCGGGCCTGAGGAGCATGTCATGCGCACAGCACGAACCAGCAGGAGCACATGGAAGGCACTGATTTTCGGACTTGCTCTTGCCTGCTCCGGCACGTCCGCACAGGCCAGGGATGTGGTGGTCTTTGCCGCTGCGAGCCTCAAGAACGCTCTCGACGATGCGGCGGCGGCGTGGAGCCGGGAAACCGGTAGGAAAGCCGTGATCTCCTATGCCGGGAGCAACGCTCTCGCCATGCAGATCGAAGCCGGAGCGCCCGCGGACATCTTCTTCTCCGCCGATCTCGACTGGATGGATCATCTGGCCTCGAAGGATCTGATCCGGCCCGAGACGCGCATCGATCTCCTCGGCAATGACCTCGTGCTGATCGCGCCGAGAGGCGCGGCCGTGCAGGTTTCGCTTCAGCTCGGCCTCGATCTCGCGTCCGTTCTCGCAGGCGGCCGTCTGGCGATGGGGCACGTGGATGCGGTGCCTGCCGGCAAATATGGCAAGGTCGCCCTCGAGAAGCTCGGTGCATGGGACGGCGTCAAGGACATGATCGCGCAAACCGAGAACGTGCGCGCGGCCCTTCTTCTCGTGTCGCGCGGAGAGGCGCCTCTCGGCATCGTCTACAAGACCGACGCGGTCTCCGAGCCGAATGTCAGGATCGTCGGAACTTTTCAGGAAGGCACGCATCCGCCCATCGTTTATCCCGTCGCCATGACGAGGGACTCCGCCCATCCGAATGCTGCGCCCTTTCTGGAGTTCCTGCGCTCGGCCAGGGCGAAGTCCCTCTTCGAGAAGCAAGGCTTCACGGTCCTGAACACGGAGGGTTCCGGCTCGTGACCGGCTGGCTCTCTCCCGAGGAATGGACGGCGGTTCGCCTTAGCCTCAAGGTCGCGCTTGTCGCTACGAGCGCGAGCCTTCTGCCCGGCATTGCGATGGCCTACGCGTTGGAGCGCGGGCGCTTCTGGGGACGCCAAGCCCTCGATGTGCTGGTTCATCTGCCGCTGGTTCTTCCTCCCGTCGTTGTGGGGTATGCGCTTCTTCTCGGCTTCGGGCGGCGCGGGCCGATCGGTTCCTTCCTGGCCGAGCAATTCGGCATTGTCCTGTCCTTTCGCTGGACAGGCGCGGCGCTCGCCTGCGCGATCATGGGTTTTCCCTTGCTCGTGCGCGCTATCCGCCTGTCCCTCGAGACCGTGGACCGCAAGCTCGAAGATGCTGCGGGCACGTTAGGTGCCCACCCTGTCTGGGTGTTCTTCGTGGTGACGCTGCCGCTGATTCTGCCGGGCATCATCGCCGGCATGGTTCTGTCCTTTGCGAAGGCGATGGGCGAGTTCGGCGCCACCATCACCTTCGTCTCCAACATTCCCGGCGAGACGCAGACCATTCCGTCCGCGATCTACACCTTCACGCAGGTGCCGGGCGGCGAGGGCGGCGCGTTGCGGCTGACGCTCGTGTCGGTTGCGATCTCCATCGCCGCGCTCTGGATTTCCGAATGGATGGCGCGGCGCGTCAGGCGGAGGTTTCTCGCCTGATGATCCTCGATGTCGATCTTCGTCACCGGCAGGGCGCTTTCACGCTCGACGCTCGCTTCCAGTCGCAGGGGCGGCTGACCGCTCTGTTCGGCCCTTCCGGATCGGGCAAGACGACGCTCGTCAACGCTATCGGCGGGCTCATTCACCCGACGGAAGGGCGGATCTGCGTCAAGGAGCGCGTTCTCGTCGATACACGGCAAGGCCTCTTCGTCCCGAAGCACAAGCGCAGGATCGGCTATGTCTTCCAGGAGGCGCGCCTCTTTCCGCATCTGACCGTGCGGCAGAACCTGCATTTCGGCCGATGGTTCACTCCGAAGCGCGATCGCGTCGCGGATTTTCATGCGGTGACGGAACTCCTCGGCATCGCGCACCTGCTGGACCGCTGGCCTTCGACGCTCTCGGGGGGTGAAAAACAGCGTGTCGCCATCGGGCGCGCGCTTCTCACAGATCCGCAGCTGCTGCTGATGGACGAGCCGCTGGCCTCTCTCGACGAGGAAAGAAAAGCCGAGATCTATCCCTATATCGACCGGCTGCGGGACGAGGGCAATGTGCCGATGGTTCTCGTCAGTCATTCCGTACCGGAAATCGCGCGCCTTGCGACTTCCATCGTGGTTCTCAAAGACGGACGCGTCACCGCGTCGGGTCCGGCCTCCGATATTCTGCGCCATCCCAAGTTCTTTCCGCATGCAGGTCTCGTCGAGGCGGGCGCGCTGGTGGAGACCCGTGTGCTTCGGCACGAGGAGCCCTATGGCCTGAGCGTTCTGCAGGCTGCGGCGGGAACTCTCACGGTTTCGCTGCTCGATCTGCCCGTCGGGACGCCCGTGAGGGTGCGCCTGCGCGCCCGGGACATCATCCTGTCCCTCAAGCCGCCGGAGGGGATCAGCGCTCTCAACGTGCTGCCCGGCATAGTCGCAGCCATCGAGGAGGCGGAAGGCTCCGGTGTCGATGTGACACTCGTTTGCGGCGGCGACAGCATCGTGGCGAGCGTGACGCGAAAATCCGTGGAGCGGCTTGGGATCAGGGTAGGCTTGCCGGTTCAGGTGATCGTCAAGAGCGTCGCTTTCGACCGGGAGGCCCTTGGCACGGTGCGTGCAGGGAATATGTGAGTGTGAAATCTGGAGTTTGCGCCTGCTCTCGAGCCGTGTAGCCTCCGCCCACCCCTTGTCCTTCGGGAGATGACATCATGAACGAGCAATTCCGTGAGCCCATCGAGGCCGCGTCCCACGCCCAGCTCCTCGACCGCCTGGCCGAGGTGGCCGTGCGGGTGGGGTTGGGGCTCAAGCCGGGCCAGGAGCTCGTCATGACCGCCCCGCTCGACGCGGTGCCCCTGGTGCGCCGCATTACGGAACACGCCTACAAGGCCGGCGCGTCCCTGGTCACCACCCTCTTCTCGGACGAGGAGGCGACCCTCATGCGCTACCGTAGCGGTCGCGACGAGGGCTTCGACACGGCGGCGGCCTGGCTCTACGAGGGCATGGCGGCCGCCTTCAGGAACGGCGCGGCGCGTCTGGCCGTCGTCGGCGAGGATCCGTCGCTGCTCGCTAAGGAGGATCCGGAGAAGGTCTCCCGCGCCAACCGCGCCCGCTCCAAGGCGTATATGCCGGCGCTCAACATGATCGCGGGCTTCGACATCAACTGGACCATCGTATCCGCCGCCACCCCCGCCTGGGCGAGGACCGTGTTCCCGGACGATCCCGAGGATGTGGCGGTGTCCAAGCTGTGGCAGGCGATCTTCGCCGCCTCACGCGTCGATACGCCCGATCCGATCGTCGCCTGGGAGGAGCACAATGCCAGCCTTCAGGCGCGCACCCGCATGCTGAACGAGAAAAACTATGCCGCGCTTCACTTCCGCGGCCCCGGCACGGATCTGCGGGTCGGCCTTGCCGATGGGCACGAATGGAACGGCGGCTCGGCCAAGGCAAAGAACGGAATCGTCTGTAACGCGAACATCCCGACCGAAGAGGTCTTCACCACGCCGCACAAGGATCGCGTGGACGGATACGTGACCAGCACCAAGCCGCTCTCCTACAACGGCACCCTGATCCAGGACATCCGGGTGAGATTCGAGGGCGGGCGCATCGTGGATGCCAAGGCACGCACCGGCGAGGCCGTCCTGAACAAGGTGCTCGACACGGATGAAGGGGCGCGTCATCTCGGCGAGGTGGCGCTCGTGCCGTTCTCGTCCCCGATCTCTCAGAGCGGGCTGCTCTTCTTCAACACGCTCTTCGACGAGAACGCCTCAAGCCACATCGCACTGGGACAAGCCTACAGCAAATGCATCCGCGACGGCGGCGGCATGAGCGAGGAAGAGCTGGCCTCGCGCGGCGCCAACAAGAGCCTTATCCACATCGACTGGATGATCGGCTCCGACAAGGTCGACGTGGACGGCATCACCCAGGACGGGATGTCCGAGCCGTTGATGCGCGGCGGCGAGTGGGTCGCCTGACAAAAAGCAGGTTCAGTGACGGTCCGCAAAAGGCCATCGCTTGTTTCGAGAGTGCATGCATGCCGGATCATATCCTTTCCAACCCGTCTCTTCCGCTCCTGTCCGTTCGTGATCTCTCCGTCACGTTCGGCAAGGGACCGGGAGCCTTCCGTGCGGTCAAGAACGTGAGCTTCGACGTTCACCCCGGAAAGACTCTGGCGGTTGTGGGGGAATCCGGATCGGGCAAATCCGTCACCTGCCTCGGGATCATGCGCCTTACGGACTATTCCGGCGGGCAGATCGCCGGCGGCGAAATTCTGCTGCACCAGCAGGGAGGCGAGCCCCTCGATCTGGCGAGGGCATCCGAGAACCGGCTCCGGGCGATCCGCGGCAATGACATCGCCATGATCTTCCAGGAGCCTATGACCTCGCTCAACCCGGTCTTCACCATTGGCAACCAGATCGAGGAAGCGCTCCTTCTCCACGAGAGAATGACCGTGCGCGAGGCGCGTCTACGGGCGAAGGATCTGCTGCGGAAGGTACGCCTGCCGGATGCGGAGAGGCTGCTCGAGCGATATCCGCACCAGCTTTCCGGCGGCATGCGCCAACGCGTAATGATCGCCATGGCGCTCGCCTGCAACCCGCGGCTTCTCATCGCAGACGAGCCCACCACGGCCCTCGACGTGACGATCCAGGCACAGATCCTCAACATCATCCGCGACCTGCAGCAGGAGCTGGGCACCGCGGTCGTCTTCATCACTCACGACATGGGCGTCGTGGCCGAAATGGCCGACGACGTGGTGGTGATGTGGAAGGGCGAGAAGGTGGAGGAGGCGCCTGTACGCGAGATCTTTGCGTCTCCCCGACATCCTTATACCCGCGCGCTGCTCTCCGCAGTCCCGCGCCTCGGAAGCCTGAAGGGGCAGCCTTATCCGAAGCGCATGCCCGTCATTGTGATGGATGGCGGCGCGCCGAAGCAGATCGGGGACGTGCACGAGCAGAAGACAGCCGATTACACCAAGCCTCTGCTCCAGGTGGAGAAGCTCACCGCGCGCTTCGATGCCGGAAAATCTCTGTTCGGGCGCGTGACGCACCGCGTGCATGCGGTAGAGGAGGTGAGCTTCGAGATTTATCCCGGCGAGACCTTGGCCCTCGTGGGCGAGTCCGGTTCGGGCAAATCCACCATCGGGCGCACGCTCCAGCAGCTCATCGAGCCGACGGGAGGCACGGTGCGCTTCGCTGGGCGCGACATGGCCTCTATGAGCCATGCCGAACGCCGTCGCCTGCGCCGGGACATCCAGTACATCTTCCAGGATCCCTTTGCCTCGCTCGATCCGCGCCATACGGTGGGATACAGCATCGCCGAGCCCATCGTGGTGCATGGGCTCATCAAGGACCGCAGGGCCATCGAGCGGCGAGTGCACGAGCTTCTCGAACATGTCGGACTACAGCCGCAGCATGCCAAGCGTTATCCGCACGAGTTCTCCGGCGGTCAGCGTCAGCGCGTGTGCATCGCGCGGGCTCTCGCGAGCGATCCGCGGCTCATCATCGCCGATGAATCCGTTTCGGCGCTCGACGTGTCGATCCAGGCGCAGATCGTCAATCTGCTCATGGAGCTGCAGGAGAATCGGGGCCTGTCCTACCTCTTCATCACCCATGATATGGCGGTGGTGGAGAAGATCAGCCACCGCGTGGCGGTGATGTATCTCGGCCAGATCGTCGAGATCGGAGCCCGGCAGGCGGTCCTCGAGAACCCGCAGCATTCCTATACGCGCAAGCTTCTCTCCGCCGTGCCGGTCGCAGATCCGAGCCGCGAGCGAAGAGCGGCGCGCATCGAGGGCGAGATCCCGAGCCCGGTGCGGCCCGTGGGACAGGAGCCGCCCATCCACCTCATGCGCGAGGTGGAGCCCGGTCATTGGGTCGCGCTCGAAGCCGACGGACTTCGGGGCGCGGCCTGAGCGGATGATGCGATGACGATCCTTCTCGATCGGCGATATGAACGCGCGCTCGACCGCCTCGTGCGCGAGTGGGGGAGCGGCGAGTATCGCGGAAGCATAATCGAGGCGTGGCTCTTCGAGGACGAGGAGCCACGTCGCAGAGCCGAAGCGCTGCTGGCGGAAGCCGGCGTCACGGCGCGCATCCGCAGCGCCTACAAGCCGCTCGTGCACGCTTTCCTCGAAGACATCGACGCGGCCGGTCTGGAGCGCGTTGCCATTCGATACCCGGTCCACGAGAGTGCCGATCCGATCCGCTTTCTCTCAGAGACCTATCCTCTTCCGGCCTTGCTGGAGGGGGTGGATGTGGCGTTCGAGACAGGCGGGGCGGATCTGCACTATCGCGTCCGGTGCGAATATCGCGACGGGCGCGTGGCCGATCATGCGGTTTTCGCGCCCAACCGCCTGCGCGCGAACCACATCGGCCAATCAGACCTCGCCTGCGCGGGCTGGATCAAGGCAACGAACCTGCCCGATGGAGCCCCGGACTGGGACGAGCCGTTCGAAACGGAGATCGAGCAGGTTTTCCAGGCAGTCATGCATGCCCTCATGACCCATGACTGGCCGCAGCAGGAGCCCTATGCGGAGAAGATCGCCATCGATGTGACGATCGCGGGCATCGAGCGGTCCCTGGGTTACGGCGACGAGGTGATGAGCACCCGGGAGGCTCTGCACGAGGATATCTATTTCTCCGCTCTCGAGTGGTTTCACCACCGAGCAGGACGAGCGCTCGACGACCGCACCCTGATGCCAGGGCGGATCGTGCCGGACATCCGCGCGGGCAACGGCGAGGCCTGGATTCATGTGGCCCTGCGGGCCTTTGCATCACCCCGGGATTCTGCGAAGCCTGTTCAGGATCTGGAGCGGGCGGATTCGTCTCCGGGGCTGTCCCAGATCGAGCAGGAGCTCGCCGCTCTGCCTGGCGAAGGTTTCCAGTCAATCTCGTGCGAGGGGAGGTTCGTGCGCGGCATCTATCGGAGCGGCTCACGCGCCGCCGTTCTCGTCACGAGCGGACAGCACGCCAACGAAACCTCCGGGCCTGTCGGGGCGTTCAGGGCCGTGCGCCGCCTGCTTGCCAACCCCGATGCGAACATCGCCTTCATTCCGGTCGAGAACCCGGACGGCTATGCCCTTCACGAGAGGCTTTGCGAGATCAATCCCCGCCATCTGCACCATGCGGCACGCTATACCTCTCTCGGCAGCGACCTGGAGTACGGGCCCGAGGAGCCGGTTCACGAAATCGGTGCGAGGCGGAAGGCGCTGGAACTGTCCAATGCACGGTTGCATGTCAATCTGCACGGCTATCCGGCCCATGAATGGACGCGTCCGTTCACGGGCTACCTCCCGCGCGGCTTCGAGCAATGGGCGCTTCCGCAGGGCTTCTTTCTGATCCTGCGATATCACCCGTCTTGGTCGGAGACAGCGCGGACCTTCATCGAGGCCGTCACGCGGGGGCTTTCGGCGGTGCCCGGACTAGCCGACTTCACCCGTCGTCAGCTTGAGCTTTGTTCCGCTCATTCGGGCGGTGCTCCCCATGAGATGATCAACGATGTGCCGTGCTTGCTGGCGGCGCAGGAGCGCCACCCGACGCCGTTGACGCTGATCACCGAGTTCCCCGACGAGACGATCTATGGCGATGCTTACCGCTTCGCTCACACGGTGCAGATGGCAACCGTCATCGCTGCGGAGGAGGCTTTCGCGACGATCATGGAGGCCGGAGCGTCGGATGCATTGACGGAATCCGCCATCGCAAACGATCCGATGCGCCGCTTCTGAACGGCGTCTCGTTCATACGCGCCTTCGGTTCCGCACGAGCAAGGCCTGATCGTCGCCGGAACAGGACACCCAAGCCGCCGTTAGAGGAGAAACATTCTCTCCGCTCGAGGTGCGACGATGGCGCGTTTTTCCTGGAAGCAGAATGAGAACGAAGCCTCGATCGAAGAGGCGATCGGCGTCGTGCGCGAGCATGGAGAGCCTCTGCCTCCGATCGAGGACGAGGAAGGGTTCGGCGCCATGTTCGACCGTTTCGCGGATGCCAAAGTGGTGCTTCTCGGCGAGGCGACCCACGGCACCTCCGAGTTCTACCGGGCCCGCGCGGCCATCACGCGGCGCCTCATCGAGCGCCATGGATTCAACATCGTGGCTGTCGAGGCCGACTGGCCCGATGCGGCGCGCATCGATGCCTATGTGCGACACCGCCACCTTCCTGAAGGGGATGAGGTCGCCTTCGAGCGCTTTCCCACCTGGATGTGGCGCAACGAGGAGGTTTACGATTTCGTCAACTGGATGCGCGCCTACAACAAGGAACGCCCCGAGGACGGCCGTGCCGAGTTTCGCGGGCTCGACGTCTACAGCCTCAATTCGTCCATTCGCTCGGTGCTCGATTACCTCGACAAGGTCGATCCAGTAGCCGCGAAAGAGGCGAGGGGACGCTATGGCTGCCTGAGTCCCTGGCAGTCGGATCCGGCGCGTTACGGTCGGGCGGTCGTCTCCGGGCAGAAGAAGCCCTGCGACGAGAAATTGCTGCGTCAGCTCCAGGAGATTCTCGACAAGCGCATTGACTATCTCGAGGTCGGTGGCGGCGAGCAGTTCTTCGATGCGGTGCAGAATGCCAAGATCGTCCATGCGGCTGAACATTATTACCGGATCATGTACGAGGGAGCGACGGAATCGTGGAACCTGCGCGACCGTCACATGTTCGATACCCTCCAAAGCCTACTGGCGCGCCGCGAGAACGCCAAGGCGGTGGTCTGGGCGCATAATTCCCACATCGGCAATGCCTCCGCCACTGCCATGGGCTGGCAGGGCGAGTTCAACATCGGCGAGCTGTGCCGTAAGGCCTATAGAGAGGAGGCGGTTCTCATTGGCTTCGGCACTGACCGGGGCACCGTGGCCGCCGCCGACGACTGGGACGAGCCTATGCAGATCAAGACCGTGCTGCCGGCCAGGCCCGACAGTCATGAGCGGATCTTCCGCGAAGCGGGCCTCAGGTCTTTCCTGACCGACTGGCGGGAGAACCTCCAGGAGGACTTGAAGGGGGCTCTGTCGCGTCCGCGCCTGGAGCGGGCCATCGGCGTGGTCTACCGGCCGGAAACGGAGCTCTACAGTCATTACTTCGAGGCCATCCTAGCCGAGCAGTTCGACGCCTTCGTCTGGTTCGAGGAGACCAGGGCGGTAACGCCGCTGACCCATGCCCATGGGGAGGGGATGCCGGAAACCTATCCCTTCGGCCTTTGAGGGCAGGGCGCCCTATCTTTCCGGCAGGTGCAGCTCTCCCGACTCTTCCTCGCCATCCCCGCCGGAGGCCCCCATGCTCCGCCGTCATCCTATTCCCTCCTTCGTCATGGCCTCCGCGACCCTGACCATGGTGGGTGAGGGGCGGGCTGCGCCCTGCGGCGACACTCCCCCGCCTTGCCCCGGCAGGCGGCCCCTGCTAACTGACGACCAACCCCTTTCAACCGACCATTAAGCAGGGCTTTTCCCGTGTCCCGTCAGTTCATCTACCACATGCGTGGCCTCTCCAAGACCTATTCGGGCGGCAAGAAGGTCTTGGACAACATCCACCTGTCCTTCTATCCCGATGCCAAGATCGGCGTGCTCGGCGTCAACGGCGCCGGTAAGTCTACCCTGCTGCGCATCATGGCCGGCATCGATACCGACTGGACCGGCGAGGCCTGGGTGGCGGAAGGAGCCCGCGTGGGCTACCTGCCGCAGGAGCCTCAGCTCGATCCGTCGAAGAACGTCCGCGAGAACGTCATGGAGGGCGTCGCCGCCAAGAAGGCGCTGCTCGACCGCTACAACGAGATCGCCATGAACTACTCGGAGGAGACGGCGGACGAGATGACCCGTCTCCAGGACGAGATCGAGGCCAAAGGCCTGTGGGATCTCGATTCCCAGGTGGATCAGGCCATGGACGCCCTGCGCTGCCCGCCGGACGACTGGCCGGTGGATAAGCTCTCGGGCGGCGAGCGCCGCCGCGTGGCGCTCTGCAAGCTGCTCCTCGAGCAGCCGGAGCTGCTGCTCCTCGACGAGCCGACCAACCATCTCGACGCCGAGACCACCGCCTGGCTCGAAGGGCACCTGCGCAATTACCCGGGCGCGATCCTCATCGTCACCCACGACCGCTACTTCCTGGACAACGTGACGGGCTGGATTCTCGAGCTCGACCGCGGCCGTGGCATCCCCTACGAGGGCAACTACTCGTCGTGGCTCGAACAGAAGCAGAAGCGCCTCCAGCAGGAGGGCCGTGAGGAAGAGGCCCGCCAGCGCACCATCGAGCGTGAGCGCGAATGGGTGTCGGCCTCGCCCAAGGCCCGTCAGGCCAAGTCGAAGGCCCGTATCCAGCGCTATGAGGATCTCGTGGCCAAGGCCAACGAGAAGGGCCCGACGACGGCTCAGATCATCATTCCCATCGCGGAGCGCCTGGGCAACAACGTCATCGAGTTCGACAATCTCAAGAAGGCTTTCGACGACAAGCTCCTCATCGACGGCCTGTCCTTCAAGCTGCCGCCAGGCGGCATCGTCGGCGTGATCGGCCCGAACGGCGCCGGCAAGACCACCCTGTTCCGCATGATCACGGGGCAGGAGCAGCCGGACGAGGGCAGCATTACCATCGGCGAGAGCGTGAAGCTCGGCTATGTGGACCAGAGTCGCGATTCCCTCGATGCGAACAAGACGCTCTACGAGGAGATTTCGGGCGGCAACGAGGTGCTCTATCTCGGCAAGCGCGAGATCAATGCGCGTGCCTATTGCTCGGCCTTCAACTTCAAGGGTTCCGACCAGCAGAAGAAGGTCGGCGTGCTCTCGGGCGGCGAGCGCAACCGCGTGCATCTCGCCAAGATCCTGAAATCGGGCTCCAACGTCCTGCTCCTCGACGAGCCGACCAATGACCTCGACGTGGATACGCTGCGGGCGCTTGAAGAGGCGCTGGAGGATTACGCGGGCTGCGCCGTGATCATCAGCCACGACCGCTGGTTCCTCGACCGTATCGCCACCCACATCCTCGCCTTCGAGGGCGACAGTCATGTGGAGTGGTTCGAGGGCAACTTCGCGGATTACGAGGAGGACAAGAAGCGCCGCCTCGGCACGGACTCCACGATCCCGCACCGGATCAAGTACAAGAAGTTCACGCGGTAAGGTTCACCTTGGGGACTTACCTCATCACAGGCGTAGGACGCGGGATCGGGCAGGAGCTCGCCCGCGCCCTTCTCTTGCGCGGCGAGCGGGTGATCGGTACGCTACGCGATACCGTGCAAGCTCCAGAGGCTTTGAACGAGTTTATCGAAGGCAGACAGCTCAGGCTGTCCACGCTCGATGTTCGTGACGACACATCGATTGCAGAAGCTGTGCGGCAGATCGATGAGCCGGTGGATGTACTGGTCAACAATGCGGGCATCATCGGCCCGCAGCGACAATCGACGCTCGACATGGATTTTGCCGGGTTTCTCGAAACCCTGCAGGTCAACACACTTGGTCCGCTGCGGATTGCACAGGCATTTCTTCCTCACTTGAGGCGAGCGACGAATTCTAAGATCATGACGATCAGCAGCCGCATGGGCTCGCTCTCCTACGCAAAATCGGACCGGATCGCCTATCGGGCTTCGAAAGCCGCCGTTAACAAGGTGATGCAAGGCCTCGCTACGGATCTTCAGCCTGAGGGGATCATCGTGGTTGCCGTGCATCCCGGTTGGGTGCGGACGGACATGGGCGGTTCAGGCGGCGACATCTCCGTCGAGGAGAGCGCAGCAGGGCTCATCCGGCTCATGGATCGGCTTGCCCCTGAAGAATCAGGTGGCTTCTTCAATTGGCAAGGCGAGCGCATCCCGTTCTGACATCCTCGGGACGGGATGGTCCGGGGTGAGCAGGATCGTAGAGGCGGTGCCCTACGGCTGCTTGCGCAGCCTCGGCCTTCAGATCTTCAAGATATCTTTTGCTTGGTCGAGAAGCCTTTCGGACTCGTCATGATTGCCCGCCTTGTGGGCGGCCTCGCCCCGTCGCCGAAGGTCCATCACCCTTTCCCGGTCGGAAGCCGAGAGCTGAGCTGTCTGCAGAGCTCTGTCGATAGCCGTCATCTCCTGCGGGCATCGGTTGGCGGAAGCGGGCCCGGCAGCCGCGAAGCTCAATGTCAAAACGAGAGCGATCATGCGATTCATGGGTTCCTCCCATGCGCCCCCGCTTCTATTCTTATTCCAGCGAGGCCAAGGGGGGAAGAGGAACTTCGAGGGAGGCGGACGGCAGCGAGGCGGGATCAATTTGCTCTCTCTCGGTTTATATGCCTGACTACATCCCAACAAGAGTGTTGGGTTCGTTGCCTCAAACGTGTATGACCCTTGAGGCACGAGACATAAGGCGAGACTTATCCCGTGCCAGCCGATCCGATCACTTTTCAATCTGTAGAAACGCCCGAGGAAGCCGTCGAGCGGCTAATCGAGCTTCATGACAGCGCCGTCGAGGCGCAACGTCACGCTCTCGAGCATTTCTTCGCCAAGGGCACGCCTCCCACTCCACAGGAGAGGTCCCGCTTCCGCTATCCCGAGCTTCGGGTGGACTACCGGGCCAATTCCGTTCCGCCGGTCAAGCAGCGGGCCTATGCCAAGTTCCAGGGGGCCGGGGTCTATGCGACCACGATCACGCAGCCCGCCTTCTTCAGGAGCTATCTTCTGGAGCAATTGAACCATCTCGTGCGGGACTACGGCGCCACGCTCGAGGTGGGCATCAGCGATCAGGAAATTCCCTATCCCTACATTTTCGAGCGCGGAGACGAGCTTGGGCGCGGTGCGCATTCGGCCTCCGAGCTTGCGCAGCATTTCCCGACGCCGCTGCTCGCCAAGGTCGGTGACGAAATCGCGGACGGTACCTGGATCTTCCACGAGAACGAGCCGCGTCCGCTCTCGCTCTTCGACGCCGCGCGTGTCGATTACTCCCTGCGCCGCCTCGTGCATTACACGGGTAGCGACTGGCGCTCGATGCAGCCCTGGATCCTGCTCACCAACTACCACCGCTATGTGGATCAGTTCGTCCGCTGGGCCGTGAAGGAACTGGCGAACGAGGAGGGGCCTTACAGCAGGCTCGTGATGCCGGGCGGCATCACGATCGATCGCGGTCTCGACGAGGCCGCCGTCGAGGACCTGATCGGCTCATCGCCGTGGCACCGCTTCCAAATGCCCGCCTATCACCTGATGCGCAAGGACGGGCAGGGCGTATCGCTGGTCAACATCGGCGTCGGTCCCTCGAACGCGAAGAACATCACGGACCATCTGGCCGTGCTCCGCCCGCATTGCTGGCTCATGGTGGGGCATTGCGGCGGTTTGCGGCAGTCGCAAGCGATCGGCGATTATGTGCTGGCACATGGCTATCTGCGGCGCGACCGCATTCTCGACGGCGCCGTGCCGCCGGAAATTCCGGTGCCGGCGCTCGCAGAAATCCAGGTGGCGCTGCAGGAGGCGGCCGTGCAGGTCACGGGCGAGCGCGGTGAGGCCTTGAAGCGCCGCCTGCGCACCGGAACCGTCGTGACCTATGACGATCGCAACTGGGAGCTCCGCTGGAGCCAGGAACGGCGGCAGATCAATCTTTCGCGCGCCATCGCGGTGGATATGGAGAGCGGCACCATCGCCGCGCAGGGCTATCGCCTGCGTGTTCCCTACGGCACACTGCTCTGCGTCTCCGACAAGCCCCTGCACGGCGAGATCAAGCTGCCCGGCGCGGCCAGTGCCTTCTACGAGCGCGCGGTGAGCGAGCACCTCATGATCGGTTTGGCGGCCGTCGATATCCTGCGGGGGCAGAGGGCTTCCGTGCATTCGCGGAAACTGCGCAGTTTCGACGAGCCTCCCTTCCGCTAAGATTCTTTCGTGACGCTCCGGCGTGTCGTGCTGAGCCGAAGCTCCGCTTCAAGCGCCGCGCTCCAAAGAAGAAGCGACCGGATCGATTCCGAGAGCGGTGTCTGCTGTCTGGATCAATGGCTTCGGCTTGTTTCCGGATCCTTCGGAACAGGCATTCTGCCGATATGCTTCCCTCCACGCTTATCGTCCTTGAACATTGAGCCTCTTTTCGCGGCCATCGCGGGGCTGCTGCGGCTGCGGGGTTCTGACCCTGCGGCCCTGGTCCAGCCGCGCAGGTGACATCCTACGTCCGGCTTGCCCTCGATTCAAAATAGATATAAATATATCTTTATATGTAAGAGCGAGTTTGGCGCATGGCTGACAAGAAGGCTCCATCTCTGGATCTGACGCTGGACGTCCTGCGGGCCGCCGCAGAGGAAACGCGCCTGCGCATCCTGGCCCTGCTGGCCGAGGGCGAGCTCTCGGTGTCCGATCTCACCGACATTCTCGGGCAGTCCCAACCGCGAATCTCACGCCATTTGAAGCTGCTCGTGGAAGCCGGTCTCGTGGAGCGGCATCGGGAAGGGGCCTGGGCCTTCTTCCGGCTGACCGACCGGGGCACCGCCTTCCGGATCATCCGTCCGACCCTCGAGAGCCTCGATCGGTCCGACCCGCAACTGCTGGAAGACCGAACCCGTTTGGAGGCGGTCCGGGCGCAGCGCTCCCAGGCCGCTCAGGCGTATTTTTCCAGGCTTGCCCCGGAATGGGACCGCCTGCGCTCCCTCCATGCGCCTGAGGCCGTAGTCGAGGCGGCCGTGCTCGAGGCGCTGGGGCCGAAGCCGATCCGCGATCTCGTCGATCTCGGGACGGGCACGGGCCGCATGCTGCAGCTCCTCGCGCCGCGCGCCGGCCGCACCGTCGGTCTCGATGCGAGCCATGCCATGCTCTCGGTGGCCCGCGCCAATCTCGAGAAGGCAGGACTGCGCGGCATCGAACTGCGGCAGGGCGATATCTACGCGCCGCCGTTCCCGAGGGACACGTTCGATCTGGTGATCATTCATCAGGTCCTGCATTACCTGGACGATCCCGCCCGCGCGATCCGCGAGGCCGCTCGTCTCGTTGCTCCGGGCGGGCGCATTCTCGTGGTGGATTTCGCGCCGCATAAGCTCGAATTCCTGCGGGAGAGACAGGCCCATCGCCGGCTCGGCTTCGCGCCCTCGCAGGTCGCCGGCTGGCTCGACGAGGCAGGCCTCGATTGCACGCTGACCAAAGAAATCGCGCCGCCTCGGAAGGGCGATGACCAATTGACCGTGTCCCTTTGGCTCGGACAGGACCGCCGCGTAGTTACGGACTGGCCCTTGACCCAGCCCGACAGAGAGGTTGCCTGATGTCGCCCCTGACCCTTCGCCCCAGCAGGCAGATCTCCTGTCCCATCAAGGTGTCCTTCGAGTTCTTCCCGCCGAAGACGCCAGAGATGGAAACGACGCTCTGGAGCTCCATTCAGCGGCTTGCGCCGCTCCATCCGCAATTCGTATCCGTGACCTACGGCGCCGGCGGCTCCACCCGCGAGCGCACCCATGCCACGGTTTCTCGCATCGTGAAGGAAACGCATCTGAAGCCCGCCGCGCATCTGACCTGCGTGGCCGCGACGACGGAGGAGGTCGACGACGTCGTCCGCTCCTACTGGGACGCGGGCGTGCGCCACATCGTGGCCCTGCGGGGCGATCCGGTCGCAGGCATCGGAGCTGCCTACGAGCCCCACCCAGGCGGCTACCGGCAGACCTGCGATCTCGTGGCAGGAATCAAGGCCATCGGCGATTTCGAGGTGTCCGTCTCCGCCTATCCGGAGAAGCATCCGGAGGCCGCCTCCCTCGACGCCGATATCGACGTGCTGCAAGCGAAGGTCGATTGCGGCGCTGACCGCGCCATCACCCAGTTCTTTTTCGATAACGACCACTACTTCCGCTATCTCGACCGCGTGCGCGCACGCGGTATCGACATTCCGATCGTGCCGGGCATCGTGCCCGTGCAGAACTTCAAGCAGACGGCGAACTTCGCGGCGAAGACCGGCGCGAGCGTTCCGGATTGGCTGGCAGCCCGTTTCGAGGGACTCGACAGCGATGTGGAGACGCGCAAGCTCGTTGCCGCCGCCGTGGCAGCTGAACAGGTGATCGATCTCGTCGACCGCGGCGTGAACGAATTCCACTTCTACACCATGAACCGCGCCGACTTGGTCTATGCCATCTGCCATCTGCTCGGGCTGCGCGATCAGAGCGTGAAGGTGGCTGCTTGAGATGCCGGTGCCTGGCGACAGTCCAGGCATTCCTGTTTGCCACGCGATGCATGGAGGGCCGGGCAGGAGCCCGCCCGACCGAAAGAGACTGTGATGACCATGTTCGACCCTCGTCCTGCCGATGGCGCAGAGATCCTCAATGCGCTACGTGAAGCGGCCTCAGAGCGTATTCTCGTGCTCGACGGTGCCATGGGAACCGAGCTTCAGCGCTCGCGCTTCTCGGAGGAGGATTTCCGCGGCGAGCGGTTCAAGGATTGGAAGCAGGACGTCAAGGGCAACAACGATCTCCTGATCCTCACCCAGCCGGATGCGGTGCTCAATGTTCATCTCGACTACTTCCGCGCCGGTGCCGACATCGTCGAGACCAACACCTTCTCTGGTACCTCCATTGCCCAGGCCGATTACGGTATGGAGGCCATCGTCTATGAGTTGAACTATGAGGGCGCGCGCATCGCCCGCGAAGCCGCGCTGATCGTTCAGAAAGAGGACGGGCGGCGCCGCTTCGTGGCGGGCGCCATCGGCCCCACGAACCGCACGCTCTCCATCTCGCCGGACGTGAATAATCCGGGCTATCGCGCCGTGACCTTCGAACAGGTGCGGGATGCTTATGCCGAGCAGGTGAGGGGGCTCGTCGACGGCGGCGCGGAGATCATCCTCATCGAGACGATCTTCGATACGCTCAACGCCAAGGCCGCCATCGTGGCCACGCACCAGGTGTTCGCGGAGAAGGGCGTGAAGCTTCCCGTTATGATTTCGGGAACGATCACGGATCTCTCGGGCCGCACCCTGTCCGGCCAGACGCCGACGGCCTTCTGGTACTCGGTGCGTCACGCGGAGCCCTTCTCCGTCGGCCTCAATTGCGCGCTCGGCGCCCGTGAGATGCGGGCGCATGTCCAGGAAATCGGGAAGGTGGCGGATACCTTCGTCTGCGCTTATCCCAATGCGGGTCTGCCGAATGAGTTCGGGCTCTATGACGAGAGCCCGGAAGCTACGGCCCGCATGCTGGCGGAGTTCGCAGATGCCGGCCTCGTGAACGTGGTCGGCGGGTGCTGCGGCACCACGCCGGCGCATATCCGCGCCATTGCCGAGGCCATCGCCGGCAAGGCCCCTCGCCAAGTGCCGGTTATGCAGCCGCGCATGCGCCTGTCGGGTCTTGAGCCCTTCACGCTGACCTCCGACATTCCCTTCGTGAACGTGGGCGAGCGCACGAACGTCACCGGCTCCGCCAAGTTCCGCAAGCTGATCACCAACGGTGACTATGCCGCTGCCCTCGACGTAGCGCGCGATCAGGTGGCGAACGGCGCACAAATCATCGACGTCAACATGGACGAAGGCTTGCTCGACTCCGAGAAGGCGATGGTGGAGTTCCTCAACCTCGTGGCGGCGGAGCCCGATATCGCGCGCGTTCCCGTGATGGTGGACTCCTCCAAGTTCCATGTGATCGAGGCAGGCCTCAAGTGCCTGCAGGGCAAGGCCATCGTGAATTCGATCTCGATGAAGGAAGGAGAGGAAGCCTTCATCGAGCACGCGAAAATCTGTCGCTCATACGGTGCCGCCGTGGTCGTCATGGCCTTCGACGAGCAAGGACAGGCCGACACGCTGGAGCGTAAGGTCGAGATCTGCACGCGCGCCTACAGAATCCTGACCGAGCAGGTGGGCTTCCCGCCGGAAGACATCATTTTCGACCCTAACGTATTCGCGGTGGCGACCGGCATCGAAGAGCACAACGGATACGGCGTCGCCTTCATCGAAGCCGTGCGCATCATCCGCGAGACGCTGCCGCACGCCCACATTTCGGGCGGTGTCTCGAATCTCTCCTTCTCGTTCCGCGGCAATGAGCCCGTGCGCGAAGCCATGCACTCCGTGTTCCTCTTCCACGCCATCAAGGTCGGCATGGACATGGGCATCGTGAATGCGGGCCAGCTCGCCGTGTACGACGAAATCGATCCGGAGCTGCGCGATCTGTGCGAGGACGTGGTGCTCAACCGGCGCCCCGATGCGACGGAGCGCCTGCTCGAGGCGGCGCCACGCTTCAAGGGCGACGGCGCGGGCGCGTCGAAGGCAACCGACCTCGAATGGCGCACCTGGTCTGTCGAGAAGCGCATCGAACATGCGCTCGTCAACGGCATCACCGAGTTCATCGAGCAGGATACGGAGGAAGCGCGTCAGGCTGCCGAGCGCCCCCTGCACGTGATCGAAGGGCCGCTCATGGCCGGCATGAACGTGGTCGGCGATCTCTTCGGCGCGGGCAAGATGTTCCTGCCGCAGGTGGTGAAGTCGGCCCGCGTGATGAAGCGGGCGGTGGCCTACCTCATGCCCTTCATGGAGGCGGAGAAGAAGGCTTCCGGGCTCGACGAGCGGTCCACCGCCGGAAAGGTCCTGATGGCCACCGTAAAGGGCGACGTGCATGATATCGGCAAGAACATCGTGGGCGTGGTGCTCGCCTGCAACAACTACGAGGTCATCGATCTCGGCGTCATGGTCCCAGCTCAGAAGATTCTGGAGACGGCCCGCAGGGAGAAGGTGGATGTGATCGGCCTCTCAGGTCTCATCACACCGTCCCTCGACGAGATGGTGAACGTGGCGAGCGAAATGGAGCGTGAGGGCTTCGATATCCCGCTGCTCATCGGTGGCGCGACGACCAGCCGCGTGCATACCGCCGTGAAGATCCATCCAAACTATCAGAAAGGCCAGGCGGTCTATGTCACGGATGCGAGCCGGGCGGTCAGCGTCGTCTCGTCGTTGCTCTCGCCGGACGCGAAGAATGCCTATGTGGAGACGCTGCGCAGCGAGTACCGCAGGGTGGCCGATGCCCATGCGCGCTCCGAGGCCGACAAGCAGCGCTTACCCATCGAGAAAGCCCGCGCCAACAGGCTGAAGATCGATTGGGAATCCTATTCCGCGCCCAGGCCCACCTTCACCGGCGCGCGCGTGTTCCGCAGCTACGATGTGGGTGAACTCGTACCCTATATCGATTGGACGCCCTTCTTCCAGACCTGGGAGTTGAAGGGCCGCTTCCCTGCGATCCTCGAGGACGAGCAGCAGGGATCGGCAGCGCGCCAGCTTTGGGACGATGCGCAGGCGATGCTCAAGCAGCTCGTTGAGGAGCGTTGGTTCAACCCGAAGGCGGTGATCGGCTTCTGGCCCGCCAATGCGGTCGGCGACGACATCCGCCTCTATACGGGCGAAAGTCGCGGCGAAACGCTTGCAACCTTCTACGGCCTCCGCCAGCAGCTCTCGAAGCGCGACGGAAAGCCCAACTTGTGCATCTCCGATTTCGTCGCACCCGCCGAGAGCGGAAAACCCGACTGGATCGGCGCCTTCGTGGTCACCTCCGGAATCGAGGAAGTGCGCATCGCCGAGAAGTTCGAGCGCGCGAACGACGATTATCGCTCGATCCTGGTCAAGGCTCTCGCGGATCGTCTCGCGGAGGCCTTCGCCGAGCGCATGCATGAGCGCGTGCGCAAGGAGTTCTGGGCCTATGCGCCTGACGAGAACCTCACGAACGAGGGCCTGATCCGGGAGGAGTATCGCGGCATCCGTCCGGCTCCCGGATATCCCGCGCAGCCCGATCATACGGAGAAGGCGGCGCTCTTCAGCCTGCTGGAAGCCGAGCGCCGGATCGGCGTGAGCCTGACGGAATCCTATGCCATGTGGCCGGGTTCTTCCGTGTCCGGTCTCTACCTTGCGCATCCGGAAGCCTATTACTTCGGCGTGGCGAAGGTTGAGCGCGATCAGGTGGAGGATTACGCCGTCCGCAAGGGCATGGGCGTGCAGGAGGTCGAACGCTGGCTCAGCCCGATCCTCAACTACGACCCTGCGAGCTACAGGCCGATGGCGGCGGAGTAGATCGCCAGCAGCACCCCGGAATGACGAAGAGGGTGCAATTCATGCCATTTCCGCAGACGGCCGCTTGGCAATCAGATCGCGCAGGGTGGTGATGGTGGAGGCGTCCGCCACGCCGTCGACGCGTTCGGGCCGGAAGTGGCGCTGAAAAGCGGCGACCACCTTTTCCGTATCCTCGTCGAACACGCCGTTGATCCTCAGGCTATAGCCGTACATGGCCAGCATGGCCTGAAGGGCCTCGATGGGCATGCCTTGATCCCCGCGCGAGAAGAAGCGTCCGTCGCTCAAAGTGGCGGGCGGCACCCAATGCCCGATGCCGGCCTCGTGCAGACGCTTCCAGGGAAAGTTCTCGCCGGGATCAATCTTGCGGCCCGGTGCGACGTCCGAGTGGCCGAGCACACGGGCGGCCGGGATGCGCCAGCGGGCCACGATATCTTTCGCGAGCGCGATCACGCTTTCGATCTGTGCATCGGGGTAGATCGGCAGACCGCCCGGATGGCCGGGATTGGCGATCTCGATGCCGATGGAGCTCGAGTTGATGTCCGTCTCGCCGTTCCAGGACGAGATGCCCGCGTGCCAGGCGCGCCGCGCTTCGGGCACCAGTTGCAGAACACGTCCGTCCCCGAACACGAAATAGTGAGCCGATACCTGCGACACGGGATTGCAAAGCCATTGCAGCGCCTCGCCTTCGTCCGGCATGCCCGTATAGTGCAGGATCAGCATGTTCGGGCGTCGTCCGTCCTTCCGCTCCCCGTGATTGGGTGAAGGAAACACCTTCGCGGCAATGGGGCTTTCGGGGGAAAGGGGCGGGCTCATACATTCACCTGAGGTTCCGCTCGGCAGCAACACGCTCCCAAGCGGCATTGATGGCAGCCAATCGCTCCGTCGCAATCTTGACTGCCTCCGGCGGCAGGCCACGGGCGATCTCCCGGTCGGGATGGTTCTCGGCGACCAGCTTGCGGTAGTGGCGCTTCAGCTCGTCGTCGTTCATGGCCCGGTCAGCCTTGAGAATGAGATAAGGATCGTCCGACTGCTTCACGTGGCGGGCGGCGATGCGTTCGAATTCCATCTCCGAGAACGCGAAGATCGTGGCGACGTTCTTGAGGTAGACGTATTCGGCCTCATGCACCGCCTCGTCCGCCTTGGCAATATGGAACAGGCCGTCGAGCACGTCTTCCAGGAGGGCGGGTTCATCCTTGAACTCCGTGCCGATTTGCCGGGCGTAGGATTCGAAGCCCTCGGACGTCTGCATGGCGAGCTCGAACAGGCGTTGGACGCGGGGGTGCTCGCTCTCCGGGACCTCGACGATCTGCTCGAAGGCCTTCACCTCCACGTCCACCACAACACCATCGGCCTTCGCCATCTTGGCCGCGAGAGCGACGAGGCCCATGGTGAACAGAACGTCGCGCGGCGGCTTCCCGAAAGGCGCGCCTTCGCGATCGACGAGAACGTGCCCGGCAACGCCGCCCAGGAGAGCGCCAATCGGACCTCCGAGCGCCATGCCGATGCCGGCACCGCCCAACTTACCCCAAATCGACTGAATCATCTTGGAAACAGTGGTCGCTCAACTTCAGGCAAAAGAAAAGGGGCCGAGAAGTTCTCGGCCCCTCAAATCCGCTTTTCGGGATCGTCTTAGCGGCAGTAGATGTTGCCGTACATGTCCTGATACGTGCCGTAGGGGCAGGCCGGACCACGCGGAGTCGTTGCTGCGCCCACGACCGCACCGCCGGCCGCGCCGATGGCTGCGCCGGCAAGAGCGCCGCTGGCGCGACCCGTAGCGGCGCCGCCAATGGCAGCACCGGCGAGGCCGCCAACAGCGGCGCCGCCGACGGCTCGCTCGCCGGGAGTGTTGCAGGCTGCCATCGAGAGGGTGAGGGCACCGGCGGCAATCGCGGTAATGATCTTCTTCATGGAGGCTTCCCTGTATCTAGCGGGCTATAAGGCTGCCCAACTCTACTTAGCTTGACCTTACGCTGACGCCAACTCCCGACACGGGGAAGAAGTTCCTTGTCGGTCAAATGGGCTGTAGAAAAATTTTTGTTAAGACCCTCAGGCTATTTCACAGCCTTTCTGCGCTTCGGTCAGGCATGTGACCGTCTAGCATGAGCATAAATTGAACATGGCTGCGGATCGGCAAGTCACAACTTTGCCTTATTTCCTCCTCACCCAGCGCTTTTCCGCGACCTGTGCCATTTGGAGTTTCGTCATGACTTGGCAGTATTTATCGAAAACCATGGCGCTCGCGATCGTAAGCTCGGCCATATCTGTTCTCGCACCTCAGGCTCGAGCAGAAGGCAATGTCATTCCTCCCGACGAAGCCGCCGCTCTCGCGCGTGCTCACGCCGAAGAGGTGCGGGCAGCCGCTGCCGCGCTCGCCGGTCCGGAGGGCGCCGAAACCGCTGACGCGGACCAAACGGCAAAGCCCGGAAAGGCCTCCGGGATCTCCAGCGCCGGGAAGAGGGGCGCCTTGGATGATGAGGGTGTCGAGGCGACTGCTTCCCTTCCCATAGAGCTGCCGGCCCGTTCCCGCGCGGCGGGGACCGACGCGGCCAAGGCGGCCGCTCTCAAGCCTCTGATCGTCCGTTACGCGTCGGAGAACGGCTTGCCCTATGAACTCGCCGATGCGGTGGTGCGCCTCGAGAGTCGTTACAATCCGGGCGCCCGCAACGGCGCCCATATCGGCCTGACACAGATCAACCTGCGCACGGCCCAGTCGCTGGGTTACGAGGGCGGCGTTGCCGGACTGCTTGATGTGGAGACCAACCTTCGCTACGGGCTCAAATATCTCGCTCAAGCCTACAAGCTCGCTGGCGGCGACACCTGCGGCACGATCCTGCGCTACCAGTTCGGCCACCGCACGACGGCCATGACAAAGGCCTCCCTGGCCTATTGCGCGAAGGTGAAGATGATCACGGCCGCCGCCGATTGATCGTCCGGCCTTGACGCGGGCCCCCGTTTCGCACCACATCCCAATCGTCAGCTGGCCGGGCGGCCGCTCCGAGCTTGCTCGGGGAGGAAAGTCCGGGCTCCATGGAAGCAAGGTGCCGGATAACGTCCGGCGGGGGTGACCCCAGGGATAGTGCCACAGAAAGCAGACCGCCCTGCATGCAGGGTAAGGGTGAAAGGGTGCGGTAAGAGCGCACCGCGGACGCAGTAATGCGGACGGCATGGTAAACCCCACCAGGAGCAAAACCGAATAGGGATGACAGGCGCTTGCGCCAGGCCTGCTTCCAGGCTGGTCGTCCGGGTTGGTTGCTTGAGGCGGTCAGTAATGATCGTCCCAGAGGAATGGCCGCCACGTCCAGGTTTCGACCTTGGGCCATACAGAACCCGGCTTACAGGCCGGCTGACCCCTTTTCCACAGGCTCAAAACTGCGACAAAGCGGACCAAATCCTTGGTCCGCTTACGATTCATTAACCCTAAACGCGTCTGATGGAGCGTGCCTGTCTCCAGGCTTGCGCTCCATTCCCGTTCCGTTGACGCCCATATAGTCCCATGTTATCCCAAGTTATCCCGTCGACGGTGTCTTCCGAAGGGGACGTCAAACGCACAAGGGGCGCTGACATCCTGTTCCGGAAAGTGGCGTTAGCGCCGAGAACGGGTGGCAGGCCGTCGAGGTCTGCCGGGGGGCTGACAATCGGGAGCTTGCGAGCTGCGGCCAATGAACCGCTTCGTGTCCAATTTCACCAACAAGTTGGATTCGAAGGGTCGCGTCTCGATCCCCGCATCCTTCCGGGCCGTCTTGGCCAGGGACGGGTTCGAGGGTCTCTACGTTCATCCCGCGCTCGATGCGCAGGCGTTGGACGCAGGTGGCAATACGCTCCTGAACGAGATCGATGCGTTCTTGTCGACGCTGTCGCCCTATTCGGACGAACGGGATCAGCTGTCGACCGCATTGTTCGGGACCAGCGAAATTCTCAAAGTCGATCCGGAGGGGCGTGTCATCCTGACGGACACAGTAAAAGTACATGCCGGGATCGGCGACACGGTGACGTTCGTCGGACTTGGTCACAAGTTCCAGATTTGGGAGCCCGAGCGTTTCCGTGCGCACTTGGAGGAGGCGCGCACGAAGGTCAGAGACCTGAAGAAGGTGCTGGGAGCCCGGATCATGGAGCCACGTATGGTACAGAACACCTCACCAGGAGTGCGGGAGCAATGATGGGACGCGGCGACGGCCCAGGAGCCGGAGCCGCTGGCGGACCGACCCGTCACGTTCCTGTGCTCCTGGCGGAGGTGTGTGACGCGCTCGATGTGAAGCGCGGCGGCGTTTTCATCGACGGCACGTTCGGTGCGGGCGGATACACGCGCGCCATCCTCGATGCACATCCTCAGAACAAGGTCATTGCCATCGACCGCGATCCCGACGCGATTACGGGCGGTGCGCCGCTGGCCACACGCTTCAAGAAGCGATTGATGCTCGTCCCGGGGCGCTTCGGCGATCTGGACGAGGTTGCGCGCGGGCAGGGTTTCGAGGGCGTCGATGGGGTCGTTCTCGATATCGGTGTGTCCTCCATGCAGCTCGATCAGGCCGAGCGCGGTTTCTCGTTCCGCAACGACGGTCCGCTCGATATGCGCATGGAGCGGGAGGGACCGAGTGCCGCCGATATCGTCAACGAATCCTCCGAGGCCGAACTCGCGGATATCTTCTATCACTACGGCGAGGAGCGCCGTGCCCGGGCCGTTGCTCGCGCGATAATCGAGGCACGCCGCAGGGAGCCGTTTCAGACGACACGTCAGCTTGCGGATCTCGTTGCGTCATTGATCCGTCAGGAGCCGGGTGGCATTCATCCGGCGACGCGGGTGTTCCAGGGGCTTCGCATCGCGGTCAACGACGAGTTGGGTGAATTGGTGCGCGCCTTGCATGCGGCCGAATGCATTCTGAGACCTAGCGGCCGGCTCGTTGTCGTCACCTTCCACTCGCTCGAAGACCGGATCGTGAAGCAGTTCTTCGCGGCTCGTACCGGGCGCACGCCGAGCGGATCGCGTCACATGCCGACAATCGCTGCCGCGGAGCCGACATTCCAGGCCGTCACGAAGGGCCCGGTCGGTCCCGGCGAGCAGGAAATGGCGCGCAATCCCCGCGCGCGGTCGGCGAAGCTCAGAGCCGGCGCCCGTACTGGCGAGCCGCCGCAGGAACCGTTGAGTGCCATCACCATGTTGGCCGAGCTGCCGCAGACGGCGGAGAAAAGAGGAGGGCGGCGATGACCAAGCTGCTCCATATCATCGCGATCACGGCCCTGATTCTGTCGGCGGGTTATGCCTATTCGATCAAATACGATACGCTCTATTATGCCGAGCAGGTAGCGAAGCTGAAATCGAAGGTGCAGCGCGAGCGCGATGCCATCGCCGTCCTGCAGGCGGAGTGGCAGTATCTCGACCGGCCGGATCGCCTGCAGGCGGCTGCCGACCAGCACCTCGATCTGCAGCCCTTGAAGATACAGCAGCTGGCGCGCTTGTCCGATCTGCCGGATCGTCCGGAACGCGGGGATGAGATCGGCCGCAAGCTCGAAGCGCTCGGTCTGCTTGGGCCGACGGCGACGCCGAAGGACACAAGCAACGTAGCCCGAACCCTGACGACGCAAACTCCGAGGCGGTAACTCCCGTGTTGCACGAGCCCCAACCCGAACTGAAAGCGAAGAGCCCTCCGCCCAGGAGGGGCATCTACTCCTATGCCAGCGAGCTGTTCCGGTTGCGCCTCGACAAAAGCACGTCGCGCGTGAGCCTGGCAGCTCTCTGCTTCGCCGGGCTCTTCATGGTCATCGGCGGGCGGCTCGTGCAGCTCGCCGTCACGAGCGAAAGCACCAGCGGGATGCGCCGCGCGGCTTCCTCCGAAATATCCGCAGCCCGTCCCGACATCGTGGACCGCAATGGCGAAATTCTTGCCACAGACGTGAAGATGGTGTCCGTCTTCGCGGAGCCGCGCAACATCGTCGACAAGGACGAAGCGGTGGAGCTCCTCACCGCCGTTCTGCCCGATCTCGACGCCACCGAGCTTCGCAATAAGCTCAATACCAAGAGGGGGTTCGTCTGGGTCAAGCGCGAGATCACGCCGCGCCAGCAGGCGGAGGTGCATCGGCTCGGCATCCCGGGCGTGGGCTTCCTGCCCGAGAACAAGCGTGTTTACCCTAACGCTGAGGCTGCGGCGCATGTGCTGGGCTTCGCCAATGTGGATAACGTAGGCATCGCCGGCATCGAGAAGTACATCGACAGCATGGGCCTGCAGGACCTCAACGGTGCAGGCTTCAACATCTCTGCCGCGGATCTGAAGCCCGTGGAGCTCTCCATCGATCTGCGCGTGCAGCACGCCCTGCGCGACGAGCTGATGAAGGGCATGACGAAGTTCAAGGCGAAGGCAACCGCCGGCGCGATCATGGACGTGAACACCGGCGAGGTGATCGCTCTCGTCTCGCTTCCCGATTTCGATCCCAACAATCCCATCGACGCTCTCGAAAAGGATCGCATCAACCGTATCAATGTCGGCGTGTTCGAGATGGGGTCGACCTTCAAGGCGTTGACCGTCGCGATGGCGCTCGATTCCGGCAAGTACAACATCAATTCGACCTTCGACGCTCGATCCGGGCTGCGCTATGGCCGGTTCACGATTGGCGATTATCACCCAACGCGCCGCATTCTCTCCACGCCGGAGGTATTCATCCATTCCTCCAACATCGGTACGGCGCGCATGGCGCTCGGAATTGGTGTCGAAGGCCACAAGGCGTTCCTGCGGAAGATGGGGCAGCTCACGCGTCTCGAGACCGAGCTGCCGGAAAGCGCCCTGCCGATCGTTCCGCCGCGTTGGGGTGAGCTCAACACCATGACCATCGCTTTCGGGCATGGTCTCGCCGTTGCTCCCCTTCAGGCGCTCATGGCGGTCGGCGCGCTCGTGAACGGCGGCGTGCTCATCAAGCCGACATTCCTCAAACGCGACGAGGAGGAGGCCCGCAAGGGCGCCCTGCAGGTGCTTAAGCCCGAAACCAGCGAGGCTATGCGCTACGTAATGCGCCTCAACGCCTCCAACCCGGCAGGATCCGCCTCATCGGCTGCCATTGCCGGCTTCTATGTGGGTGGTAAGACGGGCACTGCGGAAAAGGTCGTCAATGGCCGCTATTCCAAGAACAAGAACCTCACCACGTTCACGGCCGTCGTCCCCGCCGACAAGCCGAAATACGTGTTTCTGACCATCCTGGACGAGCCGCAGGCGGTCGAGGGCACCTACGGCTTCTCGACGGCGGGCTGGAATGCGGGGCCCGTGACAGGCAACGTCATCGAGCGGGTGGCGCCTCTGCTCGGTATTCCGCCTCGCTTCGAGCCTCCCGCGCAACCCTTCCCACTCATGTCGCGCCTCAACGCATGGGGCATCCGATAATGACAAGCACAATCGAATTGAGCGATCTGCTTCCGGAGGCCGAAGGGCTTCCGGAAGCATCCTTGTCGGTGACCGGAATTGCCTCCGACAGCCGGCAGGTAGGGCAGGGCAGCGTGTTCTTCGCGGTGCCGGGCACAAAGGTGGACGGCATGAGCTTCGTGCCCCAGGCCGTCGCCGCCGGGGCGGCCGTGATCGCCGGAGAGGCGGAGCGCCCTTCCGAACTGCCTGGAAACGTCGGCTATGTCAGGGTGCGGGATGTGCGACAGGCTCTCGCTCTCGCGGCGTCGCGCGTCTACCCGCGGCAGCCGGAGAAGGTCATTGCCGTCACGGGCACGAGCGGCAAGAGCTCCGTAGCCGACTTCGCTCGCCAGCTCTTCGCCTCGCTCGGCTATAAATCCGCGAGCCTCGGTACGCTCGGCGTGATCACCTCGGACGGCGCAGCCTATGGTTCGCTCACAACTCCCGATCCGATCTCGCTGCATCGGACGCTCAACACGCTCGCGAAGGACGGCGTCATGCGCCTGGCCATGGAGGCCTCCTCCCACGGCATCGATCAGCGGCGGCTCGACGGAGTTCGCCTGAGCGCCGCTGGCTTCACAAATCTCGGCCGCGATCATCTGGACTATCACAGCACCACCGAGGCCTATGCGGCGGCGAAGTTGCGCCTGTTCGATACTCTCTTGCCCGCCGATGCACCCGCTGTCATCAATGCCGATGGCCCGTTTTCGGATGTGTTTCAGCAGGGCGTCCGCAACCGCGGCCTGACGATGCTCACCACCGGCAGCAGGGGCGAGACGCTTCGTCTCGCAGAGGCCCGCCCCGAGGGCTTCGGGCAGGCTCTGACCATCGAGGCGTTCGGCAGGACGTACGTAACGACCCTGCCGCTCCTTGGGGGGTTTCAGGTCGAGAACGCTCTCCTAGCGGCCGGGCTCGTCCTGTCCGTCGAAGGAGAAGGCAGGGCAGCCGAAATATTCGAAGGCTTCAGGACGCTCAAGGGCGTCTCCGGCCGTCTGGAGCAGGTGGGCGAGGTCGACGGGGCCATCTGTATCGTCGACTATGCACACAAGCCCGATGCGCTGGCCCATGTGCTCGATGCGTTGCGTCCTTTCACGAAGGGGCGTCTCGTCTGCATCGTCGGCTGCGGTGGAGACCGTGATCGCGGCAAGCGCCCGCTCATGGGGCAAATCGCCACCGAAAAGGCGGATCTCGTCATTGTGACGGACGACAATCCTCGCTCGGAAGACCCCGCGGCCATCCGGGCCGAGGTGCTCAAGGGCGCTCCGGGTGCCCGTGAGATCGGGGATCGGGCGCTTGCCATCCGAACGGCCGTGAAAGAGCTCCAAAGGGGTGACATTCTCGTCGTCGCCGGCAAAGGTCATGAAACGGGCCAAATCATCGGCGACCGGACCCTGCCGTTCTCGGATCACGACGAGGTCCGGGCGGCTATTGCGGAGAGGCAGGGATGAATTCGCCCTTGTGGACCTTGGACGAGATCGTGGCCGCCACCGGCGCCCGCGTCGGCAGCGCCTTTCGCCAGGCGACGGGCGCCTCCATCGACACGCGCACGCTGGGGCCGGGCGATCTCTACTTCGCCATCAAGGGCGATGTGCATGACGGCCACGATTTCGTGCCCGCCGCTCTCGATAAGGGCGCGTCGGGCGCCGTCGTCTCCGAGGAAAAGGCTCCTGCCTTCGCCTCGGACAGACTCATCGTGGTGCCCGATGTGCTCGAGGCCATGCGCCAATTGGGCCGTACGGCACGCAAGCGCACGGACGCCCAAATCGTGGCAATTACGGGTTCGGTCGGCAAGACCGGAACGAAGGAGGCCATGCGCCTTGCGCTTTCCCGGCTGGGGAGCACCCACGCTTCTGTGGCGTCCTACAACAATCATTGGGGTGTGCCGCTCACGCTGTCGCGCATGCCGCGCGAGACGGAATTCGGCATCTTCGAGATCGGGATGAATCATGCCCACGAGATCCTGCCGCTCACCGCGATGGTTCGCCCGCACGTGGCCGTGATCACCACCATCGAGCCGGTGCATATCGAGTTCTTCCCCTCCCTCTGGGGCATCGCCGATGCGAAGGGCGAGATCTTTTCGGGGCTCGAGCCCGGCGGCACGGCGGTCATCAACCGCGACAGCCCCTATTTCGACCGCCTGAAGGCCCATGCACTGGCCTCGTCAGCCGGTCGCGTCGTCTCCTTCGGCGAGCACGAGGCCGCCGATATCCGCGCCGAGCGGATTCTCGTGAAGCCCGATCAATCGGTTGTCGAAGCCCGCGTCTTCGGACAGCTCGTCACCTATCGGATCGGCACGGCGGGCCGGCATATCGCGCTCAACTCCTTGAGCGTGCTCGCCGCCTCCCATGCCCTCGGCGCGGACCTCGCGCAGGTGGCTCTCTCGTTTCCCGACCTGAAGCCTCCCGTGGGCCGCGGCGAGCGGACCATGTTGTTCATCGGCGACGGACAGGCGCTCCTCATCGACGAAAGCTACAACGCGAATCCGGCTTCCATGCGGGCAGCGCTCGCCAATCTGGGCGCCGTGGAATTGGGCCGTCAGGCGCGACGGATTGCGGTTCTCGGCGACATGAAGGAACTCGGCGAGCGGGGCCCGATCCTTCATGAAGAGCTTGCGGAGGCTGTCACGGCCAACGAGATCGACCTCGTCTTCGCGGCGGGGCCTTTGATGAGGAACCTCGTGGATCGTCTTCCGAAGGCGAAGGTGGCGCTGCACGTCGAGACCTCGGCGGAGCTCGTCGAGGCGGCCTGCTCCGCGATCCGTCCCGGCGATGCCGTGACCGTCAAGGGATCGCTCAGCATGAAGATGGCCCTGGTTGTCAAAGCTCTGAAAGAACGTTACGGCGCGAGCCCGTCGGCACACGCGCTGAAAGGATAAGCACTCCATGTTGACCTGGTTGGCTGAGCTCAGCCCCTATTTCAGCCCCCTCAATATCTTCCGCTACATCACGTTCCGAACCGGGGGCGCGACGGCGACCGCCATGCTCTTCGTGTTCCTGTTCGGGCCGGCGATCATCTCGCTGCTGCGCGTGCGCCAGGGCAAGGGCCAGCCGATCCGCGAGGACGGGCCGCAATCGCACCTGCTGACGAAGCGCGGAACGCCGACCATGGGCGGCCTCATGATCATGGCGGGCGTGCTGGTTTCGACGCTGCTGTGGGCCAATCTCGAAAACCCGTATGTCTGGATCGTGCTCTTCGTCACGGTGGGCTTCGGCGCCATCGGCTTCTACGACGATTATCTGAAGGTCACGAAGCAGTCGCACAAGGGCTTCTCGGGCAAGTCGCGCCTCGCGATCGAGGCGATCATCGCGGCTGCTGCCTGCATCGCCATCTCCTACGTGGAGGCTCCGGGCCTCTCCCATAAGCTGGCGCTGCCCTTCTCGAAGGACCTGATCTTCAATCTCGGCTGGTTCTACATCATCTTCGCAGGGTTCGTGATCGTCGGCGCAGGCAACGCGGTGAACATCACGGATGGGCTCGACGGTTTGGCCATCGTGCCGGTGATGATCGCGGCGGGCACCTTCGGCTTCATCGCCTATCTCGCCGGCAACGCGGTGTTCGCCAACTACCTGCAGATCCACTTCGTGCCCGGCACCGGCGAGCTCGCCGTCATCTGCGGCGCGCTGATCGGCGCAGGCATCGGCTTTCTCTGGTTCAACGCGCCGCCCGCACAGATCTTCATGGGGGACACGGGATCGCTCGCTCTCGGCGGTCTTCTCGGCACCATCGCGGTGGCCACCAAGCACGAGATCGTCCTCGCCATCGTGGGTGGCCTCTTCGTGCTGGAGATCATGTCCGTGATCATTCAGGTCGTCTCGTTCAAGCTGACGGGAAAGCGCGTCTTCAAGATGGCGCCGATCCACCATCATTTCGAGCAGTTGGGCTGGACGGAGCCGCAGGTCGTGATCCGGTTCTGGATCATCGCCGTGGTGCTCGCGCTCGTCGGCCTTTCGACCCTCAAGCTGCGGTAGACGAATGACGCCCGTCACAACCTTCTCCGGCAAAACTCTTGCCCTTTTCGGCCTCGGCGGATCGGGGCTCGTGACGGCGCTTGCCTTGAAAGCGGGAGGCGCGCGCGTCATCGCCTGGGACGACAATTCCGCTAAAGTGGCGGAGGCCGCCTCCAAGGACATCGAGACAGGTGACCTGCGTGAGCTCGACTGGTCGACGGTGTCGGCTCTCGTCCTCTCGCCGGGCGTGCCGCTCACGCATCCGGAGCCGCATTGGTCGGCGACGCTCGCGACAGCAGCCGGCGTCGAGATCATCGGTGACATTGAGCTCTTCTGCCGCGAGAGGGCGAAGATCGCGCCTAACGCGCCTTTCGTCGCGATCACCGGCACCAATGGCAAGTCCACGACGACGGCGCTCGTCGCGCATATTCTGCGCGAGGCGGGCCGCGACGTGCAGATGGGCGGAAATATCGGCACGGCGATCCTCTCTCTCGAGGCGCCGTCCGACAGCCGCATTCATGTGATCGAGTGCTCGTCGTTCCAGATCGATCTCGCGCCGTCGCTCGCGCCGACCATCGGCGTCCATCTCAATCTCTCGCCCGATCATATCGACCGGCATGGGACGATGGAGGGCTATGCGGCGATCAAGGAGCGGCTGGTGGCGAAGGCGGGCCTCGCGGTCATCGGCGTCGACGACCCGATGAGCCGGGCGATCGCCCGGCGCTGCCAGGAGAACGGTCTGAACGTCGCCTTCGTGTCGATCGAGCCGATCGACGGCAAAGGCGTTTTCGCCGATGGCGAAACGCTCGTCGGTGTGAACGGACCCGATGCCGCTCCTGTGGCCGATCTGTCCGACATCGGCTCGTTGCGCGGCGCGCACAATGCGCAGAATGCCGCCGCGGCGGTCGCGGTCGCCTTGGCCCTGAATGTGTCTCCGGAGCAGATCCGCACGGGGCTGCGCACTTTCCCCGGCCTTCCTCATCGGATGGAGGAGGTCGGCCGCATCGGGCGCACGCTCTTCATCAACGATTCGAAGGCCACCAATGCCGATTCCACGGAGAAGGCGCTCAAGTCCTTCGATGACATCCTCTGGATCCTTGGCGGCAAAGCGAAGGAAGGCGGCATCGAGCCATTGCGGGAATACTTCCCCAAGATCCGTAAGGCCTACCTGATCGGCGCGGCGGCGGAAGACTTTGCACGGACGCTCGGCAGAGACGTTCCCCATGTCAGCAGCGGGACGCTAGACCGAGCCGTCGAGGAGGCCGCGCGCGATGCCGCCGCGATGGACGGCTCTGTGGTGGTTCTTCTCTCGCCCGCCTGCGCGTCCTACGATCAATTTGCGAATTATGAAGTGCGCGGAGATCAATTCCGCGAGCTGGTCCGGGCCTTGCCGGGCCTTGAAGCCAGGGGAGCCTGACGATGGTATCGCGCGCGGAACGCTCGGCTTTCAGCGATTGGTGGTGGACTGTCGACCGGCTGCTGCTGGCGGCGCTTGCCGTTCTCATGCTGGCGGGGCTCGTCTTTCTCATGGCGGGAGGCCCGCCCGTGGCGGAGCGTCTGGGGCTTTCGACCTTCCACTTCGTGAACCGCCAGGTGATGTTCCTGGTCCCGGCGCTTCTCATCATGCTGCCGGTGTCGTTCCTCTCCCTTCGCCACATCCGCCGGCTTGCCCTGCTGGTCTATGTCGGCGGCATGGTGCTGGTCATGCTGGCTTTCCAGTTCGGGCCGGAGATCAAGGGCGCGCATCGTTGGATCATGATCGGGCCGCTCGGCGTTCAGCCGTCCGAATTCGTGAAGCCCGCCTTTGTGGTTCTCGCCGCCTGGGCCTTCTCCGAAGGGGCGCGGCGTAAGGACATGCCGGGCGCACTTCTTGCGCTGATGATCCTGCCGGCCACAATCATCCCGCTCATCCTTCAGCCCGATTTCGGCCAGACCATGCTCGTCACCATCGTGTGGTGCGGCCTCTTCTTCGTGGCCGGCCTGCACTGGTTCTGGGTGATGGGACTGGGCGGCGCGGGCTTCGTGGGCATCGTCGCTGCCTATGAATTCCTGCCCCACGTGCGCGCCCGTATCGAGCGCTTCCTCGACAAGGATTCCGGCGATACCTTCCAGGTGGACATGGCCATGGAATCCTTCTCGCGCGGTGGCTGGCTTGGGCGCGGCCCGGGCGAGGGAACGGTCAAACGCATCCTGCCCGACGCGCATACCGACTTCATCTTCGCGGTGACGGCGGAGGAGTTCGGCGTCGTCGTATGCCTCGCACTGCTGCTCCTCTTCGCCTTCATCGTGCTGCGCGGCCTCATGCTCGCGCGCCGCAGCGAGGACACGTTCAGCCGCCTCGCGGCGACGGGCCTCATTCTCATGTTCGGCCTGCAGGCCGCCATCAACATGATGGTGAACGTGCATCTCATGCCCGCCAAGGGCATGACGCTGCCCTTCATCTCCTACGGCGGCTCCTCGCTTCTGTCGCTGGCGCTCGGCATGGGCTTCCTCATCGCGCTCACCCGCCGCCGTCCGCGCGCGGAGATGATGGAGAACTTCAACCAGGATTGGCAGCGTTGATGAAAGCGCCTCTCATCCTTCTCGCCGCCGGTGGCACCGGCGGCCATCTCTTCCCGGCCGAGGCGCTGGCCAATGGACTGAAAGCTTCCGGCTGCCGCGTGGTCCTGGCCACAGACAAGCGTGCCAACGCCTATGCAGGCTCCTTCCCGGCGGATGAGATCATCGAAATCCCCTCCGCGACGCCTTCCGGCCGCTCGGTGCCGAAGATGGCGAAGGCGGCGCTGCTCCTCGCTCAGGGCACGTTCAAGGCCATGGCGGTCATTCGCCGGCTGAAGCCGGATGCGGTCGTGGGGTTTGGGGGGTATCCCACGGTGCCGCCCATCCTTGCCGCGTCGCTCCTCAAGGTGCCGACGGCGATCCATGAGGCCAACGGCGTGATGGGCCGAGCCAACCGACTGCTCGCGCGCCGTGCGTCGCTGATCGCGACAGGCTTTTCCAACATCAAGGGCATTCCGGCGAACGTGCCGGGCCGGGTGATCCAGACCGGAAATCCGATCCGTCCGGCGGTGATGGAGGCGGCCAGGCAGGCCTATGCGCCTCTCGAGCCGAACGGGAAGATGCGCCTCCTCGTCGTGGGGGGCAGCCAGGGGGCGCGGGTGATGAGCGATGTGGTGCCCCCCGCCGTCGAGCGTCTGCCGCAGGACCTGCGGGATCGCCTCGTCATCACCCAGCAGGCGAGGGGAGAGGATCTGGAGCGGGTCCGCACCCATTATCGCCGTCTTGGCGTGGCGTTCGAGGCGGAACCGTTCTTCACGGACCTGCCCAAGCGGCTGGGCGACGCTCATCTCGTGATCTCGCGCTCAGGCGCCTCGACGGTCGCGGAGCTTGCGGTGATCGGCCGCCCGTCGATCCTGGTGCCCCTGCCGGGCTCCCTCGATCAGGACCAGGCCGCCAATGCTAAAACCCTTGGAGACCTTGGGGCTGCCATCGTTTGCCCACAAACGGAATTCACCCCTGAGCGCCTCGCGAGCGAGATTCGTTCCTATTTTCAAGATCCTGAACGCTTGACCAAATCCGCCGCCGCCGCACATAGCGCCAGCATGACGGATGCCGCCGAGCGTCTCGCTCACGCCGTCCTCAACCTGATACATCCTAACAAGAACGGAATGCCTTCATGAAACTGCCGCCGAAGCTAGGTCCCATTCACTTCATCGGTATCGGCGGCATCGGCATGTCGGGCATCGCCGAGGTCATGCACAATCTGGGCTACACGGTTCAGGGGTCTGATGCGGCCGACAACTACAACGTCCGGCGCCTGGCCGATAAAGGCATTAAAACCTTCATCGGTCATAAGGCCGAGAACGTGGAGGAAGCCGAGATTGTCGTGGTCTCCACCGCGATCAAGCGCGACAACCCGGAACTGGCCGTCGCCCGCGAGAAGCGCCTGCCGGTCGTACGCCGCGCCGAGATGCTCGCCGAACTCATGCGCTTCAAGTCCTGCGTCGCGGTGGCCGGCACCCATGGCAAGACGACGACGACCTCCCTCGTCGCGACGCTCCTCGACGCTGGCGGCCTGGATCCGACCGTCATCAACGGCGGCATCATCAATGCCTATGGCACCAATGCCCGCATGGGCGACGGCCAGTGGATGGTGGTGGAGGCGGACGAGTCCGACGGTACTTTCCTCAAGCTGCCGGCCGATGTCGCCATCGTGACCAACATCGACGCCGAGCATCTCGATCACTTCGGCACCTACGACGCGATCAAGGAAGCGTTCCGCTCCTTCATCGATTCGATCCCGTTCTACGGCTTCGCCGTGATGTGCATCGATCACCCGACGGTGCAGGATCTCGTCGGTCGCATCGAAGACAGACGAATCATCACCTATGGCGAAAACCCCCAGGCCGATGTGCGCCTGATGGACGTGGATTCGCGCGGCGGTCAGAACCACTTCCGCGTCATGATCCGCGACCGGCGCCCCGGTTTCCGGCTCGAACTAGAAGACCTCGTTCTGCCCATGCCCGGCGCGCACAACGCCCTCAACGCGACGGCGGCAATCGCCGTCGCGCATGAACTCGGCGTTTCGCCCGACGCGATCCGCAAGGCGCTTGCGGGCTTCGGCGGCGTGAAGCGCCGCTTCACCCGCACGGGCGAGTGGAACGGCGTCACGGTCTTCGACGATTACGGCCACCATCCCATCGAGATCGCGGCCGTCCTGAAGGCCGCGCGCGCCTCGACGGACGGCCAGGTGATCGCCGTCGTACAGCCGCACCGCTATTCGCGCCTGTCGTCGCTGTTCGACCAGTTCTGCACCTGCTTCAATGATGCGGATTCCGTCATCGTCGCCCCGGTCTATGCGGCAGGCGAGCAGCCCATCCCCGGCGCCGACCGCGACGCGCTCGTCTCGGGTCTGAAGGCGCGCGGCCACCGCAACGTGATGGCGCTTGAGAAGTCCGAGGATCTCGCGGGCCTCATCAAGGGAGTCGCGAAGCCGGGAGATTACGTGATCTGCCTTGGTGCCGGGAACATCACGCAATGGGCCTACGCTCTGCCGGGCGAGCTCGATGCGCTGGGTGAGAAGGCGGCTTGATGTTCGCGGACATCACTCCCGACCTGAAGGCCGCGATGCCGGAACTACGCGGCAAGCTGGAGGCCAATGCGCCGACGGCGCCGCTCTCCTGGTTCCGGACGGGCGGTCCCGCACAGGTGCTGTTCACGCCCGCCGACATGCCGGATCTCGCCTATTTCCTGCCGCGTCTCGACCCGCAGGTGCCTGTGCTCGTCGTGGGCTTGGGCTCCAACCTGCTCATCCGCGACGGCGGTTGGAAAGGAGTCGTGATCCGCTTGGGCAAAGGCTTTGCCGAAGTCGCCGTTGAACCGGGCCTGCGTGTCCGCGCCGGTGCCGGCGCGCCCGACGTGAAGGTGGCGCGCGCAGCGGCGGAGGCGGGTATTGCGGGCCTCTCGTTCCTGCGCGGCATTCCCGGCGCCATCGGCGGGGCGCTGCGCATGAACGGCGGTGCCTATGGGGGCGAGACGAAGGACGTGCTCGTCGAGGCCAGGGGGGTGACCCGCAATGGTGAGCTGGTGTCTTTCACCAATGCGCAGATGGGCTTCACCTATCGCCATTCGAGCGTGCCGGACGACGTGATTTTCACCGAGGCGTTGTTCGAGGGCCGCGCCGGCAATCCGGACGAGATCCTGGCCGAGATGAACGCCATCACGGAGGCGCGCTCCTCCACGCAGCCGGTCAACACCCGTACGGGCGGTTCGACCTTCAAGAACCCCCCGGGCCGAAAGGCCTGGGAGCTGATCGACGCCGCCGGCTGCCGCGGCTTGAGGATCGGGGATGCGCAGGTCTCCGAGATGCACTGCAACTTCCTGATCAACCACGGCTCCGCCACGGCCGCCGATATCGAGAAACTCGGCGAGGAAGTGCGCCGCCGGGTTCTCGAGATGTCGGGCGTGGAGCTCGAATGGGAGATCAGGCGGGTCGGTCTTTCTCGGGAATAGTCCCGAATCACTTTGTTAACGTCCGGCTGTTTCACTGGGGCCGGCTGCAGTTCGAGGAGCATGTCATGGCCAAGCACGTTGCCGTTCTCTATGGCGGCTGGTCCGCTGAGCGCGAGGTTAGCCTGGCCACCGGGCGGGCCTGCTGCAAGGCTCTCGAAGAGCAGGGGTACAAAGTCACCCCCATCGACGTGCAGCCCGACATCGCCACCGTGCTCCAGGCCGTCGCTCCCGATGTGGTGTTCAATGCCCTTCACGGCCGTGTCGGCGAGGACGGCACGATCCAGGGACTTCTGGAGATTCTCCAGATCCCCTACACCCATTCGGGCGTACTCGCCTCGGCTCTGGCCATGCAGAAGGACAAGGCCAAGGTCGTCATGGCGGCTGCCGGGGTGCCCGTGCCGAAGGGAATGGTCGTTAACAGACTGGAGGCGGCCAAAAGCCACGTTCTGCCGGCTCCCTATGTGATTAAGCCGGTGAGCGAGGGCTCCTCCGTGGGCGTCATCATCGTTCGCGAGGACCGTTCCCACCCGCCTCAGGAGCTTCTCAGGGAAGACTGGGCCTTCGGCGAGCAAGTCCTTGTGGAGTCTTATGTTGCTGGCCGGGAGCTGACCTGCGCGGTCATGGGCGACAAGGCGCTCGGGGTCATCGATATCCGTCCGGCGACCGGCGTCTTCTACGACTATGACGCAAAGTATGTGAAGGGCGGCTCCATTCACGTGCTGCCGGCAGAAATTAAACCGAATATTTACCAAAAGGTCCAAGAGTTGGCGTTAACGGCGCATCAAGCGCTCGGCTGCAGGGGAATCAGCCGCGCCGACTTGCGGTACGACGACACGCCCGGAGGATCCGGGGAGCTCGTCGTCCTGGAGGTCAACACGCAACCCGGCATGACCGAGACGAGCTTGGTGCCAGAAATCGCAGCCCATGCGGGCTACAGTTTTGGCGAGCTTGTGCAATGGATGGTGGAGGACGCTACCTGCAATCGATGACGGCCTATCCGGCCGCCGTTGTTGCGACGCGCGCTGCCTCCGACAGGCAGCCCCCCCGAATCAGAAAGTTCTTCGGCTCCTCGCGGAGCGTCCGGCGTCGTTCCTCGGGCATTTCTCTCGAGAAGCGCATCCCCCGCTACCTTGGCACCTGGCTCACCCTGGGTTTCCTCTCGGGCGTCGTGAGCCTCGGCCTCTGGCAGGGAGGCCATCTCGATAGCTTCATCCGCGAGCACGGTCAGCCGCATCACGCCCTGGCCCGTGCGCTCGGGCTCGGGCTGGAGAGCATCACGATTTCCGGAATCGCCGAGATGCGCGAGACCGAGGTCCTGGCGGCTGGCGGGCTCGATTCCAAGCTGTCTCTGCCCTTTCTCGACGTGAATGAGCTTCGCGAGCGTCTCGAGCGCGTTCCGATGATTGAAAGCGCCACCGTGCGCAAGCTCTATCCCAACGAGCTCGTGATCACGCTCGCCGAGCGCCGGCCCTATGCCATCTGGCAGAACAACGGTGAACTCTTCGTCATCGCCTCGGACGGCACCGTGGTCGACCTGATGCAGGACGAGCGCTACATCAATCTCCCCTTCGTGGTGGGCGAGCATGCCAATGTCCGGAGCAAGGAGTATTTCGCGCTGCTCGACGCCGCCGGTCCGCTCAGGGAGCGTATTCGCGCCGGCACTCTCGTGGCCGGTCGCCGCTGGACGCTCAAGATGGACAACGGCATGGACGTGCGCCTCCCGGAGAAGGGGGCCGCCGATGCGCTGGCCCGTCTTGTGAAGCTCGAAAACGAACAGAAGATTTTGGAAAAGGACGTGCTCGCGATCGATCTGCGCATGGCTGATCGCATCGTGGTGCGTCTCACGGAGGAGGCGGCTCTGGCCCGCGCCGAGTCGCTCAAGAAGAAACCGATGCGCGGCAAGGGGGTCGATACATGAGTCTCTCGGGTCACGGGCTAACGCCGCGTCTCAAGCCTTTGTCCGCGCGCAAGAGCGCCATTCTCTCGGTTCTCGATATCGGAACGAGCAAGGTGGTCTGCGTCGTGGCGGAGCTGAAGCCGTCCGATGAAGTCGAATCGCTGCGCAGCCGCACCCACGTGGCGCGCATCCTCGGCATCGGCCATCAGCGCTCCGCGGGCTTGAAGGGCGGCGTCGTCGTTGATTTGGAAGCGGCTGAAACCTCTATCCGCCAGGCCGTTCACGCGGCCGAGCGGATGGCGAAGGTAGAAATCCAGTCGGTGATTGTGAACCTCACCGGCGGCCGTCTCGCCTCCGAGCATTTCGAGGCACATGTTCCGGTGCGCGGCGCCGTCAACGACGGCGACGTTCATCGTGTGCTCGATGCGGCTTCGTCTTACGATCTGCGCCGGGGCAGGGCGGTTCTTCATGCGCTTCCGACGGGTTTCTCGCTCGATGCGCAGAACCACATCGTCGATCCCGCCGGCATGATCGGCGAGCAGCTCGGCGTCGATCTGCATGTGGTCACCACGGAGACCGCCGCAGCACGCAATCTCATGTTGGCGGTCGAGCGCTGCCATCTCGGCGTCGAGGCGGTGATCGCATCTCCCTATGCCTCGGGCCTATCGGCTCTCGTGGACGATGAGGCGGACATGGGCTGCGCCGTCGTCGACATGGGCGCGGGCACCACGAGCGTAGGTATCTTCTCCAACGGGCATCTCGTGCACACGGATGCCATTGCCGTCGGCGGTCATCACGTGACCATGGATATCGCGCGCGGTCTCACGACCCGCGTCTCCGCCGCCGAACGGCTCAAGACCCTCTACGGCTCCGCGATCACGTCGAGCGCGGATGACCGGGACATGATCGCGGTGCCCCAGGTCGATGAGGATGAACGTGACGTTCCGAACCATCTGCCGAAGTCTCACCTCGTTCGCATCATCAAGCCGCGGGTCGAGGAAATCCTCGAACTCGTGCGCGATCGCCTGAAGGGCGCGGGCTTCGCGGCCCAAGCCGGACGGCGCGTCGTGCTGACGGGTGGCGCAAGCCAGCTCGTCGGGCTGCCGGAAACGGCACGCCGCATCCTGCAGGGCCAAGTTCGTGTCGGGCGTCCGCTCGGCATCAAGGGCCTGCCTGAGGCGGCGAAGGGTCCCGCCTTTTCGGCGGTGGTCGGCCTCCTGGTTTATCCCCAGGTGGCGCACATCGAGTATTTCGAGCCGCGCTCGGGCGGCTTGTTCCAGAGTACGGGAACCGACGGCTACCTCTCGCGGGTGAGCCGGTGGATTCGCGATAGTTTTTAAAGCGTAACGTGATGGCGCGGCGGGTCATCGCGGGAGTTCAAAGTCAACAAGGGTAAGCGTCGGCCAAACGCTGTCAGTCTAAAAGGCCAAAGAGGCACAGGTCATGGCAATCAATCAGCAAGCTCCGGACATCCGGGAACTCAAGCCGCACATCACTGTCTTCGGTGTCGGCGGCGCCGGCGGGAACGCCGTGAACAACATGATCGAGTCCGGTCTGGAGGGCGTCGAGTTCGTGGTGTCGAACACCGACGCGCAGGCGCTGGCCTCCTCCAAGGCCCCGCGCGTGATCCAAATGGGCATCCAGGTCACCGAAGGCCTCGGCGCGGGTTCTCAGCCGGAAGTCGGCCGCGCAGCCGCTGAAGAGGTGATCGACGAGATCCGCGATCAGCTCGCCGGTTCTCACATGGTGTTCATCACCGCCGGCATGGGCGGCGGCACCGGCACGGGCGCAGCTCCCGTCGTGGCCCGCGCCGCCCGCGAGCTCGGCATCCTCACGGTCGGCGTCGTCACGAAGCCGTTCCAGTTCGAGGGCGTGCGCCGCATGCGTCTCGCGGAGGCCGGCATCGCCGAGCTGCAGCAGGCCGTCGATACCCTGATCGTCATCCCGAACCAGAACCTCTTCCGTGTCGCTACCGAGAAGACCACCTTCGCCGACGCCTTCGCGATGGCCGACCAAGTGCTCTATTCGGGCGTGGCCTGCATCACCGACCTGATGGTGAAGGAAGGTCTCATCAACCTCGACTTCGCCGACGTGCGCTCGGTCATGCGCGGCATGGGCAAGGCCATGATGGGCACGGGCGAGGCTTCCGGCGAGAAGCGCGCGATCCGCGCCGCCGAGGCCGCCATCGCCAACCCGCTCCTCGACGACGTGTCCATGAAGGGTGCCCGCGGCCTGCTGATCTCGATCACGGGCGGCAACGACCTCACCCTCTACGAACTCGACGAGGCCGCCACCCGCATCCGCGAGGAAGTGGACCAGGACGCCAATATCATTCTCGGCGCCACCTTTGACGAGAGCCTGGAGGGCATCATCCGCGTCTCCGTCGTTGCGACCGGCATCGATCACGCCCTGACGGAGAATTCCGGCGATCTCTCCGCCACCGAGCAGCGGATCTCCGAGGTCGCCGAGCGCCTGCGGGCCGAGGCCCGAGCCCGCGCTACGCAGAGCCAGGCCACTCCCACCTCTCGCGCCACCGCCCAGGCCGAACCGGCGAAGACGGCTCAGGTTCTGGCCGAGGCGCACCCGGTCCTGACCTCAGCTTCCGCCGCTGTTCCCCAGGCCGTGGAGCCGGCTCCGCAACCCGTGGTCCGCGACGACGTGATCCTGACCCCGGCCCAGCCCAAGCCTGCCATGGCCTATGAGGCTCCGGCTCCCCAGCAGCCCGTCTATGACGAGCCCGTCGCGGACGAGAGCTTCATCCCGCCGCAGGCGGAGCGCGCTATGCGCCCGGCGCGGATGCCCCGGATCGACGAGCTGCCGATCCCGGCTCAGAACCAGATCCGCGCCAGCCGTGGCGAGATCGACCCGGTTCAGGAGCACAAGCCATCTCTGATTCAGCGCCTGGCCACCATAGGCTTCGGCCGCCGCGAGGAGCCCCAGCACGCCCCAGTGGAACCGGCTCCACGTCAGGAGGCTCCGCGCCAGCAGATGTCCCCGGTACATGCCGAGTACGCCCGCCGTCCGGCGCCTCAGGCGCAGCGTCCCGCTCACGCTCCGTCCCAGCGGGGCACGGAGGACGACCAGCTGGAGATTCCCGCCTTCCTCCGCCGCCAGGCCAACTAAGCCAGTTTGAACTATTACAAAGTAAGACCCCGGCCGCGCCTGCGGCCGGGGTCTTTTTACGTAAAGTCATTTGTTAACAAGAACTTAAAAATTGCCGAGTTTGTAACAGATCGTAAAAAAGCGTGATTTGGCCTAGCTGGGGAGGGCGACTATGTTCCCCTTGTCGAAAGGGCGAGGTCCACTTCGATCCCGCCGGTCAAAACAGTTACAGCGAACGCATCGCGCAGCGGTTCTCAAAAGCGGCGATCAGGTTCGAGGTCCAAAGATAATGAAGCAAAGCCATCAAACCACGCTCCGCGCCGCCGTCACGCTCGTAGGCATCGGCGTCCATTCCGGGGACGAGGTGAAGATGATCCTCCACCCGGCTGAGGTGAATCATGGTATTGCTTTCCTCCGCACCGGCCTGCCGGGCGGCCTGGACCGCCTGATCGACGCCCGCCACCTCGCGGTGACCGCGACCGAACTCTGCACCGTGATCGGCGACCGCGACAGCGGGGCCGTCGCGACCATCGAGCACCTCATGGCCGCCCTCACGGGTCTTGGTGTCGACAACGTGCTCGTCGAGATCGACGGGCCGGAGGTGCCGATCCTCGACGGTAGTTCGGCTCCCTTCATCGATGCCGTCGACCAGGTCGGCATCGTGACCCAGGGCGCGACCCGCCGCTATCTCAAGGTCCTCAAGCCGGTCCGTGTGGCGCAGGGCAAGGCTTTCGCCGAGCTCCTCCCGAATGAGCGCGCCTTCCGCCTCGATGTGGAAATCGACTTCCCCACCCCTGTGATCGGCCGGCAGCGCAAGGCCGTCGATCTCAGTCCCTCCGTGTTCCGCCGCGAGATCTCCCGGGCCCGCACCTTCGGCTTCATGCGGGACGTAGAGAAGCTCTGGACCGCCGGCTTCGCCCTCGGCGCCTCGCTCGAGAACACGGTCGCCATCGGGGACGACGGCATCATGAATCCCGAGGGCCTGCGCTACAGTGACGAGTTCGTGCGCCACAAGCTGCTCGACGCGGTGGGCGACCTTTCCCTGGCCGGCCTGCCGCTGCTCGGCACCTATCGCTCCTACTGCGGCGGCCACCGTCTGAACTTCTCCGTGCTGGAGGCCCTGTTCTCGAGCCGCTCGAACTACACCATCGTGGATGCGGTTCCTCGCCGCGAGACGGCCTATGCGGACGTGAGCAACGCGGCCATGACGGCCTTCGTATCCGAGGTCCACTGAGGCCTTCCTGTCCAGAAGACGCACCAAGCGCCCTTTGGCCGCATGATTTCAGGCGCCTTTGCTCCATCCATGTGGGTAAAGCCCTTCGGATGGGGTTGGCTCTTGCCCCCCGCATAGGTTAAAGAACCTCGGTGCATCGTCAAAAATCACCAGGCACGGATTTTGGAGGACCGCGAAGCATGTCGTTCGCGAAGGTTTACTTGAGCCTGAGAGCCGCTGCTGGGCGCGCGCTGCTGGTTGGCGCCTGCGGCCTGGCGGTTGCGGGCTGCGATACGCTGTCGTCGATCAATCCCTTCGACAAGAGCGATGCCTACAAGCCGGAGGTCGTCGCCGAGGTTCCGGCCCAAGAGATCTACAACGACGGTCTCGCGCGGATCCAGAAGAAGGATTTCGAAGGCGCCGCCAAGAAGTTCAACAGCCTCGACCGCCAGTACCCGTATTCGGAATGGGCGCGCAAAGGGCTGATTATGGAGGCCTATGCCAATTACGAGGGCGGCCTGTACGAGGAGGCGATCACCGCTTCCAGGCGCTATCTGCAGCAGCACCCGAACACGCCCGATGCGGCCTATGCGCAGTACCTGATGGCCTCGTCCTACTATGATCAGATTCCGGACATCACCCGCGATCAGGCGGCGTCCGAGCGCGCCATCGCCGCGCTGCAGGATCTGATCCAGCGTTATCCGCAATCCGAGTACGTGGCCGACGCGAAGAAGAAGATCCAGGTGGCCAGCGATCAGCTCGCCGGCAAGGAGATGGAGGTCGGCCGCTTCTATCTTCAGAAGCGCAATTATTCCGGCGCTATCAACCGGTTCCGCACCGTGGTTTCGCGCTATCAGACGACCCGTCACACGGAAGAGGCGCTCCAGCGTCTCACCGAGGCCTACATGGCCATGGGCATCGTCAGCGAGGCGCAGACCGCCGCCGCCGTTCTCGGCCATAACTTCCCTGACAGTCCTTGGTACAAGGACGCCTATGCCCTGCTGACCAAGGGCGGCGTGGAGCCGCGGGAGAATTCCCAGTCCTGGATCAGCAAGGCTTTCCGTGGCGTCCCCCAGGTCGGTCAGCGGGCGGGGTAAGCCTCACATTCCATGCTGATCCAGCTGGCGATACGCGACATCGTCCTCATCGACAGGCTCGAGCTTCATTTTCACGAGGGGCTCTCCGTCCTGACGGGTGAAACGGGCGCGGGCAAATCCATTCTGCTCGATGCCTTTGCTCTGGCCCTTGGCGGGCGCGGCGATGGAAGCCTCGTCCGCCACGGGGAGTCTCAGGGACAGGTCACGGCCGTCTTCGACTGTCCGATGGATCACCCAGCCCGCCGCATAGCCCACGAGGCGGATATCGACGTGGATGGAGACCTGATTCTGCGCCGCGTCCAGTTGGCGGACGGGCGCACCCGTGCCTTCGTCAACGATCAGCCGGTGAGCGTCCAGGTGCTCAAGGCCATCGGCGGAACCCTGGTCGAGATCCATGGACAGCACGACGACCGCGCGCTCGTCGATCCCGTCAGCCACCGGGCCATCCTCGATGCCTTCGGCGGGATGTCCGGCGAGGTTCAGGCCGTCGCGGAGGCCGCCCGCCGCGTGCGGGACGCCCGCGCGGCCCTCCAGGAGCATCGCAGCCGGGTCGAGAAAGCCCGCAAGGAGGCCGATTTCTTGCGCCATGCGGTGGAGGAGCTGACCGTGCTCAACCCGCAGGCGGGAGAGGAGGAGGCCCTGGCCGGGCGTCGGGTCGTCATGATGCAGTCCGAGAAGGTCGCCCAGGATCTCAACGAGGCATTTGAGGCCGTTGCAGGCACCGCATCGCCCATTCCGGAGCTCTCGGCCGCCGTGCGCAAGCTCGAACGCCGCAGCGCCCAGGCGCCGGCTCTCGTGGAACCCAGCGTCAAGGCTCTCGATGCCGCGCTCGTCGCGATCGACGAAGCCCGCGCCGCTCTGGAGGAGGCGATCCGCGCCACCGAATACGATCCCCGCGAGCTGGAACAGACCGAGGAGCGCCTCTTCGCGCTCCGTGCCGCCGCCCGCAAATACGACGTGCCCGCCGACGAACTCGCGGCTTTGCGCCAGCGCTTCGAGGGGGATGTCGCCGCGATCGACGCCGGCGAGGAACATCTGGCCGGGCTGGAGAAGGCTCTCAAGGAGGCCGATCAGGCCTATCTGGCGGTTGCCCGGACGCTTTCGGAAGGCCGCCGGAAGGCCGCCCAGGCGCTCGACGCTGCCGTTCAGGCCGAGCTTCCGCCCCTGAAGCTGGAGCGCGCCCGTTTCATCACGGAAATCCAGACCGACGAGAGCAGCCGCGACCCGGCGGGCTTCGAGCGCGTGGAGTTCTGGGCGCAGACCAACCCGGGCACGCGTCCGGGCCCGCTCCTGAAGGTGGCATCGGGTGGCGAGCTCTCGCGCTTCATGCTGGCCCTGAAAGTCGTGCTGGCGGACAAGGGCTCGGCCCCCACTCTCGTCTTCGACGAAATCGACACCGGAGTCGGCGGCGCGGTGGCGGACGCCATTGGACAGCGCCTCGCGCGCCTGGCGAAGCGGGTTCAGGTCATGGCCGTGACCCATGCCCCCCAGGTCGCCGCCCGTGCCGAGAGCCACTTCCTCATCGCCAAGGAAGGCGTCAACGGCGCCGAGGATCGCGTTGCGACCCGGGTGGTGCCTCTGGAGGCGGCTCCCCGCCGGGAAGAGATCGCCCGCATGCTCGCCGGGGCGACGATCACCGAGGAAGCCCGCGCCGCCGCCGCGCGCCTGCTGGAGGCGGCTGCGCATTAGCGCCTCGTCGTGAAGGGGCGGAGTTTCGCAGGCGCGCCCTCACAGGTTCCGAGCGCATCGGCGTTCCGGCCCTCGCCCCCATTGACCCTCGCCCCTTCTCGCGTGTTATCTCGTCACCGGAGCCGGACGCATCCGGCTTCGGGGCGTGAGAACCCCTCCAACAGCGGCCGGCATCGGCCGTGACGATGCCTTCCCAGCCTATGGCCGGGGAGGCGATGGCGTATGTCCAGGGCGAAAGCCTAAAGGTCATCGCGGTCGTCTGTTGGCGGCTTCTCAACTCCCCGACCACCAGGGCTCCTGGTGGTCGCTTACCTTAGGGGAGGTTTTTAGCGATGCACCAGCCTTACAGCGTCGTAGCCGGTTGGTTATCGAAATTTCATACGCGGTCAGGGTTCATTCAAGCGCTGTGGCTCGTCGCCGTTCCCGTCACTGTGCTCGGTGCCGCGTGGATTCTGATGCGGGGCCTGCGCGACCTGATCCGCCCCACCCGTCATGGCAGGGGCCACCTGATTTACGGCGTCTATCAGGACGCGCAAGGGCATTGGGTGGTCTATCGGCACGGTGGCCCGCCGCAGGAGATCGCCCGGCAAGCCTTGCCTTTGGAGCTGATCGGACGAGAGAACGTGACCGGTTGCGTGTTTCACGGGCCGGAGTGAAGGCCGTTCAGCACACGCCGCTCTTTGCCATCAGAAGGTGGCGCCGGGCGCAAAGTTCCCTCACCGGATAGGGACGAATGAAAGCAACCGGACAAAGGCCCCTGGAGAGTCCCGGCCAGAGCGCTATGGTTCAAGCACCTTCACACGCGATTCGATCATGTCCGCCAAAAACGCCTCCTCCCTGAAGTCCGTCGACGAACTGACCCTCCCGGAAGCCCGTGCCGAGCATGAGACCCTGGGGCGCGAGATCGCGGAGCACGACCGGCGTTATTACGAGGAGGACGCACCCACCGTCTCGGACGCGGAATACGACGCCCTGCGCAAGCGCTACGAAGCGCTGGAGGGCCTGTTTCCCGAACTCAAGACCTCGGAGAGCCTGACGCAGAAGGTGGGCGCCAGAGCGTCCGAGAAATTCGCCAAGATCCGGCATCGCGTTCCGATGCTCTCGCTGGCCAACGGCTTCGCCGACGAGGAGGTGGAGGAGTTCGTCGAGCGCATTCGCCGCTTCCTGCAATGGAAGGCCGACGCGCCGCTGGTCTTCACGGCCGAACCGAAAATCGACGGCCTCTCGCTGAGCATCCGCTACGAAAAGGGCAGGCTCGTCACGGCAGCCACGCGCGGCGACGGCGCGGAGGGCGAGGACGTGACGAACAACGCCCGCACGGTCGGCGACATTCCGCATGTGCTCGAAGGCTCGAACATCCCCGACGTGTTCGAGGTGAGGGGCGAGGTCTATCTCTCGCACAAGGATTTCGCCGCCATCAACGAGCGGCAGGAGGCTGCGGGCAAGCCGCTCTTCGCCAATCCGCGCAACGCGGCGGCGGGCAGTCTGCGCCAGCTCGACCCGAAGATCACCGCCTCGCGCCCCCTGTGCTTCTTCGCCTATGCCTGGGGGGAGGTGAGCGCCATGCCGGCCGATACGCAATACGGCATGATGGAGGTGCTGCGGAGCTTCGGCTTCAAGGTGAACCCGCTCACGCGCCGCTGCTCCAGCGTTGCGGAGATGCTTGAGCATTATCATGCCATCGAGACCGACCGCGCCAATCTCGGCTACGACATCGACGGCGTCGTCTACAAAGTCGATGATCTGTCCCTTCAGCAGCGTCTCGGCTTCGTGTCCCGTTCGCCGCGCTGGGCGCTCGCGCACAAGTTCCCCGCGCAGAAGGCGGTGACGGTGCTGGAGGATATCGAGATCAATGTGGGCCGCACGGGCTCCCTCAATCCGATCGCGCGCCTGCGTCCTGTCACGGTGGGCGGCGTCGTAGTGTCGAACGCCACGCTGCACAACGAGGATTACATCAAAGGCATCGGCGGCAACGGCGAGAAAATCCGGGGCGGCGTCGACATCCGCATCGGCGACACGGTGATCATCAACCGCGCGGGCGACGTGATTCCGAAGGTGCTCGACGTCGTACTGGAGAAGCGGCCCGCCGACGCGAAACCTTATGAGTTTCCCACCCATTGCCCGGCCTGCGGCAGCCACGCGGTGCGCGAGGTCAATCCACGCACCGGCAAGGAGGATGCGGTGCGCCGCTGCACGGGCGGACTCATCTGCCCGGCGCAGGCCCGCGAGCGCCTGAAGCATTTCGTATCCCGCAACGCCTTCGACATCGAGGGCATGGGCGAGCAGCGCATCGACGAATTCTACGAGGAAGGCCTCGTGCAGCGCCCTCAGGACATCTTCACGCTGGCGGAGCGCAATGCGCGCAGCCTCAAACGGCTGGAGAACCGGGAAGGCTGGGGCGAGACCAGCGTGCGCAATCTCTTCGCGGCCATCGAGGCGCGGCGCTCGGTCTCCCTCAACCGTTTCACCTTCGCCCTCGGCATCCCGCATGTGGGCGAAACCTCCGCGCGGCTGCTCGCGCGGCACTTCGGGACTTTCGAGGCCTTGCGCGAGGCCGCAAAGGCCGCCGCCGATCCGGAGTCGGAAGCTCATGCGGAGCTGACGGCTATCGGAGGCATCGGGCCTGTGGTGGCCGAGGCCATCGTCGAATTCTTCAAGGAGGAACACAACGAAGAGATGCTCGACGCCCTTCTGGCCCAGGTGAATGTCGAGCCGATGGAGGCACCCGCCACCGTCTACTCGCCCGTGGCCGGCAAGACCGTCGTCTTCACCGGTTCGTTGGAGCAGATGACCCGGGAGGAGGCAAAGGCCATGGCCGAGCGCCTCGGGGCCAAGGTCGCGGGCTCGGTCTCCAAGAAGACCGATATCGTCGTCGCAGGTCCCGGGGCCGGGTCGAAGCTCGCCAAGGCGGCGGAACTCGGGGTTCAGGTCATGGACGAGGACGGCTGGTTCGCCCTGGTTGGACGGGGTTGAGACTTCCGTCCAAGACAGGGGCCCCTTGCATATGGCATGCTTCCTTCCATGACGGTGCTCACACCCGATGTTTCGCTCGAGCCCGACCTGAGGGCTGCGGGCGACAGGACGCATTTCTGGCGGGTGCCGCGCTATCGTGGCCTCGATTGCCTGCGCGCGACCTTCCGCCGGTATTCCTATGCCCGTCACACCCACGAGACCTATGCGCTTGCCGCCATCGTGGACGGTTGCGAGACCTTCTTCCATCGCGGGGAGCAGCATTATGCAGGTCCCGGCAGCGTCGCGATCGTCTGCCCCGACGAGGTTCACGACGGTGCGCCCTATGGCGGCGGCTTCGAGTACCGGACCTTCTATCCCTCGGTCGAGCTGATGCGGGAGATCGCCGAGGACGTGGCAGGGCGCCCGCTCAGCCGCGCGCCCTGGTTCCCGCACTCGGTGGTGGACGATCCGGAACTCGCTCTCGCCCATGCAGAGCTCCATGCCTGCCTGTCCCGCGACGGGCAGTGGATTTCGGAGATGGAGCAGGACAGCCGCCTGATCGATTATCTCAGCCGCCTCATCGCCCGCTGGGCGGATCTCGATGCGGTTCCGGACCTGCGCTACGGCACGCAGGGCATCGCTAGGGCGCGCGACTACCTGGACACGCATCTGGGACAGGAGGTCGATTTGGCCGATCTTGCCCGTCTCGCGGGCCTGTCCCGCAGCCATTTCATCCGGGCCTTCGCCAAGGAAACCGGGTTCACGCCGCACGCCTATCTGGTGGACAGGCGCTTTAGGGCCGCATCGCGGCTTCTGAGCCGAGGCGAGGCTCCCGGCGATGTGGCCGCCGCCTGCGGGTTCTTCGACCAGAGCCACCTCAACCGGGTGTTCAAAGCGCGCATGGGCGTGACGCCGGGGACCTATCGTGCGGCGTGAACCGCAATTTTGTCCAAGACGCATTCTCGTCTCCGTCTCATAAGGGAGGGAGCGAGGATGACCATGGACCAATCCACACCTTATTTCCCCACGTATCGGCGCGAAATCCGCGCGGGCTTGCGCGATATCGCCCCCGTGGCCGTGGCGGCGGTGCCCATCGGCCTTCTTTTCGGCGCGGTCGCCGCCGCCAAGGGGCTGTCGACGCTGGAAGTCGCGATGATGTCCGCCTCCGTCTTTGCGGGCGGCGCGCAGTTCGCGGTCATCGAGGCCTGGACTTACCCCGTGCCCATCGCGGCACTCACCTTCGCGACGTTGCTCATCAATGCGCGTCACGTGCTGATGGGAGCATCGCTCGGGCCGAAGATGAAAGTCACCGGCATCCAGCGCCTCATCGCGTTCTTCTTTCTGACGGACGAGGCCTGGGCGCTGTCGGAGCGCCGCGCCCTGGAGCGGCCCGTCACGGGCGCCTATTGGGCCGCGATGGCACTCGTTCTGTGGGCCAACTGGACGCTGTCGACGATGCTCGGAGCCGTGCTCGGCTCCTTCATGGGGGATCCGGCGCGTATCGGTGCGGACTTCGCCTTCACGGCGCTCTTCATCGGTCTCGTCGCAGGATTCGGGCGCAGCCGCGTGACCCTCGTCACGGTGGGGGTCAGCGCGGCCGTTGCGGCGCTCGTGCACCACTTCATCGGTGCGCCCTGGCACGTGGCGTCCGGCGCGCTCGCAGGCATCGCCGCGGCTTATCTCGCCGCTCCCGGAGGCGCGCGTCCATGAGCCTCGACACGCCGACCCTTCTCGCCATCGTGGCCATGGCGGTGGTCACCTACCTCACGCGCATCGCGGGACTTCTCGTCGCCGACCGCCTCGTGCTCACGGGACGCGCCAAGGCGGCCTTCGACGCGATCCCGCCTGCAGTGCTGGTCTCCGTGATCGCGCCGACGGCGCTCACGACCGGGTGGGCGGAGGCGATTGCCGCCGCCGTCACCGCCGTCGTCGCATTCCGGTTGCCGCTTCTCGCAACGATCGCCGTCGGGGTCGTGTCGGTCGTGGTGCTGCGAAACGTGATCTAGCCGATGGGGCGGGTGGCGTCCTCGAGCCAGCTTCGCGTCTCGGCATCGAGATGCGGACCGATCTTCTCACGCACCTTGGCGTGGTAATCGTTGAGCCAGGCGATCTCGTCCGCATTCATGATCGCAGGCTCGACGAGACGCAGATCGATAGGCGTGAAGGTCAGCGTCTCGAAACCCAGCATCTCGCGGTCGCCGCCAGGGATCGTGCGCGGCTCCACGAGGATCAGGTTCTCGGTTCGGATGCCGTAGGCGCCCGGCTTGTAGAAGCCAGGTTCGTTGGAGAGCAGCATGCCGGGCTCGAGCGGTGTCGTACCGGTCTTGGCGATGCGCTGCGGGCCCTCGTGCACGGAGAGATAGCTTCCGATGCCATGGCCGGTGCCATGGTCGAAATCGAGCCCAGCATCCCATAGGGGCTTGCGTGCGAAGGCATCGATCTGCGCACCCGTGGTGCCCTTTGGAAACACGACGCGGGCAATGGCGATGTGCCCCTGGAGCACGCGCGTGAAGCGATCCTTCATCTCGGCCGTGGGCTCTCCCACGATGATCGTGCGCGTGATGTCCGTGGTGCCATCCTCGTATTGAGCACCGGAATCGATGAGGAAGATCTGGCCGTTCTCGATCTTGCGGTTGCTCGAAGCGGTTACGCGGTAATGGGGCAGGGCGGCATTGGGGCCCGCGCCCGAAATGCTGGGGAACGAGATGTTCTTCAGAGCGCCTGTCTCGATACGAAACGTCTCCAGCGCCTCGACGGCATCGATCTCGGTGAGCTGCCCTTTGGGAGCCTCGCGGTCCAGCCAGGCGAGGAAGCGGGCCATCGCGATGCCGTCGCGCAGATGGGCGGCGTGCGATCCCGCGATCTCGGCCTTGTTCTTCACGGCCTTCATGAGGGTGATAGGGTCCGCGCCCACATCAACGGTGCCGCCGGCGGCTTCGACGCGGCGGATCAGGGCAACGGCGCCGGTCGCCGAATCGATACGCACCTTGCCGCCTTTCTGGCCCAGGGCGTCGAGGGCGCTCTGAAAGCCACTGATGGGAGCAAACTCTGCGAGTTCTCCGACCGCCGCGCCCGCTTCGTTGGTGATCTTCGCCGGGTCGAAGAACAGGGTCGCACGTCCGTGCCGCGGCAGCACCGCGTAGCCAAGCGGGAGGGGCGTGTGGCCGACATCGCCGCCCCGCAGGTTGAAGGCCCAGGCGAGGTTGTGCGGGTCGGAAATCACCAGCGCGTCGAGCTTGGCCTCGGCCATCTTGCTGCGGATACGTTCGAGCTTCTCCTCGGCCGTTTCCCCCGCGTAGTCGAGCGAGTGGGGACGCACCGGAGCCTGAGGCGGGGCAGGGCGGTCGATCCAGATCACGTCGACCAGATTGATGTCCACGGGAGCGAGAGAGCCTCCGGCGCGTGCGACCGCCTGTTCCAGGCGCTTGAGGCTGTCGCTCGTGTGAAGCCAGGGATCGTAGGCGAGAATGCCGCCTTCCGGCAGGTTCTCGGCGATCCATTCCTCCGCCGACATGTCGGTGAGCTGCACGGGGGTGATCACGGAGGTGTCCACCTGCTCGGCCGCCTGGACCGTGTAGCGCCCGTCGACCACGAGGGCCGCCTTGTCGGTCAGGATCACGGCCGTTCCTGCCGAGCCTGTAAAGCCCGTGAGCCATGCCAGGCGCTCGGCGCTCTTCGGCACGTATTCTCCCTGGTGCTCGTCGGCTCGTGGCACGATGAAGCCGTCGAAGCCGCGGCGATTCAGCTCCGCCCGCAGCTTGGCGATATGGCTGGGGCCTTGAGTGGGAGAGGTCGTATCGTCGAAGAATTGGAAGTGAGCCATCCGAACAGCACCGGAAATGGGAATGAGGATGGCAGCACGCTATGCCGGAGGCGGAAGGCCTGCAACAGCGATGCTGCACGACGATCTGCATATGCGGCAGGCATCGCGCCCGTCCAGCATGCATTCTATGCCTGAAGTTTAACTCTCTGGGTTCGTGCACTGCGATAGGAACATGGCTCGCATGCAAATGGCCCGTCTACAACTAAAGTCGGGTACGGCTTAAATGTAGCGTAACAAGAACAGAGGAACGCTGATCTGAAGGGTCTCAACACCAATCCATTGGAGATGAGCCCATGAACACAGCTGCTTCGCCGTCCATCTATGCAAGTCAGATACGGACCCCGTCCAGGTTTTCGCTAATCCTCAAGAGGGTCCTGAACGCCCTTGCCGAAAGCCGCGCCAGGAGCGCCGCGCGCCAGTTGCGCCGCTACGAGGCTCTCATTGGGAACCTGAGCCGCCGGCAGGACCACTCCGCGGACTTCTTGATGCAGAGCGACGATCTGCCTTTCAAGGTCTGAGATAGGAATTTCACTCTAGAAAGAAGAGACAAGCCATGTTGATCGTCGTTACTCTGAAGACCATCCGCGAGATCATCGCCGAAACCTTCAAGCTCCGCCGTGAACTGCTCAAGCGTTACCCCGGTGTTCTCGCCGAGTAAGTTCCCGATTTCTACTAGCGGGGTTGCGGGCGCGCGCTGCCCCGCTTCAGCACGAGGGCTGCCCAGCCTTCGAGATCGTACCGGCGCTGAAGGTACCAGCCCTGATGCGCGTATGCGGACAGAACGCCCGGAACGTCGTGGGCAAGCAGCCCTGACAGGATCAGCGTTCCGTCATTGCTCGCCACCCGCGCCAGCGAAGGGGCGAGCATCCGCAGGGGCTTTGCCAGGATATTGGCGAAGACCAGATCGAAATGGCCTGGTCGGTCTGCTTCTGCGCTACGCGTGCCGGGGCCGACATAGAGCTTCATCCACGGCCCGATGCCGTTGAGGCGCGCATTCTCCTTGGCCACCCGCACCGCTTCCGGATCAATATCGCCCGCAACAACGGTGCGCTTCAGAACCTTGGCCGCCGCGAAGGCGAGGATACCCGTGCCGGTGCCGACATCGAGCACGTGACGCGGCGTGCGGATCTTCAACTCGTCGACGAAAGCCTTGAGGCATCCCAGCGTGGTGCCGTGATGGCCGGTGCCGAAGGCAAGGCCCGCCTCGATCTCGATGGCGATGTCGCTGCTGCGGCGTTGAAACCGGTCATGGGAACCATGGACCAAAATGCGGCCAGCGCGTACCGGCTTCAGGCCTTCGAGAGATGCCTTGACCCAGTCCTTCTGCTCGAGGGGCAGGAACACGCCCTTGTCCGCCTCGGCGCCCACGATGGGGCGCACGAGGTCGCGGATGGCGGCCTCGTTGGGCTGATGCGAAAAATAGGCCTCGAGCAGCCAGGGACCGTCCTCCTCCGTCTCGAAGGCGGCGACTGCCGTCTCGGCCGGATCGAAAATTTCTCCGATTAGGTCCGTCATGACGCGTGCGGAGCGCTCGTCCGTGGTGATGCGGAAGACGTGGGTAGGGCGATTGGGGTGCAGACCTTCAAGCATGAGGCTGCTCTACCACCCCCAGTGATCTGCCTCAAGCGACCATGAGGGCACACGAGCCGGAACCGCCCGGATGCCTGCCCGTTCTGCAAGCACGAAATTCCTCATGTGCTCGTTCCCCACGCGCTTGCAACGGCGGGTATACCCCAGGAGATCCTCATGTCCGGACGTCTTTTCGATAAGGTTGCCATTGTCACCGGTGCCGGTACCGGCATCGGCGAAGCCATTGCCCTCAAGTTCGCGCGCGAGGGTGCACGCCTTCTTCTCGTCGGCCTGCCCGACGATCCGGTAGAGGACGTGGCGCGACTCATCAACGGAGCAGGAGGCTTCGCCGAAGTCTATCTCGGCGATATCGCCGAGGAGCATCACGCTCAAGCTGCCGTCGAGGCCTGCGTGAGCGCCTATGGGCGCATCGACGTGCTCGTCAACAATGCAGGTGTGTTCCTGGCGGTCGCGGAAACTCAGGATTATCCCATCGACAAGTTCGACGAGACCTTCCGCTCCAATGTGCGCTCGGTCTTTCTGATGACGAAATTCGCTCTGCCTTACCTGCAGGAGACCCACGGCAACATCATCGCCACCGGTTCCGAAGCAGGTATGATCGGGCATCCGAAGAACACGCCGTATGGCGGGACGAAAGCGTTCATTCATTCCTTCATTCGCGGCATCGCTGCGGAGCAGGTGCCGTATGGCGTACGCGCGAACTGTGTCTGTCCCGGTCCCATCGACACGGCCTGGACACACAAGTCCACAGGTCCGATGGATACGGAACTGGCCACCATGATCACGCAGGCGACGCCCATGGGCCGGCGTGGTACCCCGGAGGAGGTGGCCAATGTGTTCTGCTTCCTTGCATCCGATGAGGCGAGCTTCGTCACCGGCGCGCTTTACACGGTTGATGGCGGCATCACCATCTCGAAGGGACCCGTCGGCATGAAGGCATCCTCGCATTTCAAGAAACAGCCGAAGAACACACTGCCGACGCGCCATTCCCATGACGGATTGAAGAATAAGGACTACGAGACCCTGACCTGAAGCAAGGCCGTGTCGGAAGCCGACGCCGGAGATTAGGCCGGCGTCAGTCCCTTGGCCGCATCGAGCACCTTGAGGCGTTCCTTTTCCTTCGCCATGTACGCGCGCTGCGTGTCCGTGATGTAATCGCGCACGATGGGGGCGGCATCCCGCTTGCGGGCGAGTTGCATGTGGAAGACGAGCTGACTGCCGGTGGTGAACATCGTTTCGGCGCTGATGAGATAGAACTCAAACATCCGGCAGAAGCGCTCGTCATACATGGAGGCGATCTTCTCGCGGTTGGCTTCAAAACGCTTGTGCCAGTGATTGAGAGTCTTCGCATAATGCAGGCGCAGAAATTCAAGATCCGTCACCCATAAATTGTTCTGCTCCACCACAGGAAACACTTCCGATAGCGCCGGGGAATACGCGCCCGGGAAGATGTATTTCCGCAACCATGGGCTTGCTGTCCCAGGCGGGCTCATCTTGCCGATGGAATGCAGCACCATCAGGCCGTCGTCGTCGAGCAGCGCATTGATCTTGGCGAAGAACTCGCCGTAGTGGTGCACGCCCACGTGCTCGAACATACCGACCGAAACGATACGGTCGAAGCGCCTGTCCATCTTTCGATAGTCAAGCAGTTCGAAGCGTACGCGGTCGGACAGGCCGGCACGCCGTGCCTTTTCATTCGAGAGTTCGAACTGCTCCTTGGAAAGCGTTACTCCGGTGACGTCCACATCCTCCATCGCCGCAAGATAAAGGGCGAGATCGCCCCAGCCGCTGCCGATGTCGAGGATCCTGAGCCCTGGCTTCAGCTGTAGTTTGGATGCGATCAGACGCAGCTTGTTCTGCTGAGCCTCTTCCAGAGTGTCGTCATCGTTGATGAAATAGGCGCAGGAGTACTGCATGCCTTTGTCGAGGAAGAGCTTATAGAAGTCGTTTCCGAGATCGTAGTGATGCGCGACGTTCTGCTGCGCCTTGCCGACGGGGTTGGCTTGCTGAAACCGCTTAACCGTGCGGGAGATGCGCTTCAGCACGCTTTGCAGCGGATAGTTGGCCAAGGTCGAGCGGTTCTGGGAGAAGAGATTCAGGAAATCCCGCAAGGTGGACCCCTCCTCGAAGCTCATGCGGCCGTCCATGTAGGCCTCGCCCGCATGCAGTTCCGGATTGAGGAAGAGCTTGTGGTAGAGCGAGCGGTCCGTGAGCCGCATGGTGACGTTCAGGCCTGGCTGCGTGCCGCCGAAAATATGCACGCCGCCATCTGCATCGATCACCTTCAGGGTTCCCGTACGTACGAAGGACTTCAGCATGTGGGACAAGGGGAACATGAGCACCTCTATCGACCGTTTCTGTGCGACGCGAATGGTTCCATAGTTACTTGCCCGAGGCCAGAGGAGAAATGCAGATCGGAACTAGTCTAAAGTAAGGGTTACAAGACTTGAAATCGGGAACATCCGTGAATTGCTCTTGTTGGAAGGCTGACTCCTATGGGGGCTAGGAGAGCTGTCACACCCGATTCACACAGGAGCAAGCCTATGTTCTTCCGTCAGCGGCAATTGGCCTATCAAGCCAAGCCCGAAAGGCCCGATCCTCTCTTCGCCAAGATGCTGCAGGAGCCCCTAGGCGGCCAGTGGGGCGAAATCAGCGTCATGATGACGTATCTCTTCCAAGGCTGGAATTGCCGCGGTCCGCAGAAGTACAAGGATATGATCATGGACATCGGGACCGAGGAAATCGGTCATGTGGAAATGCTCGCCACCATGATCGCACGCCTGCTCGAAACCTCACCCGTCGAGCAGCAGGAAGACATGGCGAAGAACTCCATCGTGGGAGCCGTAATGGGGGGCGCACGGGTGGAGGATGCCATCGTGGCAGGCATGAATCCGCAGCACATGATCGTTTCAGGCCTTGGTTCGCGGGCCGCCGACAGCATCGGAAATCCCTGGACGGCGAATTACATGATCGCAAGCGGAAACCTGCTCGCGGACTTCCGCTTCAATGTGACGGCGGAAAGCCAGGGCAGGCTCCAGGTGAGCCGCCTTTACAACATGACGAACGACACGGGTGTGCGCGACATGCTCTCCTACCTCATCGCGCGCGACACCATGCACCAGAATCAGTGGCTCGCAGCCATCAAGGAGCTGGAAGAAGACGGACTCGAGACGACCCCGGTGCCCTCGAGCTTCCCGCAGAGTCTCGAGAAGAGCGAAGTGGCCTATCAGTTCCTCAATCATTCTGAAGGCATGGAAAGTCAGGATGGACGCTGGGCGAGGGGGCCATCACCCGATGGAAAGGGCGAGTTCACCTATGTGGATCGTCCTCCGGCCTTTACCGAGGACGAAGGGCAGCTCAGCCAGGTCGATCCGCGCGTCTACGGCACGCCCGCCATGCCGGTCCCGCCGGCCGCTGCGGAGTAGCCGGTCGTACCGGGGACATATTGTCTTCTCCCGTCATGCCCGGGCTTGTCCCGGGCATCCACGCCTTTGCACCGTCGCGGTTCTCATGACAGGGGGCGCCGCAACAGGTGCGCCATGACGAGGTGCTTGGTCCAGACGCTATCTCAGAGCTTCCACGAAGCTGTCGAGCACCATCTTGCGCCCCGCCTTATCAAATTCGACGGTGAGCTTGTTTCCGTCCACGGCTTCAACGGTGCCTGGGCCGAATTTCGAATGAAGCACGCGCCCGCCCACTGCAAAGCCTGAACTCCCGGTCGACTTCGCCACCAGTTCTCCCTCGATCATCAGCGGTCCGCGTCTGTCGCCTGAGCGGCGCGCGGAGTAGCCGCCATCGTCAGTGCCTGCGCGATGTGCCTGCGCGCGCTGCCAGCCGGGGGTCTGGTAGGACGAGCCGCTGAAAGGCTGCATCCGGTCGAAGCGCGAGCCGCCGCCATATCCGCCATAGGAGAAGTTAGCGGGCGCCTCCACGATCTCCACGTTCGCCTCCGGCAGGTCGTCGATGAAGCGGCTCGGCACGGTCGAGTTCCACAGACCGTGGATGCGCCGGTTCGAGGCGAAGTAGATCTTCGCACGCCGTCGCGCCCGGGTGAGGCCGACATGGGCCAAGCGACGCTCTTCCTCCAGGCCTGCGCGGCCGCTCTCGTCGAGCGCACGCTGATTTGGGAAGAGGCCTTCCTCCCAGCCCGGTAGAAAGACCGTGTCGAATTCGAGGCCCTTTGCTGCATGGAGCGTCATCAGGCTCACGCGCTCGGAGGTGTCACTCTCGTTCGCCTCCATCACGAGGGAGACATGTTCCAGGAAGCTCTGGAGGTCTGGGAACTCCTCCATGGAGCGCACCAGTTCCTTCAGGTTTTCAAGACGCCCTGCGGCATCGGCGGATTTCTCCTTCTGCCACATGTCGGTGTAGCCGGACTCCTCCAGTACCGTCTGCGCAACCTCCGACTGCGACAGGGTTTCGGAGAGCTTCGACCATCGCGAGAAGGAGATGAGAAGGTCGCGCAGGGTCGCGCGCGGCTTCGGCTTCAGCTCGTCGGTCTCAACGAGAAATCGCGCAGCTTCCATGAGCGGCACGCGCGCGGCGCGCGCGTGGTTGTGCAGCACCTGGATCGTCGCGTCGCCCAGGCCACGCTTCGGAACATTGACGATACGCTCGAACGCAAGATCGTCGGCCGGCTGGTTCACGACGCGCAGATAGGCGAGAGCATCCCGTATTTCCGCACGCTCATAGAAGCGCGGACCGCCGATGACGCGATAGGGGACGCCCAGCTGCACCAGCCGATCTTCGATCTCGCGCATCTGCGCCGAGATGCGCACGAGGATCGCGATTTCCGATAGCGAATGCCTCCCGGCGTGGAGCGTTTCGATCTCCTCGCCGATGAGACGCGCCTCGTCCTCGGAATCCCATGCTCCGGTGATCGTCACCTTCTCGCCCGGCTCATCTTCGGTGCGCAGGGTCTTGCCGAGACGTCCCTGGTTCTTGGCGATCAACACGGAAGCCGCGGAGAGGATATGGCCGGTGGAGCGATAGTTGCGCTCGAGCCGGATCACGGTCGCCCCCGGAAAGTCGTGCTCGAAGCGCAGGATGTTGTCCACTTCCGCGCCGCGCCAGCCATAGATCGACTGGTCGTCGTCGCCGACACAGCACAGGTTCTTGCGCTTTTGCGCGAGCAGGCGCAGCCACAGATATTGTGCGACGTTCGTGTCCTGGTACTCGTCCACCAGCATGTAGCGGAAGCGTTCCTGGTACTGTTCGAGAATATCGGGGTGCTCCCGCCACAGGCGCAGGCATTCGAGCAGGAGGTCGCCGAAATCGACGGCGTTGAGCACCTTCAGCCGGTCCTGATAGGCGCGGTAGAGCCGTCCGCCTCTGCCGTTCGCGAATGCGCCTGCTTCGCCGGCGGCGACCTGGTCGGGACCGAGGCCGCGATTCTTCCAGCTGTCGATGAGCCCCGCGAGCTGGCGGGCGGGCCATCGCTTCTCGTCGATGCCCTCGGCCTCGATCACCTGCTTCATCAGACGGAGCTGATCGTCGGTTCCGAGAATGGTGAAGTCGGAGCGCAGGCCCACGAGTTCCGCGTGGCGGCGCAGGATCTTTGTGCCGATGGAATGGAAAGTGCCGAGCCACTGCATGCCCTCGGCCACATCGCCAATGGTGCGGCCGATGCGCTCGCGCATCTCACGGGCAGCCTTGTTGGTGAAGGTGACTGCCAGGATCTGGGAGGGCCAGGCTTTGCCGGTGGCGATCAGGTGGGCGATTCGGGTGGTGAGAACGCGGGTCTTGCCCGTGCCGGCCCCAGCGAGCACGAGGACCGGGCCCTCGGTGGCCTCAACAGCGGCGCGTTGCTCCAGGTTCAGGCCGTTCAGATAGGCGAGCTGCGGCGCAACCGCCGCGCGGGCGCGGGCGCTCAAGGAGCTGGAGGACGGCTGGTGCGCCAGATCGTCCGGGATCGGACCATCATGAGGATCGGGGCTGTTATCAGTCTGATTCATCGGCGCGACCATGGATCAAAAGGCGAACGGCGTCGAGCCCGTAAATGCCCTTTGGCTTGAGGCGCCCCAAGGCTCGTCGGCGTTGTCTGAGAAGGATCTCATCGCCATATGGTGATCAAAGCCTTTCAAAGGAATGGGCCCATGCGTTTCTTAGTCACGGCCGCAGCTTGTCTCGGCCTCCTTCTCCCCCTGGCCGCCGAGGCGCAGACGGCGCGGTTGCCGCGCAAGAGCGTCAATGAACGCCAGGCAGAAGAGATCAACCGTAACATCCAGCAGGAGCAGCGTCTGAAAAGCCTGGAGCAACAGATCCAGGTCGAGCAGAATCTGATGAGGCAGAATATCGACCGGCAGAGGCTGTTTTCCACCACGCCTTCGCCCTTCCGCAACTGCCCCGTCGGGGCTGCCGGCTGCTAAAGCCGGGTGCTTTGGGTTGGTGGGATCCGGTTAGGGTTGTGGTAACGCTTCTTTCCAGAGCCAGGATCGTCCCCCCGGGACAGGGCTCCGCCCTGGGCTGGGCCCCGTTCCTTGAGCGAGCGAACCCCACCTCACGCCCCGTCTTGTCAGACCAAGCTCCGGACTATGCGCAAGACCGGAGAGCGCGGGCGATTTGGCGGAATGTCAAGGCAGCTTCTACATCCAGCTTCTGAGGGTCCGCGCGGCGCTGGCGGATGCAATCCATCGTGCTCAATTCGACGCGAGCGCCTTTCGAGCCTGCTCGGCTGAAGCTGGCGTGATGGGGAATGAGCCGTGGAGATTGCCTCAGTGCCGGGTGCCCGAGACGACCAAGGCCTCACGCTTCTCGGACTGGGCAGGAATTCCGATGATCCGTCCTAGGGCTTGAGGTCTCGCAAGCCGCGCATGGGCCGCCCTCATCACGGCGAGATTGGCGGCAATGTCGTCCGGAAAGGGGGAGACCTTGCGGGTGGCCATGTCCACGTGGAGGGACAATGTCTCCAGGCTGGCGGCTGCCCAACCTTCCTCCGCATGGCGGATTTCCATGTAGGAGTGGATACGCTTCTCGTCGTAATCGACCAATTGGAGGGTCACCCGGACCCGATCGCGGGCGGTCAGTTCACGCCTGTAGAGGGTATGGGTCTCGGCGACAAAGAAGGAGGCTTTGCGCTCCTCAATGTAGTCGCGGCCCAGACCCACGAGCCCAAAACCCTCGTCCAAGGCGCGGTCGAACAGGACGTGATAATAAGCCATGTTCATATGCCCGTTATAGTCGATCCAAGCCGGATCGACCTGCATCGTGGACGAGACGAAGGGGGCGAAGAAGAACACGGGAGTCTTCCTCTCCATGGTCAAATCTCTCCCTCAACGCCGGTCACGACCGCTACCCTACTAAGAACGATTGGGAATGTTAGCATGTATCTCGAAGCCATGCATGGGCTTTTTGGCCCGTCTGCCCTTCAGAGTATTGCGTTAAGGCAGGTTTTGTTAGGTATGGATAACCAGCACCGCAACCGGAACTCGCAAGTACAATGAACGCTCCCCTTTCCCCCATCCGCCCCAAGCCCACGGAAGCCGTCATTTCCTCCCTGGCGGCAGAGCTATCCGGCCGCTTCGGCGAGCGTGTCGTGACCTCCGCCGCCGTGCGCGAGCAGCATGGGCATACGCTCACCTGGGTGAAGAACCAGCCGCCGGACATCGTGGTCTATGCCCACACGACGGAAGAAGTGTCCGAGATCGTGAAGCTCTGCTCGGCGAAGGGTGTCCCGATCATTCCGTTCGGCACGGGCACGTCGCTCGAGGGGCACATCAACGCGCCCGATGGAGGCGTCTGCATCGATCTGAGCCTTATGAAGCGTATCATCGCCGTCCATGAGGAGGACCTGGACTGCGTGGTGGAGGCCGGCGTGACCCGCAAGGCTCTCAATGAGTTCCTCCGGGACAAGGGCCTGTTCTTCCCCATCGATCCAGGTGCCGATGCGTCCATTGGGGGAATGGTGGCCACCCGCGCTTCCGGGACCAATGCCGTCCGTTACGGCACGATGAAGGACGTGGTGCTCGCGCTCACGGTTGTGCTGCCGAACGGCGAGATCGTGAAGACTGCGAGCCGCGCCAAGAAAAGCTCGGCAGGCTACGATCTCACGCGCCTGATGATCGGCTCGGAAGGGACGCTCGGCATCATCACCGAGATTACTCTCAAGCTTCACGGCATTCCGGAGGCCATCTCGGCCGGCATCTGTCCTTTCCCTACGGTGAAGGCCGCCTGCGACGCGGTGATCATGACGATTCAGTCCGGCATACCGGTGGCGCGCATCGAGCTGCTCGACGAGGTGCAGGTGAGGGCGGTGAACCTCCACTCCAAGCTGGTCCTGCCGGAGAGCCCCTTGCTGCTGCTGGAATTTCACGGAACCGATGCCGGGGTGCAGGAGCAGGCCGAGCGCTTCGGCGAAATCGCTGCGGAGTTCACGGACCAGCCTTTCGAGTGGGCTACGAAGCCGGAGGAGCGCTCGCGCCTCTGGCAGGCGCGCCATGACGCGTATTGGGCCGCGCGCGGCTTGCGCCCCGGTGCGCAATCGGTGGCGACCGACGTGTGCGTGCCGATCTCCCGTCTGGCCGAATGCGTGGACGAGACGAAGCACGACATCCTGGAAAGCGGCATGATCGCTCCTATCGTCGGCCATGTGGGTGACGGCAATTTCCATGTGCAGCCGCTGGTGAATATGGATGACCCTGCGGAAGTCGCCGCCTGCGAGGCTTTTGTGGATCGTTTGGTGAAGCGGGCGGTTGCCATGGAGGGGACCTGCACCGGTGAGCACGGAGTGGGGCAGAAAAAGATGAAATATTTGGAAATTGAGCATGGAGAAGCGGTGCTCGACCTCATGCGCGTCTTGAAACGGGCCATAGACCCGCACAACATCATGAATCCGGGTAAGATCGTTGCGCTTTGACGGTGGATGGAGCGTCCGGTGCGCTCCCGATCTCATGGTCGGTAGGTTAGAGAGCTAGAGTGAAACGGAGAAAACAACCCTCTTGCGCGATATCCTGACGATCATCGCTGCCATCCTGATCCTGATCCTGGCGGTTGCCGTCGCGGCCCCTCCTTTCATCGACTGGAAGGACTACCGCGAGACGATCGACGGGATGATCTCGCGCGCGTCGGGTACGGAAGCCAGAACCGAAGGGGAGATTTCCATTCGGCTGTTGCCCGAGCCGAGGATTATCCTCGATCGCCTTCGGCTTGGCGGGAAGACACCGGATTCGCCCACCCTGACGGCCAATGATGTCCTGGCTGAAATCGCCCTTACGCCGCTTCTGCGGAGCGAAGTGCGGTTCACCGAAACGAGGATCGGCCGGGCGGATATCCGTGTCCCGGTCTCCGGTAAAGGAGACTGGCGCTTGCCGCCCGATCTCGTTTCCGGCAGTGCGCGCGGCCGTGAGTGGGCCATCGACAGCCTCAATATCGGCCAGCTCCTGGTCACCACTCAGGCGGTCGCCACGGGTCATACGAACCAAGCCTTCGCGGAAAACGTCCAAATCGAGGGCCAGAAGCTCATCGGCCCCTGGCGGGTCGAGGGCACCACGGCAGGCATTCCCTTCCGGTTGGTCACGGGCGAGCTCGCCGAGGACAAGACCGTTCAGGTCAAGCTCGCAGGCGGTGGCGATATCTATCCGCGCTTCGACATCGAGGCCCGTCTTGCCCTGGACGATACCTCGGCCGGAACCACTATTCCGGACGTTGCGGGCAAGGCCAGGGTGCTGTTCGGGCCTCCGGCGCAGATCGCGGCCGCCGGCATTCCCATTCCGATCATGGTCGAATCCGACTTCAAGACGGCGGATGGCGCGGTGGCCTTGGAAGGCGTCACACTGGAAGCGGGCGAGGGAGGCGCAAGCCTGCGGATGACGGGCGCCGGGAGCATCGGTATCGCCGATCCCCGCATTGCCTTGAAGCTCGAGGGGCGGCGGCTCGATGCGGACAGCTTCATCCTGTCCTCCAACGGCCAGGATTTCGCCTCGCGCCTCAAGCAATGGTCTCTGCCTCCCATCGCTATCCCAATCGATCTCGACCTCAAGATCGACAGTATCGGTTTGGGGCAGGAGGATCTGACGAACGCCAATCTCCGCCTGTCGCTCGAACGCGGAAGGGCGCGTGTCGATCGCGTCGAGCTCAATGCACCAGGCGAGACGCGCGTCGCGCTCGAAGGCCAGTTCGGCTTGACGACTCAGGGCGGCATCGAAGGCAAAGTGGCTTTGACCTCGAACGCCTCGGACCGGCTGGCGCGCTATCTCAACCGCATCAAGATCCGCTCGCCGTTTCTCGACATGCTCGACGGGCGCCCCATCGAGGCGTCTTCCGATGTGGTTTTCAGCAATCCCGTCCTGTCGCTCAACCGGATGCGTGTGAAGGTCGGGGATGCGGTTACCACCGGTAATCTTCGCTATACCGCGCCTGAAGCCGACGAGCGCGGCAAGCTCGAAGCACAGCTTGCGATCCAGAATCTCAATCTCGACCAGTTGCCGCAGGTCTCCAGCGTATTCGACGCGACCCAGAACGTCGACGTCGGGTTCATCCTGGAAGCGCGCGGCGTCAGCGCAGGCAAGAGTCCCGCGACCGGCCGCATCACGGCGCGCATTCTCTCCGACGGGCCGGCGCTGCTCGTCGAGAATCTCGATATCGTGGATCTAGCGGGTGCCAACGCCCGGGTGAGCGGGCGCATTGCGCCTGACGGCTCCGGCCGCATTAACGGCAAGGTTACGGCGCAACGCGCCGCTCCCCTGATCGATCTGATCGGAAGCGTATGGATCGGCGGCGTTTCCAAGCTGGTGCCGCATTTCCTGCGTGAGGGCCCGCTCGACGTGCAGGTCGGAACGGAGCGTGTGGCTCCGCCTGCCGGATCGACGGACCTGCGCCTGCGCACGACCATGAAGGGCATGGCCGCCGGCGGTACAATCGACGGCAGCGTGGACGCTGTCGATGGGCGCACGGAGAGCCTGAACGTCACGCTAGCCACCAACAATACCGGCCATTGGGTGAACCGCAGCACCATGGCAAGTCTCGCTCGGCCATCCAGGATCGACCTGCGCGGAACCCGTGTCGGGTCCGGTCAGTTCAATGTCACCATCGCCGGCGACGTTGCGGGCGCGCAGATCGCGACCCTGAGGCCCTTCGCCTTGAGCGAGAACGACGACGTCGTGGATAGCGGCGAGGCGGAAGTCGTAACGGCGGATATCACACCGTTCATGCTGCTCCTGGGCGACGGTGCTGGTGTGAGGCCGCCCGTGCCGGTCAAGGCGAGAGTCACGCTGGGGCGCGTGCGGGATGCAAGCCATCTCGATATCACCGGGCAGGTTGCGGGCAACGCGGTGCAAGCGAGCCTCGATGTTCGCTCGCGCTCGGAGATCGGAGGAGAGGTCTCTCTCGACAGGCTTTCCCTGCCGTGGCTGACGGCGACGCTCGCGCTGAACGTGCCCGGCGATCCGCACGCCACGGCGATCTGGTCGAACGCCACCTTCGGGCAGAGCGGCCGTCTCGTGACCGGTGGGCGGGTGACGTTCCGGGTCGGCACGCTCGACCTGGGGCGCGGCATCCAGGGCACGCGCGCGAGCTTCACGCTCGAGGCGCAACCGGACGGCATCTCGATCCGCAATCTCGATGCCAATATCGGCACCGGCCGGCTGACAGGCTTCACGACCATCACGCGCCAAGGCGCTACGGCCACGGTGGTCGGGGAGGGCGCGCTCGACAGCGTACCGCTCTGGGCTCTGGTCGGGACGACGCCGATCGAGGCGGTCCTGTCGGGCAATTTGAAGTTTGGCACGGCCGGCGAGAGCATGTCGCGGCTCGTTTCCGCCCTCGGGGGGGCGGGCGACTGGAAGATCACGCGGTTGCGTGTTCCATCCGCCGACCCTGCCGTGTTCGACCGTGCGCTCAAGCGCGCCCTGGCCGAGAACGAGCCTCTCGTAGAAGGCAGGGCTGAAGCCGTCATCAACGCGGAGCTGGGGCGTTCCGCGCTCCTTGCGCAAACGGTCACCACATCGGCCGCGCTCGTGGGCGGATCGTTGCGGCTTTCGCCTTTCGTGATTGAGAGCGGGCCGTCGACCTGGCAAGGGGCGGTGACGTTCGACCTCAACACGCTCGAGCTCGACGCGCGGGGTTCGCTCATCGCAAGAACGTCGCCTGCAGGCTGGGCCGGTGCTCCACCCTCCATCGGGCTGGCCTGGCGCGGCTCGCTGGTCAATCCGGTTCGTGAGGTCGACGCGGGTCCATTCCGCAACGGGCTCGCGGCCATCGTGCTCAAGCGGGAACTCGAAAAGATCGAGGCCTTCGAGCGTGCCGCCGCAGAGCGCCAGCGCCAAGTCCAGGCGCAACAGGAAGCGGAGCGCCAGCGTGCGAAGGCCGCCGCCGAAGAGGCGGCGCGCCAAGCCAAGGCGCAGGCCGAGGCCGAAAGGGCGCGTCGTGAGGCGGAGCGCCTGCAATCGGAACAGCAGCGACAACCAGACCCGCAGGAGCCGGCGCCTTCGCAGACATCGCTGCCACCGCTGAATCCTCCGGTAGAGCTGAGCGCCCCGCCGGGCATCTACCGCAGTCCTGAACGATAAATCCGTTTCTCCGTCTGGAGGAAACGCTCCGCGACGGCCGTCAGCATTAGACCCAAAAGCGGACCGACTTCTGGGATCCAATCCGATGCCTCACTTTTTGAAGAGCGCATCGTCTCGAGCTGAAGCCCGGAGCCACTTCTCGCTGGCGCGGCCCCTCTGGGGCCGCACGACGCGCTAGCGGCTGCGCAGATCCATCAGCACGAACACGCGAATGGCGGAGGAGAGGTTCTGCTCTCCGCGCTCGGCGTCGATACGTCCGATGAGGGCCTGAATGGAGATGTTCTCGCGCTCGGCGATCTCGCGGAGGATCTGCCAGAACGGCTCTTCGAGGGAGATGCTCGTCCGGTGACCGGCAATCGAGACGGAACGCTTGAGGATGCCCGCACCCATTCAAGGTTGCTCGTCGTCGTCACGCTTGTGCGCGTCGATGCGGCGCTGCGCCAGTTCCCGTTCGGCCCTGGTCAAGTCCTTCTCCGCCTTGGTGCGGCCGAAGGCGATCCGGTTCTGCTCGGCGCGGGCCTCTTTCTCGGCCCGCGCCTTCTGCTTGCGCGCCTGGCGCAGATTGATGATCTCAGCCATGGCGCAACCTTATCAGATTAGCCCGGCTGGAGCATCGTCTCGGGACGAACGACCGCGTCGAAGTCCGCTTCGGAGACGCCCGCCTTGAGAGCCTCTTCCTTCAGCGTCGTGCCGTTCTTGTGGGCGGCCTTCGCAATTGCGGCGGCCTTGTCGTAGCCGATGGTCGGCGCCAGAGCGGTTACGAGCATCAGGGAGCGTTCCATCAGTTCCTTGAGGCGCTCCTTGTTCGGCTCGATGCCGACGACGCAATTGTCCGTGAAGCTGATCGCGCCGTCCGCCAGCAGGCGGATCGACTGCAGAACGGCGTTCACGATCACCGGCTTGAACACGTTGAGCTCGAAATGGCCCTGGCTGCCGGCGAAGGTCACCGTCGTCTGGTTGCCTGCAACCTGGCAGCACAACATCGTCATGGCCTCGGCCTGGGTGGGGTTCACCTTGCCGGGCATGATCGACGAGCCGGGCTCGTTCTCGGGAAGCGAGATTTCGCCGATGCCCGAGCGGGGGCCGGAGCCCATGAGGCGGATGTCGTTGGCGATCTTGAACAGGCCGGCCGCGAGGCTCGCCAGCGCGCCGTGCGTGTAGACGAGCGCGTCGTTGGAGGCGAGCGCCTCGAACTTGTTGGTCGCCGAGGTGAAGGGCAGGGCGGTCAGTTCCACCACCTTCGCGGCGAACCGGTCGGCGAATTCCGGATGGGCGTTGAGGCCCGTACCGACGGCGGTGCCGCCCTGGGCCAGCGCGTAGATGCCGGGCAGGGTCTGCTCGATCCGGGCGATGCCGAGGCGCACCTGCGTCGCGTAGCCGGAGAATTCCTGGCCGAGGGTGACGGGCGTCGCATCCTGCAGGTGCGTGCGGCCGATCTTCACGAGGTCCTTGAAGGCCTCGGACTTGGCTTCGAGAGCCTTGAGCAGGTGCTTGAGGGCCGGAAGGAGACGGTCGTTGATCTCGCGCGCCACGGCGATGTGCATGGCCGTGGGGAACGAGTCATTGGACGACTGACCCATGTTCACGTGGTCGTTGGGGTGAACGGGCTTCTTGCTGCCGCGCTCGCCGCCGAGGCGCTCGATGGCGAGGTTCGAGAGCACCTCGTTCATGTTCATGTTGGACTGGGTGCCCGAGCCGGTCTGATAGACCACGAGCGGGAATTCGTCATCGTACTTGCCCTGCACCACGTCGGCGGCCGCCGAGGCGATCGCGTCGGCGAGACGGGGATCGAGCTTGCCGAGATCCTTGTTCACGAGAGCGGCCGCCTGCTTCACGATGGCCAGCGCGTGGACGAGAGGCAGCGGCATCCGATCGGTGCCAATGCGAAAGTTCTGGAGCGAACGCTGCGTCTGAGCGCCCCACAGCTTGTCGGCGGGAACTTCGATGGGGCCGAAGGTATCTGTTTCGATGCGGGTTGACGGCGACATCCTGACCTCTTTCGATGGAGTTGGGTGTTCTTATCTCAAACTTGGCCTCCCGCAACAGCCAACGCGCATAACGGGCTTGTAAATTCTGATGACCGACACCCTCGACGCCCCTCTCTTCCGGCCTCCGGCCCCCAAGCCGCTCCAGGAGCCTCTGGGCTTGCTGTCGTTCCTGTGGGCTCTTCGCCGGAACCCGCTGACCACCTGGACCGAGCGGCACTTCGAGGAGCGGATCATCTCCGGCAGCGGGGCTCTCGGCCGGATCACGGTGGTGAACGACCCAGCGGTCATCCGCTACGTTCTCGTTGATAACGTGGCCAATTACCGGAAGGACGACCTGCAGCTGCGGGTTCTGGCTCCCGGTCTGGGGCGGGGCCTGCTGACGGCCGAGGGGGAGGAGTGGAAGCTCCAGCGCCGCACCATCGCCCCCCTGTTCCCGCCGCGCGTCGTGACCGGATTCTTCCCAGCCATGGTCGAGTCGGCGGAGCGTCTCGTGCGCCGCTGGCAGCGCCGGCCTGAGGGAAGGGAGGTGGATATCTCCCTCGAAATGACCCGGGTGACCCTCGACGTGCTGGAGAGGACGATCTTCTCGAAGGGCGTGGCCCGCGACCCGGACGCCCTGGGACGCGCCATCACCCGCTATTTCGAGGGGCTCGGCCGCATCGATCCGGTGGACATCTTCGGCTTGCCGGACTGGGTGCCCCGCATCGGACGCTGGCGGGCGCGGCCCGCCATCCGCTTCTTCGAGGAACTGGTGAACGAACTCATCCAGGACCGGAAGGCCCTTCTTGCTCGGGGGGAACCCGCCCCTCGCGATCTCCTGACCCTGCTCCTCGAGGCCGCCGACCCGGAAACCGGCAAGGGTCTCAGTGACCTGGAGGTGAGCGCCAACATCGTGACCTTCATCGGGGCGGGCCACGAAACCACGGCCAATGCCCTGTCCTGGTCGATCTACCTGATCTCGCAGGACGAGCGCGCCCGCAGGCGGATCGAGCAGGAGGTCGACGAGGTTTTGGGCAATGGCCCGCTCGAGCCCCAGCATCTGGACCGGCTCGTCTATACGCGCGCCGTGCTCGACGAGGCCATGCGCCTCTATCCGCCCGCGCCTTTCCTGAGCCGGGCGGCCATCGAGGACGACCAGTTCGGAGACATCACGGTTCCCGCCGGAACCGTGGTGACGATCGCTCCTTACGTGCTTCACCGCCACCGCACCCTCTGGGACGAGCCCGATGCCTTCAGGCCTGAGCGCTTCCTGCCTGAGGAGAAGGCCAAGATCGACCGCTTCGCCTACCTGCCCTTCGGGGCAGGTCCCCGGGTCTGCATCGGCGCGACCTTCGCCTTGCAGGAAGCCGTGATCGTTCTCGCCACCATCGTGCGGGCCGTTCGGCTCGATCTGAGGGAAGGACACCGGGTCACGCCGTTGCACCGCATCACACTCAGGCCGCACGAGGGACTGCCGATGCGGCTGACATATCGCTCGCCTTGAGCGGCATCAGCGAGCCGGTCTCGTCCCCGGCCAAGGCCGCGGATCGCCAGACGGGAGGGATCGTATCGAAAGAGGATCAGTTTTTCTTGCGGAAGGCGTCGAGGCTCACGACCTCGGCGCTGCCGGACGAGCCGGCCTCGGCCGTATCCGGGACAGGGGCCGTTTCGCTCGGTTTCCGCTCGGCCTTGGCCGGAGCTTTCTCGGGCGTGGGCTTCTTCTCCGCGGCCGGAAGAGGCTTGCGGGGCTGCTTCAGCTCCACGGGCTCGGAATTGCGCAGAGGCTGTGGGGCTGGCGGGGTCTCGGCAATTTCTTCCTCCTCGTCTTCGTCCTGACTGTCGAACTTGAGGCCGAACTGAACGGAGGGGTCGAAGAAGCCGGTGAGAGCATCGAAGGGAATGAGCAGGCGCTCGGGAACGCCGGAGAAGGACAGCCCCACCTCGAAGGTGTGCTCCGTGACGTTCAGGTCCCAGAACTGATGCTGGAGGACGATGGTCATCTCCTGGGGGTATTTCTCGCGCAGGCGGTTCGAGAGGCGAACGCCGGGATAATCCGTCTGGAAGGAGATGTAGAAATGATGCTCGCCCGGAAGGCCGTCCCTGCCGGCGTCGATCAGCACTTTGCGCACGACGCCCTTCAGCGCGTCCTGCACCAGAAGATCGTAGCGGATCAGGTCTTTACCGGCCATAGGCGATCCCTATTGAGACATAAAAGTGGAGGCTTCTGTTGCCAGGTGCCTCCGAACCCCGCCTAACGGTGCTACCCGCTAGGACTTTGAGTCGGCTTTGGGGACTGCTTACGCAGCCACCGCAACCGGAGCATAGTTGTCGTTGGCAACTATTGAATCGGCCCGATAACGGCGGAACCATGCCGAGCGAAAGTCTATCCTTTACGCCCTCGTCGATCCTATTTCGCCCCCGCCGAAACCCAGGATCTGCCTGGGTTTTGGTGGAGGCGCCGGGTACCGCCCCCGGGTCCGATGGGTTTATTCCGATAGCCGTTTATCGCCATAGCCGATCCTGCGACCGGCAGACCCAATATAGGTGGCGGAAATCGAATTTGAAAGAGCGGGGATAACCCAAAGAACGGTTAAATGTGACTCGGAACGGCAGGGGGGCTGTCCTATGATGAGTGGAGGAGCACCTCATGCAAGCCTATCACGACCTTCTCCGCCGCATCATGGACGAGGGCGTCCGCAAGGACGACCGGACAGGGACCGGGACGATTTCCGTGTTCGGTCATCAGATGCGTTTCGATCTCGCCCAAGGCTTCCCTCTCGTCACGACGAAGAAGCTGCACCTGCGCTCGATCGTTCACGAGCTCCTCTGGTTCCTGAAGGGCGACACCAATATCCGCTATCTGCGGGAGAACGGCGTCACCATCTGGGACGAGTGGGCCGACGAGAACGGCGATCTCGGGCCTGTCTACGGCAAGCAATGGCGCTCCTGGGCGAAGCCCGACGGCGGAACCGTCGATCAGATCAGGTGGGTGCTCGACGAGATCCGCCGCAATCCCGATTCGCGCCGCCTGATCGTGTCCGCATGGAATCCGGCCGACCTCGACAAGATGGCGCTCGCACCCTGCCACTGCCTCTTCCAGTTCTACGTGGCGGAGGGGAGGCTGTCCTGCCAGCTTTACCAGCGTTCGGCGGATGTATTCCTCGGCGTACCGTTCAACATCGCATCCTATGCGCTGCTCACGCATATGATGGCGCAGGCGACGGGGCTGCAGCCGGGCGATTTCGTGCATTCCTTCGGCGATGCGCATCTTTACCTGAACCATCTGGAACAGGCGCGCCTTCAGCTCTCGCGGGAACCCCGCGCCCTGCCGAATCTGCGGCTCAACCCGGCCGTGCGGTCTCTGTTCGACTTCACGTTCGACGACATTGCCATCGAGGGCTACGATCCCCATCCCGCCATCAAGGCGCCCGTTGCGGTCTGATGCTCATGAACAGGCGCGAGGCTGTCGAGAGCGCCGTCCGGGTTCTGGCTCCGCGGATCCCGAAGCATGAATTCGAGGCCGTCACCGATCACGCCCTCGGCAGCCGCGGCCTTCATACGGCTTCTCCGGAGACCGCGGCCTGGCTCTCCATTACGTCCTATATCCGCCACCGACTGACGGATTACGACAACCTGCTCGAAGAGGGTTACGACCTGGAAAGCGCTCGCTTCTTCGTGCTCGACGACATGAACGCCGTCCTCGAGGAATGGGGCTCGCCGCGCCGCGTCCAGGTCGAGGACGAGGCGGATTGAAAGCAAGGCGTTTTCGAGTTTCAGTGCAAAGATGACTCTGACCATCCGCAAAGCCGAGGAGCGCGACACGGCGCTCGTTTTTTCCTTCATTCGCGAACTCGCGGAGTACGAGCGTCTCGCTCATGAGGTCGACGCGACCGAAGCCGATCTCGCGAAGGCGCTCTTCGGGGTGAATCCGCGCGTTTTCGCCGATATCGCCGAGTGGGACGGCAAACCGGCGGGCTTCGCCCTGTGGTTCTACAATTTCTCCACGTTTCGGGGGCGCCACGGCATCTATCTCGAGGATCTCTTCGTGCGGCCGGAATTCCGCTCCAAGGGTATCGGCAGGGCGTTGCTTGGGCATCTCGCCCGTCGCTGCCGGGCGGAGGGTCTGGCGCGCCTCGAATGGTGGGTGCTCGACTGGAGCGAGCCTGCCTTGAAGTTCTACCGCTCCATTGGGGCCGTTCCGATGGACGAGTGGACCGTACAGCGTGTTACCGGCGAGGCCCTTGTTAAGCTGGCGGAGGCCTGATGGCGATCTCTCTCATCCTTGTAGTCGCTGCGGCCGAGAACGGGGTGATCGGGCGCGACAACCGGCTCCTCTGGCGGCTCAGAACGGATCTCAAGCGCTTCCGCGAACTCACCTTGGGCAAGCCCATGATCATGGGGCGCAAGACCTACGAATCCATCGGCAAGCCTCTGCCGGGGCGGGAGACCATCGTGCTCACGCGCGACGGGGGCTTTTCGCCGCCGGGCGTTCATGTTGTCCACAGCTGGAACGAGGCCGTGGCGAAGGGAGAGGGGCTTGCACAAGCCATGGGGGCCGATGCTGTCGCGGTTGTCGGCGGCGCCGAGATCTACCGGATCGCCCTGCCTCATGTGCGGAAGATTTACCTTACGGAGGTCGCCGTCGCTCCGGAAGGAGATGCCTTCTTCCCGCCCGTCGATCTTACACGCTTTCGTGAACTGGCGCGGGTCGCACACTCCGAAAGCCCCGATGACGAGTATCCGTTTACCTTTATTGACTTCGAAAGACGTTACTGAGCGACGCCAAGGTTGACTAACGGCTCTCGAATCCCCAATTCGCAGGCTTGACAGGCGGAAGAGGTACAACCCAAAAACCGTCTCAAGTTTCCCATCGGCTTTCCGAGCCGGTCTTTTCAGAGTGAGGAAAGGCGTCCTATGCCTTGGAGTAACCAAAGCGGCGGCGGCGGCCCCTGGGGGCAACGTGGCGGATCCGGCGGCGGCAAGAGCCCTTGGGGCTCTGGCGGCCCGCCAGGGAATGGCAATCCCCCGGATCTTGAGGATATCCTGCGTCGGAGCCAGGATCGCCTCAAGGATTTGATCCCCGGCGGCTCCATGGGCGGCAAGGGCCTCGTCCTGCTCGTTCTCGGTGTCCTCGCCATCTGGCTCTTGACCGGCTTCTACACGGTGCGGCCCAATGAGGTCGGCATCAACATGATCTTCGGGAGGTACAGCAGTACCAGCGGCGAGGGTCTGCGGTACAATTATCCCTATCCGATCGGCCGGGTCATCAAGCCCAACGTGACGGCGCAGCAGCGCATCGAGGTCGGCTACCGCTCCACGGCGACCGGCCAGGGCCGTCCCCGCGACGTAATCGAGGAAAGCCTGATGCTGACCGCCGACGAGAACATCGTCGACATCGATTTCGATGCGGTCTGGCAGATCAACCCGGCGCGTCCGCAGGATTACGTGTTCAACCTGCAGAACCCCGACGGCACCATCAAGTCGGTGGCCGAGAGCGCCATGCGCGAGGTGATCGGCCGCCGCAACATTCAGGCCATCCTCACCACCGAGCAGGCGAGCATCGCCCAGGAGGTTCGCCAGATCATGCAGGAGGCGCTCGATGCCTATGGCGCCGGCGTGCTCATCAACGTGGTTCAGCTTCAGGCTGCGCGTCCGCCGTCCGAGGTCCAGCAGGCCTTCTTCGACGTCAACGCGGCTCAGCAGGATGCCGTGCGCGTGCAGAACGAGGCCTCGGCCTATGCCAGCCGCATCGTTCCCGAGGCTCGAGGCGAGGCAGCCCGCACAGTCCAGCAGGCGGAAGCCTATCGTGAGCAATCCGTGGCCGATGCTACCGGTCAGGCTGCGCGCTTCCGTCAGGTCTACGAGGAATACCGCAGGGCTCCCGACGTGAGCCGCGAGCGCATTTTCCTTGAGACGATGGAGCGTGTCTTCGGCAGTGTAGACAAGATCATCGTGGATCAGAACGGGCAGGGGGTCGTGCCTTTCCTGCCGCTCACCCAGATGCCGCAATCCCAGAACCCCCCGACCCAGAACCCCCCGAACAATCAAGGGACCACGCGATGAATAATTCCGTCCTTCGCACAGGCCTCCTGATCGTCCTGGCTCTGGCTGCCATCGTCCTCTACAGCTCGGTCTTCATCGTCCAGCAGACGCAATACGCGCTCGTGCTGCGCTTCGGCGCGGTGCAGTCCGCGATCTCGGAGCCGGGCCTGAAGTTCAAGCTGCCGCTGGTCGACAACGTCACCTACTTCGAGAAGCGGGTGCTCGATCTCGATCTCCCGGTGCAGACCCTGCTGTCCGCTGACCGGCAGAACCTCGAGGTCGACGCCTTCACCCGCTATCGCATCGTCGATCCGCTGCGCTTCTATCAGGCGGTGGGCACCATTGCTCTCGCCAACCAGCGCCTGCAGAGCTTCACCAACTCCGTTATGCGCAACACCCTCGCCAGCGCCTCGCGCGACGCCATCGTGCGCACCGAGCGCGCACAGCTGATGGAGCGCATTCAGGAGGAGGTGAACCGGCAGGCCAACAGCCTCGGCATCGAGATGATCGATGTCCGCCTGACGCGCGTCGATCTGCCCAATGCCAACAGTCAGGCGGTCTATCAGCGCATGCGCACGGAACGTGAGCGCGAGGCGGCCGATCTCCGTGCGAACGGCAATCAGCAGGCGCAGATGATCCGCGCCCGCGCCGAGCGCGAGGCCACGATCATTCGTGCGGAAGCGAACCAGCGGGCCGAGGAGCTGCGCGGCCAAGGTGACGCCGATCGTAACCGCATCCTGGCCGAGGCCTTCGGCCAGGATCCCGAATTCTTCACTTTCTACCGCTCCATGCAGGCTTATGAGGCGAGCCTGAAAGGAAGCGGTACCCGATTGGTTCTGAGCCCCGATTCGGAGTTCTTCCGCTACTTCAACGGATCCGTTCGGTCCAATGGTGGCGCTCCCGCAACCCCGGCTCCGCAGCCGGCTCCCGCACAGTAAGAACTGATGTTGGACTTGATTGCAGCCCTCGGCCTCGCTCTCGCGGTCGAGGGCATTCTGTTTGCTGCGTTCCCCGACGGAATGCGGCGTGCCATGTACGAAGCGGCGCACAGCCCGAGTGATCGAATGCGCCTCGTGGGCATCGTTTCTGCCTTCATTGGCCTGGGCATCATCTGGCTGGTGCGGTGGTTCGGGTGAGCCGGCGGCCCAGCTTCCGCCGCATTCGCCGCTTGAATGGCGAGCAGGAGCGACAATCTATATCTCATTCTCCAAGAGAGGGTTCTCGATGACTCAAGCCACGAATGCGCTGGCGCTCTCCGCAACGGCGCCGTCCCGGCGCCCCCTGCGCCGACTGGCCGCATCCTTCTTCGCGGTCGTGACGTTTGTCGCGGCAGCCATGCCGCTTCCTGCCTCAGCCCGCTCGGCTCCCGAATCCTTCGCCGATCTGGCCGAGGAAGTCACTGGCGCCGTAGTGAACATCTCGGCTTCGACCACCGTCGAGACCCGGAACCGCACCTTGCCCCAACTGCCGCCCGGGACTCCGTTCGAGGATCTCTTCGAGGAGTTCTTCAACCGGCGCGGCCAGGGCAATGGCGACAGCGCGCCCTCCCGGCCGCGCAGCTCGAACTCGCTCGGTTCCGGCTTCGTCATCGATCCGTCGGGTATCGTGGTCACCAACAATCACGTGATCGGCGACGCCAATGACATCAGCGTGATCTTCTCGGACGGCACCCGTCTCAAGGCCGAGATCGTGGGCAAGGATTCCAAGGTGGATCTCGCGGTCCTGCGCGTGAAGCCCGACAAGCCACTCAAGGCCGTGAAGTTCGGCGATTCCGAAGCCATACGCCCCGGCGATTGGGTGATGGCCATCGGCAACCCGTTCGGGCTCGGCGGATCGGTGACCGCCGGCATCGTGTCAGCCCGCGGCCGCAACATCGAGTCCGGTCCCTACGACAACTACATCCAGACGGATGCCTCCATCAACAAAGGCAATTCCGGCGGCCCTCTCTTCAACATGAACGGCGAGGTGATCGGCATCAATACGGCCATTCTCTCGCCCACGGGGGGATCGGTCGGCATCGGCTTCGCCGTTCCCGCCTCGACGGCCGTGCCCGTGATCGAGCAACTGCGCGAGTTCGGTGAAACCCGCCGCGGTTGGCTCGGCGTGCGCATCCAGAGCGTGGACGATGCCACGGCCGAGGCCCTGAGCCTTGGAACCGCCCGCGGCGCACTGATCGCCGGCATCGACGAGAAGGGCCCTGCCAAGCCGGCCGGTCTTGAAGTCGGCGACGTCATCGTCAAGTTCGACGGCAGGGACGTCAAGGATTCCCGCGACCTGCCGCGCATCGTCGCCGCCACGCCCGTGGGCAAGGAGGTTGACGTAACCATCGTCCGCAAGGGGCAGGAGTTGACCAAGAAGGTGACCCTGGGCCGCCTTGAGGATGGTGAGAAGCAGGCCGGCCTGCAGCAGCCTTCCGGGGATGCTCCCGCCGTCACCCGTCAGGCGCTCGGCCTCAGCATGTCCGGCATCACGGACGAGTTGCGCCGCCGTTACAGCCTGAAGGACGACATGAAGGGCGTGGTGATCACCCGGGTGGATCCCAATTCCTCGGCTTCCGACAAGCGGATCCAGGCCGGCGAGGTGATCGTGGAGGTCAACCAGGAGCCGGTGACGAACCCTGCGGACGTGACCAAGAAGATCGACGATCTCAAGTCGCAGGGGCGCAAATCCGCGCTGCTGCTGGTCTCCAACGCGCAGGGCGAGGTCCGCTTCGTTGCCCTGTCGATCGAATGAATTATTGAAAATTGAAGGAAAAGGCGGCTTCGGCCGCCTTTTTCATGGGTTGCCTGTTCTTAATAAAGAACGTTTTGGTTGACATGGCGTCCTCGACGGAGGCATCTGGCACCGTTGCTTCCCATCGCGAGCCATGAAGGCGGCTCGCGAATTCAATGACGAATTCCGATGAGCCAGAACGTTTTTTCCGTCCCCTCCACCCTGCAGGCATCAGCGCATGTGGATGCGCATACCTACGAGCGGCTCTATCGCCAATCCCTCGACGATCCGGAAGGCTTCTGGCGCGAGCAGGCGAGGATTCTGGACTGGGCGAAGCCGTTCACGCAGGTCAAGAATACGCGCTACTCGCCCGATGACGTCACCATCGAATGGTTCGCCGACGGAGAGCTGAGCGCTTCGTACAACTGCCTGGACCGCCACGCCGCCGCTCGGGGAAACACGGCGGCGATCCTGTGGGAGGGCGACACGCCCGGCGATACGAAGCGGATCACATGGGGTGAATTGCACAGCGAGGTGTCCCGGCTCGCCAATGCGCTGAAGAAGCTTGGCGTGAAGAAGGGCGATTTCGTCAGCGTCTATCTGCCGGTCATCCATCAATCGATCGCCGCCATGCTTGCCTGCGCGCGGATCGGTGCGATTCACTCCGTCGTGTTCAGCGGCTTCTCGCCGGAGGCGCTCGCGGGGCGCATCGAGGATTGCCGCTCACGGGTTCTGATCACCGCCGATGAAGGCATGCGCGGCGGCAAATTCGTGCCCTTGAAGAAGAACGCGGACGCGGCCCTGGAGAATCTGCCCTTCGTCGAGCATGTGCTCGTGGTTCGCCGGACAGGTCGCGACGTTCCGATGACGGCCGGGCGCGACCGCTGGTACGACGAGGCCCTGGCCGAGGTGCCGGATGTCTGCGAGCCAGTGGCGGTCGGAGCGGAGGATCCCCTCTTCGTGCTCTACACCTCTGGCTCCACGGGCAAGCCGAAGGGCATGCTGCACACGACGGGCGGCTATCTCGTCCATGCGGCCGCGAGCTTCAAGACGATGTTCGACTACCATCCTGGGGATATCCACTTCTGCACGGCGGACGTGGGCTGGGTGACCGCGCACACCTACCTGATCTACGGGCCTCTCGCGAACGGCGCGACCATCGTGCTGTTCGAGGGCGTGCCGACATGGCCCGATGCATCGCGCTGGTGGCAGATTATCGAGCAGTACAAGGTCAATATCTTCTACACCGCGCCGACGGCGATCCGATCGCTGATGCGCGAGGGCGAAGGGCCGGTGCGCAAGCACGATCTCTCGTCGCTGAAGATCCTGGGCTCAGTGGGCGAGCCCATCAATCCCGAGGCGTGGCTCTGGTATCGTGAGGTCGTAGGCGGCGGCCGCTGCCCGATCGTCGATACCTACTGGCAGACGGAGACGGGCGCGGTGCTCCTTTGTCCGTTGCCGGGAGCTATGGCGCTGAAGCCGGGTTCCGCGGCCAGGCCGTTCTTCGGCGTCCGCCCTGCATTGCTCGGCAGCGAAGGAAAGATTGTCGAGGGTGAGGGGTCCGGCAGCCTGTGCTTTGCGGATTCGTGGCCGGGGCAGGCGCGCACGATCCTCGGCGACCGCGAGCGGTTCCTCGAAACCTATTTCAGTGCCTATCCGGGCTTCTACTTCACCGGTGACGGGGCACGTCGAGATGCGGATGGCTATTACTGGATCACGGGACGCCTGGACGATGTCATCAATGTTTCCGGCCATCGTCTCGGCACGGTCGAGGTGGAGGCGGCGCTGGCCTCTCACCCATCCGTGGCCGAGGCCGCCGTCGTCGGCATCCCGCACGACATCAAGGGGCAGGGCATCTTCGCGTTCGTGACGCTGAAGGAAGGCGTTGCCGAAAGCGCGGATCTGCAGCGCGACCTCATCCAGGTGGTGCGCTCCCGGATCGGCCCCATCGCCACCCCGGACCGTATCGAATGGGCGCCCCAGCTGCCCAAGAACCGTTCGGGAAAGATCCTGCGGCGCATCCTCACGCGCATCGCAGCAGGCGATTTCGAGAACCACGGGGACACGACCACCGTGGCGGATCCCACCGTGGTCGCGGAGATCGTCAGGCGCATGCAGGCGCAGGCTCAAGCCTCCACGATCTCGTCCGACCGGTAACCCTGCGCGTAGAGCAGCGCCGTCAGATCCGCGTGGTCGATCCGGGCATGGGCGGCAGAGGCGACCGCCGGCTTCGCCCGGAAGGCGACGCCGAGACCCGCTTCCTCCAGCATGGCAAGATCGTTCGCCCCATCGCCCACGGCCATGGTCTCGTGGTGCGCGAGATTGAAGCGGGAGCGCAGCTCGATGAGCGTCGCGAGCTTCGCCTCGCGGCCCAGGATCGGCTCCTCGACGAGACCCGCGAGCTTCTCGCCGTCGACGATCAGGTGGTTGGAGCGGTGCTCATCGAAGCCGATCTTCGCGCCGATGGGACCGGTGAACAGGGTGAAACCGCCGGATACGAGGCAGGTATAGCCGCTGTTGGCGCGAATGGTCCGGACCAGCGCCGGCCCCCCGGGGGTCAGGGTGATGCGCTTCCCGATGATCTCGTCCACCACCTCGACCGGCAGGTTCTTGAGCAGGGCGACACGCTCGCGCAACGCGGGCTCGAAGGCGATCTCGCCGCGCATGGCGCGCTCCGTGATCTCCGAAACCTCCGCCTTGAGACCCACGTAATCCGCCAGCTCGTCGATGCATTCCTGGGCGATCATCGTGGAGTCCATATCGGCCAGGAACAGCCGCTTGCGGCGGGTGGCGAAGGGTTGCACCACGACGTCGACGGGCTGGCCCTCCAGGGCCGCGCGCAGGGAGGTCTCGATCGCCTCTGCCTCGGCGGGGGCGGTCAGAACCAGGTCGGCCGCGATTCCCCTTGCCAGAACCGTGCGTTCCGTCTCATGTCCCAGCGCGCGCGCCGCTTTCGCCACGAGATCGTCCGTGACGGCGGGCTGGGATGGACTGGCGATCAGGGTCGCGACGAGGGTTGCTTGAGAAGACGCCATGGGGAGACCGGGCCGTGAGTGAGGTTGGGATCGGAGCGGTTCTCATTGCAGGACCGACCGCATCAGGCAAGTCCGCCTTGGGCATCAAACTGGCTCAACGGCTCGGCGGAGTGGTGATCAATGCCGATTCCATGCAGGTCTATCGCGATCTGCGGGTGATCACGGCCCGGCCGACGCCCGAGGAGGAGACCGAGACGCCTCATCGTCTCTACGGCCATGTGGATGCCGCCGTGAACTTCTCCGTCGGGCGCTACGTGGCCGATGCCGTGCAGGTCATGCGAGACTTCGACGGGCGTAAACTGCCGATCGTCGTGGGCGGGACAGGGCTCTACTTCAAGGCGCTCACGGAAGGACTTTCGGATATTCCGCCGGTGCCGGAAGAGATCCGCGACGAGGTGCGTCGGGAAAGCGAAGGCCTGGAAACGCCCGAGCTTCACCGGCTTCTATCCGAACGCGATCCCGAGACGGCCCGGACCTTGCGTCCCTCCGACAGGCTCAGAGTGCAGCGCGCCTTGGAGATTTTCGCGGCCACCGGCCAGCCGCTGGTGTCGTTTCACGGGGCCCGCCAGCCGGGTCCGCTGAGCCATGTGCCCGTCGTCAAGCTCTTCCTGGCTCCCGACCGGGAGGAGCTGCGCAGGCGCATCGACCAGCGGTTCCTCGCCATGATGGAGCAGGGTGCGCTCGATGAGGTGAAGGCCCTTGGCGAACGTGGCCTCGATCCGATGCTGCCCGCCATGCGGGCGCACGGCGTTCCCGGCCTCCTGGCGTATCTGCGCGGCGAGATGTCCCTCGACGAGGCCATCGCCAAGGGACAGGGCGACACGCGCCGCTACGCCAAGCGCCAGTTCACCTGGTTCCGCCACCAGCTGCCGGACTGGCAATGGGTGGAGCCGGAGAAGGGATTTGAGGCGGTGACGGAAACCATCAATGCCCGCCGAGATAGCCTACGGCCATCTGATAGAAGGTGATGAAGATCTCGAACACGATCAGAAGCACGATGATCAGTTCGAGGCGAAGAGACCGCTCCGTGTCGATAAGATCCGTCAGCGCCTGGGCCGTATCGCCGATCACTTCGAGTTTGCGGTGGAGCGCCGTGGCGCGCTCCTTCAACTCGTATTCGTCCTCGAGGCGGGCATAGAGGCGCTCCAGATCCGGACGGTCCCAGAGCACGTCCGGCTTTTCTTCCACCGCGACGCGGCCGGAGACGCGTTGGCGAACGAGAAGGGCGTGCCCCACATGCTTGAGAATTTCCCGGCGTCCAGGTGGGCGACGGCCCTTCTCGGCGAGGTGTCGTGCCGCCGGCTCCATGAGGTCGAAGACGGCTGCTGCTTCCCGTTCGTCCCGAGCCAGCGCCGCGCTTTTGGAAAGGGCGTCGGCGATCACGACGAGCCGTTCCGTGGAGAGCTTCTTGATATAGATTGGGCCGCCCGGCGGGATCTGGTCATCCCGGTCGGGCGAGATCTCGATAATCGCAGTCTCCTCTTCGTGCCGCGAGAATTCTCCCTGAATGCGCTGGCGCAGGCCTCGGATGATCTCGTCTTCTTCCAGGGGGGTTAGGCCGACGAGAACGGCCACGCCGTATCGGAACAGGGCCACGAAGCCGTCCTGACCGGCCCGGAAGGCGAGGGGGGTCGTGGACAGGACGTCGCTGCGTTCGAGGCCCGTCACGTCGAGGCGGTCCCCCAGGAGAAGGGCCCGGGCGGTCAGGCGTTGATTCTGCATGGGAACGCCGGTGGAGGAGATCGGATCGGTCATGGTCATTCGACTAAGATAGGACAGAAAGAATAAAAGCTAAGCCGTGCCGTGCCAATGCGAGCCGCTTGACCGGGTGAAACGGATCGTTTAGCGTCTGCGCAACTTTTGAACCGAGAGCTGCCCAAATGCGCAAGCTTATTCTCGTAGTACGAGCGCCATCGACGGAGCGGGATTGATCCCCGCAGGTCCGGCGATGGCGCACAGGCCCCCTCAGGGGCCTTTTTTATTGCCCGAAACACCAGAACAACGCAGACAAGCACTCAAGACACCCGACGGAGCTAAGTACCATGAGCGAGACGATGACCGGAGCCGAAATGGTGATCCGAGCCCTGCAGGACCAGGGGGTCGAGCACGTCTTCGGCTATCCGGGCGGTGCTGTCCTTCCCATCTACGACGCGCTCTTCCACCAGGAGAGGGTGCGCCACGTCCTCGTCCGGCACGAACAGGGAGCGGTGCACGCTGCGGAAGGCTATGCCCGCGCCTCGGGCAAGCCGGGCGTGGTGCTGGTGACCTCGGGCCCCGGCGCGACCAATGCCATCACAGGCCTGGCGGACGCCATGATGGACTCGATCCCGCTCGTCTGCATCACCGGCCAGGTGCCCACCCATCTCATCGGCTCCGACGCGTTCCAGGAATGCGACACGGTCGGCATCACGCGCCATTGCACGAAGCACAATTACCTTGTCAAATCCATCGAGGACCTGCCGCGCATTCTGCACGAAGCCTTCTACGTGGCGCAGAACGGGCGTCCCGGCCCGGTGGTCGTGGACCTGCCGAAAGACATCCAGTTCAAGGCGGGCAGCTACGTGCGCCCCCTGAGCAACCAGCACAAGACCTATCGCCCGACCGTGAAGGGCGACATGGATCACATCCGCGCCGCCGTCGAGCTGATGGCGAACGCCAAGCGGCCCGTGTTCTATACGGGGGGCGGCGTCATCAATTCCGGCCGCCAGGCCGCCGCGCTGCTGCGCGAGCTCGTGCAGCTCACGGGCTTCCCCATCACCTCGACGCTGATGGGTCTCGGCGCCTATCCGGCTTCCGACAAGCAGTGGCTCGGCATGCTTGGCATGCACGGCACCTACGAGGCCAACCTCGCGATGCATGAATGCGACGTGATGATCAACATTGGCGCGCGCTTCGACGACCGCATCACGGGGCGCCTCGATGCCTTCTCGCCGTTCTCCAAGCGCATCCACGTCGACATCGACCCGTCTTCCATCAACAAGACCGTGAAGGTGGACATTCCGATCGTGGGCGATTGCGCGCATGTTCTGGAGGACATGCTGCGCCTGTGGCGCCAGGGCGCGAAGCAGGCCGACAAGATCGAGCTGCAGAAATGGTGGAGCAAGATCGAAGGCTGGCGCGCCCGCAACTGCCTCGCCTTCAAGAATTCCAAGGAAACCATCAAGCCGCAATACGCGGTTCAGCGTCTCTACGAGCTCACCAAGGATCGTTCGCCCTATATCACGACCGAGGTCGGCCAGCACCAGATGTGGGCGGCCCAGTACTTCAAGTTCGAGGATCCGAACCACTGGATGACCTCCGGCGGGCACGGCACCATGGGCTATGGCCTGCCCGCAGCCGTCGGAGCGCAGCTCGCCCATCCTGACGCCCTCGTGATCGACATCGCGGGCGAGGCGTCGATCCAAATGATGCTGCAGGAGATGTCCACGGCGCTGCAGTACAACCTTCCCGTCAAGGTCTTCATCCTGAACAACGAGTACATGGGCATGGTGCGCCAGTGGCAGGAGTTGCTGCACGGCGGGCGCTACTCGCAGAGCTACTCGGAATCGCTGCCCGATTTCGTGAAACTCGCCGAGGCTTATGGCGCCGTGGGCATCCGCTGCGACAATCCCGACGACCTCGATGCGAAGATCATGGAGATGATCAGCGTCAACCGTCCGGTGATCTTCGACTGCATCGTCGACAAGACCGAGAACTGCTTCCCGATGATCCCGTCGGGCAAGGCGCATAACGAGATGCTGCTCAACGACTATCTCGGCGAGACAGGGGCCGATATCGGCTCCGTGATCGACGAGAAGGGCAAGATGCTGGTGTGATAGGAAAGACTGAAGCCATGCCGACCCTCGTCATTGCCAACAAATGCTACTCGTCCTGGTCCCTGCGTCCCTGGCTGCTCATGAAGCAGCTGGGCGTCGCCTTCGACGAGATCGTCATTCCGCTCGATCTGCCGGACACGAAGGAGCGTGTGCTGAAGCATTCGCCCGCGGGGAAGGTGCCGATCCTGATCGATGGCGATGTCACCGTATGGGAGAGCATCGCGATCATGGAATATGTGGGCGAGGCCTATCATGCCCCCGTATGGCCCGAGGATCGCGAGGCCCGCGCCATGGCGCGCTCTGTCGCGGCCGAAATGCACGCGGGATTCGCCGCCCTGCGCAGCGCCTGCCCGATGAATCTCGGCAGGAGATATGCGCAGAGAGATCGCGGCGAGGCCGTGGCCCGAGACGTCGCGCGATTTTCCGAGATCGTTCGCCAGGCGCGTGAGCGCTTCGGCGCGGGCGGGGCGTTCCTCTTCGGCGCCTTCACGGCGGCGGACGCCATGTATGCGCCGCTCGTGACGCGCCTCGACACCTATTCCTTCGCCCTCGATGCGGGGACGCGCTCTTATGTCGATGCGATCCTCTCGCTTCCCGCCTTCCAGGAATGGCGTTCCGCCGCGCTGAAGGAGAGCTGGATCGTCGATGCCGACGAGGTCGACGAAGAGCCGATCGAGAATTTCCGCAAGGCAGCCTGAAGCCAGACACCAACGCCGGACAACGCAAATGCTCCAGATGAAAACTCACTACCCCGATGCGCACCGCGTCGAGCCCGTCAACCGGCATACCCTTGCGGTGGTCGTCGACAACGAGCCAGGCGTCCTCGCCCGCATCGCCGGTCTCTTCTCGGGCCGCGGCTACAACATCGAAAGCCTGACGGTTACCGAGACGGAGCACGAGGCGCATATCTCGCGCATCACCATCGTCACCACGGGCACGGACAGCATCATCCAGCAGATCAAGAGCCAGCTCGAGCGTCTGGTGCCGGTGCACCGGGTGGTTGATCTCACGCTCACCGGAGAAACGGTGGAGCGCGAACTCTGCCTCGTGAAGGTGGTGGGCAAGGGCGATCACCGCGTGGAAGCCATGCGGTTGGCTTCGGCCTTCGGGGCGCGCACGCTCGATGCGACGCTCACCTCCTTCGTCTACGAGCTGACCGGCACGACAGACGAGGTCGAACGCTTCATCAAGCTCATGACGGCGGTCGGACTCGTGGAGGTGTCCCGCACCGGCGTCGCCGCGATGTCCCGGGGCGCGGAAGGGATCATGTGAGAGTTCAGCCCCTGAAGCCGTCTTCCTGCAGGAAGGCTTCCTCCTCCGGCGTCGTCTCCCGTTCGAGAATGGCGTTGCGATGGGGGAAGCGGCCGAAACGGGCGACCACGTCGTGATGGTGGCGCGCCCACTTGATGGAATCTTCGTCGCCGAGGGCTTCGTTCAGGGCCACCGAGCGCTCCTGGTGCCGCAAGGACTCGGAGTGCATGAAGGGCAGGTAGAAGAAACGGCGGAGCTCCGGCTCCACCTTGTGGTCGAACCCTCTCTCGATGGCGCGGTCGGCGACCATCAGGGCGACCGGGTCGGTCTTGTAGGTCTCGCGCCGTCCCCGGAACATGTTGCGCGGGAACTGATCGAGAAGGAGAACGACGGCGAGCGCGCCCTCCGGGGTGAGCTCCCACTCGTTGAGGTCGCCCCTCGCGGCGGCCTCGTAGGTCGGCATGAAACGGTCCCGGCAGGTCTGGTCGAAGGCTTCGTCCTTCGAAAACCATTTCTCGGGTCCGGCTTCACGCCAGAAGGCAAGAACTTCATCGGGGGTGGCAAGGCGTTGCATGCGGCTTGTCCTTCTGAAAGGAGGGTTGCTGCGAGCCAATCTAGAGCATGCGGGAGGCGTTTGAACTCTCCATGTTCGGACCGTTTGTGGGAGGGCGAGGAGCCAGGAAGGCAGCCTTCGCAGCTTTCCTACAAACTTCGACTTGTCAGCGCAGTTTTGTTCGCTAAAAGCGGCGCTGGACAAGACAAATGTTGCGCGAAAGCCTTGGCTGGACCGCAATGCGAACGAAGACCGGGGGAAACCCCTTAAAGACAAGGACCAGAGCACCATGCGCGTGTATTACGATCGCGACGCCGATATCAATCTGATCAAGGGCAAGAAGGTCGCCATCGTCGGCTATGGCAGCCAGGGGCATGCCCATACCCTGAACCTACGCGATTCCGGCGTGAAGGACATCGTCGTGGCGCTGCGCAAGGGCTCTCCTTCCGCCGCCAAGGCAGAGGGCGCCGGCATCCGCGTGATGGAAGTGGCCGAAGCCGCCAGGTGGGCCGATGTGGTCATGATGCTGACCCCGGACGAGCTGCAGGCCGACATCTACCGCAACGACCTGCACGACAACATGAAGCAGGGCGCGGCTCTCCTCTTCGCCCATGGCCTCAACGTGCATTTCAACCTCATCGAGCCCCGCAAGGATCTCGACGTGCTCATGGTCGCCCCGAAGGGCCCCGGCCATACGGTCCGCTCCGAATATCTTCGTGGCGGCGGCGTGCCGACCCTGATCGCGATCCATCAGGACGCCACGGGCAACGCTCATGACATCGCGCTGTCCTATGCGTCCGCCAACGGCGGCGGCCGCGCCGGCATCATCGAGACCACCTTCAAGGAGGAGTGCGAGACCGACCTCTTCGGCGAGCAGGTCGTCCTCTGCGGCGGCCTCGTCGAGCTGATCAAGGCCGGCTTCGAGACCCTTGTCGAGGCGGGCTATGCCCCCGAGATGGCCTATTTCGAGTGCCTGCACGAAGTGAAGCTGATCGTCGACCTCATCTACGAGGGCGGCATCGCCAATATGAACTACTCGATCTCGAACACCGCCGAATACGGCGAGTACGTCACCGGTCCGCGCATCATCACGGCCGAGACGAAGGCCGAGATGAAGCGCGTCCTGGAGGATATCCAGTCCGGCAAGTTCACCCGCGACTGGATGCTCGAGAACAAGGTCAATCAGACCTCCTTCAAGGCGACCCGCGCCCGCAATGCCGCTCACCCCATCGAGGACGTGGGCGCACGGCTCCGCGACATGATGCCGTGGATCAAGGAGAAGGCCCTGGTCGACAAGACCAAGAACTGATCTCTCGGGAACAGGGCGAAAGGGGCGGATCTTCCGCCCCTTTTTCGTTCTGTAAGCGTGTCGGGACGTGTGACCCAGCATGTCCGCCGCCGCGGCCTGCATGCTAGGGACTTTCTTGTCACGCGCCGGAAGGGGGACTGCGGTCAGCGCCTCGATGTGCCAGAGCGCGGCAGGCAGAACGACCCCGATCTTCCACTCGCAATGACGCCAATGCTCCGACCGGCCATGCCGGGTTCGTTCGGCAGCCATTCGTTCCGCGGGTCGTCATCGTCCCGTCAGGCGTGGGAGCCTTTCGGGAAGGATCCCATGGCAAAGCCCCTCCGCAATGTCATCTATATGCTGCAACGTTGCGGAAGGGCTTTGTCAGCTCCGGAAATGAGGGGGCTCCACCTGTTCAGAGGTAGAGCAAGCCCCGTTTACTGCTGGTTGCTCTTGGTGTTCTGAGCCTTGTTGTTGTCCTGCTTGCCGGGATCGAGGCGCTTCTTGGTCGTTCCGCCGGAGCCGCGGATGTGATCGCCGGGATGCTTCTTGCTCTCGGCGGAGTTGTCGCCGTTCATCTTGCCTTTGCCCATGGGGAAACCTCCTTCGGGTGTAGGAGGTTAATGAGCCCTCCGGAGCCTGGTTCCCTCGAAAAATCGATCTACCAGAGCAGGTAATGGGCGAGTCCTGCCCCCGGCGCGAGGAGGGCGAAGGCCCAGACCGAGGCGGAAGCCATGTTGGCCGCCTGGAAGAGCACCCGGGGCATCAGGAAGATGCCGGCGATCAGCGGAAGGACCGCGCGCGTGGGGCCGAAGAACCGGCCCAGGAACATGGCCCAGGGACCGAAGCGCTGGAAGAACCGTTCCCCTCTGTCGATGAGGTCCGGCCTCCTGGAAAGGGGCCAGATCCCGTAGGCGCGCTTCTTCACCTTGTGGCCGATTTCGTATGAGATCCAGGCGCTCAGGAAGGCGCCGGCGGCCGCGCCCAGCCAGACGTGCCAGAACGTGATGTCCGCTGCCGCCAGCGCGAAACCCACGGCCACGAGAATGGTCACCATCGGCAGGATGAGAGAGATGAACGCAAAGGATTCCCCGAACGTCATGAGCCCCACGATCAGGGGAGCATAGGCTTGGTTGTCCCGGATGAATCCGAGAATGGTGGTGGTGAACGTCTCCAGATCCACGCGCGGCGTCTCCTCATGGCTTTCCCGTGTCGAACGCACGAACCTCATGTCACGGTCCGCCATTCCCGTGATGAAAAGGATCACATCACGTCATTTGAAGCCAACTGGGTAATGCGGTAACCGAAAGAGAGAAGGGGGCTATAGCCATGAATGTTCTCTCGATCCAATCACATGTTGCCTATGGTCATGTGGGCAATGCATCCGCCGTCTTTCCGATGCAGCGTCTCGGCGTCGAAGTGTGGCCCATTCATACGGTGCAATTCTCCAATCATACGGGCTACGGCTCCTGGAAGGGCCGCGTCTTCGACGGGCCTGCCATCGAGGAACTCGTGGAGGGCATTGCCGAGCGCGGCGTGCTCGAAAAATGCGACGGCGTGCTCTCGGGCTATATGGGTTCGGCCGACATAGGCAACGCGATCCTCTCCGCCGTCGCGCGGGTGCGGGCGCTCAATCCCCAGGCCCTCTATTGCTGCGATCCGGTGATCGGCGATGTCGGTCGCGGCGTTTTCGTGCGGCCCGGCATTCCGGAATTCATGCGCGAGAAGGCGATTCCCGCGGCCGACATCATCACGCCGAACCAGTTCGAACTGAACTATCTCTCCGGCCTGGCGACCGAAACCCTGGGCGATGTGAAGCAGGCCGTCGCGATGGTGCAGGAACTCGGCCCCAGGGCCGTGCTCGTGACCTCCGTCGAGACGCGGGAGACGCCTTCCGACGCCATCGATCTCGTGGCCGGTGAGGGCGGCCGCTTCTGGCGCGTGCGCACCCCCAAGCTCTCGCTGAACGTCAACGGGGCAGGGGACGCGATCGCGGCGCTGTTCTTCGTCCATTACGCGCGCTCCCGTTCCGCCGCGACGGCCCTTGCCGAAGCCTCCGCCTCTGTCTACGGCTTGCTCAAGCGCACGGAGGAGGCGGGATCCCGTGAGGTCCTCACCATCGCGGCGCAGGACGAGTTCGTCTCGCCCACCCACCGTTTCATCGCCGAAGAGGTCTGATCCGCATGGCCCGCCGTTTCATCACCCTCGATGTCTTCACGTCTGAGCGCTTCACCGGAAATCCCCTTGCGGTCGTGCTGGATGCGGAGGGGCTCGACGACGGGCAGATGCAGACGATCGCGAAGGAGTTCAACCTCTCCGAGACGGTCTTCGTGTTTCCTCCGGCCCATCCGCATCAGCGCGCCGACATCCGCATCTTCACGCCGGGACGGGAGTTGCCCTTCGCCGGGCATCCGACCGTGGGGACGGCGGTGCTGCTTGCGCTGCAGGACCGGAACGGCGAGCCCGGTGCCGTCGCCTTCGGCCTGAAGGAGAAGGTCGGCATCGTTCCGTGCGCGGTGGTGGTCAAGGATACGGTGAGCGGCGAAGCGCGCTTCCGTCTGCCGCGCCTGCCTTTCTCCTGGGGCGAGGGAAAGGACAGCTCCACCTGCGCCTGGGCGCTGGGCCTTGATCCGACCGAGATCGGCTTCGAGCGCCATGTGCCGAGCCGCCACTCGGCGGGGGTGGCTTACGATCTCGTGCCCGTCGCGACCCTCGATGCTCTGGCCCGCGCCTGGCCGAAGGGGGAGGCTTTCGACAAGGCCTTTGCCGACAGCGACCACCCTTCGGCGTACGTCTATACGCGTGTGCCGCAGGCTGACGGATTGCGCTTTCGCGCCCGCATGTTCGGTCCGGGCATGGGCATCGTCGAAGATCCCGCCACCGGTTCCGCCGCGGCCGCCTTCGCGGGCGCGCTCATGCAATGCGAGCCCCTGGGCGACGGCGAGCACAACATCGTCATCGAGCAAGGCGTCGAGATGGGCCGGCCGAGCGCGATCGCCCTTCAGATGACGATCAAGAGCGGCGGGCTGATCGCCGCCGAGATCGGGGGCTCCGCCGTCATGGTGAGCCGCGGCGAGATCATCACGTGATGTCGGACGTCGTGATCAGGCGCGTCTCGCGCGTCGAGGCGAGATGCGCGCCCATGGAATGGGCCTGGGCCGCGCAGAACCGGGAACTCATCGAGGCGAACTGGAAGCGGCGCACGGCTCGGACGCCGAAGATGTTCAACGGCCGGGTTCTGCTGCTCAGCAAGCTGGAATTCGAGCAGGATCTGTGCCGCAACACCTATTTCGAGACGAACTATGCGGAGTTCGTCGCCTGGATCGACAGCGGCTATCCGGACAGGAGCATCGCCAACGGCTTCGCCATGGGAGCCCTGCGCGGGTCGGATGGCGCCTATATCTGCGGTGTTATGAGCGCTCATACGGCGAATGCAGGTCGGGTCTATTTCGCGGGCGGCACGCCCGATCTGTCCGATCTCAGGCCCGACGGCACCGTCGATCTGGCAACGAGTCTGACCCGCGAGCTGACCGAGGAAACGGGTCTTCGCGAATCCGACTACCACGTTGATGACGAATGGATCATCGTCCGGCGCTGGCCGACGATTGCTCTGATCCGGACGGTTACCCTGCCCATGACGGCGGAGGAGGGCGCGGCCGTGATCCGCGCCAACATCGCCAGGGAACACGAACCCGAACTGGAGGACGTGCGGATCGTCCGCAGCACGGAGGACATCGACCGGGAGGCGATGCCCCTGTTCCAGCAATCCTTCTTCGAGTGGGTCTTCGCTCACGCGTAACCGTGGCTGGTCTTGGTGGCGCGGATCGACCCGGCATTCGGTAGCAGAGACCGCCAGATGCCCTGCAAGAGACTGGGTGAGGGAGATTTTCTGTCAGTTCGGCACGGGAGCGTTCAGCCTAAGAGGCATAGTCCCATTCGGTAGGAACGAACCGATAGCCTGCCCCCTCACGAGCCACATGGCCGAAGCCCGGGAACGGCAGGTGCATCCCGGCAACCAGCATCCGGTCGCCGGACGCGCGCTCGAGCGTCCGCCTGCGGGTGGCGGCAGCCATGTGGGGATCGGTGTCGAAGGCAAGGCCCCACTCCGGCCGGGCAAGCTGATACGCGGCGATATGGACAACGTCGGCCCAGATGAACAGGCCCTCACCTTCAGACTCCAGGATGAAGCCCGCATGCCCCGGCGTGTGCCCCGGCAGCGGTACCGAACGGATCGCACCGATGATGTCGCTCTCGCCCGAGAACCTCCGCAGGCGGTTCGCATACACCTCGGCGACTTTGCGAGCCCCCAGAAAGAACGGCTTCATCCCTTCCGGGGCACGGTTCAGGTTGGCATCGTCGTGCCAGAACACGTAGTCGGTGTCCGGGACGATGAGTTCGGCGTTCGGAAACACCGCCCGACCCTCGGGTGTCAGAGCACCGTTGATGTGGTCCGGATGCATGTGGGTGATGAGCACCGCATCCACCTGGTCCGGTGTAACGCCGGCGGCCTCCAGCCCCACCGGAAGGCGCCCGAGGGTTGTTCCCATGCCGCTCGACGCGCCCGTGTCGATGAGAACCAGCCGACCGCCGAATCTGACAAGGTAAGCATTGACCGGAATTCGGCGCTGTCCTGGTGCCTGGAACGCAACCGCAGCCAGGTTCGCCGCATCCTCCGGATCGGCCCCTAGGACCTGATCCAGCGGTACGTCGATGTAGCCGTCAAGCAGCGGAGTGATCGTGAGCGAGCCGATCCTGCGGCTCGGTAGGCCATATCCCCGCAATCCCGCAGGCGAGGCACGAACGGGGGTTGAGCCCGATGCGCCAAGGATTGCGGCTGTGCTGGCGAGACCAGATGCACCGATGAGGGAACGACGTGAAAGAGCCATGGAAGTACCTCGAGTTGTCGGCCGCAGGGTTCTGCCTGCGACCGACCCGGATCCTCCCCTATAGATCGTGTCTTTGGTAGGTGCTTTAATCTTATGGCAATGATAGTTTATGCCTATTAATCGACTCAGACAGGGAGGGATGCGTGGATCGCCTGACGGCAATGGCCAGCTTTGTCCGGATTTGCGAACTTGGAAGTTTCTCGGCCGCTGCTCAGGATTTCGGCATCAGTCAACCATCGATCAGCCAGCAGATCCGGGGATTGGAGGCTCACCTCGGCGTGCGGCTGTTCAATAGGACGACCCGGCACGTCACCCTTACGGACGCGGGCGCAAGTTATCTGGAGCGCGCTCGGGACATCCTCGAACGCCTGGACGAAGCCGATCGCACGGTCGGTGGGCTAGATCAAGCCATGTCCGGGCGACTGGCCGTCAGTGCCCCGGTCGGCCTTGGGGGCACGGTGCTGGCGAACTTCTTCATAGAGTTCAAGCGGGCTTATCCGGACCTGGTGCTAGACATCTCGTTGAGCGACAGCTTCGTCGACGTCGTCGCGGAGCGGATTGATGTTGCGATCAGGCTGGGGGCGATCTCTGACGACCGCCTGGTCGTGCGGCGGCTTGGCACGGTGGAGCGCTGCCTCGCCGCTGCACCGGCGTACTTGGCGCGCAATGGGAAGCCTCAACATCCGTCAGATCTGGCGGATCACGAGTACGTCATCCATTCCCAGCAAGTCGCTGGCGGAACGCTTCCGCTCATTGGGCCGAAGGGTGAGCGTGTGGAAGTTCCCGTTCGCTCGACCTTTCGCACCGACAACGCACTTCTGATGCGCGAAGCCCTCGTCGCTGGCCTTGGGATCGGGCTCATGCACAGGAAGCTGTTCGATCCCCTGCTGGCCGACCAGAGGCTCGAATATGTGCTCCCGGGGTGGCACTACCCGCCTCATCAGGTTCATGCGGTCTATCCTTCAAACCGCTACATTCCTTTGAAGGTCCGGCGATTTGTGGAAGAGCTATCCACGTACCTTCGAACTGTCGGAGCCTTCGGCCGCCCCAACCAGGAACCTCAATCGGCGTAAGTGAATCCTGCGCGACCGTCGCGTTATTCCTTCTCCCCGCGGCAAGGGCAGCTTTGGAAGAGATCAAACCTTGCCTGAGCAATTACTTGCCCAGCATCTGGTGGTCTTTGCTACCGAATGCCGGATCAACCGCTGCGCTTCCGGTCGCGCCCGGCGGCGCAGGCGGCTTCGGCCTGCCCGATCTCCCGATCGATGCGGTTGTAGACGGACTGGTTCACGTGCCCCATGGCGAGGTCGTTGCTCATCACGGCTCGGTAGCGGGCGATCTCGCCTTGCAGCCGGAACCCGCAGGCATGTGGGGGCTAGAGGGGCGCCGGGGCAGGGCCCGAAGCTGTCTGATTACTGGCAGCGAGCGGCGGTGCGACGAGGCCGCTGAGCTACGAGCCACGGATCGTGTTGTTCATCCAAGTCACCTCATGTTCGGATGGGACGGCCTGAGTCCAAGCCGAGCCTGCGGTGATCTAGGGCGTTTCGCCATGCGTTCAGGGAGCGGGGGACATTTCCCATACGCTCGTCGAGCTGCGGCTTTTCGTTTGTTTCAACCACTTGCCATTCCGGATCCTGCCCGTTACAAACATGCCGTTCTTCGCGGCAGTGCCGCGGTCTTTGGAGGATTGGGCAGCGATGGCAATCGGCTCCCACAGCGCAGTTAAGAACGGCACCGCCCCGGCGGCCGGCCGCGCGCTCCTCCTCGGCCTCCTTCTCCTTAGCTGCCCCTGAGGGTCGGCTGGGCGTTGCCGCCTGGGCTCTCAGGGGTTCTGGAAAGACCAAGAACAACCGCGAGCGCCTGGCTTCACGCCCCCTGGATCGCGCTCCTCCTCCGAGAAGGACTGACACGATGACCGCTTCCGCCACCGGCTCCTCCAAGGACCGCGTTCTGATCTTCGACACCACCCTGCGCGACGGCGAGCAATGCCCCGGCGCGACCATGACGCTGGAAGAAAAGCTCGAGGTCGCTGCCGTGCTCGATGCGATGGGCGTCGACATCATCGAGGCGGGCTTCCCGATTGCCTCCAATGGCGATTTCGAGGCTGTCGCCCTCATCGCCCAGCAGGTGAAGAACGCGACCGTCGCCGGTCTCGCCCGCGCCATCTCGGCCGATATCGCCCGCGCCGGCGAGGCCGTTCGCCATGCCAGGAAGCCGCGCATCCACACTTTCGTGTCCACCTCGCCGATCCACTTGCAGCATCAGATGCGCAAGTCCGAGGAGGACGTGCTGGAGATCATCACGGCCACGGTGGCCCAGGCGCGCAACCTCGTCGACGACATCGAGTGGTCGGCCATGGACGCCACGCGCACGCCCATCGATTACCTGTGCCGCTGCGTGGAAGCCGCCATCAAGGCCGGCGCCACCACCATCAACCTGCCGGACACGGTGGGCTATGCGACGCCGGACGAATACCGTGCGATGTTCCGCGCCGTGCGCGCGCGCGTGCCGAATGCCGACATGGCGATCTTCTCCGCCCATTGCCACAACGATCTGGGCCTGGCCGTCGCGAACTCGCTGGCGGCTCTCGAAGGCGGTGCGCGTCAGATCGAGTGCACCATCAACGGCATCGGCGAGCGCGCGGGCAACGCGGCTCTCGAAGAAGTCGTGATGGCGATCAAGACCCGCGGCGACGTGCTGCCCTACGAGACCGGTATCGAGACGACGATGCTGACGCGCGCATCCAAGCTCGCGTCCGCCGCCACGTCGTTCCCGGTGCAGTACAACAAGGCCATCGTAGGCCGGAACGCTTTCGCGCATGAGAGCGGCATCCATCAGGACGGCATGCTGAAGAATGCACAGACCTACGAGATCATGACGCCCGAAAGCGTCGGCGTGACCAAGACCTCGCTGGTCATGGGCAAGCATTCGGGCCGCGCGGCCTTCCGCAACAAGCTGGAGGAGCTGGGCTATCAACTGGCCGACAACCAGTTCCAGGACGCGTTCGAGCGCTTCAAGGATCTCGCGGACCGCAAGAAGCATGTCTACGACGAGGATATCGAGGCGCTGGTGGACCAGAACATCGCCACCGCCCACGATCGTATCAAGTTGGTCTCGCTCTCCATCGTGGCCGGAACGCGCGGCCCTCAGCGAGCGACCATGCGCCTGCAGGTCGACGGCAAGACCATGATCGAGGAGCAGGAGGGCAACGGCCCTGTGGACGCCACATTCAACGCCATCAAGGCGCTGGTGCCGCACGAGGCCGAGCTGGAGCTCTATCAGGTGCACGCGGTGACCGAGGGCACCGATGCGCAGGCCGAGGTCTCCGTGCGTCTCTCCGCCGACGGCCGCAGCGTGACCTCCCGCGCCGCCGATCCCGACACGCTGGTAGCCTCCGCGCAGGCCTATCTCGGCGCGCTCAACAAGCTCTTGAGCCGGGGCGCGAGCCTCCACGCGCAGCACGCGGCGGAATAAGACGAACACCCCGTCATCCCCCGGGCTCGTCCCGGGGGCCGTCTTTAGCGGCCAGCGGTTCTCACGGCCTGGATGGCCGCAACACGGGTGCGGCCATGGCGCACCGAGCGGCTCCACTTAATCCGGCACGGGAAACGGGCTCTGCGGCTTGATTGTCGAGAGCACGAAGCTTGAGCGGACATCCGCCACGCCGGGCAGGGTGAGCAGGCGGTTCATGGTGAATTCGCCGAAGCTCTCGATGTCCCGGGCGACCGCATGAACGATGATGTCCACCTCCCCGGCAAGGGCGTGACAGGCGATCACCTCCTCGTAGCCTTTCAGCCGGTCCACGAGCCGGGTGCGCCAGCCAGGCTCCGATTGCTCCAGCTTGATGAACACGAAGGCCTCCACCTCGAAGCCGAGTGCCTTGCGGTCGACCATGGCGCGATATCCCTGAATGATTCCGTCCTCCTCCAGCGCCTTCAGACGCCTCAGGCAGGGGGAGGCGGCGAGCCCCACCTTCTCGGCCAGGGTGGAGTTGGGAATGCGCCCATCCCCTTGAATGGCGCGCAGGATCCGGCGGTCGGAGGGGGAGAGATGACGCTTCATCGAAAGCTCACGGATTGAGGCCTTTTAGTCATTTTATGACCGTTCGGCTGTCAATCCAGGCCATGTTCGGCGGAAAATGACCTGATGCGAGTGCTATCCTCGGGACATAAGAACGACAGAGGACGCGCCATGAACACAGCCACCGGCAGCGACGATCCGCGCGACCACATGCGCGATCAGGGCTTCGAGAATTATACCGAGACCGATCATGACACCTGGAGAATCCTGGCCAAGCGCCAGCGGGAGCTTCTCAAAGGCCGCATCGTCGAGCAGTTCCTGGACGGTCTCGACCGTCTCGGCATCGGCGAGGAGGGCATTCCCGATTTCCGCGTCATGAACCAGCGCCTCAAGGCGGCGACGGGCTGGGAGGTCGTGGCGGTGCCCGGATTGATCCCCGATCTCGCCTTCTTCCGCATGCTGGCGAACCGCCAGTTTCCGGCAGGCTTCTGGATCCGCAGACCGGAGCAGCTCGACTATATCGAAGAGCCGGACATCTTCCACGACGTGTTCGGCCATGTGCCGCTGATCATGCAGCCGGTCTACGCGGATTATCTCGAAGCCTATGGCAAGGCCGGGCTGGTGGCCGCCGAGCATGGGGCCCTGAGATATCTGGCGCGGCTCTACTGGTACACGGTGGAATTCGGCCTCGCCCAGACGCCGGAGGGGCTGCGCATCGTCGGCGCCGGCATCGCCTCGTCGCCCGGAGAGACGATCTTCGCGCTCGAGAGCCCGTCGCCAAACCGGGTCGCCTTCGACCTGGGCCGCGTCATGCGCACCCTCTACCGGATCGACGATTACCAGGAGACCTATTTCGTGCTCGACGGTATCGAATCATGGCCGAGCCTCGACCCCGACCGGCTGATCCCGTTGTGGAAGGAACTGGCCGGACAGGAAGAGATCGAGCCCGGTCGGATCCAGCCGGAGGATCCGGTTTTGACACCGGGTGACGGTACCTATCACCGCGCCAAATCAAAATCCGCAGCTTGAGGAAAAAACCTCTCCAAATGGGGTAGACAGGGGCCGTACGGTTTGTTACACGCACGGCCTCTTCAGCGGAAACGCACCGCTGAATTCGCTTCGGCGACGGGTGTATAGCTCAGTTGGTAGAGCAGCTGACTCTTAATCAGCGGGTCCAAGGTTCGAGTCCTTGTACACCCACCATTCCTTCCGCTAGAAAATCAGCGACTTAGTTTAACGGATGCAGGTTCGAACGTGGACCGGCATGTGCCGTTTTACACTCATTTTACAGACTTCGTTCGCTTTTCCTTCCTTTCGCGCTTGCGCATTGCGGCCTCTGCTAGCTTCACGTCACGCCCCAGATAATGGGTCTGCAGGATGTCTTCGGCGTCCTTTAGAGAGTGGCCTGTAAGTGAGGCGATTTCGGGAACGCTCGCCCCTGCCAGCGCCAGGCGCGTGACCGCGGATCCGCGGATGCCATCGCAGGTCACATCATCGATCCGGCCCGGACGCATGCCTTCCAAAAGGTGCGCGAGGACTGCATCCAAGACGATGATGCCGTCAGGGTCTAGGCCGGCCCTTGCATCTTTTTGGCGAAGGGAATGGCCGTGTGTTTCGGCCTGGGGCGCTCAATCTCGACAGCCTCGCGGCTCGTGAGTCTTACCTCCTCGTAGAGATGCTTGATTTCTTGGAGGGTGCGGATCGGCGTACCTGAGCCTCTCACAATCACTGCGCTGAGTTGCCGGAACTTGTCATTCTGCCAACCCTCGATGACCGTTGTCACGGCTTCCCGTAGTGGCATCGTGGCTCGCTTGAACCCGCCGAACTCTCTACTCTGGATCTGCAATCGAATGTCTACCAATTCGACGATCTCGTTTAAATCATAGGTTTTGGGCACTGCTTCCCCATGATGGTAAGAATCAGATCCCCTCAAAGGCCACTCGAATGTGGCAAACGAATGCTCAAGTTCGCCTGAAGGGGCATGGAACAGCGCATGGTTGAGAGGCTGCGGGGTCGTTACGGGAGGTCAAGGTGCGGGGATGACCGCCACCTTGCGATCTCTTTCCCAGAGTTCAACGGTATGCTCATCTGAGAGGCGGCTGGCTTCCTTGATTGCCTCCTCATCGTTCCGGCAGAGGAGCTCGGTCACGTTTATAAAGTGGCCCTGATCATTACGCAGGTAAGCGCGATAGACACGGCAAGCGTCTCCTTCATGAAATTCTGAATGTCGTTCGATCATGATCGCCTCTCGTGCTGTCTGCGCCGTCCTCCCTCAAGGAACGTCGAGGTAGCATCCATTCCTATCGCAGTAAGTCCATTAGACCGAAAGGTCTATTCAGCATGAGCGAACGACGCTCAGCGGTTGTGTCGCATGGCTGATGCATTGGCGCCGACGAGAAAGGGCTCCGAAGAGCCCCTTCAACTCAAAGACTAACGGCGCACAATCCTGCATCTCTGAACGCGTTCTCTGACAATCCTGCCCCGGACCCGCTTGGTCTCGGTTTCCCATCGGCAGATCCGACGTGGAGGAGCTACTCGGCGGGCAGGGCGATATTGAGCTTGGGCAATGCCATACTGGTGCGGGGCGTCTGGAATACGCACGAGGGGTTGAGCCTGCGGGGCAGGCCCGCTCAGGCTGACAAATCCCGCCAGGGCGACAGCAGCGAGAGCGAATTTTCCAAAAGTCATAGGTGATCCTTGTCTTGTCTAGCCCCCGGCTGCGCAAAGACATCCTATGGAATTAACAACGAGTTAAGCGCCAAAGATGGTGCGCTACGGTTTTCTTGCCCCGACACTCAGGGAAGACATGATCGAGTTTCAACGCTCCATTAGGGCAACGTCGATCTGTCCTTCGATGACGAGAGCACGAGGTTCTTGCGCGAGACACACCACAGAGGGGACAAGCAGAGAACAGAGAGAAAGGGTTCAGTGCGTTGGCGAGGATGGATAGCCGCTGCAGCGGCCGCCGATCTTGAGAAGGTCGTGGCTTGTCGGATGACCTTCAGCATGGCCGGATCTATATCGCTCTCTCCATCGAGGTAATAATGGCGCCGTGACCGGCACAGGCCGTCTAGTGGCAAATCATGCGCAACTCCCCAAGCCGGCTGAAAGCCGTTCCGGAAACCGTGGGGACGTCCGTCCTGCTTGTGCTGACGGCGCTGTACGACGGTCGCAGCAGAGAGGGGGAAGGCGAATGCCTTGCTCGCAATCGGCCAGTGGTCCTTCTCCTCCGCCGTCATCGGGATCCTGCAATCGCATGAGGAGCGGCAGCATAGGGGGTACATTACGAAAGATTAATGCCATCATTCAGTTGGCATTCACCAGATCAAAGCCACTTTATGTGCAGGCAAAAAAGTTAGTGAGTGCCTTCGGAGTTAGAAATGAAGAAGATTGTTTCAGGCCTATGCGCTGCTTCTATGGTGATTGGCATCGTAGGGGCAGCTGTTTCATCTGCGCAAGCTGCGCCGATGCCTCTCATGAAGCCTGAGGCATCTGCAAGGCACGTTCAGGAAGTGCAGTTCCGGCGTGACAACGACAGAGACCGCTTCGAGCGACGCCGTGATGATCGCCATAGGGTGGAGCGCCGGGTCGTTCGCCCGCGCTTCGAGCATCGAGGCAGGTACGGCTACTACAATGGACACCGCGGATACCGTGAGTACCGCCGTGGCTATCGGCACTACAATGGTTGGTGGTTCCCGCCGGCAGCATTCGTTGCCGGAGCTATCATTGGCGGTGCAATTGCCAATCAGCCGGCCGTAGCTGCTCCTCCGGTTTACGCTCCAGCCCGCCTGAGCCCGGAGCATGTCAACTGGTGCACGAACCGGTGGAAATCCTATCGCGTTTCGGACAACACCTACCAGCCATACAACGGTCCGCGGCAGGCCTGCGTTTCGCCCTATGGCGGCTAAACACCGGCACGAAGCGCATCCTTGTGAGGCGGCTCTTCTGAGCCGCCTTTTTCTGTGGGGCGTCAACCTTACGGGTAGCGGCGAGCCCGTCGCCCACGCCGAGAACGTCCTTAGGGCGAGGGAAGCTGGACCAGTCCTTTCCCTAGGGGAGAGACAACCTCGGCAGTTGCTGCTAGGTAGGGGGGAGTGCGTTTCGCTCGCGGGGGATAGATGTTCAGCCGGTCGTTACTTCTCGTTGCCGCATTCGCCATGTCACTCGCGGCATGCGCATCGCCTTCATCAGTAGGTGCATTGTCTGATTACTGGGGCGTGAGCTATACGAATGTAAGCACCCGGTGTGGCGGTGGGTACCAAGTATATCGCAAGCCTGGAGAGTCGAGGATTCTCGTAAGGGCGTACGAGCTCTCGGAGGCCCGCCAGTCTTTCTGCGAAAGATACAATGGGATCCAGCCTGACATCGGTATCACCGGTGTTAGGCACGAGGAGGCCGTGCTGGAATATATCTCCGGGAGAGCAGACCTTCGATCCTGTACGCTCGTGAGCGGAACAGAGATCAGCTCTCTGCACTCTGAGTTCGTGATCGCATGCCCTGTCGCTCCCGGGACCGCAATCAGGGCTAAGGGCTAATATCCCGTCTTGCCGACGAGCGGCTCGACTCTATGTCGTTCATTCCCCAGGAGATGCGGCACATCGCTTGGCGAGCGACGGCCCCGCTGGCTCAGGCTGGCGGGGCTTTCGTCTTCAGCTTGGACGGGTCTGATTCTTGTGATCAAGTGCGCGAGCCGATCATCTCGCCGATCAACCGGGCAACGTGAACCATTCTGTAGGGTTTCAGAATGAAGAGGGCCTTGGGGGCGTCCTCGCCGCTCGCATCCGGCAGTCGGCCTGAGGCAATGATCACGGCAGCTTCGGGGTGGCTCGTGTTGACGGCACGTGCAAGATCAATGCCATCGAGGGTGCCGGGCAGGCTTATATCGGTAAAGACGGCGCTGATGTTGTCTCTCTCTTGAAGGATCGTAGCAGCGTGATCCGCCGTCGAAGCTTCAATGACCGTGAAGCCTTCGTCTTCGAGTGCCTCTACGGCGATCTCGCGCACGAACGGCTCATCCTCGACAACAAGGACAACAGGTGGGGAATTGTGGCTGTCGGAAGGTGTCACGGGAGAGATCTCCGGTCATGACGGCATATGGGGCGTGCAACGGGAGCGCTTTTGGGAATATCCACAGAATCAGCTTTATAGCATTCTGTGAGAATCGCTATCCTTTCCGCGGTTTCCCTTGCAGGTTCCTATCAGTGCGGTTGACAGCCCAAAGGCGAGGCAGATAGGCATGATGCCGTCAGGATAAGGAGATTAATGCGCAGCGACTTCAGCACGGAATGACCCCGAGGGGCGAGCGGCCGCGAGGTCGAGTGATGAGTCATGCGCATACGCGCCAACCTGACGGAAACTCTCCATGAGTATTGATCTTCAGATCCGGCCCTATAGGGCGGACGACAAATCGCGCCTGCTCCTAATCTGGCGAGCGGCGTCGGAAGTCGGCCATCCATTCTTCAGTAAAGATCAACTCGACGAGCAACAGCGGCTCGTCGGCGAGGTCTACCTTTCAAAAGCAGAAACTTGGGTCGCGCAGGATGACGGCGAACCGGTTGGGTTCATAGGGCTGTTGGACAGTTTCATCGGTGGTCTCTTCGTGTCCCCTGAAGCCCACGGACGAGGCATCGGGCGCGCCCTTATTGCCCATGCTCTTGAGCGGAAGCATTCCCTTGAACTGGAGGTCTATGCCCGGAATGAGAATGCCGTCGGCTTCTATCGACGGCTGGGGTTCTTCGAGGTCGATCGGAGGCCAACTGACGACAACAGCCTACCATTCGAGGTGATTAGACTGAGGCGCTAAGCCCGTGAAATCTGTTGGCCGGCCTCGTAAGGGCGGGGCCGGGTTCAGTCGCGGGTCACAGGCTGGAAAGGTCGGTGAATGAGCTTAGGCGCCAGCGCGGACATGGCGGCGCGGCCTGGACGTGCCGTGGAGGAGTGAAGAGACGGTGCTCTCCCGCGGGCTCAGTCTTTGAAAGATATGCCATACCTGCGGCACAGAGCTTCTGCACGTCGCTTTTGAGCTTCCATTAGGGCATTACGTATTAGGCGCAGGACATTGATGATGATCATGATGGCTCCTCGATCTGAACTCTCATCATAGCCTTCATGTTGCGCTGCAGTAGATAGGTAAGCACAGGTGACCTATTCCTGTAGAGCATAGACTAAAGTAGGGGAGGGGTGCCCCCCTCCGATGGAGAGGAGGGGAGTGTCCTAACTAGCGGAGCGACTTCATCATCACACAGCGTCGCCCAAGATCATGGCCCGCTTTGGCTTCGGCATGCAGCTGCGCGACATGGCCGGAACCCGCCTCCGCAGCGTCAATCTCCACAAACCCTAGTTTGGAGTAGAAGGGGGCATTCCAAGACAAATCCCGGTAGGTCGTCAGGGTGACGGCGGAAAATCGCTTGGTCCGGGCAAACTCAATCGCTGTTGCCACCAATGCAGCGCCAATCCCTTGGCGTTGGGAGGACCGGGCGACGGATACCTCTGCAATATAGAACATAGAATCAAGTTGGCGGCCTGCGAGAAACCCAACGGGCTCATCTGCATCGTCGGCTGCTATCCAGAGTGTGCCGGCCCGGCACATCGTAAGCAGGTCGGCGGCATCCATCGTTTCGCCGTCCGCGAGCCAAGCGAGACCGACATCCCGGAACAAGGATGCCGCCGACTGCTCGACCAAGGCGAGCTTTTCGAATTCATGACAACGGGCTGTGCGAATGCGAGGCATAGGAAGATCTCAGCAGCAGATCGTTCTCCGTTCAAGAGCCCACGCCTCATTCGGGAAGGAAACGTTTGTCAGTAGATCCGAGAAGGCTCCGTCGAGGACCTTTCCCCCTTTCATCCCGAGCGGGACAAGCCGCCAGCTCTCACCCATCCAGGCGGCCTGTGATCATGCAGGACGTAGCTGCTAAGCCGATCATCGTGCTGGGAGCGGCCCTGCCTGATGGACGGGAGGCTCAACGAAAATGGACCCGAGATGCCAGGGGTAGGAGAAGCATCTCAGGTCCCGTGTGCTGTTGACTGCTGACTCAACGGCCGCCGATAAGAAAGGTTTCACCTTGGTCTCAGGTCACGGATGTGGCGTGGGTGTGACGGCGCGTGCCGCTAGTCTGCCTCTTAGGCATTAAGTCAGCAGAGGATGTCCTGGTAACCATCTGCATCGGCAGCCATGCGGTGGGGTACTTCACAATAGCTCAGCCGAGAAGGGTGCAAATCAGAAGAAATCGATCATATAGTTTTCAGGACGGCTGATCATGAATGTGTCAACGCGCAGTAAGTGCAGTAGCCGAGTGGCCTTCTCGTCGAAGATGCCACTCGCAAGTTCCCAGATGGCGGAATTGGAAGACGCAGCGTGCTGTTGACACGCCGCCGATAGGCGTGGGGGTTCGAGGCCCTCTCTGGGAGCCAATCTCTTCGTGAGCTCCGCTTAAACGTGAGCTCGCCGCATGATCTGAAGAACAATGTCATCGAGCCGGATTGCCGGCTTCCTTGAGTTCGCTCAGAGCTGCGGTCCGGACCGTCGTGTCAATCTTCGAGATAGTCTGGTATGGCGCCAAGCGCTCTCCGAGGGGCACTTTTTCCGCCCTCATCACCCACCGGATGCATATTTCATAAAGAGGGGTATCGGAGCTGCGTGGTCGCGCGAAGGGCAGGTCAGACAGGGCTTGAGCGCCCAACCTTTGCGTAAGGAACCCCATTGCTCGACAGGAGAGTTGCTTCCTTGCCGCGAGGAAAGGCAGGGACGGAGATATGGAGCGGGTGGGACGGTGCTGCCCCGCCGCCAAACGAGGTGGTTCCTCGAATGTCGCCTGCTTCACCCGCACTGGATCCAGTTTAGCCGTGAGCTCTCACAATGCTAGTCTCCTTTCAGGGGTACTTCAGTCGGCTGGTGCAGTTGCCGTCCGGGTTTTCTAAACGGCCTTTCTGCGAAATTTTGCCTGTGGGTCCAGAATGCCGCTTGCAGGCGCCTCCCGAGAGCCAACCGAACGTCTGGACCTGCGAAGCGAGGCGGCCTCTACACGATCAGGCTTCTGATTGGCTCTGGTGCAACGGGCTTCTGTTCGAGAGTCTCCCGAACAGGGCCGATGATACGGCAGATCTTCCAAATTGCTGTACCTCACCTCAACGCCACCGTTGGCCCGCAAGCCGAGATTCGTCCCGCCGCGGCAGATGTCGGAGAAGCTGATGTTGATCAATAGGGAAATCGTCTGGCCTAGGGCAGCGTCGACGAAGTCCGTCACCAGCCTGTGAGCCATAGAGAGATTCAGGAACTCTTCCGCGATGCAGGGATCGAGCGCCTTAATCTCTTTCCGGAAAGCCTCGAGCAATTCGCGCCTTGCGGAATGCAGGCGACGCGGATGATCTTAGACCGTTTAGGCGATCGTTCTGCGGCATGTGTGCTCGATCGTGTCGTTCATGAGCAGACCCCGATCCTTCCGTCCAAAGTTCTCGAAGCGGTGGAGCCAAAACAGCTCCTTCTGCCGAAATTGGAGAGGTCGCGCAGATGGCCCGGCGGAACACACACGCCCCGACCAGTCGGATAGCCTGCAGGAATTCATCCTTCAGCAATCGAATTTCGCCGTACTTCCTGCCGGCGCACAGTGTACCAAGCGCGAGGACGACCGATGGTTCTCAGCACGATCCCGTACGCCATCCGCAATGGCCTGGAGCGGAAGGATGGCCCAAGGAGGACGGGCCTCGCGAGACGTTCTAGCGCCAGTGCCACAAGATCGAGAGCATGTCCGCGAACTCACCGCGTGGCGCCGGAACGCCACCTGCTGCGGCCGTTGCGTTCACATTTCTTCGGCGATCTGCATCGCGACTGCGTCCCCTTCTGCCGTGCAGCCCGTCATAGTAGCGCAAGGAGCGGGGCGCCTTCATCCTGGCGTTCGGGAGGGCCCTTGTTTCGATCCCGGGCTGAACTCTACAGATTCAACGTTACAGCGGGTGGTTCAGAAAAATGACGTATCCGCATACGATTCTGCTAGTATCTTTCGATGTACAGCATATCCTTTCGGTATAGATCATGCATACGTCAAAATATCCAACTCCCGTTACTTGCTTCGGGGTTATGTTGAATGTTTCATTGGGGCGCTTCGCATGAATGGCGGTGCCGTCCACTAGAGCGAATTGCATTTGCGAATGGCGCATCCCCTAGTAAATGGGACACATCTATGCCTTCTCTTGACCCTGAGGCCGGGATCGTGATGCCGGTCTTCGAGAATGACGGTTTAGAGGTGCTTGCCTGCATGCTCGATGTGAGGCTTGATCTCATCCGCGAGTTGGGCTCATGCCTGACCGAGGACGAATGCCGGCGTGCCGGCGGCCTGACGCGGGAGCGGGATCGTCGCCGGTTCATCGTTACCAGGGGTCAACTGCGTCATTCCCTTGGCTCCAAGCTGGGGCTTCCGCCGTCCGATGTTGAACTGGAGTACGGTCCCCAGGGCAAGCCCCGCCTCTCACGCCGCATGCCAATGCGGGAGTTGCATTTCTGCGTTTCGCGGTCTGGCGATTTAGCCGTCATCGCCTTCTCGCATGAGCGCGAGGTCGGAGTGGATGTCGAGGAGGTGCGCCCTTTTGCGGAAGCTGATGACATCGCGGCGCTCTGCTTTTCTGTTTCCGATTATGAGTCCTATCGCACCCTTCCTCCGGAGGAGCAGCTGGAAGGGTTTTTGCGGCGTTGGACCCGGCTGGAAGCCATATCCAAAGCCTTCGGATGCGGCTTGGGAGGAGCGATCCCATCGGATGTTCAAGATTGGGCACTGCATACTTTCGTGCCGAAAGTGGGATACATCGGCACCCTGGCCGCCCAGAATTGAGGTGCCTGCAATGCCTTCCTGCGCTTACACAACGACATGGATGAGAAAGGGCGCAAGCTCATCAAGACTGCTTGCACCCTTCATTACTCGCGGTGAAACGCGCAGGACCAGCCGATCGCTGCACACGACTCGCGACCTGACGATACGTGACTCGTCCTTTCCGATCTGCCTCATGAGTGCGGGGCGACGGGAGTCTCGCTCCCAAAGCTGTCCCGCTAGGGGAAAATGGCGCCGGAGTTTGCTGTGTTTCCGTCGTCAGTCATGAAAAGTGATTGGAGATCTCCTATGAAGACGGACCTCATGAAGATCCCTGACCTTCTCGCGGATCTCGCGGGCAGGGACATCACGGTGTGGGTTGATGGCGACCGTCTGCGATGCAACGCGCCCGCAGGTGCGCTCACGCCGGAGTTCCGCGACCAACTGCGGGATCGGAAGAGCGAGATCATCGGCTTTCTGAACATGGCCGCTGCGGCGGTCCGGCAGCAACCCGCCATCGTGCCGCTCCAGCCGCACGGGGCGCAGATGCCCATCTACGCCGTGCCCGGACACAACGGAGCCGTCTTTTCGTTCTCCGAACTCTCGAAGCATCTGGGCGACGATCAGCCTTTCTTTGCGCTCGAGCCGCCGGGCCTCGACGAGCGGACCGAGCCCATGGAGCGCGTAGAAGATATCGCGGCGTATTTTGCTGAGCAGATCCTTGAATTCCAGCCGACCGGTCCGTGCGTTATTGCCGGCTACTGCTCCGGCGCTGCGACCGCTTACGAGCTGGCGAGACTCCTGGTTCAGCGAGGAGCGGATGTTCGATGCTTGGCTCTTTTCGGGCCCCTCCACCCCAGTACGTATCAGGTACGATCCCGTCTGCTGTTCTTCTATGCCAAACGTCAGGCCGGCGCTGTCGCCATGCACCTGCGGAAGCTGGCGAAGCTTCCGTCGCTCGAGGCGCGGCTCCAGTATCTCACCGATCGCCTTCGAAAACGCAGCGAAGGAGGCCGAGCGCTTCTGGCCCATATTCGCGCCGACAAGGAAACGGAAAAAACCGACACGGTATTGGAGCGCAGAGCCCGACTCAAATCCACGGCCATCACGGCGCTGCGGCGGTATACACCCGTTCCTTACAGGGGTCGCGTGTGCGTATTCCTTCCGAACAAGGCTTGGGAGCGGTCCGGGGCGGCGCCTCTCCGATGGCTTCGGGTGGCACCCCAGGCCGAGCTCTATTACGGACCCAAGCAATGCTACGGCCCCCTTATGCTCGAGGAACCGGACGCACCGGCCATCGCCGAGTTGTATCGCCAGTCGGTCCGAAGCTCCGAATAAGTTTGATGAGTTGATCCCCCTTCCGTGATGGAGAGAAAATCCCATGAGTGAACTCGAACTCCTGCCTTCCGCAACGGAGAGCGTGACGCTCCCTCTCCTGACCGACCGTGATCATCGAGCACTCGTCGTCGAGTACAACGCCACAGCGGCGCCCTATCCATCGGACCAGACTGTCGTCGATCTCTTTCGCGCGCAGGTGGCGCGTACCCCGGACGTCGAGGCGATCCGCTTCGGAACTGAAAGTCTGACGTATCGGCAGCTGAATGAGCGCTCCAATCAGATGGCCGCTCAGTTGACCTCGATCGGCGTAGAGCCCGGGCAGATCGTCGTCGTGTTCATGGAACATTCCCTCGAGGTCCTCGTCGCAATCCTGGGCATTCTGAAGTCCGGGGCAGCCTATGTGCCTTTGGATGCGGCGACGCCAAAGGGGCGCCTCACTACGATCTTGAAAGACATTGCCGCGGGGACGGACAGGCAAATTCCGGTCGCGGTCACGCAGGCACGCCTGCGGTCGATCATTCCCCCCGACTTGGCCAGGGTGGTTGTCCTCGACGCCGATTTCCGGTCGATTTCGGAGGAGTCTGGAGTGGACAAGCCCTCTGCAGCCACTCCGGACCACCTCGCCTACATCATCTTCACCTCCGGATCGACCGGTGTGCCCAAGGGCGTCATGATCGGGCACCGAAACCTGGTGAACTACATCTGGTGGGCCGCTCGGGTGTATAGTCCCGGCGAACGCCTCGCATGGCCCCTGTTCTCGTCCCTGGCCTTCGACCTGACCGTCACGACCCTCTTCACGCCTCTTACCACCGGCGGCCGCATTGTGGTGTACAGCGGCGATCCCGGGGTTCAGAGCCTCGTCGTGCTCAAGGTCATCGACGACAATGCCGTCGACATCGTAAAGCTGACGCCGGCGCATCTCGCGTTGCTCCGCGACCGTGATCTCAGCGCCACGCGGCTGCGCAAGTTCATCGTGGGCGGCGAGGACTTCAAGACCGAGCTGGCTCGTGCCATCACGAAAGCCATTCCTCATCCGGTCGAGATCTACAACGAGTACGGTCCCACCGAAGCCACGGTGGGCTGCATGATTCACCGGTTCGACATCGATCGGGACCACTCCCCTTCGGTGCCGATCGGTGTTCCGGCGGCTAATGCCGGGATCTATGTCCTCGACCATCGGCATCGGCCGGTTCCCCCCGGCATTGTCGGCGAGATGTTCATTTCCGGGGACGGCCTCGCGAAAGGCTATTTCAATCAACCTGATCTGACCGGCCAGCGGTTTCTCACGACTGACGATCCTCGAAATCCGGCCTCGAAGCTGCGGCTGTACAAGACCGGGGACCTCGCCCGCTGGAATTCGGAGGGGCGGTTGGATTTTCTCGGCCGCGCAGATCACCAGGTGCAGATCGGCGGTACCCGCGTGGAGCTGGGCGAGATCGAGGCCCAACTCCTGAAGCATCCCGGCATCCAGGAATGCGCGGTCGCCACGATCACCGCATCGACGAGAAGACTCAGTACACAACTGCGCTATTGCGAGCGGTGCGGCATCTCATCCGACATGCCCGACACGACATTTGACGCGGCCGGTGTCTGCAATCTGTGCCGGGCGTTCGACACGTATGTCGACAAAGCGCAGAGCTACTTCAAGTCACCGGAAGACCTTGAGTTCCTCATCAGGGAAATGCAGGAGAACAGGAGGGGTCCTTACGACTGCATCGTTTTGCTGAGCGGCGGAAAGGACAGCAGTTTCATGCTGGCCAAGCTCTGCGCGATGGGTGTGAAGCCGCTCGTCTTCACTCTCGACAACGGCTTCATCTCGGAGGAGGCCAAAACGAACATCAGGCGGCTCGTGAACACGCTCGGCGTGGATCTCCACTGGGGGAGCACGCCGCACATGAACGAGATCTTCGTCGATAGCCTGAAGCGGTTCTCGAACGTTTGCAACGGCTGCTTCAAGACAATCTATACCCTTGCCACCAATCTCGCCCGCGAAAAGGGAATCCGGTACATCGTGACCGGGTTGTCGCGAGGCCAGTTCTTCGAGACGCGTCTGACCGAGGAAGTCTTCAAGCGGGATGACTACGATCCGGAACGTCTGGACGCCCTCGTCGTCGAGGCGCGCAAGGAATATCATCGCCGCGAGGACGCGGTGTCACGCTATCTCGACGTGGACATCTTCCGGAACGACTCCCTGTTCGAGGAAGTGAAGTTCATCGATTTCTATCGCTACTGGAGCGTCCCGCTGGAAGATATGCTCGAGTTCCTGAAGACGCAGGTAGGGTGGAACCGTCCGTCGGACACGGGACGTTCGACGAACTGCCTCATCAACGACCTCGGCATCTACATCCATAAGAAGCAGCGCGGATACCACAACTACGCTCTGCCCTACAGCTGGGACGTACGGCTGGGCCAGAAGACCCGCGAAGAGGCCATCGACGAGCTGAACGACGAGATAGACGTGCATCGCGTCAGGGACATCATGGCTGAGATCGGCTACACCGAGCCGGCCGATACCGAGGACGGCATCGCCCAACTCGTGGCCTACTACGTCTCGCCGATGCACGTGGACGTGGCAGGCCTGCGCGCCCATCTCGCCGAACATCTGCCGGAGGCTATGATGCCGACCCACTTCGTCCGCCTGGAGCGGATGCCGCTCACGCCAAACGGCAAGATCGACAGGGCTGCGCTTCCCGAACCGACAGCGGAGAATATCCAATCCGCGCAGGATTTCATTGCTCCGGCGACGGAGACAGAAAAGACGCTGGCTGCCTTGTGGTGCGATCTCCTGAAGGTCGATTCAATCGGCCGCAACGACAACTTCTTCAATCTTGGAGGACATTCGTTGCTGGTGATGCGTGCGGTGTCGCGTCTGAGGCAGACCTTCGGCGTGGACGTGCAGCTCCGTAACCTCTTCGAACGCCCGACGGTGGCCGAACTGGCGGAAGTCATCGACGGCATGCTCTGGATGTCGGAGGCGAGGGCTCCCTCGGTGTCCGATGGACCGAGGGAGGAAATCGAGCTCTAGAGCATTCTTCGGCGAAGCGGATCCGGTCCGCCGCCGACAATGCGGCGGATATGGACGAGGGGCGGTTTCGCGCGAGTGAACGAAGCCCGAATTCACCGGGGATGGTGCGAGCGCCCTGGTCACACCAGGTGAGGGAGAGCATGGAGAGAGCTGGAGGCGAGGCACGAGGGCTGAAGCTGCCGTGGACAGCGGGGGAGTACGAGCTCCTGCGCGATCAGGTGCGCCGCTTCGTCGAGGAGGAGATCAAGCCTCGAGCGGACCGCTGGGAGGAAGATGGGTTCATACCCCGTTCGGTCCTGCGCCGAATGGGGGAGCTCGGCTTCTTCGGTATCCGCTATCCGGCCGAGTACGGTGGCGCCGATATGGACGCGGTTGCGTCTGCGATTTTCGCCGAGGAACTCGGACGCTCGACCTACGGCGGCGTGGGCATCGCGACGCTGGTACACACCGACATGGCTTCCGTCCACGTCTTCCACGATGGGACCAGGGCGCAGCGGGCGCGGTGGATGCCGGGCATCATCTCGGGAGAGGTGATCACAGCGGTTGCCATCACCGAACCGGATGCAGGCTCGGACGTGAAAAGCATCCGTACCCGTGCCCGCCGGGATGGCGACTCCTATGTCATCGACGGCACGAAGGTCTACATTACGAACGGGGTCTATGCGGATCTCTTCTGTGTTGCGGCCAAGACAGATCCGTCGGCCGGAAGCCACGGGATCACGATGTTCCTCGTCGAGAAGGGTACGCCTGGATTCAGGGTTGCCCGGGCACTCGACAAGCACGGCTGGCGCTCCTCCGACACGGCGGAGCTCGTCTTCGATGGCTGCCGTGTCCCCGCCGAAAACGTGCTCGGCATGGAGGGACAAGGTTTCTACTCGATCATGCGTAACTTCCAGAACGAGCGCCTCGTGCTCAGTGCCATGGCAATGGGAGCGGCCCTGGCGGCGATCGAAATGACGCTCGCCTGGGTAAAAACCCGCAGCGTGTTCGGAGGCGTTCTGTGGGATATGCAAGCGGTCCGCCAGCGTCTTGCTATGCTTGCCGCAAAGGTGGAGGCAGGACGCCAGTTCGTCTATGCCACTGCATGCCGCATGGCCGCGGATGAAGACTGCATGCGCGAGATCTCGATGGTGAAAGCCATTTGCGGAGAACTTGTCAACGAAGTCATGTATACTTGCGTGCAGTTCCATGGCGGCATGGGCTTCATGCGCGAGAGCCCGATCGAACGCATGGCCCGCGATGCCCGCATCCTCTCGATCGGCGGCGGCGCAACGGAGGTGATGCTGGAGGTGGTCGCGTCCATGTCCTGACCTCCATCGAGAGGGCAGTGATGACGGTGCCGACTACCTCTTGGTGGACGAACATTGCGCTGACTCGGTGCTCCGGGCAGTTGAGGAATGCGCCTGGTTCCACTCCGGCGACACGCATGCACCTTCAAACCCCGGGTTCAAGCACTTCGAGGTCCGTACAACCGTCATCGTTCCAACGAGAGAAGCAGGTTTCGAGTGCCCTTGAGAAGGAGGAACTTCTCAAGCGCATGGCGAAACGCCTTCATTGGAACGTCCTCCTTCTCTGCCTTTGCCGTCTCCTCAATTCAGGACCGCAACGCTCATGTCTCCCTGCTCGGACAAACGTGGGCCGAATTGCGAAATGCTGACGGTGGAGCGGCCCGTGATCAGTTCGGCGCAGCGGCTTCCGATCATCATGGCAGGCGCGTTCGTATTGCCCGCATTGATGTTCGGCATGGCGGAGAGATCGCAGACGCGCAGGTTCTCGATGCCGCGAACCCTGAGCCTGGAATCGAGCACCGTCATAGGATCGCTGGCCTTGCCCATCCGGCACGTGCCGGCCGGATGGTAATTGGTCTTCACGAACCGGCGACAATGCTTCATGAGCGCCTCGTCGCTCAGATCCCCCGGATCGGGGATCGCGATGCGCTCGATCCGCTCGGCAAGGGGGGTCGTCTGAAACGCTCTCAGGAAATAGCGCTGGCCGTCGATCATCGCGCGAGCGTCTGCGGGATGCTTCAGGAGGTTGGGTGAGACCAGGGGCATGTCGTCCGGATCGGCGGAGCGCAGACGGACGAATCCGCGCGACTTCGGCTTCACCACGACCGTGGTGATCGTCAGCCCGTAAGTATCCGGAACGAGGTTGAGCGTATCCCGGTCGAGGTAGACGATCGGGACACAGAAAGCCTGTATCGTCGGCTCGCCATCGGGCTCCGTCGGGTTGACGAAGGCCCCGGCCTCGACGCCGGCGGAGAGAATCGGGCCGCTTCCGAAAAGCCTGAAATGGATGCCGTTGAGCAGCATCCGCCAACCGACGCCCTGCTTGTAATAGCCGTAGGGTCCGTTCGCCATCGCGATCATCGGAACCTCGGGATGATCGATCAGGTTCTCGCCAACCCCGGGCAGATCCGCGATGCAGGTGATCCCATGCTCCTTCAGCTGACCGGCCGGACCGATGCCGGACAGCATGAGCAGCTGGGGAGTGACGAGCGAGCCCGCGGCCACGATGATCTCGCCATCCGCATGGACCCGATGATCCACGCCTCTGTCGTCGCGATAGGTTACCCCGACGGCGCGGCCGTTCTCGATCTCGATCCTGCGCACCCGCGATTGCAGGCGGATGACCAGGTTCGGATTGTCGGCGAGCGGCGCGAGAAACGCATAGGCGGCACTACTGCGTTTGCCGCGTCGATTCATGAATTGATAGAAGCCGACCCCTCGCTGTTGCGGCCCGTTGAAATCGGGATTGAACGGCTCGCCCAAGGCCTGCACGGCCTGCACGAACCAACGCGACATGTCGTTGATATGCCCGGGATCGGAAACAAGCAGCGGACCATCGGCGCCGTGCAGGTCGTTGTAGAACCTGTTGTTGCCTTCCATGGTGCGGAAATGCGGCAGGACGTCGGCCCAGCTCCAGCCCGGGTAATCGTTCTCGCCGCGCAACAGCTCGTGCCATTCGTCGTAATCGGACGGCCTGCCGCGCATGTAGACCTGGGCGTTCACCGACGAGCCGCCACCGAGAACGTTGGCCTGCGGAATGTCGTGCACGCGCCCCTCGAGGTGTTCTTGCGGCACCGTGTGATGGTAGCGCATGTACTTGCTGCCGTTGATCATCTTGAAGATGCCGGGCGGCATGTCCAGAAGCGGATGGCGATGGGAATAGCCTCCTTCCAGCAACAGCACGCGCGCGCCTTCGTTGACGAGCCTCGCGGCTACGACCGAGCCTGAAGAGCCTCCGCCGACGACGATATGGTCGAAACGCTCTTTCATTCCTGATCCCTTCCTGCCGATCTCTGCTCCATTACGCTCGGCCCGTCCGCCTTGCGCGCATCTCGGCCGTTGCGTGCCCAATCCCTCGATACCGACCTTATCGAGGAGGTGGGTTTTTCCTGGCCGCGCGGGCCGTAGCGCAGGAGCTTCATGAAACGTCCCCGATCAGGCGGTCCAGCCGCCGTCGATGATGTGCAGCTGTCCGGTGGTATAGGCCGAGGCATCGCTGGCGAGATACACCACGAGGGCCGCGATCTCCTCCGGCGTGCCGAGGCGGCCCATGGGCTGGCGGGCGATGAAGGCGGCGCGCGCCATCTCGTACTCTCCCTGTGCGCGCATGCGATCGTGGAGCGACGGCGTCTCGACCGTACCCGGGCAGATGGCGTTGCAGCGCACACCTGTCGTCACGTAATCGGCCGCGACCGAGCGGGTGAGGCCCGCGACCGCTGCCTTCGTGGCGCAATAGGCGGCGCGGTTCGCCACACCTTTGACGGCCCCTGCGACCGAACTCATGTTGATGATCGATCCGCGCCCCTGGTCCGCCATGGCGGGCAGATAGGTGCGGATCATGCGGAACATGGCCGTCACGTTGAGGTCCATGGAAAAGGTCCAGGCCGCGTCATCGCACTCGAGCAGAGAGCCCTGGTGCACGGCCCCGGCGCAGTTGAACAGGATGTCGACCGGCCCGGTGCGTTCATGGACGGCCTTGATGGAAGCGGGATCGCGCACGTCCAGGCGCAGGGTCGCGATGGCGGGCCTCTCGGCCGAGAGAGACGCCAAGGCCTCCTCGTTGATGTCCGTCGCGAAGACGGCTGCACCTGCATCGGCCAGCGCCAGGGCGGACGCTCGCCCGATGCCTTGGGCGGCCGCCGTCACGAGTGCGGATTTCCCGGATAGAAGTGTTCTTGAGAAGGTATGCATCGTAGCCTTTTGCTCGTGAAGGCGGAACTCAAGCCTTGATTCGTTCGAGGCCCTGCCAATCGAATGCGATGCCGTGACCGGGGCGATCCGGGGCGAGGGCGAAACCGTCCTGGATCCTGAGCGGCTCGGCGATATACCGCTCGAGCCCGAAACCGTGCGCTTCGAGATAGGAGCGGTTCGGGCAGGCCGCGAGGAGATGAACTGTCACGTCATGTGCGCCGTGGCTCGTGACCGGCAGGTTGAAGGCTTCCGCCAGATGGGCGATTTTCATGAAGGGCGTCACGCCGCCGCAATTGGTGACGTCCGGTTCGGGATAGGTCACGGCCCCGTCTGCGATATAGATCTTGAACTCCCAGAGGGTGCGCAGGTTTTCGCCGGCGGCGATTGGCAATCCGCCCTCGCGGACAATGCGGGCGTGACCTGCCGGGTCGTCGGGAATGGTGGGCTCCTCGAGCCAGGTCAGGTCGAAGGGCTGCAGGGCACGGGCGGCCCGGATGGCGCCGTCGACGCTCCATTTCATGTTGGCGTCCGCCATGAGAGGAAAACCCTCTCCGAGGTGTTCGCGCATCGCCTTGACGCGCTCCACATCCTCGAACAGGTTGGCGCGGCCGACCTTCATCTTGATCGCCCGGAAACCTTTGCCGAGATTGTCGTCCGTCTGGCGCAGGAGCTTGTCGAGCGGGAGTTCGAGATCGATGCCGCCGGCATAGCAAGGCACGCGCGGATCGTAGCCGCCGAGGGCTTTCCAGAGCGGGAGACCGGCGCGCCTCGCTTTCAGGTCCCACAAGGCCATGTCAAAGGCCGAGATCGCCAGAACCGTCGGTCCGCCTCGGCCTCCGTAGTGGAGTGCCCACCAGGCTTTGTGCCAAAGACGTTCGACCTCGTCTGCCTCCTCGCCGTCCATGATCTCGGGGAGTTCGCGGCTGAGGACGGTGTCGATCGCTGCACCGTTGCGGCCCACAGTGAACGTGTAGCCGACTCCTTCTGCACCGTCGGCATCGCGAATGCGCACGGTGTTGAGCTCGAAGGCACGCATCTCGCCATGCATGGAGTCGGTCAGGACCGTCGGGAGCGGGATGCGATAGAAGCCGGGTTCAATGGAGGTGATCCGGGGCATGGGTGTGTCGCTCGCTGTCGTGCGTTTGAGTTCAAGCCGTTTCTTCGGTGCGGATGCTCAGGCGCGCCTGAATGGCGACGACCAGCAGAAGGAACAGGCCGCGGATGACCGACTGCCAATAGGCGGAGAGGCTGATCCAGCCGAGGCCGTTCTCGAAGTTCAGGATGTTGAAGATCAGTCCCAGGAGCAGAACGCCTGCGAGTGTCGAGCCCACGGATCCGACGCCGCCCGTCAGAAGCGTGCCGCCGACGACGACCGCCGCGATGGCGAAGAGCTCCCAGCCGACACCTTCGATGGGCTGCCCTGCGCCGAACTGAGCCGCGAGGATCACGCCTGCCAGACCGGCAAGCCCACCGCTCGCAACATAGACGAGAGCCTTCACCCGGTTCGCAGGCAATCCCATGAGCCGCGCCGCATCCTCGTTGCCGCCGATGGCGAGAACCGTGCGCCCGAACGATGTGAGATTCAGTACGAGCGAACCGAGGAGATAGGCGACGAGAGCGATCCAGGCCGGGATGGGGAAACCGAGGAAATCGCCTTGGCCGAGTTCCGTGAAACCCGATTCATAGGATACCGAGACAGACTGGTTACCGGCGAGGAGCAGTGCGCAGCCGCTCGCGGCCAGCATCGTCGCGAGCGTCGCGATAAAGGGCAGAATGTTGAGACGGGCGATGATGAAGGCATTGCAAGCGCCGACGATCAGCCCCGCTCCAAGGCCGGCGAGAAGCCCCGGCACGGCGCCGTAAGGCGAAGCCAGCGCAGCGACGACGCTGCCGAGCGCTGCCGTCGATCCGACGGAGAGATCGATGCCCCCCGTAATGATGACGAAGCACATCCCCAAGGCGACCAGGGCGAACATGCTGTTGTAGCGTAGAACGGAGAGCACGTTGTAGGTGCCGAGGAAGTTCTCGTAGCGCAGCCAGCCGAACACGATCAATGCGACGAGAGCGAGAAGCACGCCGAAGCGTCCGATGGTCTGGAGCGTCTTGAGGGTTGCGGTGCCGTGCATGATGGGTCTCAACGCTGTCCCTGCCGCTGGAGCCAGACGGCCATCACGATGATGGCCGCTTTCGCCACCAGCGCGGCCGCGTCCGGCACGCCGTTGGCGAGAAGGGTGTATCGGACGAGCTGGATGATGAGTGCGCCGACCAGCGTTCCGACCACGGTCGCGCGACCGCCCGTCAGGAGCGTTCCGCCAACGGCCACAGCGGCGATGGCGTCGAGCTCCATGCCGAGGCCGACAAGATTGGCGTCAGCCGCTGAGTTGCGGGCGATCACGATCAGACCCGCGATGCCGGAGAGAAGGCCGCTGATGAGGTAGACGCGCTGCTTCACGGAAGCCACGGGTATGCCGGCGAGCCGCGCGGCGCGCTCGTTGCCGCCGATGGCGAGAATTTGCCTGCCGAACACGGTGCGTCTCAGCATCCATGCCGCGGCCGCGACAATGGCGACCATGAGAATGGCCTGGAAGGGGATGCCGAAAACGCGCCCAAGCCCGATGAACTGGAATTCCGGCAGGTTGAAAACCTGCAGATTGCCGTTGGTGAAGACCTGGGCGATGCCGCGGCCTGCGATGAACAAAACGAGCGTGGCGATGATCGGCTGAATACGTAGATGCGTGATGAGCCAGCCGTTGCACCAGCCCAAGGCGCCGGCGGCGAGAACTGGGAGCACGAAAGCGAGCGCGATGCCGATGACCGGATGGGGCAGGGGAAAGAGCTTGCCCAGGAAGATCAGCGGCGCAAGAGCACCGGCGATGGCCATAAGCGCGCCGACGGAGAGGTCGATGCCGCCGGTCGCGATCACGAGCGTCATGCCCACGCCGACGATCACGATGGCGCAGACCTGCGTCAGGTTCACGTTCAGCGTCTGCCAGGTGGCGAAGTTCGGCGTGATCGCGAGGTTGACGAGGATGAGAAGCGTCAGGGCGATCCACGCTCCGTAGCGGGTCAGGAAGGTTCTGACCTCGAAGCGGGAGGCTTCCCGCGCCGGAGCCGGCGGCAGCGTCGTTGCGGTCTCAGCCATGAGCAGTCTCCCGCACCTCCTCCTGCCCGTGAGCCATGGCGGCCATGACCGCCTGCTCGTTCACGGCCTCGCCTTCGAGCGCGGCCACGGTGCATCCGTCGCGCAGAACGAAGACCCGGCTCGCCGCCTCGACGATCTCCTCCAGCTCGGAGGAGATCATCAGGACGCCGAGGCCCTGGCTGGCCAGCTCGCGGATTAGGTTGAGGATCTCCGCCTTGGCTCCGACATCGATGCCGCGCGTGGGCTCGTCGAGGATGAGAAGCCTCGGGTTCATGCACAACCATCGGGCGAGGAGCACCTTCTGCTGATTGCCGCCCGAAAGCTCGCGTATGCGCTGCTCCGGCCCCGAGCACCGGATGCCGAGGCGCTTAATGAAGCGGTCGACGATCTCGCGGCTGCGCGTTTCGTCCACGATGCCGCGTTTCGTCAGGTGCGGCATGAGGGCAAGCGTCATGTTTTCGCGTACCGACATGTCCGGGATGATGCCTTCGAGCTTGCGGTCCTCGGAGCAGAAACCCATGCCGGCCCGGATGGCATCCGCAGGCTGGGAGATCGCATTGTCGGCGCCGGAGAACCGGATCGTTCCCGCGCTGGGCCGGTCCGCGCCGAACACTGCCCGGACGGATTCCGTGCGCCCGGCGCCGAGCAGTCCCGCGAGACCGACGATCTCGCCGGGGCGGACCTCGAAGTTCACGTCGCGGACCTTCCGCCCGACGGCAAGGTTGCTGACCTTCAGGACGGGCTCCGCTGTATCGGCAGCATTACCCGGCTTATGGCCCTCCTGCAGGACCAGGGTGAGCTCGCGCCCGAGCATGGTGGTGACCAGATCCAGCCGGGACAGTTCCGCCATGGCGGCGACCTGGACCGTGCGTCCGTCGCGCATGATGGTGACGCGGTCGCACACGGCGTAGAGCTCGTCCAGCTTGTGGCTCACGAAGATTACGGATACTCCCGCAGCCTTGAGCTGGCGGATCACGCCGAAGAGCACCTCCACCTCGCGCTCGTCGAGGGACGACGTAGGCTCGTCCATGATGACGAGCCTGGCGTCGAAGCCGATGGCGCGCGCGATGGCCACCATCTGCTGCACGGCCGTCGGATAAGCCATGAGCGGACGACGGACGTCGATGTCGATGTCGAATCGAGCCAGAAGCGCGCGGGCTTCCGCGTGCATGGCTCGCCAATCGAGCAAGCCGAAGCGGCGCTTCTCACGGCCGAGACAGATGTTCTCCGTCACCGACCGATAGGGCACCAGGTTGATTTCCTGGTAGATCGTGCTGATGCCGGCCCCCTGCGCCTCCTGGGGGGAGGCGAACGCAGCGGGCTTTCCGTCGAACATGATCTCGCCGGAATCCCTGGTGTAGTACCCGGTCAGGATTTTGATCAGGGTCGACTTGCCAGCACCGTTCTGGCCGATGAGAGCATGGATCTCACCCTTTTCCACCGTGAGCTCGGCGGCGCGCAATGCCGGTATTCCGGCAAAGCGCTTGTCGATCCCGTGCATCGAGAGAAGCGGCGCCATTTCCTCCGTCACCCATCCTGTTCCTGAGAAGGGAAAGGCGCTGCCCGCCGCGGGCGGGCAGCGTCGCGGCAATCAATAGGCGTCGGCGATGAGCTGAGCGGCGTTCGACTTGTCGAAGAAGCGGTCGGTGTTCACCACCCATGGCTCGATCTGTTCGCCTCCCGCGTAGCGGTCGAGGGTTTCGAAGGCCTTCGGGCCGAACTTCGGATTGCACTCGACGGTGGCGAGCATCTTGCCGTCGATGATGGCCTGAAGCGCGTCGCGCGTCCCGTCGATGGAGACGACGATCACATCCTGGCCGGGCTTCTTGCCGGCCGCTTCGAGAGCGGCGATCGCGCCGATCGCCATCTCGTCATTGTGGGCATAGATCGCCGTCGCGTCGGGATGTGCCTGCAGCAGGGTCTCGGCGACCTGGCGGCCCTTGTCGCGGGCGAAGTCGCCGGATTGCGAGGCGACGATCTGCATGCCCGGATGAGCCTTGATGTAGTCCTCGAAGCCCTTGCGCCGGTCGTTCGCCGGTGACGATCCGGTTGTGCCTTCGAGCTGGATGATCTTGGCCTTGCCGTCCATTGCCTTGGTCAGAGCCTCGGCCGCGCGCTTCCCTTCCTCCACGAAATCGGAGCCGATGAAGGTCACGTAGTCGCGCCCTGCCTTGGCGAGACTCTGGTCGACGTTGCGGTCGAGCAGGATGACCGGAATGCCGGCCTTCTTGGCGGCCATGACGGCGGGGATCAGCGGCTTCTCCTCGCGCGGCGCGAGGAAGATCAGGTCGACGCCTTGGGCGATCATCGAGTTGACGTCCGCCACCTGCTTGGCGGCGGAACCGGCCGCGTCCGTGTAGACGAGCTGGTCGCCGCGCTTGGCGGCCTCGGCCTTCATGCTTTCCGTCTGCGCGATACGCCAGGGATTGTTCGATTCCGTCTGGGCGAAGCCGACCTTGTAACGATCCTTCTTCTGCAGTTTCGGCAGCTCCTGGGCCGATACGCCGCCGAACCCCAGCCCGATTGCCGCCACGCTCGTTGCGAGCGCAAGGAAAGTCCTTCTGAGCATCATGTTTCCTCTCCATGGATGGTGCCCCGTTCTCGGGGTTCTTTTGAGTGTATTGCCGCAGCCGCTCACGGCTGCGGATCGTCACCAGCGGACATAGGTCGTCTGCTTCCGCAGGTATCCGTCGAAACCGTATTTGCCGTCTTCTCCCCCGAGGCCGGAATGCTTCCAGCCCGTGTGGAATCCCTGGACGAGTTCGCCGCACGGGCGGTTCACGTAAAGCTCGCCGAAAGATAGTTCCCGCGACAGGCGCATGACCCGCCGCAGATCGTTCGTGTAGACATAGGCCGACAGGCCGTAGCTCGTGTCGTTGGCGTAGGTCAGCGCCTGTTCGAAGCTGTCGACGGTCATGACGGGAGCGACGGGCCCGAAGATCTCCCGCTGCATGACGTTCGCCTGGTTGGTGTCGACCCGGAGGACTGTCGGCTCGAACCAGTGCCCGCGTGCGAATTCGCCGTCATTCAGGCGATGGCCGCCCGCGAGAACCTCCGCCCCGGATGCGATGGCCTGGTTGACGATCTCCTCGACCTTGTCCACTTCCGGCCTGTTCACCTTCGGTCCCATGTCCGGGTTGGTCATCGGATCCGCGAGGCGCATGGTCTTCACGCGTGAGACGAACTTGTCGAGGAACGGTTCCGCGATGTTCCGATGCAGATACATGCGTTCGTTGCAGGTGCAGATCTGTCCGCAATTCGTGAAACGCGAGACGATGGCGGCATCCACCGCGGCATCGAGATCGGCGTCTTCGAGCACGATGAAAGGCGCCTTGCCGCCAAGCTCGAGGCGAACGACCTTCAACTCATGCGCACCTGCGGCATAGATCTCTCGCCCGGCGCGGACACTGCCGGTCATGGTGATCATGTCGCTCAAAGGTGAGCGCACGAGCGCGTCGCCCACAACCCGTCCGTCGCCGGTCACCACGCTGAGAACGCCTTTCGGGAGGCCGACCTCGTGAGCGAGCCGGGCGATCTCGAGTGCCGAAAGGGGCGTTGATTCATGTCCCTTCAAGACGATGGTGTTGCCTGCGACGAGAGCCGGACCGATCTTGCGCGCGGCGAGCGCCGCAGGATAGTTCCAGGCTGTGAGGCCTACCACGACCCCGAAGGGAACGCGGCGGATCCAGACCTCCTCGTTCTGGAAGTCCGAGGGAAGAATGTCGCCCTCAATGCGACGAGCACTCTCTGCCGCAAAGGTCAGGAACGTAACGACAGCATCGATTTCGCCCTCGGCCTGATTGAGAGGCTTTCCCTGCTCCAGCACCACGATGCGGGCGAGACGATCCTTTTCGCGCCTCACGGCTGACGCCAGATCAGACACATAGCCGGCGCGGGCGATGGGCGGCAATGCAGCCCAGGCCGGTTGAGCGCGCCTTGCAGCCTCCAGAGCGGCGATCGCATCCTCGACTGAGCCGGCGGGGACCGTGGCGAAGACAATCTCGTTGGCGGGGTTCTCGACATCGGAACGGGCCGGATTGCGGCCATCCGTCCAGGCGCCATCGATATACATCTGGTAGTGCGTCACGGTTCGGGCGCGAGCGTTTGCAATGGATGCGGTCATTGCCGGCCCTCGCGAAAGTCACGGTAATGCAAATGCGGGGCGGGGGGCGAAAGCGTCGTGCCTGAGAGTGGCGTCACTCGTCTTTCCTCCAAGCTGCTCATGTGGAGCATTGTCAAACCATATGCCATTTTAGGTCTAGTTTGGTATGACCGAAATCAGAATGATGATGTGGCACTTGGCTGTCAAGTGCCATGTAGAGCGGCGCATTCCGCTGAATCGTGGCTTGAGGTGGCAGGGAAATGCACGGAAACTCAGCTTGGCTCATCCTGCCGCTGGATTTTTGGTTCGACCATATGCTAGGCAGAGAATGGCTTGAGGGAGCCCGCTCGCCCGCTTTATGAGGGCACGTTGATGAAGTTGGAGCCAAAAGGGGACGCGATGGATCAGGATCAGGGGTTCCACCGCCGCGAAGCTGCCGGTGGTGGACGACGCTCCGACGCGGTTGTCGCGGATCTCGTGCGGAGGATCCAGTCCGGCAGCCTTCAGGAGGGCGAGCGCCTTCCGGCCGAGCGCGACCTGATGCAGCGCTACGGGGTCAGCCGGGCCGCGGTGCGCGAGGCCATTCTCGCCTTGGCCAATCGCGGCCTTGTGGAGACACGCCTTGGCCATCGCCCCATCGTGCGCAAACCCGACTATGAGATCGCCATCGACAAGATCGCAAATCTCGTCGGCCATCTCGTGATCGAGCACGAGGGGGTCTGGAATCTCTTCGAAACACGAATCTTCATTGAATCCGCGCTCGCCCGCTGGGCCGCGAACCGGGCGCGCCGGGATGACGTCGAAGAGCTTCGCGCGGCGCTCGAGGCAAACCGTCTGGCGATCGGCGAGCCGGCCGTCTTCGATGAAACCGATGCCGCCTTTCATGCGGTGCTCTACCGCATTCCCGGAAATCCGATCTACCCGGCCATTCACAAGGCGTATGTGGAATGGCTGACCCGGCATTGGCGCTCCATGAAGCGCGGTGCAGACATCGACCAGATGAACTACGCGGGCCACAGGGCGATCTTCGATGCCATCGTCATGAGGGACCCGGACAATGCCGAGGAAGCCACGCGCCGCCATCTCGTCGCCGCGTGGGAATTCGTGCGCTCGACCTTTCCGAATGAAAGCTAGCGTTAAGGGCGGACAGCAGCGGAGGGGGAGCCCCTCCGCTCCCGCGAGAGATCAGTCGTAGAGGACGGCCGAGATCTTCGGATCGTCCATGTTCGACTTGTCGTAATAGTAGAAGCCCGTGTCGATCACCTTGTCGAGCTTCTCACCCTTGAGAGCCTTCACGGCGGCCTCGACCGTCCTGTAGCCGATGCCGACGGGGTTCTGGGTGATGGCGCCTGCCATCAGGCCTTCCTGAATGGCCTGCTTCTGCTGCTTTCCGGAATCGTAGCCGATGATGACGATCTTGCGGTTCATCTCCCTCGCGCCGTTGACGACGCCGATAGCGGAACCTTCGTTGGCCCCGAAGATGCCTTTGAGCTTGGGATTGGCCTGCAGGATGGACTTCGTGATCTCCGTCGATTTCAGGTGATCGCCCGAACCGTACTGGATGCTCACGATATTGATCTTCGGATACTTCTCCTTGACCCGGTTGACGAAGCCGTCCCGCCGGTCGATCCCGGTGCGGCTCGTCTGGTCGTGAACGACCAGGGCGATGTCTCCTTCGCCGCCGATGAGCTCGGCCATTTTGTCCGCGGCGAGAGCTGCGGCCGCGATGTTGTTGGTTGCTGCCGTCGTGAGCGGAATATCACTGTCGACGCCGGAGTCGAAGGCGATCACCGGGATCTTGGCGGCCTGCGCCTTTCGAAGAAGGGGAATGGCTGCCTGGCTGTCGAGAGCCGCGAGCCCGATGGCCTGCGGGTTCTTGGCGAGGGCCGCCGACAGCATGTCGATCTGCTTGTCCACCATGGTCTCGCTGTCCGGTCCCTCGAAGGTGATCCGCACCTTGTAATCCTTGGCGGCCTGTTCGGCCCCGGCCTTGACGGCCTGCCAGAACTGGTGCTGGAAACCCTTTGAGATAAGCGGGATATAGGCTTCCTGAGCGGTTGCCGGTCCCGCGAGACCGAGAAAGGCTCCGACTCCGATGGCGCCGATCAGAGCGCGTCTGTTCAACATGTTTTCCTCCTGGACATCAGTGTTATTCGGCCCCGGCATTCTGTCGCGATGGGGTGCCGGGTGATCGTCGGTTTGTTGGGGCTCGTTCTCCTTCGGTGATGCGTCTAAGGTGAATTTCATCCCTGGCCCTTGCGGCGCAGAATATCGGCGTAGACCGCCAGAATGATGATGATACCCGTCACGACCGTCTGCCATTCCTGCGCGACCGAGAGGATCCTCAGCCCGTTCGTGAGCACGCTGATGATCAGCGCTCCGATAATCGTCCCGAGGATGGTGCCGCGACCGCCGCTGAGCGATGTCCCGCCGATGACGACGGCGGCGATGGCGTCAAGCTCGTAGCCCTGCCCGAGCGCAGGCTGGGCGGAGTTCAGGCGCGAGGCGATGATGAGGCCGGCGATGCCGCAGATCGCGCCCGACACCGTATAGACGATGATCTTCCAGAAATCCGTGTTCACGCCGGACAGGCGCACGGCCTCCTCGTTGGAGCCCAGGGCAAACGTATAACGGCCCAAGGCGGTGCGGGTGAGAACGATGCTTGAGATGATCGCAACCACGAAGAGGATGAGCACGCCATTCGGAATCGGCAGGAACGGCAGAACGGTGCCGATCAGCGATTCCTGTGCGATCATAGGAAAGTTGGGCGTATCGTTGAAATAGATCGGCCGTGTTCCGGAGATCACGAGCGCCAGCCCCTTCAGCAGCATCATCATGCCGAGCGTCGCGATGAAGGGCGGGACCTTCATCTTGGCGATGATCGTCCCGGAGATGGAGCCGCACACGGCGCCCGCCGCGATGGCCGCGACGATGCCCACAGGCATCGGAAGGCCCCAGTAGGTCAGGACGACTCCGGCAATGACGGCGCAGAAAGTCATCAGAGTGCCGACAGACAGATCGATCCCGCCGGTAATGATCACAAAGGTCGCGGCAACTGCGAGAACGCCGTTCACGGCCGTCGCCTGAAGGATGCCGATGAGGTTGTCTCTCTGGAGAAAATTCTCGGATGCGATGCTGAACACCGCCATGAGCGCGATCAGGCTGGCGAAGGCGAGGAGCTTCTGCCATGTTCCCTGGCTGAACACATGGGATCTGATGACGGCCGGGGTTTCCTGCTCAACGATGGTCGTCACATTCTTATCCTCTCGCAGCCGCGGCTGCTCCGGCGACTGTTACGCTACGCCGCTGTGTGGCAAGCCGCATGATATCTTCCTGGGTCGTCCCTTCGGTCGGCAGCTCGCCTGTCAGACGGCCTTCGCACATGACGGCGATGCGGTGGCTCATGCGCAGGATCTCCGGCAGCTCGGACGAAATCATCACGATGGCGCGGCCTTGGGCGGCGAGCGTGTTCAGGAGCTTGTAGATCTCGTTCTTGGCTCCGACGTCTATCCCGCGCGTCGGTTCATCGAAAAACAGGATCTCGCAGTCCCGTGCGAGCCATTTCGCGATCACGATCTTCTGCTGATTTCCGCCCGAGAGAAGGCGGACTTCCTGAGTTTCGGAAGGCGTCTTGATCCGCAGCTGCCTGATATAGGAGCGCGATGTTTCCCTAATCGCGCGCAGTCGCAGAAAGGTACGAAGGGAGAGAAACCGGTTCAAGCACGGCATCGCGATATTGGTCGCCACATCCATGCCCGTGGCCAATCCGAACCGCTTCCTGTCCTCGGAGAGATAACCGATTCCCAGTCGCACCGCGTCGCGTGGGGAGCGGATTTTCACTGGACGGCCTCTGACGATGATCTCGCCGCCATCGATCGGATCGGCTCCGAAGATCGCGCGGGCAACTTCCGTGCGCCCAGCGCCCATCAGCCCCGCGAAGCCGAGGATTTCGCCTCTGCGCAAGCTGAAGCTCACGTCGCGAATGGCCGGATCGCGCCGGAGGTTTCTCACCTCGAGCACGACCTCGTGCTGCGGCAGGTCCCGGATCTCCGTCTTCGTCTCGGTCAGGCTCCGTCCGACCATCATGGAAATGATCGTGTCGACGGGTGTCGATGCCGTCGGCATGGTGCCGACATATTCTCCGTCGCGCATGACGGTGACGCGGTCGGAAATCTCCTTCAGCTCGTCCATTTTGTGAGAAATATAGACAATGCCGACGCCTTCGGCCTTGAGCTGACGGATGATCCTGAACAGCTCGGCGATCTCCGCGTTGTTCAGGGCGGCCGTGGGCTCGTCCATGATGAGGACCTTCGACCTGAACGAGAGTGCCTTCGCGATCTCGATCATCTGCTGCTTGGCGACGGTGAGCTTTCCGACCTCCACCCGCGGATCGAGCCTGAGATGCATTCTCTCGAAAATCGCGGACGCCTTCCGGTTCAGAGCCTCCTCGTCGAGGAAAAGCCCGAAGGCCCGTCGGGGCTCGCGACCGATGAAGATGTTCTGCGCGGCGGTGAGATCGTTCATCAGATTGAGTTCCTGATGGATGATGCTGATCCCGAGATCCTGCGCTGCGCGGGGAGTGGGGATGTCGACCGGGATGCCCTCGACGCGGATTTCGCCGGTATCCTTCGTATAGATACCTGCGAGGATCTTCATGAGAGTGGACTTGCCCGCACCGTTCTCTCCCATGAGAGCATGGACCTCGCCGGGAAGAAGCTCGAAGCGTGCCTGCCTCAGCGCCTGAACGCCTGGAAACGCCTTGTCCAAGTTCCGGATCGTGACAAGCGGGGTCATTGCGCGCTCCCCACTGGAGCGAGCCTTGCTTCCGAGCCCCATGTCAGATGAAGAGGGGCGCCATGGCGGCGCGTGACGTCATGGGCGCGTTCAAGACGCCAAGCTGCCGCGGCAAAGAGCAGGAGGCTGCCCTGGACCCGCATATGATCCTCCCGATCGCCGGCCCCCGACGATCCGAGCCGCTTCCGCTCTTTCCGCTCGGCTCCCGGGGAGCCAACGTGTTTGAAAGGCGTGCAGGCTTCTCTATGTGAGAGGATGATATTCATGAAGAGTTGGAGGACGCAACCGAAATGATTTTGAACGTCGGCAGCGACAATCCTGCGAAGCCCACACGGGAAAGCGTCCCTCAACCGACGACCCCACCTTGCCCGCCCGAGGATATGCCATAGCTTGAATCAGGAGCCGACAAGGACCGGGAATGAGCGGAGCGATCGTATGGCGGAAGACCCGATCGAAAAGATCAAGCTGGGGCGCACGAAGCTTGCCGTATCGAGAATCTGCTTCGGCACATCGTCCTTGGGAGATATGCCCGACACCTACGGATATGGTGTGGACGAGGAACGGGCGCAGCGAACGGTCAGGGCCATCTTCGACAGCCCCGTGAACTTTCTCGATACGTCCCGGATCTACGGGTTCGGGCGCAGCGAGGCGCGGATCGGCGAGGTCATCCGCGAGCGGGGAGGCCTTCCTCCCGGGTTCGTCGTCTCGACCAAGCTGGATCGTGATCCCGAAACCAACCGCTTCGACGCCTCGCAGGCGCGGCGTTCCCTGGAGGCAAGCCTGAAGGCACTCGGCCTCGACCGGGTGGATATCCTGCATCTCCACGATCCGGAGCATGCGGACTCGCTGGAGACGACCGCAGGTGCCAACGGAGCGCTCCCTGAATTGTTCAAGATGAAGGAGGAGGGACTGGCCACAGCCGTCGGTCTTGCCGCGGGTCCGGTGGATATCATGACGCCGCTCCTGCGCGACTGGGACTTCGACGTCCTGATCACGCACAACCGGTTTACGCTCACAAACCGTAATGCGCATTCCATGATCGATTTCGCCTGCGCCAGAGGGATCGCTGTCCTGAATGCGGCTCCCTATGCCGGCGGCGTGCTGGCCAAAGGCTCCGGCTCATACCGGCGCTATGTCTATCAGGAGGCATCCGAGGAAATGCTGGATCCTGTCCGGCGTGTCGAAGCCGTCTGCGCCAGACACGACGTTCCACCCGGTGCTGCGGCCCTTCAGTTTTCGATGCGCGATCCAAGGATCACGTCCACGGTCTGCGGGGTGAGCCGGCCCGAGCGGGTCGCGCAGACCCTCGAATGGGCAGGCTGGCAGATCCCCCAGGCTTTATGGGATGAGCTGGAATCCCTGTCCTTCTCGACCGAGGATCCCGAGGCGACGCGCGAGTACAAGGCCGGGTAGGGGCGTTCGAGGAGGTTTCGTCGTGCTGAAGAACATCAATCCGCTCCTGTCGCCCGAACTGCTGATGGTGCTGCGCTCGATGGGACATGGCGACGAGATTGCGGTGGTGGACGCCAATTTCCCGGCGGCGTCCATGGCGCGCCGTCTCGTGAGGCTCGACGGGCTCATGGCGACGGCCGTAACCGAAGCCATCCTCTCGGTGATGCCCCTCGACGATTTTGAGTCCGAAGCGGCTTGGCGGATGGAGGTCGTCGGACATCCACAGGCCGAGCAGCCGATCTTCGGCGAGTTCCGCGCCGCCATCGCCCGTCACGAGGGAACGGGCTTTCGGCTAGCAGCTCTCGAGCGCTTCGCCTTCTACGAGAGAGCCAGGGCTGCCTATGCCATCGTCTCGACGGGAGAGGCCCGGCTCTACGGCAACATCATCCTGAAGAAGGGTGTCGTGCGCCAGCCCGACGCGGGTGGTGGGAATTCATGAGGTGAGAAAGGCAAGAAGCGGGGCCCAACGATGCGGATCGACGCTCATCAGCATTTCTGGCGCGTCAGTCGGGGCGACTATTCTTGGATGAGTCCCGATGTGGAGGTGCTCTACCGCGATTACTCGCCTGAGGATCTCCAGCCTCTTCTGGCACGTCACGGGATCGACCGGACGATCCTCGTGCAGGCGGCGCCCAGCATCGCTGAAACCGAGTTCATGCTGCAAACGGCCGAAGAGGCCTCCTTCGTCGCCGGGGTCGTCGGCTGGGCGGACTTCGCAGCCCCGGACGCTTCGCAGACGATAGCAGATCTTGCGGCCAACCCGCTCATCGTCGGTTTCCGTCCCATGGTGCAGGACATCCCCGATGACGATTGGCTCGTTCGTCCGGACTTGGCTGCTGCCTTTCGCAGCCTCGCCGAGCGGCAGCTCGTGTTCGATGCCCTCGTCCTGCCCAGGCACCTTTCGCGGACTCTCGTGGTGGCGGATCGCTACCCGGAACTCTCCGTCGTCATCGATCACGGAGCCAAGCCTTTCATCCGGGAAGGCGCGCTCGATCCGTGGCGAGCGGACATCGCCGCCCTTGCGGCCCGCCCCAACATCGCATGCAAGCTCTCAGGTCTGGTGACGGAGGCGCGGGCGGAATGGACGACGGATGACCTGCGACCTTATGTCGACCACATTCTTGACGTGTTCGGGCCCGAGCGGCTGCTCTGGGGCAGCGACTGGCCCGTGGTCAATCTCGCAGGCGGATACGACCGCTGGCGGGCGGGGACACTGGATCTGCTCGCGGCTCTGTCAGATGCAGAGAAGGACGCGGTGCTCGGGGGCAACGCCGTCCGCATATACCTTAAGGGCCGGGGGCGGGGTTAAGGACAGGCCGCACGCAGCGGGGCGATCAGGGGCTGGGCGCATCCGGTCATTGCGGTGCGAAGACTTCGGGGTGGGCGGCCGAGAAATGCTCCAGTTCGTTCATCACCGCCTCCAGATGGGCCTCCATCGCGCGCCGCGCGGCCTCTGCGTCGCGAGCTTCCAGGGCTTTGAGGAGATTTCGGTGCTCGGCGAGCGTGACGGCATGACGGCGCGGGGAGGACAGGAGTTGGCGAACCCGGTCGATATTTGCGCGCGAGGCTTCGATCACGGCCGCCACCCGCGGCATCTCCAGACTGTCCACGAGGATCGCGTGAAAGGCGAGGTCCAGGGCGTGAAAGCCCGCTCTGTCGTTCCGCCCAACCGCCGCTTCCTGGGCCTGTAGATTCTTCTTCAATGCGAACAGGGCCGAGGGGGGCAGGCGTCGAGCCGCGGTCTCCGCGACCATCGCCTCCAGCGCCTTCCGGATCAGCATCGATTCATCGACTTCCGTCAGGCGGATGCGGGCTGCGCGCGTGCCCCTCTGAGGCAGGATCTCGGCCAGTCCCTCCGCCGCCAGTCGGGCGAGTGCCTCCGACACGGGAAATCTCGAAACGCCGAGCCTAGAGCAGACAAGACCCTTGTCGATGAATTCGCCGGGCGCGAAGTCCAGGGCGACAATCGCCGCCCGAAGCGAGCGCTCCACCTGCTCGGTCGTCCGCCCGCGGGCGCCCCGCTCAATGGGCTTAAGAAAGCTATATTGTTCCGCCTTGTCGATCATTTTCATGGCGCTAACATGTTAGTTGGTCCGGCAGGCTGACGCCATCGTCTTGTCGGGTCCTTGCGAGCCGACGCGCTCGTCCATGCTCATCAACCGGACGAAGAGCCGGATGTTCTGGGAGAAACGCCAGCATGTCTTTCGTGACCCGCCGCCTTATGCTCGGCCTGACGGCCGCTGTCGCCCTGAGCCTGCCAGCGCTGCCCGCGAGCGCGCAGACGAAGCTCAAATGGGCTCATGTCTATGAAACCTCGGAGCCGTTCCACACGCAATCCGTATGGGCGGCGCAGGAAATCGCGAAGCGCACCAATAACCGCTATCAGATCGATGTCTACCCTGCCTCGCAGCTCGGCAAGGAGAGCGATATCAACCAGGGCCTGTCGCTCGGAACCGTCGACATGATCATCTCCGGCCCGAGCTTCGCCGCTCGCAGCTATCCGCCGATCGGCATCGGCTACTATCCCTACATCTTCCGCGATGCCAGTCATCTCCTCGCTTTCGCCAAGAGCGACGTGTTCAAGGAACTGGCGGACGGGTACACGGAGAAGACCGGCCATCACATGGTCGCCCTGACCTATTACGGCGTACGCCACACCTCCACGAACAAACCGTTCAAGACCTGCGCGGAGATGAGGGGCCTCAAGATCCGCGTGCCCGACGCTCCGGCTTACCTCGCGATGCCCCGTTCCTGTGGTGCCAACACGGCGCCGATAGCCTTCGCCGAGGTCTATCTGGCGCTCCAGAACGGCACTGTCGACGCTCAGGAGAATCCGCTGACGACCATCGAGGCCAAGAAGTTCTTCGAGGTTCAGAAGCACATCGTGCTCACGGGCCACATCGTCGACCATCTCGCCACAATCATCTCCAAGCAGCTCTGGACCAAGCTGTCGGACGAGGACAAGAAGATCTTCGCCGAAGTCGCTCAGGAGGCTGCCATGCGCGCCTCGGACGAGATCCAGGACAAGGAGAAAGAACTCATCGAAGCCTTCAGGCAGAAAGGGCTGACGATCACCGAAGTGAACAAGGACGAGTTCAAGGACGCGGTGATGAAGAACGTCAGCCTGGAGTCCCTCGGTTACCGGAAGGCCGACTACGACAAGATTCAGGCGCTGAAGTCGGAAGGTCTCTGAGATGATCGGCTGGGCCGCCGTCCGGCGGCCCTCTGATCCGGTCCGGCTGTTTGTGCTGCCGGAAGGGTGTCCATGGTTCGGAGAACGAGGTTCGTTGATTGATGGCTACTGAAGTCCATGCTCAAGTCAATGCCGAGAAACTGGCTCAAACCTTCGACGAGAGCGAGCATGCGCCTGTCGATCTCTCCGGTTATGCCTTCGAGGACTGGCTGGCGCTGGGGCTGTTCTGGGCAATGGCGCTCGCCGTCTTCGTACAATTCTTTACACGTTACGTGTTGAACGATTCCTTCGCCTGGACCGAAGAGATCGCAACGAACCTCAATGTGGCTCTGGTCTTCATCGGATCGGCCATGTGCGTGCGCATGAGCCGGCATATACAGGTCGACTTCATGTATCGCTACGTCCCGGCCACGGTTGCGCGAATCCTGGCCACAATGGTCGATCTCGCTCGCCTTGCCTTTTTCGCCTATGGAGCCGTCCTGATCTGGCGCTTTATGAGTATCGTCGGCGACGAGCAGATGACCACGATCAACCTGCCGAAAAACCTGACCTACGCTTTCGTTTTCATCGGCTTCGTCCTGATGTGCTTCCGCTCGATCCAGGTAGCGGTCGCCAACTGGCGGCGCGGCTACTCCGTACTCGAGCGGCCCGAAGCGTCCGATGCTCCTGTCGTGGCAGAAACCTGATGCTCATTCTGATCGGCTCCTTTCTTGTTCTCATGATTTTCGGGCTGCCTGTGGCCGTTTCGATGGCGGTTGCCTCGCTGCTCTACATTCTGGCCACCGGCGTCGTGCCGGACGTGATCGTGGCGCAGCGCATGATTGCCGGCGTCGAGAGCTTCCCGCTTCTCGCAGTCCCGTTCTTCATCCTGGCCGGCAATCTGATGAACATCGCCGGGGTCACCGGACGGATCTATTCGTTTGCCGTGGCCCTCGTGGGCTGGATGAAGGGCGGTCTCGGCCAGGTGAACATCGTCGGTTCCGTGATCTTCTCGGGCATGTCGGGCACGGCGATCGCCGATGCGGCCGGCCTTGGCACGATCGAGATCAAGGCCATGAAGGATCACGGCTATTCGACCGAGTTCGCCGTCGGCGTCACGGCCGCGTCGGCAACGCTCGGGCCGATCATTCCACCGTCATTGCCCTTCGTGATCTACGGCATGATGGCGAATGTCTCGATCGGCGCGCTGTTCCTGGGCGGACTCATCCCCGGCGTGTTCATGACCGTCATGATGATGGCGACCGTCGCCTATTTCGCTTACAGAAACGGGTGGGGATCGGATACGCCGTTCTCCTGGCGTCGGCTTGGTAGCGCCAGCATTGAAGTCGTAACGGTGCTCGCTTTTCCCGTCGCCGTCTGGCTCATGGTTCAGGCCGGTCTCTCGACCAACGCGGCCATCGGCCTCGCGCTGGTGATGCTTCTGGCGCTGGATTGGTATTTCGATTTCTCCGCTGTCATGGCGCTCATGGCCCCAGTCATCCTGATCGGCGGAATGACGCTCGGCATCTTCACGCCGACGGAAGCCGCCGTGGCCGCCGTGATCTGGTCCCTGTTTCTCGGGCTCGTTCGCTACCGATCGATGACGCTCAGGAGCCTGGCGAAGGCGACGTTCGACACGATCGAGACGACCGCATCGGTGCTCTTCATCGTCACGGCCGCGTCGATCTTCGCCTGGCTTCTGACGGTCAGCCAGGCGGCGCAGGCTCTATCGGATGCGATCCTCGGCTTCACGCAGAACAAGTGGATGTTCCTGCTGCTGGCCAATATCCTCATCCTGTTCGTCGGCTGCTTCATCGACACGATCGCGGCCATCACCATCCTGGTGCCGATCCTGCTGCCGATCGTACTCAAGCTCGGCATCGATCCGGTGCATTTCGGCCTGATCATGGTCCTGAACCTGATGATCGGCCTGCTCCATCCGCCGCTCGGAATGGTTCTGTTCGTGCTGGCCAGAGTGTCGAAGCTCTCCGTCGAGCGGACGACCATGGCGATCCTGCCCTGGCTGGTTCCCTTGATAGGTGCGCTGCTCGCCATCACATATCTACCCGAGTTGACCCTTTGGCTGCCGAGGCAGATGGGCCTCGGGCGGTGACGGCACGACCGGCGCATTCGACGAAAGCAACCATTGAGATGACCATGGCCCCCCCCCGAACGATCCGCCTCTCCGCCGACGACAACGTCGTGATCGCCGTCGACCTCGTGAGCCAGGGCGATGCCGTCTCGGACATCACCGCGCGCGAGCGCATCCTGCGCGGTCACAAGATGGCCGTTGATCCGATCCGCGAGGGGGAGCCGATCCGCAAGTTCGGCCAGATCATCGGCTTTGCCAAAGCCCATATCTCGCCGGGGGAATGGGTGCATGAGCACAATGTCGGCCTGCATGATTTCGAGCGGGACTACGCCTTCTGCGTGGATGCTCGTGATGACGATCTTCTGCCGCCGGAGATGCAGGCCACCTTCGAGGGCTACCGGCGCGCATCGGGGAGGACCGGCACCCGGAACTATCTCGGCATCCTGACCTCGGTGAACTGCTCCGCATCGGTGGCCCGGTTCGCGGCGGCAGAGATCGAGCGTTCGGGGGTCCTGAGGGATTATCCGGGTATCGACGGGGTGGTGGCGATCGTTCACGGCACGGGATGTGGCCATGCGGCCTACGGGGAAGGATTCGACATCCTGCGGCGCACGCAATGGGGCTATGCCAGCCATCCGAACTTTGCAGGTGTGGTGATGGTCGGTCTCGGCTGCGAGGTGTTTCAGATCGGACGCATGAAGAAGGAATACGGGCTGGAGGAGACGGATACCTTCAGGACGCTGACGATCCAGGAGACGGGCGGCACGCGCAAGACCGTCGAGGCGATCACAGCAGGCATCCGTGACATGCTGCCCATCGCGGCCCGTGCGAGGCGCGAGACGCGCCCGGCCTCCGAACTGGTGCTTGCCCTGCAATGCGGCGGTTCGGACGGCTATTCGGGCCTGACGGCCAACCCGGCTCTGGGCGTCGCATCGGACCTGCTTGTGCGGCACGGCGGCACGTCGATCCTGTCGGAAACGCCGGAGATCTACGGGGCCGAGCATCTCCTGACCCGGCGCGCAGCGACCCGTGAGGTCGGCGAGAAGCTCGTCTCCCGGATCCGCTGGTGGGAAGAGTATACCGCACGCAACGGTGGGGAGATGAACAACAACCCGTCTCCCGGCAACAAGGCGGGCGGTCTCACCACGATCCTGGAGAAATCCCTCGGTGCCACCGCGAAGGGCGGGCGCTCGACCTTGCGGGCCGTCTATGAGTATGCCGAGCCGGTGACGGAGCACGGCTTCGTCTACATGGACACCCCCGGCTACGATCCGGTGGCGGCCACGGGCCAAGTGGCGGGAGGCGCGAACCTCATTGCGTTCACAACGGGACGCGGCTCCGCCTTCGGAGCCAAGCCCGTGCCGTCGCTCAAGCTCGCCACCAACTCCGATATCTACCGGCGCATGCAGGAGGATATGGACATCAATTGCGGCGATATCCTCGATGGTGTCTCTCTCGAGCAGAAAGGCGCCGAGATCTTCGACAAGCTTCTGAGCGTCGCATCGGGCGAGCACACGAAGTCCGAGGACCTCGGCTACGGCGATCTTGAATTCGTTCCTTGGCAGGTCGGCGCGGTGATGTGATCATCCGGAGGATGGTCCGGGATCCGGCACGGAGAAGCCGTCCCGCAGCAGAACTCGCCGGTGTAGGGAAATTTCGAAACCGGTCGGCCGTTTTCATCTGGCGGGCCGCGCGGGCGGCCGGGTTCACGACGAGCCCCTATTGCATGAGGCGATGCACGCACCGGATCGTGAATTATTGTTTCATTCGAGTGCGCGTTCCTGACGCACCCCCTGTCGCGGCAGGGAAAAATGCCATCGGCGGGCGTGCAAGAAGCGCGGTTGTGTCGTTTAAACTTGCTTCATTCTCTACCCGTCCTATACGAAGTCGGCCCGATCAATTTCATCCCTTTCTTACCTTTCATGACCGTTCGTCGTCGCTTCCTCCTCGCCTCATCGTTCGCCCGCCTCATCCAACGCCAACGGGGAGGCCTGCGCCAGATCGAGGGCTTCTTTCCAGAGCGGCCGGGCCGTGCTGCCCTGGTTCGTCTCGAGGAGAGCAGGGGACTGCTCATCCTGAGGACGGCCGGTCATGGCGGGGAGACGGAGGAACAGACCGAAGTTCCTGTGGCCCATGCCCACGCCCTTCTGGATGTCTGTGCCGGCGAAATCGCCTATGACCGCACGAAACTCCGGATCGGTGACAGGATCGCTCTGATCGATCAGGTCATTCACCCTCGCCATGTGCAACTCGTGACCCTCGAATTCGACACCGAGAAGGAAGCGGGGGACTTTCGTCCTCTCGCTTGGCTCGGCCCCGAGGTCACGAGGGACCCCCGTTACGCCAATCGGGCCATCGCCCTCGGCAGCCTCCGCGAGTCTCCTGACATTCCGCTCTCCAACACCGCTCTCGATGGATTGCTGGACACCCTGGAGAACCGTTTCCCGGATCAGCCGCGCCCGCATCTGCGTCGGCCAGCCGCGAACCAGTCTCAAGCAGCCAAGGCTGCGCCGGGCCATGCGCAAGCCTACGGCCAATCCAACAAAGCCAATCTCGACGAGATCGAGGAAGCCATCATGCGCGAAATGGAGCTCACCCTTCAGAATAAGCGCTCCTGATGGTTCTGCCAGGCGCCGGATGCCCGGCGCCGTCTCGCCTTGGGGCTCTGCCCTAGGGCAGCGCGGCGAATGTCCGATGCGACCCGGCGGCTCCCGAGGGCGCAGGAAATTAACCTCACATCAAGATCGTCCCTCCATGGTGCCGTCTCACGACAAAGGAGACGGCACCATGACCCAATGGCACCACCGGGACCGCGGACCGATCACCGAGGAGAAGCTCCTCAAGGCCGTCCATATCCTCGCCGATATCGTCGAAAACCGCGGTCCGGTGTTCCGTCCGCTGTATCACGACGTTCGGCAGCAATTGACCGATTTCCGACTGCAGGAGCAGGCTGACGCCGCTGCGGCGGAAATCGCCGCTCCGCCCGAAGGCAAGGTCGCCTGACGACCGGAACCTCCACCGCAAGGCCGCCCAAAAAATTGGTTGGCAGGCTGAATCTCGCGACCGTTGTCTTGGGAACCGTTCGGATCGACTTTGACCGTGGCTGCCGGTGAGGAGGGCTGTATCATGGCTCCCCAGGCACCCCTTGTTCGACAGGTTTACGCCCGATGGCTCAGTCCCTTTCGGCCGCCGCTCTTCCGACCTTGCCCGCGACGGTTGCGCGGCCGGGCTATTTGCGTGGGGCGTTGCGTGCAGGCATTCTTCACATCGGCGTCGGAAAC
>JAPSLB010000091.1 GCA_031181145.1 Microvirga sp.
GCCGTTGACGGCACCGCAACTTTGGCTCACTCTTCCAAGGATCGTAAGGAGACTTTCCTGACGATCGTTGGGGGAGTCTTCCCGTTCTCGCGTGGAAGATCATTCATGAGCACGCCCAACCGCTCGACCCATATCCGGCTCACCTCCCATCCCGAGCCGAATGCAGGCACCATCAAGCATCCGATCAGATGGGGCGCCAAAGACCCCAACGAGCGCGGGCCGATCATCGGCACCGTGACCAATCCAGGCGACCGCAACGTGATCGGCGCGCATGGCGGCTCCTATTCGCTCTACCGGGCCCTGGCCATCTCGGCGCGCGCGCTCAATCCTCTCGCCCGCCCCGATCTGCGCAACACCCATCCCACCGCCGAGATCGGCCCGCACCCGCAATGGTTCGAGAAGGATAGGATCGTATCCCTCGACCCTTGGGGCCATCTCGTTGGTCAGGTCTATGCGGACGAGATCGCGGCCGGCCTCGACATCCGCCCCACCATCGCGGTGACGAAAGCGCGCCTCAACATGCCGGAAATCCTGGCCGCCATGGGCGCGAAGCGCCTCAAGGCCGATGGCGGTTTCCTGCACGAATCCGGCGACATCTCGGTCACGAAGATCGCAGTCGATCCCGTCTGGTATCTGCCCGGCATCGCGCAGCGCTTCGGCTGCACGGAAGGTGAGCTCCGCCGCATCCTGTTCGAGCAGACCGGCGGCATGTTCCCGGAACTGGTGACGCGGCCTGACATGAACGTGTTCCTGCCGCCCATCGGCAACACGACCGTGTACGTGATCGGCGACGTGACGCGCCTGAGCGATCCGAAGACGCGCATCGCCTGCCGTGTGCACGACGAGTGCAACGGCTCGGACGTGTTCGGCTCCGACATCTGCACCTGCAGGCCCTATCTGGTGCACGGCATCGAGGAATGCGTCAGGCAAGCGCAGAACGGCGGCGTCGGCGTGATCGCCTACAACCGCAAGGAGGGCCGTGCGCTGGGCGAGGTCACCAAGTTCCTCGTCTACAACGCCCGCAAGCGTCAGGAGGGAGGCGATTCCGCGGCCACCTATTTCGAGCGCACCGAATGTGTGGCGGGCGTGCAGGATGCGCGCTTCCAGCAGCTCATGCCCGATGTGCTGCATTGGCTCGGCATCCGCCGCATCGACAGGCTCATGTCCATGTCGAACATGAAATACGACGCCATCACCGGCTCCGGCATCGAGGTGGTGGAGCGCGTGCCGATCCCGCCTGAGCTGGTGCCGCCGGATGCCCAGGTCGAGCTCGAGGCCAAGAAGGCGGCCGGCTATTACACGCCGGACGGTATGCCCGACGCGGAGGAACTGGACAGAGTGAGGGGCCGGGATCTCGAGCGCTTTTAACCTTCTCCACAACCCGGCCGGGCTTGCGAGTGCTGGCCAGAGCGAGTCTATGCTATCGCTTCTCCCCTAGCGTATCGTGCGGACCCGGCAGGCCGCGTCAGCGAAAAGCGAACCCGGCTTTCCGCCTCCCACGATACGTTGTTCAAAAAGCGGAGCATCGGATTGGATCTCAAGAGCGAGGTCCGATCGGATGCTCTAGAGAGCCCCGGAGTCCTGCGTGACGGACCAGCCTGATTCTTCCCCCGACACCCAAGCCGCACGCACGCTCCTGAACGCTGCGGCGGTGCGCGAGCGATCTCACCTGCTGCTGAAGGCGGGCATCGAGGACCGCCTTCAGCATTTCACCGTCGATCCCAGCTGCCTGGAGGCCTGCGCCGACGAGGTCGTGGCAACGATCCGCGAGGCCTATCCCTCGCTCGATATTCCTTTCCACGCCCGCTGGCGGCATTTCTCGGCCGGCGGCCATGACCGCTGGGCTGCGGTGATGCACGGCGCACCCTGGTCCACGGCGGGCGAAATGGCGCGCTCAGCCTTCGACCTCGCCATCGTGTCCGTGCTGCTCGATGCGGGAGCGGGCCCGCAATGGCGCTACGCGGAAGGGCGCACGGGCGAAACCTACAACCGCTCCGAAGGCTTGGCCGTGGCGAGTTTCGACATGTTCGTGAGCGGGGCCTTTTCGAGCAGGCCGGACGACCCGTTCCGCGTCGACGCGGATGTGCTGATGGCGCTCAGCCCTGAGGATTTAGCCGAGGGCTTCCAGATATCGGCTGACAACCCGCTCGTGGGGCTGGAGGGCCGCGCCGCCCTGCTCAACCGCCTCGGGCGCGTGGTGGCTACGAACCCGGACATCTTCGGACAGGAGGACGACCCTCGCCCCGGCGGCCTCGTCGATGTGATCGTGGCGGGTGCCGATGGGGAGAGGGTCGAGGCGACCTCCATCCTTGAGGCGCTTCTCACCCATCTCGGGCCGATCTGGCCCGGGCGGATCACCTTGGGCGGAATCGATCTCGGCGATACTTGGCGCCACCCGCTGGTGGAGGCGTCCGATGTCACCAAGGGCCTCATCCCCTTCCATAAGCTCTCCCAATGGCTCTCCTACTCATTGATTGAGCCCCTGGAATGGGCCGGTTACACCGTCACCGAAATCGACGGGCTCACCGGCCTGCCGGAATACCGCAACGGTGGCCTTTTCCTCGATACGGGCGTGATCGCGCTGAAAAACCCGGACGACGCGGGCCGCGCACATGCGGTGGATTCAGCACTGGTCGTGGAATGGCGGGCCTTGACGGTTGCCCTTTTGGACCGCATTGCCGATCCGATCCGCGCCCGGCTCGGGATTTCCGCCGAGGACTTTCCCCTCGCGAAGGCGCTCGAAGGCGGCACCTGGGCGACAGGGCGCAGATTGGCCAGAGAGAAGCGCGGCGACGGTTCGCCGCCACTCAGCGTAATCAGTGACGGAACGGTGTTTTGATGAATCAGCCTATGACGACCAAGGGAGGAATGAGCATGGAAGGCGTAACGGTGGTCGATCATCCGCTGGTTCAGCATAAGCTGACCCTGATGCGGGACAAGCAGCGTTCGACCAAGGGCTTCCGCCAGCTCCTCAACGAGATCGGCATGCTTCTCTGTTACGAGATCACCCGCGACCTGCCCATGGAGCGTATCGAGATCGACACACCGCTCACCAAAATGGAAGGTGTGCAGATCGCCGGCAAGAAGCTCGTCTTCGCCCCCATCCTGCGCGCGGGCGTCGGCTTCCTTGATGGCATGCTCACCCTGGTTCCCGCGGCCCGCGTGGCGCATATCGGCCTCTATCGCGACCCGGAATCGCTGCAGGCCGTAGAATACTACTTCAAGGCCCCGTCCGACCTCGCCGACCGCATGGTGCTGGTGCTCGACCCGATGCTCGCCACCGCCAACTCGGCCGTGGCCGCCATCGAGCGCCTCAAGGAGCGCGGCGCCAAGGACCTTCGCTTCGTCTGCCTGCTGGCCGCGCCCGAGGGCATCGAGCGGCTGCGCAGCGCCCATCCCGACGTGCATATCTGGACCGCCTCCATCGACGAGCGCCTCAACGATCATGGCTATATCGTGCCGGGCCTCGGCGATGCCGGCGACCGCATGTATGGAACGCGCTGAAACCTCGCTCTATTAGCGTTAGACAGGGTGAAACAAGGATCAATGCCGTGCGCTTCATCGTCGCCGATTGGGGAACGACCCGCTTCCGTGGCTATCTGATCGAGAACGAGACCATTCTCGATCAGGTTTCGTCGGACGAGGGCGTCTCCGCTCTCCAGAAGGGGCAGCATCGCGACGTGTTTCTTCGTCAATGCGGACGCTGGCTCGAGGCCGAGCCGAACGCACCCGTGCTGCTCGTGGGCATGGTGGGAAGCCGCGAAGGATGGGTGGAGGCGCCCTACGCATCCTGCCCGGCAGGTCCTTCGGAGATCGCTCAGGCTCTGATTCCGGTCGACCTCACCGAAGGCCGCAAGGCTTACATCATTCCCGGCCTGTTCTGCGAGCCCGCTCCCGACGCGGCGGACGTGAT
>JAPSLB010000007.1 GCA_031181145.1 Microvirga sp.
GAGTCGATCACCCTCGACCGCGGCGCGGCGCACCTGAAGGACGAGCTGATGCCGAAATATGCCGAACTCATCTACAACGGCTTCTGGTTCTCGCCGGAGCGCGAGATGCTCCAGGCCATGATCGACAGAAGCCAGGAATTCGTCACCGGCGAAGTGAAGCTGAAGCTCTACAAGGGCGGCGTCCATCTCATCGGCCGTGAGAGCCCCTATACGCTCTACGACCAGGACCTGGTGACCTTCGAGGAAGGCGCGGTGGCCTACGACCACCGCGACGCCGCCGGCTTCATCAAGCTCAACGCGCTGCGCCTGCGCACCCTGGCCCAGCGCAAGAAGAAGCTCGGTCTGTAAGAGAAACTCACGCCATTGCGCATCACGGCCGGGCTCGTCCCGGCCGTTTTTCCTTGATGCGCCGGTAATCAGAGCCGGTCGAGGGAAGGGTCACCTTCGCCGAACCAGTTCTTTTTCAGGAGCGCCTTGGCCTCCTCGGCGGCCGCGGCGTCGCCCCGTGCCTCGGCGGCCCGGAGCAGCCCGGCAGCTGCCCAGCCGTTGTTCGGCGCTCTCTGGATGGCTTCGCGGAAGGCAGCCTGCGCCTCCTCGGGCTTCCCCTGCTGCAGCAGCGCGGCGCCGAGCGACTGGTGCACCGGATAATACCAGAAGGGCGGCTCCATGTAGGGCAGCCGATCCTGGATCCCTGCGGCTTCCGCGAACTGCGCGGCGGCCGTCCCGTGATCGCCCTTGTTCTGGGCGATCCGCGCCTCGATCACCTTCGCCTCGATGGCGAGAACGTCCGGACCCGGAACGCCGAGATCGGGCAGGGCCATGACCTCCGGCGTGTTCGCCAGGGTCGTGATGGCGGCTGCTTCGACACGCGCCTCGTCCTCCCGTCCGAGCCGCGCCAGGGAAATCCCGCGGGCATAGTGCCATGCGGCGCGCACGAAGGGGAAACCCGCCGCCGGCGCAGGCAGGGCCAGCACCCTCTCCGGCTCCGAGAAGCGCGCATGGGCCGTATAGGCCGCCGCGGCGATGGGCTGGGTCCAGGGGACTTCGCGCTGGGTGCGGTCCGAGACGATGCCTCCGAGCCTCTCAGCCGCCGACACGGCGGTCTTCCCGTCTCCGCCCATCAGGGCCGACGCCATCACGAAATGAACGTTGTGGGCATAGTAGCCTTCCGAATAGAGCAGGCTCGCACCGCCTCTCTTGAGCAGCGCCTCGTCGGCGGCGGCGGCCTGCACGTTCGCGTCCAGGCTCTCACGCCAGCGGCCGAGGCGATACCAGATGTGGCTCGGCATATGCACCAGGTGCCCGGCTCCGGGCATCAGGGCCGCAAGGCGCTCTGCATGCGGTGCCGCGCGCTCCGGCCGGTCGGAGGACTCGACGGCGTGGATGTAGAGGTGAATGGCCCCCGGATGATCGGGCTCCGCCGTGAGGGAACCCACCTGCCGGTCGCCAAGCACGCCCTCGATGAGCTCGATCATGCGAGCGGTCCTGCCCTTCGGGGTTGTGCCTCCATCGGCCCAGTAATCCCAGGGGCTGAGGTTCATGAGCGCGTCGGCCGTCAGGAGCGCGATGTGCGGATTGTCCGGGAAGCGAGCCTGCACGGCCTCCATCGCATCCGCATAGGCCTGATCCAGCGACTTGCGATCCGCGTTCGGATCGGGCGAATGCCGGTGCGAGAGCGCGTCGATCAGCGCGGCCTCCACCCCGCCGGGAGGAGCAAGGCGCTTGGCCCGTTCGAGCGCCACGAGCGCGCGAGCGTTGGCGGCCGCCTCCATCGGGTAGTTGATATGGGGTCCCAGCACCCACGCCTCTCCCCAGAGGCACATCGCACAATCCGGGTCGAGATCCTGCGCCGCCCTGAACGCCCGGGCCGCTTCCGCGTGGTTGAAGCCCCATCCCAGGCGATAGCCCTGGTCGAAATAGGCGCGGGCCTCCTGCGCCGACGGACCGACAGCGGCCCACGTCAACCGCCCCAGGTTGTCGTAGACGGGCGGTCTATCATCGGCGCGCGGAGCGGCTGCGCCTTTCGGGAGATCGCGGCTGTAGGCCCCGAGCTCGTTGCGCGCCGGCGGATGAGGATGAGCCTGGTGATCGGTCTGCGCCACCGTCATCCGCGGGGCCGGAGCATGGCTCAGCCCGTGAAGGAGCTTCACGCGCGGGCTGCTGTGGTCGCCGAGAGGACAGGCGGCGGCGGATGTCGCCAGAGCAAGGGTGGCGGCGCTCGTCATGAGCAGGACGGATACGGTCGAGCGCTTCGTAAGGCGGGTCGTCATGAGAAGCCTCCCATTTCAGCGGAGCGGATTGCAGGCTGAAGGCGGTCCGAGAGCCTGCGGAATCCATCCTGCCGGGTCACGTCGCCTGCCGGTTCGCGCGAGGTCTCGGCTGTCCTCCGGGCGATCGGCTTCACAGGCGAGACGGATGTTCGCCCCGTTCCTCGCAGGGCCTTCCTGCCGAAGAACATCCTCACCATGATCTCGTCGAGGGCGAGGGTCTGTGACCTTCGTCACATCCCGTCGACCGCAACACCCGAACAGCCGCTCTCTCGACCGGCGAATGGTGTGACGGATTCGTACTTCCCCTGGGTTTCGAGTGAGCCCGTCCCACGCTACCTTGAGCTTGAAGGCGTCCGGAGACATCCATGCCCTGGTCCATTTCCGTCGCGCGCATCGCCGGCACCCAGGTGCGCATCCACATGACCTTCCTGCTGCTCCTGATCTGGATCGGCGCGGCACAGTGGCGCGCGGGAGGTCAGTCGGCCGCTCTCGAAGGCCTGCTGTTCATCGTGCTGCTCTTCGCCTGCGTGCTGGCCCACGAATTCGGACACATTCTCGTGGCCAGGCGCTACGGCATCAAGACTCCCGAGGTGACGCTCTGGCCCATCGGCGGCATCGCGAGCCTGGAGCGCATTCCCGACAATCCCCGCGAGGAGCTGGCGGTCGCGGTCGCAGGCCCCCTGGTGAACGTGGCGATCGCGGCCGCGCTCATCCTTTTTCTCGGCTTGAACATCGGCACCGCCGCCACGACGGCACTCGAGAATCCGCAAGCGGGCATCCTGGCGAGGCTTGCGGCCGCCAATGTCTTCCTCGTCGTCTTCAACATGATCCCGGCCTTCCCCATGGATGGCGGGCGCGTGCTGCGGGCTCTCCTCGCCATGCGCATGAATTATGCCGACGCCACCCGCATAGCGGCGCGGATCGGCCAGGGCGCGGCCTTCCTGTTCGCCCTCCTCGGCCTCTTCGGCAATCCCATGCTGGTCGTCATCGCCCTCTTCGTCTATCTCGCGGCCTCCGCGGAAGCGCAGGACGTGTCGTTCCGGGGGGCGACCCAGGGGCTGCCGGTGCATGCGGGCATGGTGAGTCCCGTCGAGACGCTGAACACCTCGTCGAACCTCGACGATGCCGTCGACCTGATGCTGCGCACCGCGCAGAAGGAGTTTCCCGTCGTCGACGGAGCAGGCTACCCGCGCGGCCTTCTGACTCGCGACGGCCTGATCGTCGCCCTGCGGCAGGGCGGGCCCACGACCCCGGTTCTCGACGTGATGGCCCGGGACCTGCCGACAGTCCAGGAATGGCAGCCTTTCGAGGTTGCCATCGCCCTGCTCAACAAGGCCAGGGCCCCCGCCGTTCTCGTCCTGAACCGGGACCAGCGGCTCGTGGGGCTCCTGACGCCCGAAAATCTCGGCGAGATGATGATGGTGCGCAGCATCCGCCCGGACTGGCGCTTCCGTATGCGCCGACCTTAAGCGTGGGGGATCCCGCCCCCTTTCCTCCTCACGCCCTACTCTCGTCATCCCCGGACTTGTGATGGGAATCCCGCCGGGTCGAGGCGCGGCGCTCTTCCGGTCGGGATGGCTGCAACCCGTGGGGCCCTGACGAAGAGGCGGGACGGCCCCGCTTGACCCCTCGAAACGGCCCGCCGATCAAAGCTTCGGGAGGCGCCCTATTGCCGCCGCAGAGTAATTATTATATTGCAGCTCATCAGTTTTCCGCCCGGTTTGAGCCATGGGCGCGGCAGAGCTCGCCGCGAACCGGGCCGTTTTGCTTTGAAAGACCAACCCTCATGAAGCTGCGCAATATCGCCATCATCGCACACGTCGACCATGGCAAGACTACCCTCGTTGACAAGCTGCTCCAGCAGTCCGGCGCCTTCCGCGAGAACCAGCGCGTCGAAGAGCGCGCGATGGATTCCAACGATCTCGAGAAGGAGCGCGGCATCACCATTCTGGCCAAGGCCACCTCGGTGGTCTGGAAGGACACCCGCATCAACATCGTCGACACTCCGGGCCACGCCGATTTCGGCGGCGAGGTGGAACGCATCCTGAGCATGGTGGATGGCGCCATCGTGCTCGTCGACGCGGCCGAAGGTCCGATGCCGCAGACCAAGTTCGTGGTGTCCAAGGCCCTCAAGATCGGCCTCAGGCCCATCGTGGCCATCAACAAGATCGACCGTCCCGATGCCCGACATCAGGAAGTGATCAACGAGGTGTTCGACCTTTTCGCGGCGCTCGACGCCACCGACGAGCAACTCGACTTCCCGATCCTCTACGGATCGGGCCGCAACGGCTGGATGGCGAAGTCCCCGGAGGGTCCGAGCGATCAGGGCCTGGCCCCGCTCTTCGACCTCGTGCTCGAGCACGTGCCCCCGGCCAAGACCGAGGAAGGCCCGTTCCGCATGCTCGGCACCCTGCTCGAATCCAATCCCTTCCTGGGCCGCATCGTCACGGGCCGCATCGCGTCCGGCACGGTGAAGCCGAACCAGGCGATCAAGGTCATCGACCGCGAGGGCAAGCTCGTCGAAACCGGGCGCGTGTCCAAGATCCTGGCTTTCCGCGGCCTGGAGCGCCAGCCGATCGAGCTGGGCGAGGCCGGCGACATCGTCTCCATCGCGGGCTTGGAAAAGGGCTCGGTGGCCGACACTTTCTGCGCCCCTGAGAACGACATCCCGATCCAGGCGCAGCCCATCGACCCGCCGACCGTGACCATGTCCTTCATCGTCAACGACAGCCCCTTGGCCGGCACCGAGGGCGACAAGGTGACGAGCCGCATGATCCGCGACCGCCTGTTCAAGGAAGCGGAAGGCAACGTGACCCTCAAGATCGAGGAGGCGACCGACAAGGACTCGTTCTACGTCTCGGGCCGCGGCGAATTGCAGCTCGCGATCCTGATCGAGACCATGCGCCGCGAAGGTTTCGAGCTCGCCGTATCGCGCCCCCGCGTGGTGTTCGAGAAGGACGAGAACGGTCAGCTCCTCGAGCCCATCGAGGAAGTGGTGATCGACGTGGACGAGGAGTTCTCCGGCGTCGTGGTGCAGAAGATGTCCGAGCGCCGCGCCGAGATGGTCGAGATGCGCCCGTCCGGCGGCAACCGCCAGCGCCTCGTGTTCTACGCTCCGACCCGCGGCCTCATCGGCTACCAGAGCGAGCTTCTGACCGATACCCGCGGCACGGCGATCATGAACCGCCTGTTCCATGCCTACGAGCCCTACAAGGGCGAGATCGCCGGCCGCCGCAACGGCGTGCTGATCTCCAACGATTCGGGCGAGGCGGTGGCCTATGCGCTCTGGAACCTGGAGGATCGCGGCCCGATGATGATCGAGCCCGGCTGGAAGGTCTATCAGGGCATGATCGTGGGCGAGCACAACCGCGAGAACGACCTCGAGGTGAACGTGCTCAAGGGCAAGAAGCTCACCAACATCCGCACGACCTCCAAGGACGAGGCGGTGCGGCTGACGCCGCCGATCCGCATGACGCTGGAGAAGTCGCTCGCCTGGATCCAGGACGACGAGCTCGTGGAAGTGACGCCGAAGTCGATCCGCATCCGCAAGGCGATCCTCGACCCGAACGAGCGCAAGCGCGCCGAGAAGCAGAAGGAAGCGCTGAGCGCCTGAGGCAGTCTCTCGAGCACATGTTGAAAGGCCGCCCAATGGGCGGCCTTTTTTCACGTTGCCGTCGCTTCGTCATACACCCGGGCCCCCGGCACAGGGACGGATGACGCAAAGGGAGATCATCCTTCGGCCTTGTCGCCCTGCCCCTTCTTGGCGCCCTCTCCCATGGGATTGGTGGAATCCTCGCCGGACACGTCGGGATTCTCGCGGCCTTGCGGAGTCAGGCGCGGGGCGCTGATGTCCTTTTCGGTCGCCTGGTTGGACTTGTCGTCGGTTTGAGCCATCGCTGCTTGTTCCTCTGCTTGCATCAGGTCGGGCCGCCGGAGCCGCTCGTCGGCCCGGAGCCGGTTTCGGATCCCGCATCGCCTTCGTTGCCGAGAGAGCGCGAGCCGCTGGGATCCGTCAGGCCGCTGGCGCGCCCGCCGGCATCGGTGCCGCTGGACGGGCTGCCCTTTGGACCGCCTGGAATGGTGCCGGAGCCGGTGCCCGTGGCGTTGGCCTCATCGGCCGACCCGCCCAAATCGAAGCCGGGCCGGTCCTGGGACTCGGGCCGTGGATCGCGGGCCGCTTCTTCCGGATCGGGCCGCTCGGAGGGGACACGCGGTCCGGAATTCGGGTTCTGCGTCATGATGGGATCCCTCATGAACTGGTGGAGTCGGTCGCGTCGCTGTCGCCCACATCCGGCAGGGCTCCCGTGCCGGGAGTCGATTCGGGATTCGTCAGCGACGGCTTGCCGTGCGGGCCGGCCGCGGGCGGAGCGCCGGGCTTGTCCTCGGACGAGCCCCCGTGGCCGGGATTCGGGTCCGTCCGCTCGGGATCGCCGTGCTTCTTCGTATCTTCGGTGTGATTGCCGTAGCCTGCATTGCCCATGTCGCTCTCCTGTCAGCCCTGATCCTTGCCGTTGACGGCTGTCGCACGCTCGATGGCCTGGGCTGTCGCGTCCTTGTCCTGCGGCGAGAGCGTCGCATCGCTCAGATGCTTCGTGGTCTCCGGGGTCTCGGCGGCGGTGAGCTCGTCATGGCCGTCCATGCCTGCCCGGCTCGTCTGGCCTGTCTGGCCCTGCCGGTAATTGTAGGCCTCGCCGCCCGGCTCGCTCCAGACGCGGCGGAGGGTGGCATTGCCTTCCGGCCCGCCCTCCCGGTTCGGATCGATGGGGCTGTCGATGCCGCCGCGCTGCTCGTTGCGGATCTGGTCCGCGTCCTGGTCTTGCAGTGAATGAGGCGCCTTGCGCTCCGCCATGATGAACTCCATCGGATTGGCTTGGAAACATGCGTGAATTCATGTGCTTCCAGGAGAACCCGACGGGCTGAGGGAAGTTCTTGCCAAGCTTGAACGGCGGCCAAACAAAAAGGGCGGCTTTTGAGCCGCCCTTCCTCAGGTCCGAGCTGATGAAATTTCAGAGCCCCTCGAACAGGGCCGTGGAGAGGTAGCGCTCGGCGAAGGACGGCGCGACCGTGACGATGCGCTTACCCTTGAACTCGGGCCGGGCCGCGATCTCCAGCGCCGCCGCCACGTTGGCGCCCGTGGAAATGCCGCCGGGAATGCCCTCGAGCTTGGCGAGCTGACGCGCCATGTCGAATGCTGTCTGGTTGCCGATGGTGATCACGCCGTTGATGAGGGAGCGGTCGAGCACGTCCGGCACGAAGCCGGCGCCGATGCCCTGGATCTTGTGCGGGCCGGGCTGGCCGCCGGAGAGAACCGGGGAATCCTCGGGCTCCACGGCGAACACCTTCATGTCGGGCAAACGCGGCTTGATGACCTGGGCAACGCCGGTGATCGTGCCGCCGGTACCGACCCCCGCCACGAAGGCATCGAACTGGCCGTTGGTGTCGTTCCAGATCTCCTCGGCGGTGGTCCTGCGGTGGATCTCGGGGTTGGCCGGGTTCTTGAACTGCTGCGGAATGACGGAGCCCGGAATTTTCTCGAGCAGCTCCTCGGCGCGGGCGATCGCGCCCTTCATCCCCTGCGGACCCGGGGTGAGCTCGAGTTCGGCGCCGAGATAGGCCAGCATCTTGCGGCGCTCGACGGACATGGTCTCCGGCATCACGAGGATCAGGCGATAGCCGCGGGCGGCCGCCACGAAGGCCAGCGCAATGCCCGTATTGCCCGAAGTGGGCTCGATCAAGGTCGCGCCGGGCCTGATCTGACCCGATGCCTCCATGGCGTCGATCATGCTGACGCCGATGCGGTCCTTCACGCTGGAGATCGGGTTGAAGAACTCGAGCTTGAGGAGGATCTCCGCATCGACCCCGTTTTCCTTCGGCAGCCGGTTGAGGCGCACGAGCGGAGTGTTGCCGATGGTTTCCGTGATGGAGCCGTAGATGCGGCCGCGGCCGGGCTTCGTGTGGGCGTCCGAGGCGTTGAGGGTATCAGCCATAAAAATCCTCCATGAGAACGGGAGGATGCTAGTCTTTCTCGCAGTGAGTGTCGATAATTGCCTTAATTCACAAGCTATATCGTAAAATCTACCGGCATGGTCGGCTCGCCGACGGCTTCGGCCTGAGCCCGGTTGCACAGGTCCTCCACCGTGACCTTGTCGAGTTCGGCCAGAAAGGCTTCCGTCCCTTTCGCGACGAGGGGGGCCACCACCGCTTCCGCAAGCCGCGATTCCGGAACCGGCGAATTGCCCTCGTCCTCCTGTGCCGCCATGGCGATCCGGACGACATCGCCCGCGGTGATGCGCCGCCGCTCGCGGGCAAGCTCGTACCCGCCGCGCGGACCGCGCACCCCTTTCAGGATCCCCTGCCTGACCAGGGCCTGCAGCACCGGCTCCAGATAGCGCGGCGGCAGATTGTGCCGGGCGGCGAGCGCCTTCGCCGAGACCGGCATGGGACGGGCATGGAGCGCGATGTCGGTGACGGCTGCGATCGCGAGCAGGGAACGGCGAGAAAGGAAATTCATCGCGTGCCTTTCAGTTCAAGCCCGTCGATCCGAACCCGCCCGCGGCCCGCACCGTGGGTTCGACGGCGACGACCTCCACCACCTCCGCCATGGTGACCGGCGCGACGATCATCTGCGCGATGCGCATGCCGCGCGTGACGGTGAAGGGCTCGGCGCCCAGGTTGACGAGCAGCACCTGCACCTCGCCGCGATAATCCGCGTCGATGGTGCCCGGCGCGTTGAGGACCGTCACGCCGTGCTTGAAGGCCAGACCGGAACGTGGGCGCACCTGTGCCTCGAACCCCTGCTCCAGCTGGATGACGAGGCCCGTGGGGACGAGTTTGCGCTCCATGGGCGCAAGCTCCACCGGCGCGTCGGCCGGATTGGCGGCAATCAGGTCCATGCCCGCAGCACCCGCCGTTTCATAGCGCGGCAGGGGCAGGTCCGCGCCGTGGGCCAAGCGCTGAACACGCAGCACATGCGTCATGGCTTCATGCCTCCGATCATCGCGGCCACATGCGCGATGAGCCTCTCGGCGACCTCCGTCTTCGAGAGCGTCGGCCAGGTCTCGACGCCGGACCGGGTCACGAGATGCACCGTGTTGCTCTCGCCGCCCATGACGCCGGTGCCGGGCGACACGTCGTTGGCCAGGATGAGATCGCAGCCCTTCTTCGCGAGTTTCTGCCGGGCGTGCTCGATCACGTTCTCCGTCTCGGCCGCGAAGCCAACCATGAGTGCGGGGCGGTTCTGCGGGAGATGCGAAACGGTCGCGAGAATGTCGGGGTTCTCGGTGAGGGACAGATTCGGCAAGGCGCCGTCCTTCTTCTTGATCTTCTGAGCGCCCGCATTGGCCACGCGCCAATCGGCGACCGCGGCCGCGAAGATGCCGATATCGGCGGGCAGAGCCTTCTCGACCGCTTCCAGCATCTCGCGCGCGCTCTCCACATGCACGGTGGTGACGCCTCGCGGATCGGGCAGATCGACGGGGCCGGAAATCAGCGTGACGCGCGCACCCGCCTCGCTCGCTGCTTTCGCGATCGCATGGCCCTGCCTGCCCGACGAACGATTGGCGATGTAGCGCACGGGATCGATGGGCTCATGCGTCGGACCCGAGGTCACGATCACGTGCTTTCCCGTAAGCGGCCCCGAGGGAGCCAGCAAACGCTCCACGGCGGCGGCGATCTCCAGCGGCTCGGCCATGCGGCCGGGACCTGCCTCGGCCTCCGCCATCGCGCCCTCGTTCGGCCCGACCACATGAACGCCGTCGGCCTGCAGGACCTTCAGATTGCGCTGCGTGGCCGGGTGCAGCCACATGCGCACGTTCATGGCGGGGGCCATCAGAACGGGCAGCGTAGTGGCGAGCAGCACCGTGGAGGCGAGGTCGTCGGCATGACCACCGGCCATCTTCGCCATGAGATTGGCGGTGGCGGGCGCGATCACCACCAGATCCGCATCGCGCGCCAGCCTGATGTGGCCGATATCGGCCTCGTCCTCTCGGTCGAAGAGATCCGTATGCGTGCGCTGTCCCGTGAGGGCGGAGGCCGCCAGCGGCGTGATGAAGTGTTGCGCCCCATGGGTGAGAACGCAGCGCACCGATGCGCCTCGCTCGCGCAGGCGCCTGATCAGATCGAGGGACTTGTAGGCCGCGATCCCACCCCCGATGACGAGGAGAACGCGTTGGCCGGAAAGCGCCGTCATGCGAAACCTCTCAGCAGCATGATCATCAGCGAGACGGCGACGATCCACAAGGCCGCCACGCCCCAGCGGTTGCCGCGCGCTTCCGCGCGCCCAATGGCCGCGACGCTCTCCTGATTGAGAGAGACGCCCCGGGCGGTCACCTCCTCCATCTGATTGAGAACGCGCTCGGCCCGAAGGGCCAGTTCCGGCAGATCGCCGATGACTCCCGCGAGCGTCCACAGGCCTCGGCCTGCCTGCTCCACGCGGCCCAGAGGCCCGAGATTGCGCTCGATCCAGTCGCGCACCACCGGCTCCGATGTGGTCCACATGTCGAGTTTCGGGTCGAGAGTGCGCGCGACTCCTTCCACCACGACCATGGTCTTCTGCAGCATCACGAGCTCGGTGCGCGTCGCCATGTCGAACAGCGCCGTGATCTCGAAGAGCAGCGTCAGGAGCTTCGCCATCGAGATCTCGTCCGCGCGCCGGTCGTGAATCGGCTCGCCGATGGCGCGGATTGCCTGGGCGAAATCTTCGACCGAATGGTGCGGCGGCACATAGCCCGCCTCGAAATGTACCTGCGCCACGCGCAGGTAATCGCGGCGGATGAAGCCGAGGAGGATCTCGGCCAGGAAGCGCCGCTCCTTGATGCCGAGACGGCCCATGATGCCGAAATCGACGGCGACGAGGCGCCCTTCCGCATCCACGAACAGATTGCCGGGGTGCATGTCCGCATGGAAATAGCCGTCGCGTATGGCATGGCGCAGGAAGGACTGGATTACCGTGCGCGCGAGCGCCTCGCGGTCGAAGCCCGCGCGCTCGATGCCCTCGATGTCGTTGAGGCGGATGCCGTCGATCCAGGTGGTGGTGAGCACGTCGCGGGCCGTCAGATCCCATTCCGGCTTCGGCACGCGGAAATCCGGATCGTCCTTGGTGTTCTCGGCAAGCTCGGAGACGGCGGCGGCTTCGAGCCGCAGATCCATCTCGACGGAAACCGAGCGGGCGAGCGTCTCCACCACTTCCATGGGTTTCAGGCGCCGCGCATCGGGCACCATGCGCTCGAAGAGGCGGGCTGCCGCGCGCATAGCCTGAAGGTCGCGGGCGAAGCCTTCGCGCACGCCGGGGCGCACCACCTTCACGGCGACCGTCTCTTCACCGTCCGGCGTGCGGATGCGCGCCTTGTGCACCTGTGCGATGGAGGCCGCCGCCAGGGGCTCGCTGAACTCGAGGAAGAGAGCGTCAATGGGCCGCCCGAGCGCGGCTTCGATCACGGCAACGGCCTGAGCGCGCGGGAACGGAGGCATCCTGTCCTGCAGGCGCTCGAGGTCGCGCGCCGCCGCCACGCCGACGATATCGGGACGTGTCGCGAGGAACTGGCCGAACTTCACATAAGAAGGGCCGAGCCGTGTGAGCGCCTTGGAAAGGCGCGCCCCGCCATCCTCCGCCTGCGGACGCTCGATGAGGCGCGCCAGCCTCAAGGCAAGACGCGCGGTTGGCGGCAGGGGGCTCGGATCGAACAGGCCGAGAGCGCCTTCGCGGGCGAGAACGAAGCCGGCGCGCAGATTCCGCGCGAGATGAACGATGCTGCCGATCACGCTTATATCTTCCAGCCGGAATGAATGGCGACCACGCCTGCGGTGAGCGGGCGATAGGTGACGCGCCTGAAGCCCGCCTCCTCGATCATGCGCGCGAATGCGGCGGGCGGCGGGAAGCGACGAATGGATTCGACGAGGTACTGATAGGATTCCGTATCCCCCGTCACCATCTGGCCCATGCGGGGGATGACGTTGAAGGAATAGGCGTCGTAGATCCTGTCGAGGAGCGGCACGTCCACCTTGGAGAACTCGAGGCAGAGGAAGCGCCCCCCGGGCTTGAGCACGCGATGCGCCTCGCGCAGGGCCGCGTCGATGCGCGGCACGTTCCGGATGCCGAAGGCGATGGTATAGGCGTCGTAAGTGTTGGGTTCGAGCGGCAGCTCCTCCGCATTGGCCTCGACGAAATCGATGCGGCCGTCATAGCGATGACCTGCCCGCTCGGCACCGACCTTGAGCATCTCGCCGTTGATGTCGAGCACGGTCACATGGGTCTGCGGACCGCCCGCATCCAGAATGCGGAAGGCCACGTCCCCGGTGCCGCCGGCCACGTCCAGATGGCGGAAGGCCCGGTCGCGGGGTGGACGGAGAGTGGACACGAGAGCGTCCTTCCAGAGGCGGTGAAGGCCCGCGGACATGAGGTCGTTCATGAGATCGTAGCGGCTCGCCACGGAACGGAAGACCTCGTTCACGCGGTCCTGCTTCTCGCCCAGGGGCACGGACTGAAACCCGAAATGGGTGTTCTCGTCGGTCATGATCCTCGATAACCTTCTCTCACATCCTGAACGCGATCCATAGCGGAAGCTCGGCCCGATGGCTATGTAAGGGCTTAGCGCATCGTGCGGAAAAGTGGATCCGGTTTTCGCTGACGTGGCCCTTCGGATCCGCATGAAACGATGCTCCGGAAAACCGAAGAGATGGTTGATGCCTGAACTGCCTGAAGTCGAAACCGTGCGCCGGGGCCTGGAACCCGCCCTGGTGGGAGCCCGCTTCACCAAGGTGGTGCAGCGCCGCCCGGCCCTGCGCTTTCCGTTTCCCGAACGATTCGCGGAGCGCCTGGAGGGGCAGGAGGTGAAGGCCCTCGGACGTCGGGCCAAGTATCTGCTCGCGGATCTCTCCTCGGGCGAGGTGCTGATCATGCATCTCGGCATGTCCGGCCGTTTCCTGGTCACGAAGGGGGAGGAAACCCGGATGCCGGGGGAGTTTCACCACGAACTGGGAGGCGTTGGCGCCCACGATCACGTGACCTTCAAGCTGTCGAACGGAGCCAGCGTCACCTACAACGATGCCCGCCGCTTCGGCTTCATGGACCTTGTCCCCCGACCCGAAATCGAGACCTGCAGGCATTTTGCAGGGATGGGGATCGAGCCCCTCGGCAACGAACTCTCGGGCGAGACCATCGCCGCCCTCTTCGCGGGCAGGCGCACGCCCCTGAAGGCCGCCCTCCTCGACCAGCGCCTCATCGCGGGTCTCGGCAACATCTATGTGTGCGAGGCCCTGTTCCGCACCGGCCTCCACCCCGAGGCCCCAGCCGGCTCGCTCGCCACCAGGGCCGGCCGGCCGACGCGGAGGGCGCACCAGCTCGCGGAGGTGATCCGCGACGTCCTCTCGGAAGCCGTCCAGGCGGGCGGCTCCACCCTGCGCGACCATGCCCAGGTGGACGGCTCGCTCGGCTATTTCCAGCACTCCTTCCGCGTCTACGACCGGGAGGGGGAGCCCTGCGTGACGCCCGAATGCACCGGCACGGTCGCGCGCCTCGTGCAATCCGGCCGCTCCACCTTCTATTGTCCGGTCTGCCAGAAGCCGCCCCGCGCTCCATAATGTGATCGGGCGGGCCGCGGCCCTCCCTGAAAAAGCCCGAAAAGGCGTGAAGTCTTCCGGCTGCAGGTTGCGACCTTCCGTCGGCATCTTCTGCATGACCGGCTCGCGACCGCTTGAACGAAAGGTTCAGGAGGGACCGCCATGGCCAAGCTCGACGCCCTTTCCCACATCCAGAGAGACCCGGTCTCGGAGGGCCTCGCGATCCGCAGGATCGGCACCTCCGATCTCATGGATGCCCTGAGGCGCGGCATCGCCGATTTCTGGGCCGCTCCGACCCACATCTTCTTCATCTGCCTGCTGTACCCGATCCTCGGCGTATTCTTCGCGGGGCTCGCTTTCGGCAACAACATGCTGCCGCTCCTCTTCCCGCTCATGTCGGGCTTCGCCCTGGTAGGGCCTCTCGCGGCCGTGGGGCTCTACGAGATCAGCCGCGAGCGCGAGCGCGGGCAGGAAGTGTCCGTGAGCAGCGTCTCCAACGTGTTCCGCTCTCGCTCGATCGGATCCATCGCTGCACTGGGCATTCTGCTGATGGTGATCTTCATCGCCTGGCTGATGACCGCCCAGGCCCTGTACCAATCGCTGTTCGGCTGGCAGGCGCCTCAATCCATGAGCGCCTTCCTGCAGGAGGTCTTCACCACTCGGAACGGCTGGACTCTCATCATCGCCGGCAACGCCATCGGTTTCGTTTTCAGCGCCGTCGTGTTCTCCTTGAGCGTGATCTCCTTTCCGCTCCTGCTCGACAGAGACGTGGGCGCGATCCCGGCGATCCTCACCTCCTTCAGGGCCGTGGCCGCCAATCCTTGGCCCATGCTCGTCTGGGCGCTCATCGTCGCCGGGATGCTCGTAATCGGCTTCATCCCGCTCTTCATCGGGCTTGCCGTGGTGCTGCCGATCCTCGGACACGCCACATGGCACCTTTACCGCAAGGTAGTGGTGTAACCCGATCCGCGCCGTCCTCCCGGGCTGCGCAGCGGAATGGAGGATCGCCTGGTGACGCTCTCCCGGCCATGGCGGGAGAAGTCTGCATGGCGGCGACAACCCGCAGTTTGATCTTGCCGAGCCCCGCTGCCTCCCGTAACCCAGAGAGGAAGAACACTGGAGGTGGCGGCCATGGCCTATGAAACGATCATCGTCGAGACGCGCGGCAAGGTGGGGCTCATCACCCTCAACCGGCCCCAGGCTCTCAATGCCCTCAACTCGGCCCTCCTGAACGAGGTGAACCAGGCGCTCGACGCCTTCGAGGCCGATCCGCAGATCGGCTGCATCGTGATCACCGGTTCAGAGAAAGCCTTCGCCGCCGGCGCCGACATCAAGGAGATGGCGTCGCTGACCTATCCGCAGATCTACCTCGACAACCAGTTCTCCGGCTGGGAGAAGGTGGCGGGCCGCCGCAAGCCGATGATTGCGGCGGTGGCGGGCTTCGCCCTCGGCGGCGGCTGCGAGTTCGCCATGATGTGCGATTTCATCATCGCCGCGGACAACGCCAAGTTCGGCCAGCCCGAGATCAAGCTCGGCGTCATGCCCGGCATGGGAGGGACGCAGCGCCTCACCCGCCTCGTCGGCAAGGCCAAGGCCATGGAGATGTGCCTGACGGGCCGCATGATGGGAGCCGAGGAGGCCGAGCGCTCCGGCCTCGTGGCCCGCGTGGTGCCGCTGTCGGACCTCATCCCTGAAACCATGAAGGTGGCGGAGACCATCGCGTCCATGTCGCTGCCCATCGCCATGATGACGAAGGAAACCATCAACCGCGCCGACGAGGTGTCCCTCTCCGAAGGCATCCGCTTCGAGCGGCGGGTCTTCCATGCCATGTTCGCCACCGCCGACCAGAAGGAAGGCATGGCCGCCTTCGTGGAAAAGCGCGCGGCCGAGTTCAAAGACCAGTAATCGTGCCCGATATCGGCTTCGACATGATCGCGGCGCTCGCCGCGATCTCTTTTTTTGCAGGCTTCGTGGATTCCATCGCAGGGGGCGGAGGACTCCTCACCGTGCCGGCCCTCCTGCTCGCGGGCATGAGTCCTGCGGGCGCCATCGCAACCAACAAGGTCCAGGGGGTCTTTGCGGCCGCCTCCGCCACTTACACCTTCGGGCGGCGGGGCATGATCGAATGGCGCAAGGCCTGGGCCTTCACGGCGGTGGCCTTCGTCAGCGGGGTCGCGGGAGCGCTCTGCGTGCGCTTCCTGCCGCAATCCGTGCTCCAGACCCTGATTCCGGTGCTGCTGATCGCCATCGCCGTCTACTTCGCCCTGTCGCGCAAGGTGAAGGACGAGGATGCCCAGGCCCGGATGACGGCGCTCGCCTTCGGCGTCACGGCTCCGGTGGTCGTGGGCTTCTATGACGGCATCTTCGGGCCGGGCGCGGGCTCCTTCTACATGCTCGCCTTCGTGACGCTCCTCGGCTACGGGGTGGTACGGGCCACCGCCCATACGAAGCTCCTGAACCTTGCGAGCAACCTGGGCAGCCTCCTTCTCTATGCGGCCACCGGAGCCGTGGTCTGGCCGGTGGGGCTCGTCATGGCCGGAGCGTCCTTCCTCGGGGCGCAGGTGGGCTCGCGGCTCGCGATGCGGCTGGGGAGCCGGATCATCCGCCCGCTGCTGGTACTGGTCTCGGCGGCGATGGCCCTGAGGCTGCTTCTCGATCCCGCCAACCCCTGGCGGAACATGCTGCGGGAAGGCGGCTTCAAGAGCCTCGAGGCGCTTTTTTGACGCGCAAAGGCCCGCGGACATTGACCTTCTCGAGGATCACGTCTATAAGCCGCCCCATACGAGCCCGCGCGTCCCGCGGGCTCTTCGGTTTCCATTCATCAACCGGTCGCTGACGGGGCTCCAAGCCGGGCTTGTCGCGTCGGACTTTAACAAACGAGGATTGGCCATGGCCAACACCGTGTCCGCCAAGAAGATGACCCGCAAGATTGCGAAGCGCACCGCGATCAACAAGTCGCGCCGCAGCCGCATGCGGACGTTCATCCGCAAGGTCGAGGAGGCGATTGCCTCCGGCAATCAGACCGAGGCCTTCGCCGCCCTGCGCGCCGCCGAGCCGGAAGTGATGCGCGCTGCCCAGAAGGGGATCGTGCACAAGAACACCGCCTCTCGGAAGGTGTCGCGCCTGACGAGCCGCATCAAGGCCCTGAGCGCTTAAACCGCATCAGGCAACCCAACAGCATCAAACCCGGCCCGACGGCCGGGTTTTTTGTTGCCTCGCGACCCTCCGTGGGCACTGGACATCCATAGCCACAGCCTGCCTCGACCGCCTTTCAGTCGGCCCGTTGAAGGCACGGCAGGCGAGAGCGATGCCCAGGAAAGCCAGAGCGCCGCGTCCCATCCCGCAGGGACGCAGGCTTTCCCTTATGCAGAGAAGGACCACGGACCTTTCCCGGACGGGAAGAAGCAGCCATTCCGCCGCGCCGGAATGGCCGGCAAATGCCCCACCTGGCCTTCCGAAATCCGACCCGCCTGCCGGGGTCGCCAAGAAGCGAAGAGCATCGATCCGGAACCCGTTTTTTGTCGCCGTCTTATCCACACAGCAACTTGACTTTACGCCCAAAAAACGGGGTGTGAAAACGTACTCCGCAGATTCAAATTGCACATGAAATTCAAAGATTGCTCAATAGCTTAGCAGGCAAAGGTTCGCAAAGCATCGGAATCACACAGCGAGTCACCCCGAATCGATGCTGAATCAAGGTTGCGGAACAAGCTTTTTTCGCGCGCCGAACCGAGGCGGGGCGACACTGTGAATCAGTTGAAGAGTCAGGACTTTATCGCCGCACCCTAAAACCTGTGGACGGGTCTGTGGAGCCGTTTTGGGGATCATGGCCGATCACCTGTTGACTCGTCCATGTTGCGGACCTTCCCCCAGCCTGTATAAGGTCATCTTGCTTCAACGGCTTGCCGTTAAGTCATCCACTCAAGTCCCGAGCTATAGAACACAACCGCGGGGTCAGGGCTTTGTTTCAGTTTCACAAGAAGCAAACGAAAGCATATCCCTTACCCAGGGGTAGACTTGGTTGAGCTTGAAGAGATGTACAAGAGGCGACGTTTTCAGATCGCCTCGACTTAAAATCGGCTTGATAATCTTTAGTACAATTGGGGGCACCACGTTTTGAACAACCTGTGAATCAGGGCTGGCTTCTGTTCAGAACGGGTCATGCGTGGGGGTTTCAGCCAAGTTCGGCGAAACCTCGTGGAGGGAATTTGATGTATCGCAGCGAGGACCATCGCACCTTTGCCGCTGCCAATGAGAGCGGCATGGAGGCTTCAGGCGAGCAAACGGCAGCGGATGTCTGGGCGCGGGTGAAACGCCGCCTGCGCGCCGAGCTGGGCGAGGACATCTTTGCCAGCTGGTTCGGTCGCCTCGAGCTGGATTCGGTGGTGGAAGGCTGTGCCTATCTGACAGTGCCCACCCGCTTCCTAAAAAGCTGGATCGAATCCCATTACGTCGACCGCGTGCTGTCGGTCTACCGCTCGGAAACCACGGACGTGGAGCGCGTCGTGATCGGCGTGCGCAACTCTCTCAGCCGCGAGGCGTCCCCCCCACGTCGCCCGAATGATATCTCCCGTCAGAACACCCCTGCTCCCATGCCGTTGACGGCTCAGGCCATCGAGCCCAAGGCGCCGTCGCTTGCACTCCCGCACGAAGAGCGGACCGAGAACTCCGATCTCGGCGGCGCGCCGCTTGACCCGCGCCTGACCTTCGAGAGCTTCATCGTCGGCCGCTCCAATGCGCTGGCGCACGCAGCCGCCGACCGGGTGGCCCATGCGCCGAACGGTCAGGTGATCTACAACCCGCTCTATCTTCATGCAGGCGTGGGCCTCGGCAAAACCCATCTGCTTCACGCGATCGGCCATGAGATGCGAACGCAAGGCCGCCGGGTCATCTATCTCACCGCCGACCGCTTCATGTATGGCTTCGTCGCCTCCCTGAAGGCGCAGACGTCGCTCGCCTTCAAGGAGCGCCTGCGCGGCATCGACCTGCTCATCATCGACGACGTGCAGTTCATTCAGGGCAAGCAGATCCAGCAGGAATTCGGCCATACGCTCAATGCCCTCATCGATGCGGGCCGTCAGATCGTGATCGCCGCCGACCGCCCGCCGGCGGATCTGGAGAATCTGGACGAGCGCGTCCGCTCGCGCCTCGCAGGCGGCCTCGTGGTCGAGGTCACGGCGCTGGACGAGGCCCTTCGCACCTCGATCCTCACCACCCGCATCGAGGCGCTGAAAGGCATCCACCCCACCTTCGAGGTGGGGCCCAACGTCATCGCCTACGTGGCCCGCTCGATCACGGCCAACGGCCGCGATCTCGAAGGCGCGGTGAACCGCCTCCTGGCGCACGCCACGCTCACCGGCTCGGCCATCACCCTCGAAACCGCCGAAACCGCCATCCGCGACCTCGTGCGCAACCGCGAGCCGAAGCGCGTCAAGATCGAGGACATCCAGAAGCTCGTGGCCTCGCGCTACAACGTCTCCCGCTCGGATATCCTGTCGGAGCGCCGCACCGCCGCCGTGGTTCGCCCCCGCCAGATCGCCATGTACCTGTCCAAGGTGCTGACGTTACGCTCGCTTCCGGAGATCGGCCGCCGCTTCGGCGGACGCGATCACACCACCGTGCTTCATGCGGTGCGCAAGATCGAGAAGGCGCTGGGCGAGGACCACGCCCTCTCCGACGAGGTCGAACTCCTCAAGCGGATGTTGCAGGAATAAGGCGCCAGCGGGGCGGCGAGCGCCCCGGTCGGGCCACGGGACCAAGTGGCCTTGCTTTCTCCGACAACAAACGCCAATCTTGCCGCCTCGCTTGTCACGCCGATGACAGGCCAAGAATTTCACCGACAATAGGTGTCGCGTTATGAGAGTTACTGTTGAGCGCGCCGCTCTTTTGAAGGCGCTGGGGCACGTGCACCGCGTCGTCGAGCGCCGCAACACCATCCCGATCCTGTCGAACGTGCTTCTGCGCGCCGAGGACGGTTCCTTGCGCCTGCGCGCGACCGACCTGGATATCGAGGTGACGGAGACGATCCCCGCCGAGATCACGGAGGCAGGCTCGACCACGGTGCCCGCCTACATGATCTACGACATCGTGCGAAAGCTGCCCGAAGGCGCGCAGGTCTCGCTGGAGATGACGGCGGATATGGGCCAGATGCAGATCCGCTCGGGCCGCTCGCGCTTCATGCTGCAGGCGCTGCCGGAAAGCGACTTTCCGGATCTCGCCGCCGGCGATCTTCCGCACCGCTTCACGCTGGCGGCGAGCGACCTCAAGCGCCTGATCGAGAAGACGCAGTTCGCGATCTCGACGGAAGAAACACGCTACTACCTCAACGGCATCTATCTCCACACGCTGGACGTGGGCGGCTCGCTCATGATGCGGGCGGTTGCCACCGACGGGCATCGCCTCGCCCGCGTGGAGCTTCCCGCCCCTGCCGGCTCGGAAGGCATGCCCGGCGTGATCGTCCCCCGCAAGGCCGTGGCCGAGATCGTCAAGCTCGTCGAGGACGGCTCGGAGAACATCACCGTGGAGCTGTCCTCCGCGAAGGTCCGCCTGACTTTCGACGGCGTGGTTCTGACCTCCAAGCTCATCGACGGCACCTTCCCCGATTATCAGCGCGTCATCCCGGCCGGCAACGACAAGATCCTCGTGGTCGAACGCGGCGACTTCGCCAAGGCCGTCGACCGCGTCTCCACGATCTCCTCGGAGCGCGGCCGCGCCGTGAAGCTGGCGCTCGCCGACGGGCGTCTGACTCTCACCGTCAACAACCCGGATTCCGGCAGCGCGACGGAAGAGATCGAGGTCGATTACGACTCCGCCCCGATCGATATCGGCTTCAATGCCCGCTACCTCCTCGACATCACGGCCCAGCTCGACGGCGATACCGCCCTGTTCAAGCTCGCCGATCCCGGCTCGCCCACCGTCATCCAGGACCGCGAGGGTGCAACCGCGCTCTACGTTCTGATGCCGATGCGCGTCTAATCATCACAAGCATCATCCCGGGTTTGCGCAGCAGAGCCCGGGATCGCTTTCAGAACTTTATTTCTCGTCATCACCGGCCTTGTGCCGGTGATCTCGTTTCCTAAGGACATTGCGCTTCTCCTCGTCCCCATGGCCGGGACAAGCCCGGCCGTGGGGAAGAATGACCTCGCGATCATGAGAAGAGCGGTTAGGCCGCGCCGGCGCTTGATCTTTCGGGCCGGCTCCTGAAAGAAGATCGCGCATGTCCTCCTCGTCCGCCCTCGCGTCCCGAATCGTTCGCCTGATCCTCCAGGATTTTCGCACCTATGCGACCCTGGATCTCGCCGTCTCGCGCCGGCTCGTGGCGCTCGTGGGCGAGAACGGGGCCGGCAAAACGAACGTGCTGGAGGCCATCTCCATGTTCATGCCCGGACGCGGCCTGCGCCGTGCCGAGCTCGGCGACATGGCGCGCCAGGGCGGGCCGGGCTCGTTCGCCATCTCGCTTACCCTTGATACCTCCTACGGCGAGCACCGGCTCGGCACGGGACTCGAGCCGCAGGGCGAAGCGGCCCGCGCCTCGCGCCTCTGCCGCATCGACGGCATGGCGGCCTCCTCGCCGACCGCCTTCGCCGAGTTCCTGCGGGTCGTCTGGCTCACGCCCGACCTCGATGCGCTGTTTCGTGGACCTGCCGGCGACCGCCGCCGCTTCCTCGACCGCCTAGTCCTCGCGGTCGATTCGGAGCACGGCACGCGGGTGAATGCGCTCGAGCGTGCGTTGCGCTCCCGCAACCGTGTGCTGGAGGAGAATCCCGACGACCGGCTCTGGCTCGACGCCCTGGAACGCGAGGTTGCAGAGCTTGCCATTGCGGTCGCCGCCGCGCGCCGCGAAACCGTGGATCGACTCGCAGCCCTGATCCTTGAGACGCGCGAGGAGGAATCTCCCTTCCCCTTCGCCACGATGAGCCTCGAGGGGGAGATCGATGCCTTAACCGCCACGCTTCCCGCCGTCGACGCGGAGGACCGCTACCGCGCGATCCTGCGCGACAACCGCACGCGTGACCGCGCCGCCGGACGCACCCTCGTGGGGCCGCAGGCTTCCGACCTGCTCGTGCGCCATGGACCCAAGGACATTGCGGCCAATACCGCCTCCACCGGCGAACAGAAGGCGCTCCTCATCGGCCTCGTGCTCGCCCATGCGCGGCTGGTGGCCAGCATGAGCGGCATCGCTCCCTTCGTGCTTCTGGACGAGGTGGCGGCCCATCTCGATCCGCGCCGCCGCGCGGGCCTCTTTGCAGAGCTGGAAAAGCTGGGCGGACAGGTCTGGATGACGGGCGCGGATCCAGGCCTCTTCGCCGAGCTCGAAGGCCGGGCGGATGTGCTCCAAGTCTCCCCCGGCGTGATTGAACCCATCACAATTCTTTGATGGCGCGGAAGGCTGTTCCGGCATATGACAGAGGCGTAACAGCATTTCCTTCACCGGTGACCGTCATGGAACCCACAGGCCTGATCCTGTTTTCGTCCGCCCTCTTCATCGCCGCCGCCTCTCCGGGGCCGGGGATCGCCGCCATCGTGGCGCGAGTGCTGGGGCGCGGCCCGAAGGAAGCCGTACCGTTCAGCATCGGAATCGCGCTGGGCGACGTGGTGTGGCTCACCTGTGCGGTCCTGGGCCTTGCCGCCCTGGCCCAGACTTTTCATGAGGTCTTCCTGGCGATCAAGTACGCCGGTGCGGCCTATCTGCTCTATCTCGCGTACAAGCTCTGGACGGCCCCAGCCACGGCGCGGGAGGTCGAGGCCGAGCAGAGGGCCGAGCATCCGGCCAGGCTTCTGCTGGGCGGGCTGGCGCTCACCCTGGGCAATCCGAAGACCATGGTGTTCTATCTGGCACTTCTGCCCACGTTCCTCGATCTCACGCGGATCACGGTCTTGGGCTACACGGAACTCGCTCTCGCCACCCTGACCGTACTGGCGGTGGTGTTCGGCGGCTATATCGCGCTTGCAAGCCGCGCGCGCAGGCTCTTCACAAGCCCCGGCGCCATCCGCATTCTCAACCGCTTCACGGGAATGGTCATGGCTGGCGCGGCGGCTGCCGTCGCGGCCCGCTGACCGATCATCGGTGACGGCAATCGCCCGGTTTCTGCTCTGGTCGTGCTTGAGCCTTGCCTGTGCATTCGCCTTTCATGAGCGTTACTGGCGCTGGCAGGGCTGTTTCAACGGGCTTGGCCGCTGCTACGATACGGAAGCTGGCGTGATGGTCGAACAGGCCGGTCCGATCTGAGGAACGCTGGCGCTTGTTTCCGGCCTTCTCGCACTGAGCAGATTCCGCCGCCTCCTGAGACAAAGAACCACCCCTCGAAGACCCTGAAACGGCACTTTTCCGTGGATTTTTGCCTCCCTTTTCACGCGCGCGTGGGCGCGCGGGGGTGAAATTTCAACCAATCGTCACTAAATATCTGATCTGACGAATCAAAACCCTGGCGCGCCTCTTAATCCTCCGCAGCGCCTTGCAAGGATCCCACATGGCCGAACCTGCTATCAACGTGAATGCCGACGCTTACGGCGCGGAATCGATCAAGGTGCTCAAGGGCCTTGATGCGGTGCGCAAGCGGCCGGGCATGTATATCGGTGATACCGATGACGGCTCGGGCCTCCACCACATGGTCTATGAGGTGGTGGACAATGCCATCGACGAGGCTCTGGCCGGTCACGCAACGGAAGTCACCGTCACGCTCAACGCCGACGGCTCGGTGACCGTGACCGACAACGGCCGCGGCATTCCCACCGACATCCACCAGGGCGAAGGCGTCTCGGCGGCCGAGGTCATCATGACCCAGCTGCATGCGGGCGGTAAGTTCGACCAGAATTCCTACAAGGTCTCCGGCGGCCTGCACGGCGTGGGCGTATCGGTGGTGAACGCGCTCTCGACCTGGTTGCGCCTGCGCATCTACCGCAACGGCAAGGAACACTTCATGGAGTTCCGCCACGGCGATGCGGTGGCGCCGCTCACCGTTGTCGGCGACGCGCCGGACAAGCGCGGCACGGAAGTGACCTTCCTTCCTTCGCCCGAAACCTTCACCATGGTGGAGTTCGACTACAGCACCCTCGAACACCGCCTGCGCGAGCTGGCGTTCCTGAATTCGGGCGTGCGCATCATCCTCACGGACAAGCGCCATGCGGAGCACAAGCGAGAGGAGCTGATGTACGAAGGCGGCGTGGAAGCCTTCGTGCGCTATCTCGACCGCGCGAAGACTCCGCTGATCCAGCAGCCCGTCATGATCCGCTCCGAAAAGGACGGCATCGGCGTGGAAGTGGCGCTCTGGTGGAACGACAGCTACCACGAGAACGTGCTGTGCTTCACCAACAACATCCCGCAGCGGGATGGCGGCACGCATCTCGCAGGCTTCCGCGCGGCCCTCACGCGCCAGGTGAACGGCTATGCCGAATCCTCCGGCATGACGAAGAAGGAAAAGGTTTCGCTGACCGGCGACGATTGCCGCGAGGGCCTGACCGCCGTCGTGTCCGTGAAGGTGCCCGATCCGAAATTCTCGTCGCAGACCAAGGACAAGCTCGTTTCCTCCGAAGTCCGCCCCGCGGTCGAGAACGTGGTCAACGAGGCGCTCAACAACTGGCTCGAGGAGCATCCGCAGGAAGCCCGCACCCTCGTCGGCAAGGTCGTGGAAGCCGCCGCCGCGCGCGAGGCCGCCCGGAAGGCGCGCGAACTCACCCGCCGGAAAGGAGCCCTCGACATCGCGTCCCTGCCCGGCAAGCTCGCCGATTGCCAGGAGCGCGATCCGTCGAAGTGCGAGCTCATCCTCGTGGAGGGCGACTCGGCCGGCGGCTCCGCCAAGCAGGGCCGCGACCGCGCCTTCCAGGCCGTTCTGCCCTTGCGCGGCAAGATCCTCAACGTGGAGCGCGCCCGTTTCGACAAGATGCTGTCGTCCCAGGAGATCGGCACGCTGATCACCGCGCTGGGCACCGGCATCGGCCGCGAGGAGTTCAATCTCGACAAGCTGCGCTACCACCGCATCATCATCATGACGGACGCGGACGTGGACGGCTCTCACATCCGCACGCTGCTGCTCACGTTCTTCTTCCGCCAGATGCCGGAGCTGATCGAGCGCGGGCACCTCTACATCGCCCAGCCGCCGCTCTACAAGGCGACCCGCGGCAAGCAGGCGATCTACCTCAAGGACGAGCGCGCGCTGGAGGACTTCCTCATCGATGCGGGCATCGAGAGCGCTTCGCTCAAGCTCGAAACCGGCGTGGAGTTCCAGGGCGACCAGCTCAAGAGCCTGATCGACGAGGCGCGCCTCGTGCGTCAGGTTCTGAACAACCTGCATACGCGCTACAACCGCAAGGTCGTCGAGCAGGCGGCGATTGCCGGCGCGCTGCGCCCGGACGTGGTGGAGGATTCTGGGCGCGGCCCCGCGGCGGCTGCCTACATCGCCACGCGCCTCGATGCGATCTCGGAAGAGCTCGAGCGCGGCTGGACGGGCCAGGTGAGCGAAGGCGGCTATGTCTTCTCGCGCACCGTGCGCGGCGTGACGCAGACGGCCGTTCTCGATCAGGCCCTGATCGCCAGCCAGGAGGCGAAGAAGCTCGACGAGCGCGCCAAGTCCCTCCAGGACGTCTATGCCAAGCCCGCGAAGCTGGTGCGCAAGAACGACGAGATCCAGATCGACGGCCCGCTCTCGCTCTTCAATGCCGTCATCGCCTCCGGCCGCAAGGGCCTGCAGCTCCAGCGCTACAAGGGCCTCGGCGAGATGACCGCCCAGCAGCTCTGGGAGACGACCCTCAACCGCGACGTGCGCTCGCTGCTTCAGGTGAAGGTGAAGGACACCACCGACGCCGACGACCTGTTCGTGAAGCTCATGGGCGACGTGGTGGAACCTCGCCGCGAGTTCATTCAGGAGAACGCGCTCTCAGTGGCGAATCTCGACGTGTAAGGGATGTGCCGCGGTTTCGTTCAGACACCTGTAAGTCCGGCTCGAACGCGCGGATGATCGATTCGGTTTGCAGGGAAACCTGACTCAAGTCCGTATCACGACATCACAAACCGCGAATAACCATACCTCGGCCTCCCATCGGGAGGCCTTTTTACTCTCGGGTCTACATCTCATGAACGTCTGATCGACGCTCGTGACCCGACTACCGCGCAATGGCTGGGAAGTGCCAGTTTGAGACCTTCCGAGCGTGGAGGCCGTTGCTTGCCATACCCATCAATGGCTTACAGCAGGAATTTCGGGTAATGGCCGTCTATGGAACTGGAGGCAGCGTATTCGAGCGGGAGCCGCTTACCGTCCTTTTTCGAGACGCTGACCAATCCAGTCTTGTGCCTGATCCAGGTTGGAGAAGAGCGGGTGGCTTCCGCCATCCAGCGGACCAAAGCCTGCTTCCAGGTACCATTGCCCCGGAGCCACCTCGTTCTCGTCCGACAGACGAACCAGCACCGCCACCAGCCGCTGCTCCTCATCGAGGACCATCATGCCTTCCTCGTCGAAGCCTGTCGCAACCCGTATCGGCTGGAGGGAGAAGGTCATGCGGCAGCCTGCTTATTCTCCAGATGAAGGTAGGTCGGATCGAACTCGCCCACCTGCTTCAGTCTCTCCCAATCGGGAACGGTCAGCCGGGTTCCGTCGATCACGATCAGGCCCTCAGCCCGCATTTCCTTGAGAACCCGGTTGACGTGGACCGTCGTGAAGCCGAGCGCATCGGCAAACTCGCTCTGGGTGATCGGCAGATCGCAGGTATGGTCCTCGACAAGGCCCATGGCTTTCAGGCGCACCAGCAGCTCGCACAGCAAATGGGCCATCCGGGTGGCGCCTTCGCGCTGTCCAACATTCATCACCCATTCCCGGAAGATTGCCGCATCGATCAGGGTCTCGCGCCAGAAGGCTGCGGCGAGGCGCGGATAGCGGGTGCAGAGGTCATGCAGGACCTCATGGGGGATGAACCCGACCCGGCACGGGCTGAGGGTGCTGACGCTGTTGTCCAGCACCTTCAGGTGCAGGCTCTGGAGGTCGGGAATGTCACCGGCGATGACGAAGGAGACGATCTGGCGCTTGCCGTGGATCGTCATCTTGTAGACGCAGGCAAAGCCGCTCAGGATCAGGCAGGACCGGGAGGGGCGATCCCCCTCGCGCACGATGTCCTGATTGTCCTTGAGCATCGCAACCTGCATCGGCAAGTTTTGGAGAGCCTGCCGCTCGTCATCCGTGAGGGTAAAGATGCTCTCCAGCTTGCGGATGAGCGAATTGTATTCATGACGGAAAGGTGAGTGCATGGTGAGGCTCCGCTGTCTTGCAGGCGGGAGCGCTCGGATCTCTCAGTCATCAGCGCCTGAGATCGATGGCTGATAATAAGATCACCATAGCATACAAATGAATGACTGTCTTAGATCTATGTTAGCCCTAGCATATAACTTCATCGATCAAACCTGACGCGTCTGTGATGGCGTAATTTCGCAGAAGCGCCTTTGTGGAACCGCCCCCTGGGATGCGCGTTACGGAGGCGAGGGTGTCGCCATGCCCCATGCTCCGCAAGCGGATCATCGCACCAACCGGCTCCTGGCCGCTCTGGAGCCCGAGGACTTCGCGCTTCTGGAGCCCCACCTCGAGATCCTCGAGCTCAAGCGCGGTCAGGTGCTCTACGAGGCGGGTGACGTCGTTCGCTACGCCTACTTCCCTCATGATGCGATGGTCTCTCTGGTGAATGTCATGGAGGACGGTGGCACCGTCGAGGTAGGGCTGTTCGGGCGCGAGGGGGTCCTGGGTCTTCTGGGGGCGCTCGTGACGCGGGAAGCCTTTGGGCGCTATATCGTACAATTGTCTGGCACCGCCTCGCGCATCTCCTTCGAGCGCCTGGACGAGGTCAGGAATGCCTGCCCCAACCTCCGGCAGCTGATCATGCGCTACGGCGAGGCCCTGCTCGCCCAGACGTTCCAGACCGTCTCGTGCAATGCGGTTCATGTGGTGGAAGCCCGCTGCTGCCGCTGGATCCTCAGCATGCACGACCGGGCTGATCAGGACACCTTGCCCCTCACCCACGAGTTTCTAAGCGAGATGCTGGGGGTGCAACGTTCCTCGGTGAGCGTGGTGACGCGCACGTTGCAGACGGCAGGGCTGATTCAGCAGAGCCGAGGGGGTATCACGGTGATTGATCGGGCTGGCCTCGAAGAGACAGCATGCGAATGCTACGCCAAGATCCGGCGGATCTATCAGCGCCTGCTGCCCGGCACGTACCCACAGCCGCCGACCCGCTAGAGGATCCCCAGGGTCCGGGGAAGCTCCCATTCTGAGAGATGAAACCCGTCCGATGCGTTAGCGCATCGTGCGGAAAAAGTGGCCCCGGTTTTCGCTGCCGCGGCCCTTCGGGTCCGCCCCCGACGATGCGCTGCCTCAAGAGGGAGCGTCGGATTGATCCCAAACGTGCGAGTCCACTTTTCACGTCCGATGCTTTAGAGACGCTGCGGATCTTGCCTCGCTCTTCTCGGACGGCCCGAACATCGTCGGACAGATGCTGACCCCTATGACTGGCTCCGTGATCACGACAGGAGCTGCCCGGTCCCGGGCAGCTTGAGAAGGATGCTTACCCAGCCTGCCCGAGCGGTGCAGATTGAGGTTGGCAAGGTGCCTACCTCGCACCGAACTCAGACGTGCCGTGAGATGAACTCCGAAATCTCCTGCGCGATCTCCCGGGCATGGGTCTCGAGCGCGAAATGCCCGGTCTCGAGGAGCCGGACGGTCGCGTTTGGCACATCGCGCAGGAACGCCTCCGCACCTTCCGGTCGGAAGAACGGGTCGTGCCTTCCCCAGATGGCGAGCAAGGGCGGCTGGTGTTTCCTGAGGTACGCCTGAAACGACGGATAGGCCGAGATGTTGTTCCGGTAGTCCAACATCAGATCAAGCTGTACATCCGCATTTCCGGGGCGTGACAGATAATAATTGTCCAGGCCCGGACCGTCCGGGGAGATTAGTGACGGATCCTCGACGCCATGTTGGTACTGAAACCAGGTTGTCTCCGGCTGGAGGAGGACCTTGAGGGCGTCTCTCCGCACCGGGCCCGGATCGTCCCAGTAGGCTCGAACCGGATCGAATGCTTCGCTGAGTCCTTCAACATAGGCATTGCCGTTCTGACTGATGACAGCGCTGATGCGCTCCGGATGGGCGCTCGCCAGACGAAACCCGACCGGCGCACCGTAGTCGAATATGTAGAGAGCGAAGCGTTCGAGCCCCACCGTTTCCGTGAATCGGCCGATCACTTCGGCCAAGTGGTCGAACGTGTAGGCGAAGCGCGACCGGTCGGGCTGGGCCGAGCGGCCAAATCCGGGAAGGTCCGGAGCCATCAAGCGGAAGCGATCTGCCAAGAGCGGCATGAAGTTACGGAACATGTGGCTTGAGGTGGGAAAGCCATGCAGCAGAAGAATCGCAGGAGCATCCGCTGACCCGGCCGACCTGTAGAAGATCGGAACCCCATCCACGTCGACGGTCCTGTACTGAACGGTCATCATCATCTCCATGAGGGTGGGTGCCCTTTCGTCATCGGAAAGGCACCCGGTGAGAAGGACATCAGGCGGCCGACGGGAAGTCGGTCGAAACGGAAACCGGTCGCCATGCGGCGAGGATCTCTGCGTCCGAGAGATGCTTGGCTTCGATTGCGGCGATCGTATCGCTGCCGAGTGGCAGCCTCACCGGCGGATTGGGAGCGTCGACGAGAGCCACGACGGCCTCCGCCAGTCTCTCGGGATCGCCCGGCTGGTGGTGGCTGATCTGCGCTGCCTTTGAACGCACCGCATATGATGTCCTCGCGCCGTCATGTTCATGACGTGACATCCTCCTCCCGGCCGCACGGCAGGCTGCCTCAAACCTGCAGAAGCCCTTCAGGACCGGCTTGACGTACATTATACGTTTCGGCTACGTATAGTATACTATACGCGAACTTGGCCGCTCCGAGAAGCTGCTGGACGCCAAACCGCTTCCACCCCACACGCAGAAAGGAAGGTCTCATGAGAGCAATCAAGCTGGCGCTGGCAGTCGGAACATCACTCACTGCCTTTGCCGGGAACGCCCCTGCCCACGACCATGCTGTCTCCCGGGGACGGCTCGTATTTGCCGACCATGAGCGGCCGCAGGTCGGCGTCCTCGATCTTGACAGCGGCGAGGTGACCCACCGTTTCGATGTGCCGAAACCCAACCCGGTGCTCGCAACCACGGAGGACGGCCGCTACACGGTCATCAAGACCGGCGACGACGCCGGCACCGTCCGCTTTCTCGACACGGGCCTGACATATGAGTCGCATGGGGACCACACCGATGTGGAGAAGGGCGAGGTCAGGATGCTGGACTACACGCTGACAGGCGACAAGCCCGCCCACGTCGTCTCAGAGAACGGCTGGGTCGCCGTGTTCTTCGACGGTCACCGGCCCTGGGAGCGCACGAGCGAACCCGGCGCGACCTTCATCAAGCTCGAGACCTTGGCTGACGCGAAGCCTGTGACGCGCGCCTGGAAGAGCCCCGCACCTCAGCACGGCATTGCCTTCGCGCTCGGAAAGGACCAGTGGCTCGTCTCCACGCATAACGAGCCCTATGCCAATGGCGACCAGAAGGCGAGCTCGCGCTCGAACGGATTCAAGATCGTCCAGGGTGAGGATTGGACGGTCGCAGCATCCTTCGACGACCTGTCGGACCCGCACAAGTCGTGCAAGGAGTTCCACGGGCATGCCTCGATGAGCAACGTCCACGTTTTCGGATGCGCGCAAGGCGCTGAGGACGCCGAGAAGGACGGCGGCGTGCTCATCCTGAGGAATGTCGAGGCTCAGTGGACGGCTCGCCGGGTTGCCTATCCGGACAATCGTCGCTCCTCGACGATCAAGGCGCGCGAAGGCGGTCAGTACTTCATCGCGAACTACGGCAGCAAGGGTCCGTATGACGCGCTGATCCGCATCGATCCCAAGGCCGCGACCTTGAGAGCCGAGGACGTCTTTCAGATCCCCGACGGGCAGGCGGTCTGCCAGTTCGAGGTGGCGTCGAACGGGAAGCGTGTGGCGAACCTGACCGCCGACGGCAAGCTGCGGGTCTATGATGCGGCTCCAGCCTGGAAGCAGGTGGCCCAGTTCGATGCGGTCCCGGCCTTCGATTGCGCTTATGGCGCCAGGACGCCGACGCCGTCCCTCGCCATCGTCGGAGAGAACGCCTTCGTCAGCGACCCGGTGAACAAGCGCATCCGTGAGTACGGCCTAAGCAGCCTCCAGCAGGGACTCGATCTGCCGATCGACGGAACTCCGGCAAACCTTGCGAACGGAGGTGGCGGCTAGTCTGCCGCGTGACTACGGAGCCATCGCAGCGCCGCGACGGCGGAAAGGGCATCGGCGGAGCGGGACGGCAAGGAGCCGCCTCGCTTTCCTCGGCAGACCTCTAGAGCATCGGACGTGAAAAGTGGATTCGCACGTTTGGGTCCGATGCTGCCTCTTATAGACAGCGCATCGTTTGGAGCGGACCCGAAGGGCCGCGTCATCGAGCGGGGCTTTCGCCTGCGAGGCTCCGTCAGGCCGCTTGCGGGAGATCGCCCTCGCGGCGCTTTTCCGGCCTGTCGGTGCCGGGTTCGTTCTGCCGGCGATCCATGGGGCCGCGGCGCAGCGCCGCCAGGAACTTGCCCACCTCCTCGGCCAGGTGGTCGCCCTGGATGGCGAGCTGCTTCGAGGTATCGAGCACCGAACCCGCCAGATGCTTGGTCTCGGCCGTGTTCTGACTCACGCTCTGGATGTTCTCCGTCACGCCCTGCGTTCCGACCGAGGTCTGTTCGACGCTGCGCGCGATCTCGGCGGTGGCGGCGGTCTGACCGGCGATGCTCTGGGCGATGCGCGAGGTGGCAAGGTCGATATCCGCGACGATCGTGGAGATCTCGGTCACGGCGGAAACGGCGGACGTGGAGGCGGAACGCAGTTCCGCGATCTCGTGGGTGATCTCTTCCGTCGCCTTGGCGGTCTGGGTCGCCAGAGCCTTGACCTCCTGCGCGACGACGGCGAAGCCGCGCCCGGCCTCGCCTGCGCGGGCCGCCTCGATGGTGGCGTTCAACGCCAGAAGGTTGGTCTGCTCGGCGATGGTGGTGATCAGGCCCACCACCGTGCTGATCCGCTCCACCGCGTTGTTCAGGCCGTCGACGATGGCGGCCGTGGACTGGGCCTCCTCCGCCGCCTGGCGGGCACGCGTGGCGGAATGGTCGGCCTCCGTGCCGATCTCCTGCGCGGAAGCGGCGAGCTGCGTCACGGCAGCGGCGACGGTCTGCACATTCGCCGCCATTTCGGCCGCTGTCGCGGCAACGAGGGCCGTCCGGTCGTCGGTGAGAGTGGCACCCTCCTGCAGCACCGTCGCCATGGCGCTCATGTTTCTCGAAGAATCCGAGAGGGTCTGGACGATCGTGTTGATCGCCTGCTCGAATTCCGCCGTCGAATGATTGAAGGCCGCCAGGCGCCTCTCGATCACGTGCGAGGCCTCGTTGATGACGGTTGCGCCGTGAAGCAGCGCCCCATGAAGCCCGTCCGGCAGGATGCGCCGGAAATACTGATTGTTGCGGACGGCATTCATGGCCGCCGAGGACTCGCGGATATAGGCGTCGACCCGATCCGTCGTATCGTTGACGATCCCATGCAGCTTCCCGAGCGCCCCGCCCTCCCGGCTGCCGATGATGCGGGCCTCGAAATCGCCGTGCCCGACGCGATCGATGGTATCGGCGGCCACCGCGATCGCACGGTAGGTGCGCAGCAGCATCAATCCGCCGAAGATGAAGCCGGCATCGGCGACGAGCATCGTCAGCGGCGGGATCGAGCCGCTGATCAGCGAGGCGACAACATGCCCGGTGACCGCGATCGCCGCGACGGCGAAGCCGATGCTTGCCTTAGAGAGAGAAGACAAATTCATCATAGCTGGCCTTGTTCGCTGTGGCGGTTCTCATGAGATGCTGATGGGATGCCGCAAGCCCCTCCTTGGCATTGCGGAAGGAGGCTTCGATGCGGGTGAGTTCCGCATAGAGCGGCGCGATGACCGTCTCCACCACTTCCCGCTTCGGTACGCGCCGGTTGGAGTGAAAGCCGCAGACCCGCATATTGCGGTCGTAGGAGGGCGTCACATGGGCGAACACCCAGTAATGGTCGCCGTTGCGTGCCATGTTCTTCACATATGCGAAGATCTCGCGGCCGTCCTGGATCGCATCCCAGAGGAGCTTGAAAACCGCGCGCGGCATGTCCGGATGACGGATCACGCTGTGCGGCTGCCCCAGGAGCTCCTTCTCCGTGTAGCCGGCGATCTCGCAGAAGATCCTGTTCGTATAGGTCAGCCGGCCTTTCAGGTCCGTCTTCGAAACGATGAAGGCGTCGGGGTCGAAGAAGATCTCGCGTTGCGTGGGAGTAATGGCTCTGGTCATCTGCGGCTTTGAGGAGTGGCGGCAGCCTGCGCGGCATGGTTCATCAAGCCAACTTGTCGCAGAGCTGGCTTGCGCGAGGCTGAGTTGAGCCTGCCCTCGAAAACCCTGCCGGTCAGACCTGTCGCAGCCAGAGCGGACGCTGCCCGCTCGCCGCGCCGGTGCAGGCTGCATCGACGCAGGCCGCAAGGCTCCCGAAATGGAAGCGACGTCCTGTGAGACCGGGGCCGTAATGGGCGTATTTGCCCGAATTCGTCATGATCGTCGCAGCCCTTCGCGGAATCACCGGCTCGACGATCATGCACCAGCAGGTATCGGTGACGAACTGAACGCCGAAGCGTTCGAGCTCCTGCGCAATCCCTGCCTCCCGCGCCCTGTCGTGGGTGGCACGGCCGCAGGTGACGACCATCGTCACGTCCTCGTGCTTCGTGCGGCCCCGGCACAGGGCGGCCAGCGCCCTGCACTCATCGAAGGAGAAATGCGGATTGCCGAGCGATACGAGATCGACGGACGGTTCCTGCGCATTGCTGAGCTCGTCCCAGCTCCGGGTCAGGTCCTCGAGGCTGACGTCGATAGCCGGAACATCCGCTCCGCCGGTCGCATCGTTCAGCGTCGCCGCCTCGGGCGTCACACCGGCGATATGGAACATCGGCGCGCTCGACGTGGTCGCGAACGCCGCGCCGAAGGCCTTGAGATCGTCCTTCGAAGGCGAAGCCTGCTCCAGCCCGGCGATCACGGGAATCCGGTTCGCGGCCAGCAGGCCCACATGATAGCCCAGCAGCGGATAGAAGGCGTCGTCGGGATTCTCGAGCTTGGGCAGGTTGACCCGCAGGCTGGCGCGACGGCTGCTCCCGACATGGCATCCGGCCAGGGGCGCGCGGCCCGTGAGAGCGATGCAGATATCGAGATAGTCGGGATATTTCATCGTCCGCGCGCCGAGAACGCTGTTGGCATAGACGACCGCGTTCGATTCCGCCCAGACGATCTGCTCGCCCCTCCGGGGAGCGCTGTCGAGGAGATAGGGCGCGCAGGTGAAGGTGGGTCGCGCGCCCATGTCCACATAGGCGTCCCCGAGCTCGCTCGCGGGCTCTCCGAAGGCAGGGTCGATGCCCTGCGCACGCCAGCGGCGATGATCGACCGAGATGGAGTTGAGGGTCGTCGGCACGGCGACCTTCCCGCCCCAATCCCGCAGTTGCTGCGCGAATTTGAGGGAGCCGGGCCCCGTATAGACGCAGCCGTCGATATGGGCCTGGGTCACGTCGATCAGCCGGTCGGCGCCCTGCAGTTCCGCCATGCGCAGGACGATCTTCATCGCCACCTGCGCGGCCTTGCCATACGCGCCGGCCAAGAAGGCCCTGTCGGCCTCCGTCAGCATCATGCGGGAGGCGACCGGCTCGGAAGGGCCGCGCGAGTCCCGGCGAGGGTCTCGGCGAGGGTCTCGGATTGCCTGCAGGGCTTCGAGCCCCTCGCCGCACGCGACGCGAGCGCCGTCGACGCGGGCATAGCGGGCCGTCATCACCTGGCGGAAATCCTCCGGATCGAGCACGACGACCGGAATGGACTTTCCGAAGACCTCCTCGGCGATCATGACGCCGAGAGTGAGGATGTCGTCCGCGCGCTCCACCACCATGGCGGCGGGGCCCTTGCCGTTGAGGAGCAGCTCGAGGATCACGCCGCTCCCCGAGCAGGAGCCGCGGCCGCCCGGAATGGTGAGGATCTTGCCCGTGAGGATTCGGCCGCTCAGGGGATGATGACGGTCGATCACTTCGCCGGTCGCCGGATCGACCCCGCCCCAGAAGCTCAGCTCCACGTCGCTGGCGATGATCTCGCCCGCGGCCCCGCCATGAACGAAGGCTGTACCCGAGAAAACGGCTTCGTTCATGACGGTTCCTTTCATCAGCGCGGCAGGAGAGCCCGCAGGTCGTCGTAGAGCGCCTTGGGAATGCGCACGCCAGCGGCCTTGCTGCGGTCGCGGGCCTCGTACCGGCGCTGGGACGGCAGGCGTGCCCCCTGGCCGACGATGGCCTCGAACATCTTTTCGGCGCGGGCCACGTGCTGCGCGGCATCGGGGCCGAGGAACACCTTGGGATCGAAGGCGAGGATCAGCTCGCCATGGCAGGGGGCGGCGCCGACGCCTTCGTCGAAGGCCATGGATTCCGCGCTCGTCATGTCGCCGATCAGGGGACCCGCCATCAGCTCGATCATCGCCGAGAGGGCCGAGCCCTTGTGACCGCCGAAGGTCAGCATGGCGCCGGCCAGGGCGGCCGCCGGATCGTTGGTGGGATTGCCTTCGCCGTCGATGGCCCAGCCGGTGGGAATGGGCTTGCCCGCGCGACGGTGCAGTTCGATCTCGCCCCGGGCGATGGCACTGGTGGCGAAATCGAACACGAAGGGCGGCCCGTCGGGGCGCGGCCAGGCGAACGCGATCGGGTTCGTGCCGAACACGGGCTTCGTGCCGCCGGCAGGCGCAACCCAACTGTGGCTCGGCGTCATGGCGAGCGCCACGAGGCCGTCCGCGCTGATCGCCTCCACCTCCGGCCAGAGGGCGGAAAAGTGGTAGCAGTTGTTGATGGCCATGGCGGCGAGGCCGGTCCTGCGGGCCTTCTCGACGAGCAGCGGCCTGCCGCGCTCGAAGGCCAGCGGAGAGAATCCGAAACGAGCATCGACGCGCACGACGGCGGGCGCGTGATCCACCACGTCCGGCACCGCATTCGGGTTGACCTTGCCCTCCTTCACCGAACGCACGCAGCCGAGGAGCCGGTACATGCCATGGGAATGGCACTCGTCGCGCTGGCCCGCATAGACGACGTTCGCGATAGCCTCCGCATGGTCACCGGAAAGGCCACCGGCCTTGAGAACATCGATGCTGATCCGCCGGACCTCGTCCAGCGGGAGGATGACTTCTTCACTCATTTGTCCAGGTCCGTTCGTGTTCGATGCTTTCAAGAGGCGGCCTCGCCGGATCTAGATCTGCGGCCAGGTATCCGACAATCGGTAGCCATCCGGCCACGGATCGTCGGGGTCGAGCATGTGCTGATGGGTGCCGGTGATCCAGGCACGTCCGGAGATGGTCGGGATGATGCCGGGCCTGCCGCCCACCGTCACCTCGTCCTCGATCCTGCAGATGAACTCGGAATCGATGATCGAGCGGCCCACGAAGCTGTCGCCGACCTTCAGGATGCCGCGCGCATGGAGCACCGCCATGCGGGCCGAGCAGCCCGTCCCGGTCGGCGAGCGGTCGATCTTTCCGGGGCGCACCACGACGGCGTTGGCGCCGTGGGGAACGCCGTCCCGGTCGACGAGCGGCGCCGCGATCTGACAGAAGGAAATGTGATCCCAGCCCGGAAGCTCGGGATGCCTGAAGCCGATCTGCTCGTTGGCCGCGCGGGTGATCTTCACGCCGATCTCCGCCAGCTCCTTCGCCTCGTCGGGACGGATCGCGAAACCGAGCGCCTTCGCGTCCGCGATCACGAAGCTGTCGCCGCCATAGGCCGTGTCCACACTCAGCGTGCCCACGCCTTCGACTTCGAGTTTCACGTCGAGCTTGTCGGCGAAGGACGGCACGTTGCGCACCGTGATCCGCTCCGCCTTGCCCGCGCGGCAGGCAGCCGTGACTTCGACGAGACCGCCCGGCGCTTCAAGGGTGAGGCGGGTTTCCGGCTCCTGCATCGGGATGATGCCGGTATCGAGCAGGACGGTGGACACGCAGATGGAGTTGGAGCCCGACATGGGGGGAGTGTCGGCGGGTTCCATGATGATCCAGCCCATCTGCGCTTTCGGATTCTTCGGCGGCACCAGAAGATTCACGTGCCGGAAGACACCGCCGCGGGGTTCGTTCAGCACGAAGTTGCGCAGGGTCTCGTCCGTGGCGATGAACCGGGACTGGTCCCAGACCGTATCGCCCGGAGGCGGCGTGACGCCGCCGACGATCACATCCCCGACCTCTCCTTCCGCGTGGCAGCTGACCACATGAACGACTTTCGACGTGCGCATTGAGCTCTCCGGATCAGGGCTGTCTTACGATGGATTTGCGCGAGATCGAACCCTGCATCGTCAGAGAACGGATTTCAGGAACTCGATGGTCTCGGGTTTCTGTGGATTGCCGATGACCTGCTCGGGCGTGCCGATCTCGTGGATCAGGCCCTTGTGGAAGAAGGCCACCCGGTCGGATACGTCGCGCGCGAAGCGGATCTCGTGGGTCACGAGGATCATGGTCATGCCCTCTTCGGAAAGCATCTTGAGCGTGTCCAGTACCTCGCCGACGAGCTGCGGATCGAGCGCGGAGGTCACCTCGTCGAAGAGCATGTAGTCCGGCGACATGGCGAGAGCGCGCGCAATGGCCATGCGCTGCTGCTGACCGCCGGAGAGCTTCGAAGGATAGACCTTCAGCTTCTCGCCGAGGCCCACATGGGTGAGCTGCTTGACGGCGATTTCCTCCGCCTCCCGCTTGCTCTTGCCCAGGACCTTGCGCGGCGCGAGCATCACGTTCTCGAGCACCGTGAGATGGGGGAAGGCGTTCCATTGCTGGAACACGATGCCGATCTTCCGACGGAGCTTGTTGAGGTCGGTCCCGCGCGCATGGACATCGGTGCCGTCGACCAGGATCTGCCCGCCCTGAATCGGCTCGAGGCCGTTGATGCACATGAGCATGGTCGACTTGCCCGATCCCGAGCCGCCGATGACCGAAAGCACTTCGCCCTTCTGAACCGTGAGGCTCACTCCCTTGAGCACCTCGAGGCTCCCGAAAGACTTGCGAACGTCTTTTAACTCAATCATTTTCACGCCACCGCTTTTCGAGCCGCGCCCCGAGCCGGGCGATCGGGAAGCTCATGAGAAAGTAAATCAAGCCTGCGATCGAGAGAACGAAGAGCGGCTCCTGGATGCGGGTCACGATGATCTGGGAAGCCCGCAGCAGCTCGACGATGCCGATCCAGAGAACGAGCGCCGTATCCTTCATGACGCCGAGCGTGAGGCCGATCCAGCTCGGCAGCGCGACGCGCAGCGCAATCGGAAAGACGATGTTCGTCAGGTCCTGGGTGTAGGTCATGCCCAGCGACCGAGCCGCCCGGCGCGTGGTAGGCGGAACGGCCAGGATGCCGCCGCGCACGATCTCCGCGCAATAGGCCGCCGTATAGAGCGCAAGCACCACGCAGCCCACGGTGAACGCGGACATATTCAGCTTGAGAATGGACTTGAACGAGTTCGCGAGCACGAACTGGATCAGGAGCGGCACCGAGCGCAGGATATCCAGCACGAAGCCGACGGGGAGGTTGAGCCACCACGGCGCTGACGCACGAACGAGGCCGAAGAGCATCCCTAAGACGGTGCCGCCCAGGACGGCCCAGAAGGTGATGGCAAGCGTCGTTCCCGCGCCCTGAAGAAGGAAGAGGATGTCGTTCCAGGTGAGACTCGTCTCGAACATCGCCGTCTCCTCAGTACCGGAACAGGCGCCAGGCGAAGAGGCGCGACGAGATGGTGATGAGTTTGGCCAGCAGGTAGTAGATGACGGCCGCGATGGCGAAATACTCGAAGGTCCGGAACGTGCGCACGTTCAGATCCTGCGTGACGCCGGTGAGATCCGTGTTCAAGCCCACCGTGACGCCGAGCGACGTCATCAGGAGCGCCCAGACCATCTGGTTGGACATGGGGTAGAACACGACCCTGAACATCTGCGGCAGAACGATGAGGCGAAACGCCTGCGGCGCGCTCATGCCGAGCGAGCGTGCGGCACGCGTCTGGGTATGCGGGATGGCCCGCAGGCCGCCCCGGAAGGTTTCAGCCAGATAGCCTGCGTTGTTGAACGCGATGCCTGCCAGGAGCGCCACGTAGGAATCGAGCTGGATGCCGAAGGAACCGAGGCCGAAGTAGGTCATATAGACCTGGAACAGGGCAGGCGTATTGCGCGCCAGCTCCACCCAGCCGGTCGAGAATCCATAGAACAGCTTGTTGTTCGACTGGCGGCCGAGCGCCAGGAATATGGCGAAGATGACGCCGATCACCATCGACAGCACGGCAATCTGGAGCGACACCAACGCGCCGGACAGCATGTCTGGCAGTGCGTTCAGGGCCGGACGCCAATGAAATGTGTAATTCAGCATGAAGGGCGCGCCTGAGGACGTTACAACCATCATTGAGGCCCGAGGGCGAACGCTCGCCCCCGGCCCGATGTGCTTCGATCAGTAGTAGACGCCCTTCACGGTCAGGTCGGGGGCCTCGCCGCCGACCCACTTCTCGAACAGCTCCTTGTAGCGGCCCGTGCGGACCTGCTGGTTCACGAAGAGGTTCAGGTAGTTGATGAGGCCCTGCTCCTCGCGAAGGGTGATCAGCGAGACGTAGTCCGTGACGTAGGGAGCATCGCCCTTGACCACGAAGCCCTTGTACTTTCCGGACTTGGCGACGGAATGCGCCACGGTGTTCGTCACGACCGTCGCGTCGATCTGTCCCTGCGAGAGCGCGAGGAACACGTCGGCCTGGGTCTGGTAAGGACGGAACGAACCGCCGCCCCACGCCTTCACGTCCTTCTCGAGCGCGATCGCCTCGAAGGTGCCGGCGGTCGAGCCGGTCTTCTTGCCCTTCAGGCTCTCATAGGCGTCGATGCCCGTGTCCTCCTTCGTGAGGACGACCATCTTGAAGGCGAAGTACGGAATGGAGAAGCCGATCGTCTTGGCGCGCTCCAGCGTGTCGGAGGTCGAGGCGACGCCCACATCCGCGCGCCCCGAAACAAGCGCCGGAATACGGTCCGGGAAGGGCGTCTCGACGATCTCGGCCTTCACGCCGAGAGCCTTCGCGAGATCGTTGCAGGTATCCACGTCGAAGCCGATGGGTTCGTTCTTCTCGTTGCGCGAACCCATGGGAGGGAAGTCGAGCGTCACGGCGCAGCGCAGCACGCCGGAGGCGATGATGTCGTCGAGCTTGTCCGCTTTGGCCGGCATGGCGGCAATCATGCCGAGAAGAAGTGTGGCCGCTACTGTCCTCAGTCTCATCGTTGGTCCTCTGGTTGATTCCGTTTCCGAGCCCGGCGGTCCCGCTCGAGATCAGCGGACGCTACAATCTGCATATTGGATACAATTTGCAATATGAAATTTACTGCACTTCGCCTAAGGTCTGAGCGCTTCCGCGTATTACGTGGTTAAGCGCCTGTCTCAGAATCGATCCGCTTTCCCTGTCCTTGAACCGCCGGAACCATGACATGCGTGAACGGTGCGAATGCACGGACGCCGATGCATCCTCATTGGCTTCATCTTGAGCGCCTCGTCTAGAAGCGCTGAGCCGAGAAGGGTTTCAGGTCGAGCGAAGCGGGCGCCTCCTCCATCAGCTCGGTGACGAGGCGCGACGTGATGGCCGCTTGTGTCAGCCCATGATGACCGTGACCGAAGGCGTAGAGCACGCGCTTGTCCCGCGACGAATGCCCGATCACGGGAAGAGAATCCGGGATCGAGGGCCTGAAGCCCATCCAGCGCTTTGCCGGCTGGTCCGCATCGAGATGCGGCAGAAAGCGCTTGAGGCGCGTGATCATGGCGGAGGTGCGCTCATGATTGGGCGGCGCCTGCGTTCCCGCGAACTCCACGGCGCCGCCGACCCGGTCGCCGGTGTCGAGGGTCGAGGCCACGAACCCCTCGCCCTCGAACATGACGGGGCGGCCGAGCCCGAAAGCGCCCTTCGCATAGGTGGCATTGTAGCCGCGCTCGGTATCGAGTGGGATGCTGTCGCCGAGCTGCCCGGCAAGCGCACGGGACCAGACGCCGGCGGAGATCAGAACGCGATCGGCAGCCACATCCTTCACCGCGCCGTCGGTATGCACGTGAACGGCGTCGCTCGACGGCTGGACGGAGAGGGCCTTGCCCTCGATCCGCACGGCGCCGCGCTCGATCGCGAGCCGCAGCAGATCGGAGGCCAGGAGCGCGGGATCCGAAACATGGCAGCCGTCCGCATAGAGAACGGCCGCCTCGACGTTGTGGAGCGCGGGCTCCAGATCGGCGAGTTCGCGCGGCCCGAGAACGTCCAGCGGAATGCCGAAATCCCTCTGCCTCGCGATGATGTCCTGAGCCTGCAGGAAATGGTTGCGGTCCCGCCAGACGGACAGGATCCCCCTCTCGCGGAGATGGCCCTCGAGCCCCAGCGAAGAAAGACGCTCCTTCCAGGACGGAAGAGCCTGCGCGTTGAGCGAGCGGATGGCCGCGATGCTGGACTTGATGCGCGCCGGAGACGAAGCCAGCACGAACCGCGCCAGCCACGGCGTCAGGGCCGGAAGATAGGACGGCCTGATGGTGAGCGGCCCGAGAGGGTCCATCATCCAGCGGGGAAGGTTTCTCCAAGCCTTCGGCGATGCCAGCGGCATCACGTCCATATGGGCGATCCAGCCCGCATTGCCTTCCGTGGGTCGCTGCTGATTGTTGCCGGGATCGACAAGGATCACCTGATGCCCCTTTTCGAGGAGCGCATGGGCCGCCGCAAGGCCGACGATACCTGCACCAACGATTGCGATCCGCATCATGTAACCTGTTGTGGAAGAAGCATCACGGGCATGGGCGGATCGCCCATGAAGGGTCCGGCCGGTTTATGCGGAACGGGCCTGGTCGACAACCTGGAATCCGTTGGCGAACGGATCGCGGTCGTCGATGAAGATGGTGTTGAACCCTGTCACCCGCGCCCAGCCCTCGATGGACGGGATGATCGCGTCCCGGTCGCCCACCTTGGCGCGCCCCTCGATGCGGCCGGTGAAGGTGGAGCCGATGATGCTCTCGTGCACGAAGGCGTCGCCCTCCTTCAAGGCATCGCGCGCGGCAAGATGCGCCATGCGGGCGGAGGTTCCCGTGCCGCAGGGCGAGCGGTCGATGGCCTTGTCGCCGTAGAATACGGCGTTGCGCGCCGTGCCGCCGGGCGTCTGCGCCTTACCGGTCCACAGAACGTGCGTCAGACGGTTGATGTCGGGGTTCTCGGGATGCGCGATCCGGTAGCGCGCATTGAAGGCTTCGCGCAGCTTCGGGCTCCAGCGCAGAATGTCGGACGGGTCGACGTCCGCGAGATCCGAATAGAGCGCCTGCCTCTCGACGATGGCATAGAAGTTGCCGCCATAGGCCACATCGACCGTGAGGAGCCCGAGGCCCTCGACCTCGACCTCATAGCCGGTGCCATAGAGGAAGGAGGGGATGTTGGTGATGCGCACGCGCTCGATGAAGGGACCGTTCTGCTCGTAGCGGGCCTCGACCACGCCGGCTGGCGTATCGAGACGGAGAAGTCCGGGAGTCTTCGGGTGGATCAGGCCGTTCTCGAGGGCGATCGTCACCGTTCCGATGGTCCCATGGCCGCACATGGGCAGACAGCCGGAGGTTTCGATGAAGAGAATGCCCACATCGCAATCGGGGCGCGTCGGCGGATAGAGGATCGAGCCGGACATCATGTCGTGCCCGCGCGGCTCGAACATCAGGCCGGTGCGGATCCAGTCGAACTCCGCCAGGAAATGCTGGCGCCTTTCGAACATCGTCTCCCCCCTGAGCTGGGGAATGCTGCCGCCGCCCACCACGCGGACCGGATTGCCGCAGGTATGACCGTCGATGCAGAAAAAGGTGTGACGCGCCATGGCTTCGCTCTCGAGATCGAACTCTTGTCGTGAATGGAAACGAAAGGGACGGAGGAGATCATGCCTCCCCCGCCGTCACCTTATCAGGCCGCAGGCTTCAATCCCACGTCGGGAAGCGCCGGACGGTTCTTCAGCGCCTTGTCCATGATCTCCTCGACATAGGCGCGATCCTTGCCCTCGAGCGCCAGACGCGGCGGACGGGTCAGCGAGGAGCCGCGGCCCATGATCTCCTCGCAGAGCTTGATGCACTGAACCAGATCGGGTCGGGCATCGAGATGCAGAAGCGGCATGAACCATTCATAGAGCGCGCGAGCCTCCTCGTAGCGGCCGGCCTTGGCGAGGCGGAACAGGGTCTCGCCCTCCTGCGGGAAGGCATTCGACATGCCGGAAATCCAGCCGGCGGCGCCCAGCATGACGCTCTCGACCACCACGTCGTCGAGACCTGCGAACATCACGAAGCGGTCGCCCACCATGTTCTTCACGTCCGTGAAGCGGCGGGTATCGCCGGACGAGTCCTTGAAGCACACGATGGTCTCGCAATCTGCGAGCGAGGCCAGGATCTCGGGCGTCACGTCGTTCTTGTAGATCGGCGGGTTGTTGTAGACCATCACCGGCAGGTCGGTCGCCTTGGAGACGCCGCGGAAGTGAGCGGCGGTCTCGTGCGGCTTCGAGGAATAGACCAGCGCCGGCATGACCATCACGCCGTCGAGGCCCACGCGCGCGGCCTCCTTGGCGACTTCGGACGCGAAGGCCGTCGTGAACTCGGCGATTCCGGCGATGACGGGAACGCGGCCGCGGGAAACGTCTTTCGCCGCTTCCATGACGGCGATCTTCTCCGAGCGGGACAGGGAGGTGTTCTCGCCGACGGTGCCGCAGACGATCAGGCCGGAGACGCCGTCGCGGATCAGCCCCTCCATGACCTTTGCGGTGGCCTCGATATCAAGCTCGTAGTTCGGCTTGAACTGGGTGGTCACTGCGGGAAAGACGCCTTCCCAGCCGATTGTCTTCGCCATTGTGCTCTTAGCTCCTGCGATGAGGCGTTGAACTTTCTCAATGTAGATTGTATAAAATCTCCGATGTCAAGCCGGGGATGTCTAGCCGTTCGGCTGCAAAGTTATAAGATAGGCTTCCTACCTCCCTGCAACCGAGACGATAAAGCCCATGCCGCCTTCCAAACCCGCCCAGAAGTCCCTCCAGCACAGGACCATCTCCTCGGCCGTCGCGGAGGAGTTGCGGCGCAGGATCGTGAACGGGGAGTTCGGCTCGGGCTTCCAGCTGCGCCAGGATGCGCTGGCGGGGGAGTTCGGCGTCAGCCGCATCCCGGTGCGTGAGGCCCTGATGCAGCTGGAAGCGGAGGGGCTGGTGAAGATCCACCCCCATCGGGGCGCCATCGTGTCGGAGCTCTCAACCGAGGAGATCGACGAGCTGTTCGATCTCCGATCCCTGCTTGAACCGCGCCTGCTCAAAGCCTCGGCCCCTCGCCTCACCGAGGCGGACTACAGCCGGCTGAACGGGATCCTGCAGGAATACAGCTCGGAGCTGCGCGCCATGCACATCAGCCGCTGGGGCGAGCTGAACACCGAGTTCCACATGGTGCTCTACCAGCATGCCAGGCAGCCGCGTTCGCTCGCCGTCGTGGCCAATCTGCTTCAGGAGAGCGACAGGCATACGCGCCTTCAGCTCTCGCTGACACATGGCATGGAGCGCGCCGCCGCCGAACATGCGGAGATTCTCAGATTGTGCGCGGAAGGCAAGATCGGCGCCGCCTGCGCGCTTCTGAAGACGCATATCGAGGGCGCGGGCAAGTCCCTGCGCAGCTACCTGGAAGAGCATCAGGGGGCGAAGGCCAAGAAGTAGCCATCGGCCGGGCTGACGATGGCTGCTCCCGATGCCTATCAAGCCGCCGATCTGCCCTGATACGCCTTTTCAAGCGCCCCGACATCGAGCTTGACCATCGTCATCATCGTTTCCATCACGCGGCGGACCTTTGCGGTATCCTCGTCCTTGATCATGCGGCTCAAGGCTTCCGGCACGATCTGCCAGGAGACGCCGAAGCGATCGGTGATCCATCCGCATTGCATGGGCGTGCCGCCGACCGACAGAGCATTCCACAATCGGTCGACCTCCTCTTGATCGGTGCAGGCAACGAAGAGCGAAATGGCCGGCGTGAACTGGTAATACGGCCCGCCGTTCAGCGCCATGTAGCGCAGGCCCGCGAGGGTGAATTCCACCAGCATCACGTCTCCCGGCTTCCCGCCGGGCGTCTCCACCGTGTAGGGCAGAACGGCGTCGATGCGGGAGTCGGGCAGGAGAGACACATAGAAGTTCGCGGCCTCTTCCGCCTTGCCGTCGAACCAGAGGCAGGGTGCGATCGTCGACATCACTCTTCCTCCGTATCGAGAAGAATCCGGAAGCCGCCCCAGAACATGCGCTTGCCGTCGAAGGGCATCTCGGCTCCGGCCAGCCGCGGATCCGCCATGACCTTCCTGTTGCCTTCGTCGCGCACCTCCTTCGAGGGCCAGACGATCCAGGAGAAGACCACGTTCTCCGCCGCTTCCGCCTTCACCGCTTTCTTGAAGTCGGTGACCTCTCCGTCCGGGATGTCGTCGCCCCAGCATTCGACGACGCGCAGCGCTCCATGCTCCTTGAAGATCGGCGCGGCCTGCGCGGCGACCTTGCGGTAGGCCTCCCGGTTGCCGGCGGGAACGGGAATGACGAATCCATCGACATAGCTCATGGCGTTTTCCTTCCTGATTTCTTGGGGCGATGCTCGTCAGCGGCCGGACAATCGTTCGCGGATCCGCTCTTCCTGCGCGGCGAGTTCCGGCGTCAGGGCCTCGCCGAAATCGGCCGCCTCGAACATCGGGCGGATCTCGATTTCGCTGGGGCCCGGCATCGGGTTGGGGCAGCGCTTCACCCATTCGACCGCCTCGGCCATGTCCTTGACCTCCCAGAGCCAGAAACCGGCGACCAGCTCGTTGGTCTCGGCGAACGGACCGTCGATCACGGTGCGGCGCGGGCCGTCGAAGGCCACGCGCTTGCCCTGGGAGGACGGCTTCAAGCCGTCGCCCGCCCGCATGATGCCGGCATTGACCAGCTCCTCGTTGTACTTGCCCATGGCTTCGAAGAGCTCGGCCGAGGGCATGAGGCCCGCTTCGCTGTCCTTCGTGGCCTTCACCAGAACCATCACGCGCATCGTCTTCTCTCCTCGGGTTTCTCGCAGGCCTCACGGCCTCAGGCGTTCGCCATGGCATCCGAATCGGCCATGGCGGCCTTCGCCGCCTCCACGTCCATCCACATCACTTCCCAGATGTGGCCGTCCGGGTCCTCGAAGCTGCGGCCGTACATGAAGCCGTAATCCTGCTGCGGTCCGGGATCGGCCCGTCCGCCCGCGGCGGCGGCCTTCGCCACCGTGGCGTCGACCTCCTCGCGGCTTCCGGCCGACAGGCAGATCAGAACCTCGGTCGTCTCGCGCGCGTCGGCGATCGTCTTGGGCGTGAACTGGCGGAACTTGTCGTGGGTCAAAAGCATCGCGTGGATGGTCTCGGAGATGACCATGCAGGTGGCGGTGTGATCGCTGAACTGCGGGTTCTTCACGGCTCCGATAGCCTCGTAGAACGCATCGGCCCGCTCGAGATCGGCGACCGGCAGATTGATGAAAACGAGCTTCGACATGACTTCCTCCCTGTCTGGTTTTGACATTGATTCCAGACAAAGTTATAAATAGCAACTATGAAGTCAGAAAAAATAACTAAAAACGCCGAAACCCGGTCCCGCCGCCATTACGAGGACGCCTGCGCGGCCGCCCATGCGCTCGATCTCGTCGGCGAGCGGTGGGCGCTGCTGGTCATGCGCGAGCTCATGCTGGGCCCCAAGCGCTTCAGCGACCTGCGTGAGAGCCTGCCCGGCATCAGCGCCAACGTCCTCACCCAGCGCCTCGAAGGCCTGGAGGCCGTTGGCATCCTCACCCGCCGCAAGCTGCCGCAGCCCGCTTCCGTCCAGGTCTACGAGCTGACGGAATGGGGCTACGAGAGCGAGCCGATCTTTCAGGCGCTCGGCCGCTGGGCCGCCCGCTCGCCCCTGCACGACCCTACCCTTCCCTTCAGCGCCGCCTCCTTCCTCCTGTCGCTTCGGACGATGCTGGATGCGAAGCGGGCCGAAGGCCTCGAGGCGCGAATCGGCTTTCGCCTGAGCGACACCGAAACCTTCCTCGCGCACTTGGCCGATGGCAGGATCGAGATCGCGCGCGGGCCGGTGGATGACGCGGACCTGATCTTCACCGGGACGCCACCCATCATGGCGGGCGCCATCTATGGCGGCCGGCCTCTGGACGCACTGGAGAGCGCAGGCGCGCTCAAAGTGGAAGGCGACAGGACGCTGGCCGACCGTTTCCTGCGCCTGTTCCCGCTACCGCCGAAAGCGTCCCATCCTGCCTGATGGCGATCGGAACCAAGGGAAGAAGGCACGCGTTCCCCGCCATCTCCCACCAAGGCGGTGACAATGTCCCTCTCGTCCCCTCCGGAAAAGAACCGGCCGATCGTGCTGGTTCTCGGCGGCGGCAATGCTCTCGGCTCCTATCTCGCCGGCGCCTACGAGCATCTGCAGCAGCGGAATGTCGGGCCGCGGTGGATCGTCGGCGCCTCCATCGGGGCGATCACGGGGGCGATCATCGCCGGCAATGCGCCGGAGGAACGGGTGCCTCGCCTCAGAGAATTCTGGGAGCAGGCCAAAATTCATTCCGGTTTTGCGCCCAACCGCGATTCATCGATCCGGCACGCCTACAATGAGGCCCACACCGCGCTCGCCCTCCTGCTCGGACGCCCCGGCCTCTTCGGACACCGTTTCCCGGGCCTGCTCTCCATGCTGCCATGGATGCCGAGCGATGTGGCGCTCTACGATCACAGGCCGCTGCGGGAAACCCTGGAGCGGCTGATCGATTTCGCAAGGTTGAACCGGGGTGATATTCGCTTCACCGCCATCTGCGTCGATGTCGAAACAGGCGAGGAAACCGTCTTCGACACGGCACGTGAGGAAATTGGGCCCGAACATCTCCTGGCCACCTCCGCCATCATGCCTGTCTTTCCTCCCGTCGAGATCGGCGGGCGCCTTCTGTGCGATCCGGGGTTCACCAACAACATGCCGGTGGATGTCGCCCTTGAAACCCCACCCGAGGAAGACACGCTCTGCATCGCCGTCGAGCTCTTCAGCCTGAAAGCCTCGCGCCCGGTCTCGCTCGACGCGAGCGCCGAGCGGGCCAACGACCTGGTTTTCGCGAGTTCCTCCCGGCGCAGCATCCAGGCCCTGCAGCGGGAATACGGCCTTCGCGAGCAGATCGAACCGAACGGATCGTCCGTCACGCTCCTGCATCTTGCCTATCAGTCGGGCAGCGACGAGCGTGCGGGAAAGGCCTTCGACTACTCACCCGCTTCGCTTCGGGACCGCTGGGCGGCCGGAATGCGCGACATGGAGCACGCCCTCGCACAGCTTGCCGATGCACGTCGCGAGGCAAAACGGCTCAACGTGATCAGACTCGATCCGCATATGGCTGCCGCCACAGCCGCGGCGGGCGCTCGTGCGAGCGCCTAGCGCATCGTGCGGAAAAGTGGACCCGGTTTTCCGCAGCGGGCGACGCGCTGCCTATGTGAGGGAAGGTCAGATTGATCCCAGAAAGCGGATCCTACTTTCGGGTCCGATGATCTAAGGTCCGCCGGCGAGCGATCCGACGACCGCCATCGCCAGTTCGTCGAGGTTCACGCGCCCCTCGATCGTCATCATCTCGGCCTCTCTCGCGTCGACCTTCAAGCCCTGGCTTCCCGCCTCCGCCTGCCGTCGCAACTCGGCGACGATCGCCTCGCGAACCTTGTCTTCGAGATTCATGGCTCACTCCTTCTCCGGAAACGCTTTCCGCGTGCCGAACGTTCGGCCGGGAGCAAGCGTTCCACGGTCAGGGTGACGGCTCGCCTTTCTTGAGAGCGCGGAATTCCTCCGCATCCATGACTCCGCGCCGGTTGTTGCAGGCTTGGCAGGCGAGCACGAGATTGGCAAGCTTCAGCGGTCCGCCCTCGGAGCGGGGCACCACGTGATCGAGCGTCGCCAGATTCGGCGAGCGGCTCAGCCCCTTGGCCAGGCGGTGCGTTTCCACGCCGCAATAGACGCAGCGCCCGCCATCGCGCGCATAGATCGTCTCGAACAGCTTGATGCGTTGCGCAGCCTTCATGGGACGGAACCTGGGGGAGATCGGGTTGTTGCTCTTGGCACAGAACAGGAGCTCAAGCCATGGTAGACACCCGCCGCAGGGATCGGAACCCCACCAATGACGACAACGGCTACGGCGACGCGCCGAAGGGCGCCGTCGGCTTTCGGGGCGAGGGCCGGGAATATCCGGGCGGCTACGGCGGCGATGCCGACCCGTTCTCGGGAGGCGTGATCGACGACGGCCACGGCGGTCCTCGCGACGATGAAGGATTCGCGCCCGACTATGCCCGTCACCGCTCCGGGCTCGGCGCGCTCGGCGACCGCGACCCGGACGACCCCGATCTGCGCGCTGTCCGCGGCATGGGGAAGGACACGGGTCGGGACATGTCCGGTCCCCATCGCGGGCGCGGCCCGAAGGGCTACAAGCGCTCCGACGAGCGCATCCATGAGGACGTATGCGAACGCCTGACGGAAGACCGCCTCATCGATGCCTCGAACGTGGAGGTGACGGTGAAGGACGGCGAGGTGACGCTCTCCGGAACGGTGGCGAGCCGCGGCCTCAAGCGCCGCGCCGAGGACCTTGCGGAACTCGCCTCGGGCGTGCGGCACGTGCAGAACAACCTGCGGGTGGGAAGCATCGCTTCGTGACCGCACGATCTTCGCCGGGCCGCCGGCGGAGATCCTAAGACGCCGCGAGGGGCGAGCTGTCGTAGTTTCTCAGCAGATCCTCCGGGTCGCGATAGATCGCGATGCAGCCTGCCTCCCGCAGCGCTTCCTCGGAGAAGCCGCCGCTGAGCACGCCCACCATCCTGAGGCCCGCATTGCGCGCGGCCTCCGCATCATAGGGCGTGTCGCCGACCACCATCGCCTCATGAGCGGAGAGCGGCGACAGTTTGTCGAGGGCGGCCTGGAAGATGTCGGGAAAGGGTTTCGAACGCTCCGCGTCGTCGGACGACGTGGCCGCCTCGACGAGATCGGCGATATCCGCGAGCTTCCTGTAGCCGTCCACCTCGTCCTCCTTGCCGGACGAGGCGAGAACCGCGCGCTGGCCTGCGATGCGAATATGTTCGAACAACCTGCGCACGCCCGGAAATGCGCGGGCCTTCGGCAAGTACTCACGCTTGAAGAGATCCGCCCGGAACGCCTCGATCTCTTCCCTGCGCCGTTCGAGCACATCGGGAGGAAGCAGCCCGTTCAGGATCTGGTCGCCTCCCTTGCCGATCTGCGCACGCATGTCGTTGAACGCGACCTCGAAGCCGAAATGCCTCAGGGATTCGACCCACGCCGAGGCGTGAAGATCGACCGTGTCGACGAGAGTTCCGTCCACGTCGAAGATGACCGCTTTGATCATGCCTCACCCGTGCTTGAGCTTGAAATAAAGGATGGTGCCCGCCAATGCGAGCGTCACCGCGTTGGCCACTATCAGCGGGACCTCCCCCCTCCAGACGCCATAGGTGAGCCAGAGGGAGAGCCCTGTTATGAGAACCAGAAACATCTTGAGCGAGATGTCCTTGGTCGAGCGCGTACGCCAGACCCTGATCACCTGGGGCACGTAGGCCGAGGTCGTGCACAGCGCGGCCGCGTAGCCGGTATAATCCATGAGAGACATCGAGAGGCATCCATCGACGAGAGGCCCTCAACGCGCGGCCGGCAGCGTTGTTCCTGAGAAGACAGCTGCGGGAACATCCCGCCCGGCGCGGCGTTGGCGCGCACTGAAGAGGATCGCGATGCATGGCAACCATTTCCTCAGCCCACGCATCCGGTCGTCTCAGTGCCCGACCTGAGACGATCGCAGCACCGAAGAACACGCCACCGGGCCATCATGCGCTCGAACTTGGCCGGGAGCGGGATGGAATCGTGTTCGTTCCGCCAGGGCTCGATTCAACCAAGCCCGCGCCCCTGATCGTAGGCTTTCACGGTGCGGGCGGTATCGCGTCGCAGATGCTGGATCTGCTCGCCCCTGCCGCCGAAGCGCGGGGCATCATCGTTCTCGTGCCGGAATCGCGCGGTCCTACATGGGATGTGATCAGGGGCGGCTACGGGCCGGACGTGGCCTTCATCGACGAAGCCCTTCGGAAAGTCTTCCGGATGCATCCGGTCGATCCCGCGCGGATCGCAGCCTCAGGCTTCTCGGACGGTGCCTCCTATGCACTCTCCCTCGGAGTCATCAACGGCGAACTCTTCGACCATATCCTGGCCTTCTCGCCCGGCTTCATGGCGCCGACACGGACGGAAGATACGCCGAAGATCTTCATCTCCCACGGGGTGCGCGACGAGGTTCTGCCCATCGGCCCCTGCAGCCGCCGCATCGCGCCTGCGCTGGAAAAGGCGGGCTATGACGTGGAATACAGGGAATTCGACGGGGGCCATGTCGTTCCGCCCGAGATGGTCGGGCGCGCGGTCGGCCGCTTTCTCGGCTAGTCCGGTCTCATGGAGCCGCGGCCGAACCCGCATGTGCCGCCGGAATGGAACGAGGCTGCGCGTCGGATCGAACGCGACATGCGTCGAACCGTAGGCGTGATCGGTCCGGCGGACAGCGGGAAGAGCACGCTGGCCGGTTTCCTTTTCGCAGCAGCGGCTCGGGCCGGGCTGAAGGCGGCCTTGATCGACACGGATCTCGGCCAGAAGATCCTCGGCCCTCCGGCCTGCGTCACCATGTGCGATGCGGATGGCCTGTCTCTCGCCTTCGTCGGCACGACCGATCCCGTCGTCGGTTGGCGGCCGCTTCTCGATGGCGTCGGCCGGCTTGCCGCACGGGCCGAGGCGGAGATCAGGATCGTCAATACTAGCGGGCTGTTGTCGGGCTCCGGGCGGAAGTTGAAGGCCGCCAAGCTCGATGTCGTCAAGCCCGACCTGCTGATCGTCCTCGGAACCGCACCCGAAATCGAGATGCTGGCGGGCGAGTGCCCTGACGTCCCTGTCCTGCATCTCCCCTCTTCTCCCCACGCCAGGCGCAAGACCGACGGGGAACGGCGGGGCCTCCGGCGCGAGGCTTTCCGGCGCCATTTCCGGCATGCTTCCATGGTGATCCTCGACAGCCGTCTTGTCCCGGGCTTTCAGACCGGGTCCCTGACCCCGGGTCTCCTGCTCGGGCTGACCGATGCGCAGGGCAATGATGTGGGGCTCGGGATCCTCGTGGGAGAAGAATCCGGCGGTCTGCTGAGGATCCTGACGCCCGTCGTGGAGCGCCCGATCCATCGGATCACGCCCGGATCGCTCTGTCTCGACGAGAACTTTTCGGAGATCCGCAACTGGGCTAACGGAAAGGCGTGAGAGCTCGCATGCCTTCCGCAGGCAATGTTCAAGGAGCGATGCGATGACCTGGTCCATCATCGCCAAAGACCCGGAATCCGGTGCTTTCGGCGTTGCCATTGCCACGAAATTCCTTGCCGTGGGAGCCCTCTGCCCCCATGGGAGCGGGCGCCTCGGTGCCTTGTCGACCCAAGCCTTCACCAACCCGCTCTACGGCACGGACGGCCTTGAGCTCCTTGCGGAGGGGCGTAGCGCCCCCGAGATCGTAGGGATCCTGACAGCCGCCGATCCGGGACGCGAGCGGCGCCAGCTGCATGTGATCGACCGCGACGGGCAAACCGCAGCGCATACGGGGCGCGAGTGCACCGGCTGGTGCGGCCATGCCATGGATGAGGGGGTCTCCGTGGCCGGCAACATGCTGGTGGGCTCCACCGTGATCGAAGCCACCCTGGATGCTTTCGGCCGCCGAAAGGATCTTTCCTTCCCGGAACGGCTGCTGGCCGCACTCGATGCGGGCCAGGCGGAAGGCGGCGACAAGCGTGGCCGGCAATCCGCCGCATTGAAGATCTGGCGCGGCGAGCCCTATCCGGTGCTCGACCTGCGCGTCGACGATCACCCGGAGCCCTTGACCGAGCTGCGCCGCCTGCACGGCGTCGCTCACGAACGCTTCATGGCCTTCGTGGAGGCCCTGCCCACCCGGGCCGCTCCGGCCGGAATTCTCGAGAGCGAGTGGATCGACCGGAGGGCGCGTGAGATCCAGGAGGCGGCACGGAGATCGGGAAGCCTCTCTCTTTAGGCGAATTCCCATGGCGGCGGCCTTGCTTTAGCAAGAACACGTCACAGGCCTCGCGACGTCCTTCCCCTGCCTGTTCTCCGGTGGTTTTCTCATGTTCGGCATCCCTGTTTTCGACCTGATCTGGCTTGTGGTTGCGCTTCTCGCGGCGGGAGCGATCACGGGTCTGCTGGCGGGCGTGTTCGGCGTCGGCGGCGGGACCGTGGCGGTGCCGATCCTCTACGAGCTGTTCCGGATCCTGGAGGTGCCCGACGCGGTGCGCATGCCGCTCTGCGTGGGCACGTCGCTGGCCATCATCATCCCGACCTCGATCCGCTCCTTCAATGCGCACCGTGCCAAGGGCATGGTCGACATGTCGATCCTGAAGGTGTGGGCCGTTCCGGTGGTGCTGGGGGTGGTGGCCGGAAGCGTGATCGCGCGCTTCGCCCCGGCCGACCTGTTCAAGGCGGTCTTCGTGATCGTGGCGGGCTTCTCGGCCATCCGCCTGCTCTTCGGCAAGGACGCCTGGCGGCTCGGCCTCGACATGCCGGGCAAACCCTCCATGGTGGCCTATGGCGGGCTCATCGGTATTCTCTCGGCCCTCATGGGCATCGGCGGCGGCCTGCTCTCGAACCTGTTCATGACCTTCTACAACAGGCCCATTCATCAGGCGGTGGCGACCTCGTCTGGGCTCGGCATCCTGATTTCGATTCCCGGTGCGCTCGGCTATGTCTATGCCGGCTGGCCGTACATGGCGGATTACCCGGAGGTCATCGCCTTCCAGCCGCCCCTCGCGCTGGGCTATGTGTCGCTCCTGGGCCTCCTGCTCTTCATCCCCACCAGTTCCTGGATGGCCCCGGTCGGAGCGCGTCTGGCGCACAGGCTCCCCAAGCGCAGGCTGGAGATCGCCCTCGGCATCTTTCTCATTCTCGTCTGCGCACGCTTCGCCGCGAGCCTTCTTGTCTAAGGCACTTCCGGCTGCGGCGTCGGGTGGATGACCGGCTTGTCCGGTTCGGGCGGCAGCTCAGGGATCGAGGACGGAATGCTCGGCGCCTCCGGCGGCTCGGGCGTCTCGGGCGGCGCCGGCATGGCCGGAACCGGCTCCGTCGGGGGCGGCTTGGGGTAGAACTCGTCGGGCTGCTGACGATTGTTGGCGGCTAGGGTCAAGAAAGCCTTCTCCTCATCATCTCACCTCTCAACCCTCGGGAGCGCCGAAAAGTTCTGCGCCGAGACCATCAAACGACAGTCCGGCTCAGCGCCTCAGGCGCGAGTGGTCACATGTCGCTCGATCCCGAAAACCGGCTGCTTCGTCAGGTCCCTGTTCGTGCGTCGGCGGATTGTCCGGTGCCAGAAGCACGCGCTCGACCCGAAGGTTCGGGCAGACATCGTATCCCTGGTTTTCAGAAACAGCGCCTTGCGACCGTCGCTGCCGAGAACCACGCCGTCATGGAGAGGCTTGCGATTCCAGTTCACGGTCATCCTCCTTGGGACCGCCCCCATTCTCGCTATCCATTCGTTCACCCTGCCTTGATCCAAATCAGGTGCGGAGTGCTCTGCGGCTTGACCTCCCCGGCATTTGCCGTCAGGACGGGTGCCCCCGAGCACGCTCACACGGTGACGAACCATGCGCCTTCCGAAATCTCTGGCTCTTGCGACCCTGTTTCTTTCCGGCGCGGCGTCGATTTCGGCCCGGGCGGCCGATCCCGTCTTCACGATCCTGCCTGAAAGCCCATCCGGCTGGATCGTGACCCTCAAGGGCAATCTGCGCGCGCAGCCCACCTATCCGGGCGCGGACGATCTGAGCTTCATCGGCTATCCGTCCTTCAGCCTGCGCCGTGCGGGAACGGTGGAGCGTTTCAGCGCCCCCGACGACGGACTGAGCTTCTCGTTCCTGGATGATTCGACCCTTCGCTTCGGCGCGGTGGGCCGTTTCGTGGGTGGGCGCTCCCTGGACGACGACAGGCGGCTTCTCGGCCTGAACAAGATCAAGTGGGCGGTCGAACCCGGCCTGTTCGTGGAATATTGGCCCGTGGACTTCCTGCGCGCTCGCGCGGAAATCCGCCACGGCATCAACGGGCACGATGGATTCGTGGCCGATCTCGGTCTCGACGCGGTGCAGACCTTCGGCGCCTTCACCCTTTCGGCGGGACCGCGCCTGTCGCTCGGCGACAGCGAATTCACACGCACCTATTTTGGCGTGACACCTGCGGAAGCCGCCCTGAACGGACAGGTGGAGGCCTACCGCCCCTCCGGAGGCATCACCTCGGTCGGGGCGACCGCGAGCGCATCCTACGTCTGGTCGGAGCAATGGACGACGACGGCTTTCGTGTCCTACAAGCGCCTGGTGGGCGACGCGGCGGACAGCCCGATCGTTCGAACCTTCGGCTCCGAAAATCAGGTCGGCCTCGGTTTCACCGCCTCCTATTCCTTCGCCATCGGGCGGTGAGACAGAAGCACGGCGCCTGAAATCCTGAAAAACTCCACGCGCCGCCTTTCTTGTGAGAATTTCAAGCTGCCAGCTCGGCGGATTGCGGCGTCTCGCCGCGATAGATGCAGCCTTCCGATGAACCGGCCATGCCGCGCTTGAGCTCGACTTCCTCGAGATTCGGGAAGCGCTCCTTCACCTTGCGCCAGATATAGGTGGTGATGTTCTCGAGCGATGCGAGACCGATCTCGTCCTGCTTGAGGTCGAGATTCGCATGATCGAGACCCGTTCCGTGGTTCCCCTTCAGCTCCGTGATGTAGTTCTCGACATCGTAGAGATTGACGGGCCACCCATAGACCTCGTCGACCGGGCCGCCGAAGGTCAGCCGCGCAATGAAGGTGTGCCCGTGGAGTCCCGAGTAGGGATGCACCGAATGGGCGGCTTCGAACGTGAATTCGCAGTAGGTTTTCATCGATCATGCTCCAGCTGATGGTGAGATTGACCGCTCGCGTCAGGCGACTTCCACTTTTCGCCGCTCCGCCGCGAGCGTGTGAACGAGTTCGGAGGCAGGCTTGGGCCGACCGAAGTAATACCCCTGCACCTCGGTGCATCCGGCCGCCGTGATCTGGAGGAACTGATCCTCCGTCTCGACGCCTTCGGCGACGGTCGACATGCCAAGGCTCGCGCCCAGTCCTGCGATCGAGCGCACGATGGCCAGGCAATCCGCACGCGAGGAAAGCTCGCGCACGAAGCTCTGGTCGATCTTGATCTTGTCGAAGGGAAAGCTGCGCAGATAGCTGAGCGAGGAATAACCCGTGCCGAAATCGTCCATGGCGATGCGCACACCCATGCGGCGCAGCTGGTGCAGCGTCGCGACGGTCAGATCGTTGTCCTGCAGCAGAACGGATTCGGTGATTTCCAACTCCAGGCGGTCCGGGGCCAGACCGGAGCGCGCCAGGGCGCGGCTCACGCTCTGCACGAGCGTCTTGTTCCGGAACTGCACAGGCGAGAGATTGACCGCGACCTTGATTCCCTTCGGCCACGCGGTGGCGGTGACGCAGGCCTGCTCCAGCACCCAATCGCCCAGAGAGGAGATCAGGCCTATATCTTCGGCAACCGGAATGAAATCGCCGGGCGAGATCATGCCGCGCTCGGGATGCCGCCAGCGCAGCAGCGCCTCATAGCCTCCGATTTCGTTGGCACGCACATCGACCTGCGGCTGGAAATGCAGCTCGAACTCGCGGTTCGCGAGAGCCTTGCGCAAATCGATCTCCAGGGAGCGACGGGCCTGCAGCTCCGCGTCCATCTCCGGCTCGAAGAAGCGGTAGGTCGCGCGCCCGTCGGCCTTGGCGCGGTAGAGTGCAAGGTCGGCCTGCTTGAGGAGCTGATCGGGCGACAAATTCCCTTCGGAGGCAACCGCGATGCCGATGCTGGTGCCGATTACGATTTCCTGCCCCTCGAGGTCGTAGGGCATGCTCACGGCTTCGACGATGCGCATGGCGAGGGCTGCGCAGTCCTGCTGATCGTCTATGGCGAGCTGCAGGATGGCGAACTCGTCGCCGCCAAGGCGCGCAACCACATCCTGCGGCCGGATGGAGCTGCGCAAGCGATCGGCCACGAGCTTGAGAAGAGCATCGCCCGTCTCGTGGCCGAGGGAGTCGTTCACATCTTTGAAGCGGTCGAGGTCGAGGCAGAAGACCGCCATCTTCAGCCGCTCGCGCCCGGTCTCTTCGAGCGCATGCTCCAATTGCTGTCGGAAGAGCACCCGGTTAGCGAGGTCGGTGAGCGCATCGTGATGGGCCATGTAGGCAATCTGCGACTCGGCCTGCCTGCGCTCCGTGATGTCCTCGTAAGTTGCCACCCAGCCGCCATTCGACATGGGCTGGTGCGAGATGGCAAAGGTCTGCCCGTCGGGCTCCTCATGGATGAAGGCGAATTGCTGCCGTTTCAGCATAAGTTCCTGCTGCTCCGCCAGGATCTTCCGCAGAGGTTCCGCTCCCCTGCAGTTCTGCATCGCCGCCTGGTCGATCAGATGGCTGATCGTCACGCCGGATTGAACTGTCCTGTCGATGCCGAAGAGTTCCGCAAAGCGGGCATTGAAGACGATGATGCGCTCGGAATCGTCCACCATGCACAGGCCATGAGACATGTTGTTGAGCGCGGCATCGAAGCGTTCGTTCTGCGTTCTGAGCTCGTGCTCCTGCATCTGCAGCGCCTCGTTGCGGAGCCGGAGCTCGTCATAGGCGCCACTGAGGGCCTTGTTGGTCCTCTCCAGCTTTGCGGAAATGCTTTCGAAGTTGTCCGCGTAAAGCCGCAGCTCGCCATGCGCCCGCTCCAGAAGTCTGTTGTGCCATCCCAACAGCGCCAGCAGGAACAAGCCGAACACGATCAGACCGGCCGCCAGGCTCGAGAACATCCAGTGCAGCCGGATCAGTTCGTGCTGATCCTGCTCGGCACGCTGCCCACCGTAATGGTTGGCGGCGGCCGCGAGCCCTGCAAGCTTGATCTCCAGCGGCTCCAGCACCTTGAGCGCCGCCATGGCGGAACCGGGCTGCTCCAGGCGATCGATGTACGGCTGGATATCCTTCAGCGCCTTGTCGAGATCCTGGGCTACGCCCACCCATTCGGGAGTCGAATAGAGAAATTCGCGGAAATCGCCCGCGAACAGAAGATTCGTCCGGCTCACGATGATGTCGTAGCGCAGGCCGACCTCCTCCTTGTCGACCGTCGGATCCTGAGCTGCGAATGCGCTCAGGCGCTGCTCGAGACGCGTGAACTCGTGCACGGCCTGTGCTGCGTGCCAGGGGGTATTGTAGCGCGCGACGTGCTTGAGAACATTCTGACGCTCGACGATAAGCACCGAGATATAGGCTGCGGACACGATGAAGCCGACGATGACGACGGCAAGCACCAATTTGAGCGTGCGCAGCGACAAGCGATATTCTCCGAGGCGCTCGATGTTGTTTTACTTCACGACGATCTTGGACACCTGCCAGACCGACCGGCCGTAATAGGTCTGGTGCTGCAGGTCGGGATCCGTGTCGAAAGGATAAATGATGAAGAGAGGACCCTTGTCGCGCACCGAGATGTACTCGTCGTTCACTTTGAGCGCGAGCAGGACCTTGTATTTTCTGACGTCTGCAACCGGGATGTCGCTGCTGTAGTCGTTCAGCGCCACGACCATCAGATGCTCGCCCGATGCCCCAAGCCGATCCAAAAGCTTGGCCATCGGGATCCCCTCGAATTTCGTTGGGCCCGAATACCAGGGGGTCGAGGTCGTGAAGGATTCCATGCCTATGTCTTCCAACATGGCGCGGTCGAACTCGGCCGTATCGCCCTTGTTGGTCACCGAGATCTTGCCCGAGACGGTGAGAACCAGCTTGCCTTTGGGTGTCGGAAGCGTTCTCGCTTCCGCAACTGCCATTCCAACCCACGTCGAAAGCGCGAGGAGTGCACTGAGAAAAAGGATTTTTGTTTTGAAGATAGACATCGCCTGCCCGCAGTATCGATCAGTAATTACACTTATATACAGGATCCGGTAAATTTTATTTTTCAGGAAATAGGGCAAGCAAACTTTTTAATACGTTATTATATAATAGTCATTTTCTTATATGTCTTCTCGGCTTCTCGTAGCTCCGATCTAAACTCTCTACGCTTAACAACTCCCTGCCGGGCCGCCTCGTTCAATGAGGCGGCCCGCTTTGGGAGCGATGATCCTGAGAGGCTACGCCCTCAACGGCTTCAGACCTGCCTCGATCTCAGTCCGTCGCGGCTCCAGGAAGGGCGGTAGGGCAAGGCTCTCGCCGAGCTTGTCCATGGGCTCGTCCGTGGCGAAGCCCGGACCGTCGGTCGCGATCTCGAACAGGATGCCGTTGGGCTCGCGGAAGTAGAGGCTCCGGAAGTAATAGCGGTCGACGGGGCCGCTCGACGGCGCGCGCAGGCTCTGGAGGCGCTCCCAGCACTCCTGATAGGTCTGCTCGTCGGGCGTGCGGAACGCCACGTGATGCACGCCGCCCGCACCGGGCTGGGCCATGCTCAAGTTCGGCTCCACGGCCACGTGCAGCTCCGCGGCAGGCCCCCCGTCACCCATCTCGAACACGTGGACGGGCGTATCGCCGATGCGGTACTCGCGGGCTGCGCGCATATCCATGGCGTCCGTCAGCACCCGGGCCGTGCGCTCGAACCGGGGCACGCTGATGGTGATGGGGCCGAGGCCGCGGATCTGGTGCTCCGCCGGCACGGGGCTGCGCTCCCAAGGGTGCGCCTCTCCCTGCCCGCCGTCATCGACGAGGCTGAGGCGCTGCCCTTCGAAATCCTCGAAATCCAGGACGAGCCGCCCGTCGCGCTCGGTGATCGGCTGATGCGTGATCGCGAGAGAGGTGAGGCGGTCCTTCCACCATTGCAGCGCCTTCTCGCCGTTCACGCGGAGGCCCGTGCGGGTGATGCTGTGGGTGCCCCGCCGCTCCCGCGCCACGGGCCAGTCGAAGAATGTGATGTCCGTGCCCGGCGTGGCCCTGCCGTCCGCATAGAAGAGGTGGTAGGCGCTCACGTCGTCCTGGTTCACGGTCTTCTTCACGAGCCGCATGCCGAGGGCCTGCGTGTAGAAGGCATGGTTGCCGGACGCGTCGGCGGTGACGGCGGTGAGATGATGGATGCCGGTCAGCTTCATGGGAATGCTCCATGGATGTCGACCGGAAGATAGGGCCTGAACCGGCACTCCGCGACCCGTTCAAGCGCCAAGGGAGCTTTGCCTGGGCGCAAGGTCGACGGGTCGCAGGTCTGGCCCCCTCGTCATGGCCGGGCCTGTCCCGGCCATCTCGATTCTCACGAGTGCCGCGCCGCAAGCCGTCGGGATCACCGGCACAGGGCCGGTGATGACGAGGAGGATGGGTTTACGCGGCCTTCGCGCGCAGGTCGTCCGGGGTCACCTCCGGCGGGATGGGGCAGACATAGGAACGGCCGCCGGTGCGCTCCTTCAGCTCCGCCTTCGCGCGGACGACGATGTCCGGGTTGCGCAGGCAATCGGCCGCCGTGGTGGCCATGGCTTTTGCTGCGAGCACCATGCCCTTGTGGGCAGCGGGCAGGTTTCCTTGCGCGACGAGCTGCCAGGTGTGGAACGGGGTTCCGATGGCGAAGCACGCCGTGTGGCATTGCACCGTCGGCACGATCCAGCTCACGTCGCCCACATCGGTGGTGCCCATGGAGACCTCCTCCCGCACCGGCATGGGGAGCAGCCCGTCGTGCAGCACCTGGTTCGCCAGCGAGCGGTCGTGCGGCGCAACGCTCGCCAGAATCTCCTCCTTCGTCAGCGCCGTCTTCTGCAGCTCTCCGGCGAAGGCATAATCCGTCTCGTCGAAGCCCGGGCCGCCGAGCCGCTTCATGTTCTCGTACATGACCTCCTGCAGCACCTTGTTGGGCAGGACGTTCGACGTCGCATCGGTGATCTGCACCGTAAATGACGTTTCCGTCATCAGGGCCGCCCCTTCTGCGATCTTCTTCACGCGCTCGAACAGGCGCTCCGCGTCGGGCAGATGCGGCGAACGCACGAGATAGAGGGATTCCGCATAGGCCTGGACCACGTTCGGCGCATCGCCGCCCGTGTTGGTGATGGCGTAATGCACGCGCGCGTCGGAGGGCATGTGTTCGCGCATGTAGTTCACGCCCACGTTCATCAGCTCCACGGCGTCGAGGGCGCTGCGGCCAACATGCGGAGAGGCCGCCGCGTGGGAGGCGCGGCCCGTGAAGCGGAAGTAGGCCTGGATGCAGGCGAGCGAGGAGGTGGTCTGCACCTCGTTGACCACGCTCGGATGCCAGCAGAAGGCGGCGTCGAGATCGTCGAACAGCCCGGCTCGCGCCATGAACGTCTTGCCCGAGCCGCTCTCCTCCGCAGGGCAGCCGTAATAGCGCACGGTGCCCGCGATCCCTTCCGCTTCGAGCGCATCTTTCAGCGCCACGGCGGCGAGGGCCGAAGCGGCCCCCAGGAGGTTGTGCCCGCAGCCATGGCCGGGCGCACCCTTCGTGGTCGGCTTGTGCTCCGTCACGCCCGAGACCTGAGCGAGATCCGGCAACGCATCGAACTCGCCCAGGATTCCGACGACGGGGCCGCCCTTGCCGTATTCCGCCACGAAGGCCGTGGCCATGCCGCCCACGTTCCTCGCGATGCGAAAGCCCTCGCGCTCCAGCACGGCGATCTGCTCGGCGACAGCCTTGTGCTCCTCGAACGCCAGCTCGGGCATGGCCCAGATGCGGTCGCTCAGGGCGCAGTAATCGGCGGCCTTCGCATTCACGCGACGGACGATTTCATCGAGGCCGAGAGGATCGTTTTGCATGGGTGCTCCCTGATTGTCGGTTTCGCGGTCTTTTAGACCCGAGATCGCCGGCACGGAAGTGGCGATGCGACCTCGTCCTCCGGGCAACGATGCAGCAGACTACCCCGCAGCAAACAGATCCCGCGTGTCCGAAGACGGCACCGGCTCCTCGAAGGCGTTCGGATCGCCCGGTCCGGTCTCCCATCCGAGATCCGGGAGCGCGATGATGCGCAGGCCCCGCGGGTCGTTGCGGGTCACGACGATGTTGCGGGTTTCCATATAGGCGATGAGGCGTCGGGCGCGACCGGGGGAGCGGCTGCCGCAGGCGCGGGCGATCTCGCCGTCCGGAGGACAGGGCGAGCCTTCCATGGCGGCGCGGGCCAGCAGCAGATAGACGCCCTGGATGTCCTCTTCCAGGGCGTTCGCGAAGGCCACCGCGCGGTCCCATTCGGTGCCCCCGGCAGTCGCGGTGTCGACGCCCGCGCGCGCCACCGCGAGGCGGCGGCGGAAGGTGTTGAGGGTCAAGGGCTCGCCGGAGATGCGGCGGATGCGGCAGCGCACGAGGAAGTCCTGATAGAGCACGGCGACCGAGCGGAAGGCCGCTTCGGGATCGTCCAGGATCTCGCGCAGGATCGCATCGAGCGCGGCCTCGCGCTCCGCCTTCGATTCCGCGGTGAGCTCCTCGACCTGCGGCTCCGGCGCGGCCGCCGCGCGGGTGCGGGCGAGCTGGGCCAGAAGATCGTTGGTGGAGGGGGCGGGAGGCGGAGGCGGCGCACGGCGCGGCATGACCGGGCGGGCGACCACCTCGTCCTCACCGGCCTTGAAGATGAGATCGCGCGCGTCCTCCCTCTGCTGCTCGGGCAACGGCATGAGCTTGAACGAGCCGGAGCGGGCGGCGGTTTCCACCTCGCCGATGCGGATCGGCAGCGGGCGGCGCGAGAGCGCAGGGCCCAAAGCGACGAAATGGCCGCGCTCGAGGTCGCGGAACATCTCGGCCTGGCGGCGCTCCATGCCCAGGAGGTCGGCTGCGCGGGCCATGTCGATGTCCAGGAAGGTGCGGCCCATGAGGAAGTTGGAGGCTTCCGCCGCCACGTTCTTGGCGAGCTTCGCGAGGCGCTGGGTGGCGATGATGCCCGCAAGCCCGCGCTTTCGGCCACGGCACATGAGGTTGGTCATGGCGCCCAGCGAGACCTTCCTGGCCTCGTCCGAGACCTCGCCCGCGGCGGCGGGGGCGAAGAGCTGCGCCTCGTCCACCACCACGAGCATGGGGTACCAGAAGTCGCGATCCGCGTCGAACAAGCCGCCGAGGAAGGCCGCCGCGCAGCGCATCTGAGCCTCGGCGTCGAGGCCCTCCAGGCTCAGGACCACCGAGACCCGGTGCTGGCGCACGCGGGCGGCGATGCGCTGGATGTCGCCCTCGCTGCGGGAGGCATCCACCACCACATGGCCGAACTTGTCGGCCAGCGTCACGAAATCGCCCTCCGGGTCGATCACGGCCTGCTGCACGAGGGACGCGCTCTGCTCGAGAAGGCGGCGCAGGAGGTGCGACTTGCCGGAGCCGGAATTGCCCTGGACGAGCAGACGCGTCGCCAGAAGCTCTTCCAGATCGAGCAGAGCCCTCTGTCCTCCGGGGGCGGAAGACGCCGCTCCCGAAGAGACCGCTCCCATGTCGATGCCAACCTTCATCAGCCTCCCTCACAAGGTTTCAAAACGGCCCTGCTCCTAACACGGCAAAGCTCGCGAAAGTGCCGGAGGACCGGAAATCCTCCACAGGTGAACCCCGCTATCCCCAGGCATGACGCCGCAGAGGCGAGGAAACCGCGGGGCGGGAGAGGCGATTACCAGGGAAAGCCGTTCCAGGAAAAGCCATGCCGGTTCCCACCCCGCGAATCGCCCAAGAGGCCCGCCTTGTCCAGCCCCCCATCGCCCAGGTTCAAGCCCAGGGGCAGCCGGGCGGAAGCGCGACCGAGGCCGACCCGCAGCCGCCGGGGGCGGAGCGGGCCGAAGGAGCCTTCGGGGTCTTCGGCATGATGATCTCGGGCCTGATCATCATCTTCGCCATCGTGATCCTGTTCCTGCGGTCGCGGCGCAGCCGCTGATCAATCGGCGATCGCCGCTTCCGCCGCCCTCACGGCGCCGCCGCGCAGGGGCCGCTCCTCCATGGCGAGCAGGAAGGCCAGCGCCAGCCCGAAGCCCGCAACGGCGGCGGCGAACACATAGGCGAAGACATCGGCGATGTTGATGCCGCTCCTGGCCGCCACGTCGCCCAGGCTCTCGAAGCTCGCCGCACCCGAGAGCCCCGAGCCGCTGAGCACGATGGCGCCGAAGACGGCGACGATGAGCGCGCCGCCCAGCGACCGGAAGAAATTGGCCGTCGCCGTCGCGGTGCCGAGTTCATGGGGCATCACGGCGTTCTGAATGGCCACCGTCGAGACGGGGAGCAGCGTGCCGAGCCCGATGCTGATGACGGCGAGCAGAACCTCGACCGCCGAGATGGGCAGATCGCGCGCGAGGGCGGCCAGCAGGCCGGTCGCCACCATGGCGACGAAGAGGCCGCCCACGGGCAGGCGCTTGTAGTGCTTCACCTTCGCCATGCTGCGTCCGGAGATCGTGGCGCCGCAGACGGTCCCGACCATGAGCGGAATGAGCGCCAGACCCGAGAGCGAGGCCGAGAGCCCGCGCACGGCCTCGAAATAGACCGGCAGGTAGATGGTGAGGCCGATATAGGTGCCCATGCCGAAACAGGCGGAGAGCACGCCCATGCGCACGACCGGATTGTGCAGCACGCCCGGCGGGATCAGCGGCTCCGGCGCGAGGCGCATGCGGATCGCGAACAGGCCCCACAGGGCCAGCGAGCCCGCGATCAGGCCGAAGATCGGCAGGGAAAGCCATGGATGGCGCAGGCCGCCCCAGCTCAGGGCGAGCAGCAGCGAGACCGTTGCGCTGACCAGAAGCATGGCGCCGAGGAGATCCAGCCTGTGCGGCCGGTCGTGGCGGGGCAGTTTCTTCAGGCTGTGGAAGACCAGGAGGAAGGCCAGGAGGCCGAGCGGCAGGTTGATCCAGAAGATCACCGACCAGTGCAGATGCTCCGCGAAGAAGCCGCCGAGCACCGGGCCCGCGAGGCTCGACGTCATGAAGACGCCGGCGAAATAGACCTGGTACTTTCCCCGCTCCTTGGGAGCCACGATATCGGCCACGATGGTCTGCGCGAGGGCGATGAGGCCGCCGCCGCCGAGCCCCTGGACGCCTCGCGCCAGGATGAGCACGAGCATGTTGGGCGCAACCGCGCAGGCGATGGAGCCGACGATGAAGATCACGATGCCGATCAGCATGGTGCCACGCCGGCCGTGGCTGTCGCTGAACTTGCCGTAGAGCGGCGTGACCGCCGTGGAGGTGAGCAGGTACACCGTCACGACCCAGGGCAGATGCTCCAGATCGCCGAGTTCGCGACCGATGGTGGGAAGCGCCGTGGCGATGATGGTCTGGTCGAGGGCCGCCAGCAGCATCGCGAGCATGATGCCGACGATGATGGTGCGGATCTCAGCGTGGCTCAGGGCAGGAGTCGCGTGGCCTCTCGCGGCCTGGGGGGCTGGCTGATCCATCGGTGTCCTTCGCGGTTGTGCTGGTCCCTCTAGGAGATCGGCGCAGGTTTGTCTCAAATCCTGTTGCAAGGCAGATATGCGCCGGGAATGGCCATGCGCCGGATCCGGGTGCCCGCGGCAACAAGGCCCCCCGGGAGAGCGGTTCACGCCGGGAGAACAGTTCACCTGATCGCGTGTTTCCGGGAGGGTTTCGTGAAAGGATCGGCACGATGCTTCGGATCCGGAGCCTTCCGAGCCTCTCCCTGGCGGCGCTGAGCCTCGCCGTGTGGTTCGGCTGGGTTTCGCCAGCCAATGCCGTGCTCGCCACGTGGCAGCCCGGCCCCATTCCCGAGGACTTCGCGGCGATCCGGAACCGGTGGGAGACGGGGCATATGGCCGTTGCCGCCCTCAAGCTCATCGGCTTCATGCCGACGGTCCTGGCCATCGCGCCGCGCACAAGGCCCTTGCCGGAAGCCTCGCGGTCACGCTAGCTGGATGCCTGTTTCGCCCGGATCCCATGACTGCCCGCACCAAGATCTCCCTCGCCCAGGCCCGCCGCATCGCCCTCGCGGCCCAAGGCTTTCACGAAGCGCGGCCCGACGGCGCGAATGCCCGTCACGTGAAGCGCCTGCTGCAGCGCTCGCATCTCCTGCAGATCGATTCCGTGAACGTGCTGGTGCGCGCCCATTACATGCCGCTCTTCTCTCGGCTCGGCCCCTATGACCGGGCGGTTCTCGAAAAACTCGCCTATCACCCGAAGAAGCGGGAAACGTTCGAATATTGGGGCCACGAGGCCTCGCTGATCGCGCTCGATCTCCAGCCCCTGCTCCGCTGGCGCATGGCCCGTGCCGCCGGGGGCGAGGGCATCTACGGCGGGCTCGCGCGGTTCGGCCGGGAGAAGCGTGCCTTCATCGAGGAGGTGCGGCGGGAAATCGCGACACGCGGGCCGATGGGTGCCGGCGACCTCTCCATCGGCGGCAAGGGCCAGGGCTCCTGGTGGGGCTGGAGCGACGGAAAGCGCGCCCTCGAGTGGCTGTTCTGGGCCGGCGAGGTGACGACCGCCACGCGGCGCGGCTTCGAGCGCATCTACGATCTGCCGGAACGGGTGCTGCCGTCCGACGTGCTGAACGCACCGACGCCTGCCGAGGACGAGGCGCAGCGCGAGCTGCTGAGGCGCTCCATCCGGGCGCTCGGCATCGCGTCCGAGCGCTGCCTGCGCGACTATTTCCGCCTGGAGGCGCAGGATACCAAGCTGCGCATTCCCGAGCTCGTGGAGGCCGGCGACCTCATTCCGGTCACCGTCGAAGGCTGGAGCGGGCCGGTCTATCTCGATCCGCAGGCAAGGGTCCCGCGCCGCATCGAGGCGCGCGCCCTCGTCTCGCCCTTCGATCCCATCGTCTGGGAGCGCACGCGCACGGAGCGCCTGTTCGATTTCCGCTACCGGATCGAGATCTACACGCCCGCCGAGAAGCGCGAATTCGGCTATTACTGCCTGCCCTTCCTGCTCGGGGAAAAGATCGTCGCCAGGGTAGACCTGAAGGCGGATCGCGCCCGAGAGACTCTCATCGCGCACTCGATCCATCCCGAACCCGCCGTTGCGCCGGAGGAGATCGCGCCCGCGCTCGGCGCCGAACTTCGCCTCATGGCCGAGTGGCTCGGGCTTAGGCGCATCGACGCGCCCGGAGACTGGCGCAGAGGGCTGGAGCTTTGACATGCCCTCGCCGGATCGCCGCCTGCCCCTATCTCCAGCATTCATGAACACCTACCTGTCCTCCCTCAGGAGCCTATGGCTTCGCTTCCGGCTGAACGAGATCGGGCCGCTCGTATCCGTTGCGGCCTGCGGGTTTTTCGCCTGGGCTTTCATCGAGCTGGCCGACGGAGTGCTCGAAGGCGAGACCCATGCCTTCGACAGCGCCATCCTGCTGGCCCTGCGGGATCCTCAGGATCTCGCCAATCCCCTCGGGCCCGGCTGGCTGGAGGAAGGCGCCCGCGACTTCACCGGCCTGGGCGGCTACGCAATCCTGACCCTGCTCACCGCGGCGGCGGTCGCGTATCTGCTGATGGCCGGAAAGCGGGGAGCGGCCCTTCTCGTGCTGGTCTCCATCGTCGGAGGCACGCTGCTGTCGACGGGCCTGAAGCTCGGCTTCGAGCGGCCCAGGCCCGACCTCGTGCCCCATGCCACCCGGGTCTACACGGCGAGCTTCCCCAGCGGCCACGCCATGCTCTCGGCGATCACCTACCTGACCCTCGGCGCGCTCCTCGCCCGCGTGGAGAAGAGCCGTCGCATCGGGGCCTTTATCATGGTTCTCGCCATCCTGGTGACCTTGCTCGTGGGGGCGAGCCGCGTCTATCTCGGCGTGCACTGGCCGAGCGACGTGCTGGCCGGCTGGTCCGTCGGCGCCGCCTGGGCATCCCTCTGCTGGTTCGTGGCGCTGCAGCTGCAGCGCCGGGGACAGGTGGAGAAACCGGGCGAGACCTCTCTTCCGCCCGAGGCGGATCGCCCATGACGGGAGACGGGACGCCCGCCGGGACATCTCCCCGCAAACCGCCGCGCAAGGTCACGCCCGCCTATCTGCAGCGGGCCGCGCTCGCCTATCTCGAGCGCTATGCCTCCTCCGCCGAGAACCTGCGGCGGGTCCTGAGGCGAAAGGTCGACAAGCGTTGCCGCCTGCGCGGCGAGGACCCGGCGGAGTTTCGGGAGATGATCGACGAGGTGGTGGATAAGAGCCTGCGCACCGGCCTCATCGACGACACGCGCTACGCGGAGGCCCGCGTGGCGACCCTGCGCCGCCGCGGCGGATCGGCGCGAGCGATCCAAGCGAAGCTCTCGGCCAAGGGCGTGGATCGCGCCACCGTCGCGGCGGCCCTCGAAGGCGGCGAGGAAGAGGACGAGGAAAAGGCTGCCCACGCGCTCGCCCGCCGCCGCAAGCTCGGGCCCTATCGTCCCGGCGAGCGCGCCCCCTATCGCGACAAGGATCTCGCGGCCCTCGCCCGTGCGGGCTTTCGCTTCGATGTGGCCCGCGGCGTCATCGACGGAGAGAGGGACGATCCGGGGACTTAACCCCTGGGGCTCCCACGCACGAACACGATCGTCGGGCTGTCCTTGTAGGTCGTGCGCAGGAACTCCCGATAGCCGCATTTCTCCGCCACACGGATCGAGGGCCGGTTCTCGGGAGCGATGATGCAGACGGTCCGCGCGGCCCCGAAATGCTCGTCGCCCCAGGAGATGGCCGCGCGCACGGCCTCCGTGGCATAGCCCCTGCCATGCGCGTGGGGCGCGATCACCCAGCCGATTTCCGGCATGCCGTCGAAGGACGGCTCGATGACCCGCCTGAAATCGGCGAAGCCGACCTCGCCCAGAAACCGGCCGCTCGCCTTCTCTTCGACCGCCCAATAGCCGAAGCCCAGCAAGGCCCAATGTCCCACATAGCGGATGAGGCGGCTCCAGATTTCTTCCTGCGTGAACGGCCGTCCGCCGATGAAGCGCGTCACCTCCGGATCGCTCCAGAGAGCCAGGCTCTCGGTGAAATCGGCGATGCTGTGCGTGCGCAGGACGAGGCGCTCGGTCTCGAGGGTCGGAGCGGCGGCGGCGAAAGGGGAGGACATCGGCATCGGGCGAATGTGCGACGATCTCCGCCTCCGCGCAACGGGAAGGCCCCTCCGCCACGACGCATTTCGCCCCGCAGCGAGGGCCCTTGCGCGCTGTGGCTCATGCGATTTCCCGAGCGGGCACGCCGATGCGAAGCCATTGACGGCTTCTACAATCCCGTCCTGCGTCACTCGACGCCCGCCTCCCTCAGTCCGGTTCGGTTCGAGAGGCTTGCCAGATAGCTGCCAAAGCGCTCTCCGCAAAACCGCAGCAAACGCAGTTTCACGACGAACCGGGATCGGACGGGCCAGGTTCGAGACGGCACCTCGGCAAGCCGTTTTGCGCAAGGCCGGACTGGAGCCCGACAGGCCCTGTCCTAAATCACCACCGTCAACCCTCAAAGGAGATCACGATGAACCGTAAGGCAAGAGCCGTCTGGCAGGGCACGGGCAAGGATGGATCCGGACAGCTGACCTCCGATTCCGGCGTTCTGTCGTCCACCCCCTATTCCTTCAAGACCCGCTTCGAGAACGAAAAGGGCACGAACCCCGAGGAGCTGATCGCCGCGGCGCATGCGGGCTGCTTCACGATGGCCCTGGCCTTCCAGCTGCAGGGAGCGGGCTTCACGCCGACGGAACTTTCCACTGAAGCCGTGGTCTCGGTCGAACAGCAGGGTGGCGGTTTCGTGATCACGAAATCGGCTCTTACGCTCAATGCCAATGTTCCCGGCATCGACCGCGCCAAGTTCGAGGAGCTTGCCCGCACGGCCGAGAAGAACTGCCCCGTCTCGAAAGTGCTCAACGCTGAAATCACGATGGATTTCACGCTGGCTTGAGTGCAATCGCTTGAGATCAATCGCGATTTCGATGGCCGGGCCCGTTCCGGCCATTCTTCGTCGAACGTGCCCTCGACGATGTGAAGATTGATTACAGAACCAATTCCCACCTGGCCCGTTGAGACATCAAGCGGCGCTTCACGCCGTATTCACACGCTTAGGAGGAATACATGGTTGCGAAACATCTTGCGGTGGCTCTTCTCGGTTCGGCCCTGATGGCCGCTCCGGCGCTGGCCCAGACTTCTCCCGGCACCGGCTCGACCACCAGCCCGTCGACCGGCGCCGCCCCGACGATGGACAACAACACCGGCTCTTCCGCCGCCGGCGGCTCGAACATGGGCGGCGCGGGCTCCATGACTCAGATTCAGCCCGGCCAATGGCGCGCCACTCAGCTCGAAGGCCTGGACGTCTACAACAACAACAACGAGAAGATCGGCGACATCAGCGAAATGCTGGTCGACCAGAGCGGCAAGATCCAGGCCGTCGTGATCGGCGTCGGCGGCTTCCTCGGCATCGGCCAACGCGACGTGGCCATTCCGTTCGAGCAGGTCCAGTTCGTGAACGAGCCGCGCAATAACGCGTCCGCCGCGAACAACGCCACCGGCACGACCGGAGCGACCGGCACGACCGGCACGACCGGAGCGGCCGGCACCGCCGCCGGCACCTCGCCGAACACCACCGGCTCCGTGGCCAACAATCCCGGCAGCGGCACTACCGCCAATACCGGCGCCGATGCTGCGGCGAACCGCACGTCACCCGACCACGCGCTGGTCAACATGACCAAGGAGCAGCTGCAGGGCATGCCGGAATTCAGGATGAGCCGCTAATCCCGTTGACGGCGGATATGGGAAGGGGCCCTCGAGGCCCCTTTCCTTTTCGACAATAGAGGAGGGCTCGCACCCTTTTCATCAGGTCCTGGGCAATCCCCCGACAGATGCGACCACCCGCCCCGGCCTCCGAACTCGCCTGTCGACGTTTTCCATGCTAGAACAAATCAAGAACAGTTCAGCGGAGGGCCTTTGATTCCATGGACGAGAAGCTCAGCCGCAAGCTGCGGATCCTGGCCGATGCGGCGAAATACGACGCCTCCTGCTCCTCCTCCGGCACGCCGGGCCGCAAGGCCGATGTCGACGGCCTGGGCTCCACCACGGGGGCCGGGATCTGCCATGCCTACACGCCGGACGGGCGTTGCGTGTCCCTGCTCAAGGTTCTCCTGACCAATTACTGCCTGTTCGACTGCGCCTATTGCGTCAACCGGCGCTCGTCGAACGTGAAGCGCGCGAAGTTTTCCGTCGACGAGGTGGTGACGCTCACCATCGAGTTCTACAAGCGCAATTATATCGAGGGCCTGTTTCTGTCCTCAGGGATCATCCGCTCGCCCGATTACACGATGGAGCAGATGCTGCTGGTGGCCAAGAGGCTGCGGCGGGATTACGGATTTCGCGGCTATATCCACCTGAAGACGATTCCGGAGGCGAGCCCCTGGCTGATCGAGGAGGCGGGCCTCTGGGCGGACCGCCTGTCCATCAACCTCGAGCTGCCGACGGAGAAGAGCCTGGAGCGGCTGGCGCCGGAGAAGGACGGCGCGTCCATCGAGGGCGCCATGGCGCAGATGTTCGAGCGCATCGAGGAGGCGCGCCAGGAGGGCCGCCATTTCTCCCCGGCCGGGCAGACGACTCAAGTCATCGTGGGTGCTGACGACACGACGGATGCGGAGGTTCTGCGCACCTCCGCCAAGCTCTACGGCCATTACGACATGAAGCGCGTGTACTATTCCGCCTTCAGCCCGATCCCGGATTCGAGCGCCGTCCTGCCGCTGAAGCCGCCGCCGCTCATGCGCGAAAGCAGGCTTTACCAGGCCGACTGGCTGATGCGGTATTACGGCTTTCAGGCAGAGGAGATCGCCGCGAGCAGCCACAAGGGCATGCTCGACCTCGAAGTCGATCCCAAACTCGCCTGGGCCCTCAAGAACCGGCACCTCTTTCCCGTGGACGTGAACCGCGCCGAACGCGAGATGCTGCTGCGCGTTCCGGGTCTCGGCGCCCGCGCCGTGGACAGGATCGTGGCGGCGCGCAAGCACACCACCCTGCGACTGGAGGACGTGGCGCGCCTGACCTCCGGCCTCAGGCGCGCCAAGCCCTTCCTGATCGCAGCCGATCATCACCCCAAGGCGAAGCTCGACCGGCAGGATCTGCGCGAACGCCTGATCGGGAAGCCCCGGCAACTGAGCCTCTTCGCATGAGTCTGCACCGCATCATTCTCAAGAACGGCGCGGATCTCGACGGCTTCCGCCGGGCCGTGCGCTGGCTGATGGCCGAGGAACTCGCGCCGCAGCATACCGCCTGGTCGCTCGAGGACGCTCCAGGCCTCTTCGGCGATGACCGTTTGAGGGATGCGCCGCCGGTCCCGCTGCCGCGAAGCGTGGCGCGCCTGATCGAGCTCGGTGTGTGCCACAGCAGCCCCGAGCGCTATGCCCTGCTCTACCAGCTCGTCTGGCGCGTGCTGAACGGCGAGCGCGATCTTCTGGAGATCGCGAGCGATCCGCTCGTGCACCGTGTCGACACGATGGCCCGCGGCGTGCGGCGCGATCTTCACAAGATGTACGCCTTCGTGCGCTTCCGCCGCATGAAGGGCGAGCATCTCGAGCGCTTCGCCGCCTGGTACGAGCCTGAGCACTTCATCCTGGAGGCCTCGGCCCCGTTCTTCATCGACCGCTTCCGGTCGCTGGACTGGACGATCCTGACCCCCATCGGCTCCATGCGCTGGGACCGGCGCGAGCTGAGCTTCGGCCCGGCTGCGCGGCGCGGGGACGCGCCGGACGAGGACAGTGTCGAGGAGGGCTGGCGCGGCTACTACGAGAGCGTGTTCAACCCTGCGCGGGTGAACCCCACCGCCATGCGCGCCGAGATGCCGAAGAAGTACTGGCGCAACCTGCCGGAAGCCGCCTCCATTCCGGGCCTGATCCAAACCGCCTCCCAACGCGTTGAGGCCATGATCGAACAGGAGGCGACCATGCCCGCCAAACGCACGCCCGAGCGCGCTCTTGAAGCCATGTGGGATCAGGAACCCAGGACTCTTCAAGAGCTCAACGCCGTCATCGCCAAAGCGGGGCCGCTGGTGCCGGGCGCCACGCAGGCCGTGTTCGGCGAAGGGCCCGAACATGCGGATATCGTATTCGTGGGCGAGCAGCCGGGCGACCAGGAGGATCTGCAGGGCCGCCCCTTCGTGGGACCGGCCGGCAAGCTCTTCGACAGGGCCCTGAGGGAAGCCGGGATCGACCGCCGACAAGCCTATCTCACCAATGCGGTGAAGCACTTCAAATTCGAGCAGCGGGGCCATCGCCGCATTCATGCGAAGCCTACCGCAGGCGAAGTGAAACATTACCGGCCCTGGCTGATGAAGGAGCTGGAACTGGTGCGTCCCAGGCTCGTGGTGGCGCTCGGCGGAACGGCTCTTCTGGCGCTCACCGGCAAGTCGACGCCCATCTCCCGCTCGCGCGGGCGGGCGCAGTTCGGGCCTTATCGCGGCTACATCACCGTGCACCCCAGCTATCTGCTTCGCCTGCCTGACGAGGCGACGAAGCGCGAGGCCTACGCGGCTTTCCTCGACGACCTGCGGCGCATTCACGATCTGGCGGGGGCCGACCCCGAAACGGGCGAACTGCCGCTCGCGGCGGAATGATCTTCAAGCACCCGCCGCCGAGTTTCGCCGGTGATCGAGGCGGCGCATCACCGGCGTCACCGTGATGCCGTGGAGCACGATGGACACGAGGATGATGAAGCCCACCGTGCTCCAGAGCACGTCCGCATGGTCGAACTCCCGATGGTTCAGGCCGTAAGCGAGGTAATAGATCGAGCCGAGCCCACGAATCCCGAAGAAGCTGATCGCCAGTTTCTCGCCTAGTGGGGGGTTGGTGCCGATCAGCCCGACCCAGCCGGCAAGCGGCCGGACCACGAACAGCGCCAGCAGGCCGAAGGCCGCCACGTCCCAGCTCAGGGCTCGGAACAGCTGACCGGCCGTCATCGCGCCGCCGAAGAGCACGAGCAGCGCCATCATGAGGAGGCGCTCGAGCTCCTCGGCGAAATCGTGCAGCTTCTCGTGATAGGAATCCTCCCGGTTCGTGGCGCGCAGGGCCAGAGCGGCGACGAAGACGGCGAGAAAGCCGTAGCCCTTCACCATCTCGGTTGCGCCGTAGGCCAGGCACGTGATGCCGAGCGCCACGAAGCCCGAGCCCGTCCGCGAGAGCTTGGCCCGGTTCGGCAGATGGAAGGTGAGCCAGCCGAGAAGGCGGCCGACCCCATAGCCCATGGCGATGCCCACCCCGATCTTCCACAGCACCGCATAGGCGAGCCACCCCGTCAAGCTCTCGATACTGATCCCTTGCACGAGGGAGAGGGCGAGCAGGATGAACGGAAAGGCCAAGCCGTCGTTGAGCCCGGCTTCGGACGTGAGCGTGAAGCGCACCTCGTCCTCCCGCCCGCCTCCGGGCGGCCCGACCTGCACGTCGCTCGCGAGCACCGGATCGGTCGGGGCCAGGGCGCCCGCCAGCAGGACCGCGGAGGCCACGCTCAGGCCCAGGAGGCTGTAGCCGAACCAGGCAAGGCCCAGAATCGTAAGCGGCATGGAGATTCCGAGCAGCCGCCAGGTGAGCCTCCACCGTCCCCACCCGAAGGGCCGGTCGATCTTGAGCCCCGCTCCCATGAGCGAGATGATCACGACCAGTTCGCTCACGTGCTCGACGAGAGCCAGCTCCTCCATGGGATGAGGAAGGACGCCCGGCAGCCCCGGAATGGCGAAGATGAGCGCTCCCAGGCCTACACAGAAGATCGGCAGGGACAGAGGCAGCTCTTTCAGGACCATGGGAAGCCAGGCCGTCAGCAGGACGACGACCCCAAAGCTTGCCAGGACGACGACATAAGCACTCATAGGGCAGCGAACGCTGTGCAGACTCGGCAGTTCCACAGTTCTCAGGGGGTTAACCGCCCCTTAAACCGCCACAATTAGGGTGCTCCAGAGCATCAAGGCCGGAATCGAACCGGCGGAGATTGAATGCGGGGTTGAGAGAAACGTGGCGAACGGACGTGACCGGCGGGAGCCGGTTTTCGATGCGCCAGCCGCCGAAGCGGGGGAGCTGGACTTTCACCTCTCGCCCGAAGACCGGGCAGGGGGACCATCCATGGCAAGACGGCGTAGCTCGAGGCGCGACGACGAAAGGCCGCTGCGCCGTGGTTCCCGCCCCAGAAAAACCAAGCGCAAGGGACGCTCCTTCCTGGGCAAGCTGGTCTATGCGGGTGTCGTCCTCGGCCTCTGGGGCATCATCGCCGTCGGCGGCATCGTGGCCTATTACGCGTCTCAATTGCCGCCCATCGACCAGCTCACCGTTCCGAAGCGTCCGCCGAACATCGCCATCATGGCCAGCGACGGCTCGCTGATCACGAATCGCGGCGAGACGGGCGGGCGCACCGTCACCTTGAAGGAGCTGCCGCCCTATCTGCCGAAGGCCTTCGTGGCCATCGAGGACCGCCGCTTCTATGACCATTTCGGCATAGATCCGATGGGCATTGCCCGCGCGGCCTACCGCAATCTTGCCCATTCCGGCGGCCTGCAGGGCGGCTCCACGCTGACGCAGCAGCTTGCCAAGAATCTCTTCCTCACCCAGGAGCGCACCGCCTCGCGCAAGATCCAGGAGGCGATCCTCGCTCTCTGGCTTGAGCGCAACTATTCGAAGGACCAGATCCTCGAACTCTATCTCAACCGCGTCTATTTCGGCGCGGGCGCCTATGGCGTCGAGGCCGCCGCCCAGCGCTATTATGGAAAGTCCGCACGTCACGTATCGCTCTCGGAAGCCGCCGTGCTCGCGGGCCTCGTTCAATCGCCCTCGCGCCTTGCGCCCAATCGCAACCCGGAAGGGGCGAAGGCCCGAGCGCAGCTCGTGATCGCGGCGATGAACGAACTCGGCTTCATCACGCCGGACATGACCAAGACCGCTCTGGGTCAGCCCGCCGAGCCCGTACGCCCGAACGGGGCGGGCTCCGCCAATTACGCAGCCGATTACGTGATGGACGTTCTCGACGATTTCGTCGGCACCATCGACACGGATATCGCGGTCTTCACCACCATCGATCCCAAGCTGCAGGCCGCCGCCGAGCGGGTGCTGGTGGACGAGCTCAACGCCAAAGGCCAGAAATTCAACGTCAGCCAGGGCGCTGTCGTGGCCATGAGGCCCGACGGCGGCGTTCAGGCCCTGGTCGGCGGCCGCAATTACGAGGCGAGCCAGTTCAACCGGGCCACCGCCGCCCGCCGTCAGCCGGGCTCGGCCTTCAAGCCCTTCGTGTTTCTGACCGCCATCGAGCGGGGCTATACGCCGGACATGGTCATGGAGGACGCCCCCGTCAGCTACGGCGGCTGGAATCCCAAGAACTACGACCGCAAGTATCGCGGGCCGGTCACCCTGCGCGACGCCCTGGCGCTGTCCCTGAACACCATCGCCGTCAAGCTCAACATGGAGGTCGGGCCGAAGAATGTGGCGCAGACGGCGCAGCGGCTCGGCATCACGTCGCCGCTCCAGGCGAACGGCTCCCTCGCGCTCGGCACCTCTGAGGTGACGCCGCTTGAGCTCGTGAGCGCCTATGCGGCCTTCGCGAATGGCGGCACCGGGGTGACGCCCTACGTGATCAGCGAGGTGAAGACCCTCGACGGCAAGATCATCTACAAGCGCCCGGCCTCCGCCGGCGGCCTCGGCCGCGTCATGGATCCGTCCGCGGTCGCGCTGATGAACGAGATGATGCACCACACCTTCGTGATCGGCACGGCCAGGGCAGCGCAGATCCCCGGCTGGCCGATGGCCGGAAAGACCGGCACGACCAACGATTACAAGGATGCGTGGTTCATCGGCTTCACGGGCAATCTCGTGGCCGGCGTCTGGCTCGGCAACGACGACGGTGCGCTCACCAAGCGGGTCAGCGGCGGCAACCTGCCGAGGGAGGTCTGGCACGATTTCATGCAGATCGCCCTGAAGGACAAGCAACCCGTACCCCTGCCGGGCCTCGAGCGCTTCCGGGACGACGTGCCCGTGGCCGGCTCAGGCGCCGATCCGCGCTATGCCAACGCAGGCGCCGGCGACACGGCCTGGGCTCAACCGCAGCCTCAGCGCCGCGTCGCGCGCGAAAAGAACTTCTTCGAGAAGCTGTTCGGACTCTAGGATCCCATCCCAGGCTTTTCCGCAATTCGACTTTGCGGAAAAGCAAAAATGTGCGGCGGGATCCCTAACCCACTGAAAAGAAACGATATTAAATCCATCCAAGGGCGTAGGCTGCCAAGTCCTTCTAGAAACTCTCTTTTCAAGGAGTAGTGGCTCCCGCCCAATTGTTTAGATCTGATCTATCCGGCCCGGATGCACCTTCCGGGAACATAGCCGAACAGGGGGCTTTCATGGATAGGTCTGATCTCGAGGACATTCTGATCGACGCTCAACTGGACCTCGGAGCGGCTGAGAGCGACGTCCTCTCCGTGGCCGACGAAGACGAGCCGGTGACGATCGCAGGCATGGGGATCCAATCCGTCATCCGCGGAGACGAGGACGACAACGTCCTGGGGAACGCGGCGAGCACCTCGCCCCAGACGATCTACGGCGGCTGGGGCGACGACATCCTGTGGGGCGGGCTGGGAGACGATCAGCTCCGCGGCGAGGGTGACAGCGACCGGCTCGTCGGCGGTGCCGGCAACGACCTCCTGGACGGAGGCGAGGGCTTCGACACGGTCGATTACCACTCCGAGACAGGAAGCCTGGGCATCGTCGTGAACCTCGGCAGCACGGCGTTCACCCTCGGTTCCACGACCTACCAGTCCATGACCGGAACCGACACATGGGGCCATCTCGATACCTATGTCAGCATCGAGATGGTGTATGGCTCCGTCCATAACGACTACATCTCCGCTGCCGGCTCCTCGACGGCAGGGATCTTCGACGGCGGCGCGGGGGATGACACGATCACCGGCGGCGGAGCCCACCACACGCTCGTCGGCGGGGCGGGCAACGACGTTCTCTCCGGCGGAACCGTGGCGTTCTGGGGCAGCTCCCCGGTCCATGTCACCTTCGGCTCCTTCGGAAACGGAACGGCAACCGGCCAAGGGGAGGACACCCTTCTTTCCGTCTTCCGTGTCATCGGCAGCAGCGGCAACGACACGATCCGGGCCGGAGACTCGGACCTTGCGGTCGACGGCGGTCAGGGGAACGACATCATTTACACCGGAGGCGGACGGGACACCGTCTGGGCGACGTCGGGAGCCGATACGGTCTACGGATCGGCAGGCAACGACACGATCTGGGGAAGCGCAAGCACCGTCCTCAGCTACGAGACCTATACGAGGGGCAGGATCGTCGCCACCTTGGGCAGCACCGGACGCGTCGACCTCTCCTTCGGGGGCGCCACGCTCTGGACCCAGCAGATCAGCCAGATCAGGACCCTGATCGGAACGTCCTTCGACGACATCATCCAGGCCGGGATCAATCCCGTGTCGCTCAGCGGCGGCGACGGCAACGACAGGCTCTACGGCGATTTCGGCAGCGACCTGCTGGACGGAGGATCGGGAGACGATCTTCTGGTCGGCGGCTTCGGCACGAACACCCTGATCGGCGGCGCCGGCAACGACACCCTGGACGGCAGCTATTCCGGCAATACCGACAGGATGATCGGCGGCGCCGGGAACGACCTGTACCGGCGCGATTCCGTCAACGACGTGATCATCGAGGAAGAGGACGGCGGGATCGACACGGTCGAGACGCGGGTCCATTACACGCTTGACGCCTGGATCGAGAACGCGACCGCCGTCGGTCCGAGCGCCGTCAACCTCACCGGCAATGCCCTCGACAACGTCCTGATAGGAAACGACGCGGCCAATATCCTGCGCGGCGGCGCCGGCAACGACACGATGATCGGCGGCGCGGGCGACGATGTCTACTACATCGACGATCTCGACGACCTGCCGATCGAGCTCGACGGCCTCGCCGGCGGCAACGACACCGCCTACATCTCGGTGAGGAACTTCGACGGGAGCAAGCTCGCGAACATCGAGAACATCGTCCTGGTCGGCGACGGCAGCATCGGGAACGGCAGCAACCAGGCGCCCGTCATCGGCGGCGCTTCCGAACCCGTCACCCTGACGGTCCAGGATACGGGCCTCGTTTCGCCCTTCTCGTCCGTGACGATCACGGACGACAGCCCGAGCGTCACCGTGTCCATCCAGATCGATACGGGCACCAGGGGGGACACGGTCGGCTGGTTCGAGAACTTAAGCGGCGGCAGCTACGATCCCGCAACCCATACCTACACGATCACCGGCACCGCGGCGCAGGTCACGGCCGCCATCCAGGCGCTGCAGTTCAACCCGCTCGACAGGCCCCACGATGCGGTCGGAACGGTCTGGCATACGAACTTCACGATCCGGGTCATCGACAGCCAGGGCCTCGGAGGAACGTCGAATTCCAACATCTCGGTGGAATCCGTCGCGGCGAACCGTGCTCCCACCCTCTCCATCGTCTACAGGGATCACAGAATCGCCGACGACGAGAACACGAACCTCATTGCGCCCTTCACGGGGATTACGCTCGGCGACACCAATGAGAACGACCTCCTGACCGTCCGGATTACCCTGGATATGGCCAGCAAGGGCGTCCTCGTCCCTGTCGAGGGCGGCACCTATGATGCGGAGACGGGCGTCTTTACCGTAACGGGGACGCTCCAGCAGGTTCAGGCGGCGGTCCGGGCCCTGCGGTTCAACCCGACCGATCGTCCCGATGCGCCGAACGGCAGCATCGAAGCCACCAACTTCTTCATCACCGTGACGGATGCGGGAGGCCTGACCGTCGGCCCGACCTTCGCCGGCCGCGTCTATTCCGAGCATTACGGGAACGAGAATCCGACAGCCCCCGTCCTCTCAGGCGGATCGACGACGGATCACGTCCTTGCGGGAACTCAGGTGGGGACGCTCTCGGCCACCGATCCCAATGGAGACGCTCTCACCTTCACCTTCGGCAACGGCAGCACCGTCAGCGGCGACGGCCGCTTCGAGATCGTGAACGGAGCCGTCAGGGTCCGGGACCCGAGCCTCATCCAGGTCTCCGAAGCCACGACCTTCACCTATACGGTCGTGGTGTCGGACGGCCGCGGCGGAACCGCGACGAGCGACATCGCGATCACGGTGGCGGACGTCAACAAGGCGCCGGCGAACGTGAGGCTGTCCGGCTCGCTCGTCGCCGAGAACAGCGACATCGGCCACGTCATCGGGTCGCTGTCGGCGACGGATGCCAATGGGGATGCGTTGACCTACACTCTGCTCGACGATGCCGACGGCAAGGTCGAGCTGGTCGGCAACCAGCTGCGCGTCAAAGGCCTCATCGATTATGAGCAGCTGAGCTCGTTCGGCATCGTCGTCGCGGTCAGCGACGGCTTCACCACAGTCAGCCAGACCCTGACGATCCGGGTTCAGGATGTCCACCGCGAGAACGTGACCGGCAACGCCGAGGACAACGTGATCCGCGGCGGCGTCGGAAGCGACACTCTCGATGGCGGGGCCGGAAACGATACCTTGTGCGGCGGCGAGGGACGCGATCAACTCACCGGCGGCTCGGGGGCGGACGTCTTCGTCTTCGACACCGCCGTGATGAAGACGGCTGCCGACGCGATCTTGGATTTCAGCACCGCCGAGGGAGACCGGATCTATCTGTCGCATAAGATCTTCAGCGGCCTTGGACTCGGCCAGTTGGATGCCGGCGCCTTCGTGCTCGGCACCGCGGCGCGGGATCAGGACGACCGGATCATCTACGACCAGGCGACGGGGCGGCTCTTCTACGACATCGACGGCAGCGGCGGCCCCCAGAGAGACATCAAGCCGGTCCTCTTCGCCACGCTCAATGAAGATGGCGTGAAGCCGGTCCTGACGCATGCCAGCTTCTTCGTCATCTGACATCAGGGTCGAGGGCGCGCCCGTGGCGCGTCTTCCGCACCGTTCGCGCCAACGCGCCTGCCGGCAGCGACGGCACGGCCCCGAAGGGCCGCACGATGCGCTAGGCCCTCTCGCTCCGGCCTGCCCCGCGGATTCCCCCTGTCGCTGCGAAGACGATCAGCGCCAGCACACCCGTGCTCGCGATCGCTGTGGGCAGCGGCAGGGCCGAGCCGCCGAGATTCTGACCCAGCACGATGCCGAGGATCGCCGCGAAGGTCATCTGGCAGATGCCCAGGAGCGACGAGGCCGCGCCCGCGCGCTCCGGAAACGGCATCAGGGCCGAGGCCATGGCCTGCGGCATGGTGAGGCCCACGCCCAGCGCGTAGATCGCCATCGGGCCGGTTACGGCGAAGGATGACGGCACACCCGACGCCACGAGAACGAACATCAGCGCGCCGCCGGCCGCGAGGCTCGTCACGCCCCACCGGATCGTGCCGTCGAGCCCGCGCTTTCCGACGAGATGCTGCGCAAGGAACGTGCCGCCGATATAGCCCACGACCATGAAGGCGAAGGAGAAGGCGAAGGCCAGCTCGTCCAGGCGATACACCCCCTGCAGCACGAAGGACGATCCGGAGATGAACGCGAAGAGCCCCCCATAGGCGAGCATCGAAAAGCTCACATAGATGCGATAGCCCGGGTGCCGCAGCAGCGTTCCGAAGCCTTTGAGAATCGCCGCGCAGGAGATCGGCGCATCGGATTTCCTGCGGATGCTCTCGGGCAACCGCAACAGAACGATGGCGGCCAGGGCAACCCCGCAGATCAGCATGACGACGAAGGTCGCGCGCCATTCGTAGAATTGTGCGATCAGCCCTCCGAACACCGGCGCGACCGCGGGCACGACCCCCATGATGGAGCCCATGCGCGACAGTTCTTTTCCCGCACGGGGTCCCTCATAGAAGTCGCGAACGATGGCCCGCCCGAGCACGATGGGGCCGGAGGCGCCGAGCGCCTGGAGAAAACGCGCCGCGATCAGGACCTCGATATTGGGAGCGAGCGCGCAGATGAGGCTCGCCAGGGAAAAAAGCCCGAGCCCGAAGAGCAGCACGGGCTTGCGGCCGACCCGGTCGGACACAGGCCCGTAGAAGAACTGGCCCGCCGCGAACCCCAGCAGAAACGCGGAGAGCGTCATCTGCGCCTGCCCGGTGGTCGCCTGCAGGCCCGCCGCGATCGCCGGCAGCGAAGGCAGGTACATGTCCGTCGAAAGCGGCCCCAGGGCGGTCAGCAGCGCCAGAACGGCAGTCAGGGCAAGGGTATCGGGCTTGAGCATGGGACAGGATCGGCAGTGTTCGGGTGACAGGCTCGAACTAGGGGGAAAACCCCCGCCTGTCACCCACCGATCGCAGCGCCCTCCTCACCCGATGCGGTGCAGGGCGCTGCCGTAGGTCTTCAGCCAGGCTTCCGCCTCGTCCGTGCGCGGGCAGAGCTGATAGGTGATCTTCCAGAAGCGCTGGGAATGATTGAGTTCGCGCAGGTGCGCCACCTCGTGGGCGGCGAGGTAGTCCAGCACGAAGGGCGGGGCCATGACGAGGCGCCAGGAAAAGCTGAGCGCCCCGTTGGCCGAGCATGAGCCCCAGCGGCTCTTGGTGTCGCGCACGGTGATTCGCTTGGCGGAAATCCCCAGCTGGGCCGTATGTTTCTTCACGGCAACCGCGAAATCGCGCTTGGCCTCTGCCTCAAGGTAATCGCGCACGCGGCGAGCCACATGGGCAGCCTCGCCCGCGACGGCGATGATCGGCTGGCCCGCGCTGTCGCGGGTCGCCTGGGTGATTCCGCGGATCGACGACCAATGGATGATGCGGTGCGGCACGCCGCGCAAGGGAACGAGCGCGCCGGGCTCGAAGAGCACCCGGTCCGGCACCTTGGCCAGGCGGCTCGCGATCCACTCGCTGTGGCTGTCGGCGAATTTCTGCGCCAGGCCCACATCGGTTCGCTCCGGGATCGTGAGCACGACCTCACCGGTCGCATGGGAGACGCGCAGCGTGATCCGTTTGGCGGTCGGACGCCGTTTGAGGGCCACTTTGAACGACTGGCCCTCATGGGAGACTTTCAGATGTGGTGGGTCCGCAGGAACGCGGCGGAACAGAGCGGATTTCATGTCCGCAATCTGCCCGCTCACGTCGATTCTGTCAGCGCAGCCGTTTGCCGCTCCCAAGAACGTATCAAGAACGATCCCGCGCTCTTGACGCGGCCGTTCGAGGTGGTTCTCAGCCTTGATTCTCAATGAATTCAACGATTCGAGGAGCGATTTGAGCCCTGAACCGAGAACCGTTGAAGACGCCATAATGACCGACCCCGGCCTGCATGTGATAGAGTTTCTTGCCCGAGGGGAGATTTGGGGTCAGGTCCAAGGTCGCCAAGGTCTGGCCGACGCCCGAAATGTCGTCCCGCTCCCCTTCGATGGCCATGATGGCGCAACGGCGGATGGCCTTGAGGTCCACCGGCTCGTCCCGGTGCATCATCTCGCCTTTGGGGAGCTCGTGCCTGACGAACACCTTCTCGACGGTCTGCAGGTAGAATTCGGCGGTCAGGTCCATGACGGCGAGATATTCGTCATAGAATTCCCGGTGTTTCTCGGCCGAATCGCCGTCCCCCTCCACCAGGTGATTGAACATCTCCCAATGGGCGGAGAGGTGCCGGTCGATGTTCATCGCCATGAAGCCGGACAGCTGCAGGAAGCCCGGATAGACCTCGCGCCAGAAGCCCGGATGCGTCGGCGGCACCCTCACGATGCAATGCTGCTTGAACCACTCGATGCCGCGCTCCTCCGCCAGCTTGTTCACGGCGGTGGGCGAGCGGCGGGTGTCGATGGGGCCGCCCATGAGGATCATGGAGCGCGGAATCGCGGGATCGTTCTCGGCCTCGAGCCGCGCGATGGCTGCGACCACCGGAACCGCCGGCTGGCACACGGCCATCACGTGGAGGTCCGGGCCGAAGGACCGGAACATGGCCTTCAGGTAGTCGATGTAATCGTCGAGGTCGAAGCGGCCTTCGCCGAGGGGCACCATGCTCGCATCCGCCCAGTCCGTGATCATCACCCGATGGGTGGGCAGGAAGGTCTCCACCGTGCCGCGCAGAAGCGTGGCGTGGTGGCCGGACATGGGAGCGACGATGAGGAGCTTGGGCTGGCTCGCCGCCATGGCATGGTCGCGCTTGAAGGAGATCACCCGGCAGAAGGGACGCTCCCACACGATCTCCTCGGTCACGGCGACCGGCTGGTTGCCGATGGTGGTGACGCCGAGGCCGAATTCAGGCTTGGCATAGCGGCGGGTGGTGCGCTCGAAGAGCTCGCAGGCGGCGGAAACGGTGCGCCCGTAGGGGGTATTGGTGAGCGGATTGACCGGATTGTCGAAGAAGAGCTTTGTAATATCCGAAGCGGCGCGGGCGGGCTTCAGAAGCCAGTGTGCCGTATCGTACCAGTAATAAGAAAAATTCATTGATATCCCCAAAGGCTGGGCGCCCGGTTTCTCCCGCACCGCAGGGTAGGCTTTATCCTCAACCGTAATTTTTAGATTAAAGTTCCTTCTGCTGAATGCAACGTCATTGTCGGCAAGGCCGACTTTTCCGGGTATTCTACCCCGTTCGGAGCATCGGCGGCGGCGATTCGGGGTTTTCGGCCTTTCATCCGGTTGCTTGGCGAATGGTCCGGGAACCCTATTCTGTTCGTCCATGGTCGCCATTCCAGCCAGAAGCCCGACTCCGTCTCCCCGCCAGCTGCGCCTCGACACCCTGGTCAGGCTTCGCTGGATCGCGGTCGCGGGGCAATCGGCGGCGGTGGCGGCCGTGCGGTTCGGCCTTGGATTCCCGCTCCCGTTCGGGCTGTGCTTTCTCGTGATCGCCGCATCGGTCTGGACCAACCTGCTGCTGCGCATCCAGTATCCCGCGAGCCACAGGCTCAGCGACAACGCCGCCACGGCCCTGCTCGGATTCGACATCCTGCAGCTGGCGGCCCTGCTCTATCTCACAGGGGGGCTGGAAAACCCCTTCGCGATGCTGTTTCTCGCGCCGGTGCTGATTTCGGCGACGGCATTGACGCCGGAGCGGACCCTTGCTCTGGGCCTGCTGGCCGTGGGCTGCGCCACCTTTCTCGTGCTCACCCACAGACCCCTGCCCTGGTATCCTGGGCAGGCCCTGAGCCTTCCCTTCCTCTACGTCTCGGGGATCTGGACGGCGATCCTTCTGGGGACCGTCTTCACCGGCATCTATGCCTGGCGCGTGGCGGAGGAGGCGCGCCAGCTCGCGCAGGCGCTTGCGGCCACGGAACTCGTTCTCGCCCGCGAGCAGCATCTCTCGCAGCTCGACGGTCTCGCCGCAGCCGCCGCTCACGAGCTCGGGACGCCGCTCGCCACCATCGCCCTGGTGTCGAAGGAGCTCGCCCATGTGCTGCCGAAGGACGGGCCGGTGGCGGAGGATCTGCGGCTCCTCCAGGAGCAGGTGGATCGTTGCCGCTCGATCCTCACCAAGCTCACCTCCATGGGTGAGGAGGAGGAGAGCTTCCTGGAGACCATCTCGCTCAGTCATCTCATCGAGGAGATCGTCGATCCGCAGCGGGCGGTGGGGTTCGACGTGAGAGTTCTGGCCCATGGGGACGGGCCCGAACCCGTGGGCCGCCGCAATCCCGGGGTCGTCTACGGCCTTTCCAACATTCTGGACAACGCCACGGACTTTGCCGAAGGTCAGGTGACCATCGAGGCAGGCTGGACCCCTCACGAGGTTTTCATCGAGATCCGCGATGACGGGCCGGGCTATGCGCCCGATATCCTGCTGCGTGTGGGAGAGCCCTACGTGACGACCCGCAGCGCGGCGGAGCGGACCGAGACCGACGACGGGGAGGGAGGAGGACTGGGCCTGGGCCTCTTCATCGCCAAGACGCTGATCGAGCGCTCGGGGGCGGAACTGATCCTGACGAACGCCGCGCCGCCCGCCACGGGAGCCGTCGCACGGATCGTTTGGCCCCGTCATGCGTTTGAACAGGGTGCGGCAATTTCGCCGCAGGGAGAATCCAAGGGGTCTCTCAAAGAACAGGGGAAGAATTCCCATATCTAGAACGGGCCGTTTCGCCTGCTTCAAGAAGGAATTGTTCCGTTATGCAAGGAGATGTTCTGATGGCCGACGCGCCTGTTGCGTTCGAGGATCGTGCCGACAAGAGCCTCTTGATCGTGGATGACGACCGGCCCTTCTCGACCCGTCTCGCCCGCGCTATGGAAGGCCGCGGCTATCAGGTTCGCGTCGCCGAAAGCGTGGCCGACGGCATCGCGGCGATCGACAGCGACCCGCCGGCCTTTGCGGTGATCGACATGCGGCTCGGCGACGGCAATGGCCTCGATGTCATCGAGCGTCTGAAGAACCGCCGCCCTGATGCCCGCGGCGTCATTCTCACCGGGTACGGCAACATCGCCACCGCCGTCACGGCAGTGAAGATGGGCGCTTTCGACTATCTCGCCAAACCCGCCGACGCGGACGAGATCCATGCGGCTCTCATGGCCTCGCCCGGCGAGCGCGCCCTGCCGCCGGAAAACCCCATGTCCGCGGACCGGGTGCGCTGGGAGCACATTCAGCGGGTCTACGAATTGTGCGGCCGCAACGTCTCGGAAACGGCGCGCCGGCTCAACATGCACCGCCGCACGCTGCAACGGATTCTGGCCAAGCGCGCACCGCGCTGAGCGCCGCCACCGTCACAGGCGTCCGTCCGCGATCCTGTCAGGATCGGCCAGCGCATGCAGAGCGGAGGCCGCCGCGTGGGCGAAGCGCAACGTCACCGCCTTGCGGCGCGCACCGGCGAGCGGATGGTGCACCGCCTCCCGCATCACGGCCGCACCGAAGCTGTCGGCGATGATCAGGCCGCGATCCTCCGGCAGGATGTCGAAGGGCACCGTCTCCGGAACGGCGAAGTAGAACCTGTCGCAGAAATCCTCGTAGTCGGGCCATTTGCGGTCGGCGCGGAAATCCGCCACGCTCGACTTGATCTCGACGATCGTCAAAAGTCCGTCCGGCGCGAGCGCGATGAGATCGGCGCGCCGTCCGTTGGCGAGGGTGAATTCGGGCAGCGTCACATGGCCGAGTTCGGCGAAAAGCCGGCGCACGCCGCGCTGAATGCCGGCGGCCACGGACGATTGCCGTCCATCGGGACGAAGGGCGATGCTGGAGGAGCCTACGGCGGACGAATCGGACATGGGAGGCAGAGTAGCCTCTCTTCCTGAACGCGCAACGGCAGGAATGTCGCGCGGGAAAACAGGCTTTTGGATCGATTGTCTCCCATGCGAGGCACCGTCCCTAATCCACCTCCGCACGTCGTCTCCGGCCTCGCGCCGGTGATCTCGCTTCCGCAGGGCGCGGCATCTTCCGTATCGGGGGCGGCCGGGACGAACCCAGCCATGACGGAGAAGGGCATCGGCGCCCCGATCTCTATGTGTCCCACCGCGCCTTCAATGGAGCATCAGATTGTGCGGCGAGAGATTTTCCAGAATATCGCGCAGCTCCTCCATGTGCGGATTGATCGCGAGCGCGATCTGGAAGGCCGCACGGGCCTCGTTCAGACGGCCGTGACGCAGGCATACATTGCCGAATCCGGAGATGGCGCCGAAATGGCGGGGCTCGAGCCGCAGGGTCTGGGCGATGTCGAGAAGGCTGTCCGCATCGCGCTTCTCGATATAGGCGAGCGTCGCGCGTTTGTTCCAGGCTTCCGCCCAGTCGGGATGCTTGGCGACGAGGTGATCGAGCAGCGGTCTGGCCTTCCGCAATTCGCCCGAAGCGATGGCTTCCACCGCCGCCGCCAGGGTCTCCTCCGCCACCCGGTCCTCATGGGAGCTCCACAGGGCCCAGATCTGATCCTCGATCTCCTCCACCGGCCGCTCAGGCTCCGCTTCGGCCAACTCCCCGAAAAGCCCACGCAGGCGGTTCGGCAGAGCGGATGACGGCGTGCGGTCTGGAGTCTCCAGGATGAGGTGGAAAACCGGGTCGACCGGCAGGGACAATGACATAACGAAGCTCGATCACCCTCTTTGGACATGGACCTGACGGGGGGACATAGGGGCGAAAACCGGAGCGGCGAGGGGCCAAAGGCAGAGTTTGGGCTGGCCGCGGCCGCAGGGCTTCGCTAGTTTCCTCCTCGAGCTCGAACCCAAGAGAACCGCGACTGAGGAAAGTCGACGAAGGAGGTGTCATGGAGCGCGACCCGCTGCGCCTGGCCTGGAAAACCTCTCCGCTTCGTCACGTCCTCGGTTTTGGCCTTCTGGCTCTTGCCGGCTTGCTGCTGCTTGCCGGCCTCGACCTGATCCGTGCCGTCGTGGATTGGGCCGTTTCAGGGGGGAGCGGCGCTCCGCCGCCCCTGCTCCGCGTCGTCCTCACTCTCCCGGCAAGCATCTGGCCGGAGCCGCTCGTCCTGCTTCCGGGAATCGTCCTCGGTCCCGAGGTCTTCCCGCTGGCCGCCACCGTCGGCATCCTGCTCGTCCCCGTTGCCATCGCGTTGCTGCTGATCCCCCTCGACTGGATCGCCGTGAGCATCGGCTCGCGCGCCCTGGCGGCACTCCGCGCCCGGGCGCTCGAGGCCGTCCTCAAGGCGCCGCCATCGGCACAGGATGATATCTCCACCGCAACCACCCTCGCCGCCCATGGGCTTGCCCGGGAGAATTCGGTGCTGGGCCTGAGCCTCTTCGTCCCGGTCAAGCTCGGAGGCATGATCGGCCTGTCCTTCGCCTATGTGCTCGTGATGGACTGGTCCCTCGGCGCCACCCTCGCCGTCGTCCTGGGGCTTGGCGCCGTCCTGAATGCGCGGCGAGCCCTGCTCCGGTTCGACGCCACCCATGCGCGCCACCGGGAAGGGGAGGTCGCCGAAGGCATCCTGGCCGATCTCGAACATCGCATCCCGGCCATGCGCGCCCACGGCACCGGCTATTACGAGCGGGACCGGGTGCACAACCTCCTCGTCGAGGGACATCGTCCCGTGACGCGGCGCGAGTACCGCCTGGCCCTCGTCGATTCCACCGCGGCCATCGTGCTCATGCTGGCGCCCGTCGCGGTGCTGGCGCTCGGGGCATGGTTTGCTCAAGCACGCCCGCTGACGGCGGGTACGGTGGCCGTCTGCGCCTTGGCCTCCGCGCTTGCGGCCTATGGCGTGCGCGAGCTCGTGCAATGGCACCGCATGGCCGTGCGGGCACGCGCCCTGCTGACCGACGTGGCCAGGAGCCTTTCCGTCCTGACGCCCCGCGACGCCAAGAAGAGCAAGGCCTCGCTGCCCGAGAACGGCGCTCTCGTAGCGCAGGGAGTATCGGCCTACGATCCCGCCAGCGGCGCGCGGATCACATCGGTCAACCTGAACCTCGCCTTTCCCTCGCATGTCGCCCTCGTGGGCGACGGCGATTCGGGTCCGCGGCTGCTCGCCGCCCTCATGAGCGGGCAGCTCCACCCGTCGGTCGGACGCATCACCTTCGGCGGCGTGGATCTGATCGAGGCCGCTCCCTCCGAACGCAGTCGGCGCATCGCCTTCGCGGGAGAAACGGTGCTCATCGAGGGCAGCCTCCGGGAGAATCTTCTCTACGGCAGCCAGGCTCCGGCGGAAGAGCTCGAGCACCGTCTCTCGGAGGCCATTGCGGTCACGGGCCTCGACCGGGTCACCCATGCGCGCGGCCTGTCGGGAACGCTCGATCCCAAGCGGGAGCCCGCGGTCGCGGCGGCTATCGTGGAAGCCCGACGGTTCGTGCAGGCTGCCTTGCGCGACGACGATCTCGACCGCTTCGTCGATCCCTTCGACGCCGCACGCTACAACCGCTACGCCACGATCGGCGAGAACCTGCTGTTCGGCAAGCCGGTGGGCGACACCTTCCGGCAGGACCGGCTCTCCGCCCATCCCTACGCACGCGCCATCCTGGAGGCCAACGACCTCACGAAAACCCTGAGCCAGATCGGCCTGTCCATCGCCTCGAGCATGGTGGAGATCTTCGCGGACGTTCCGGACGGGCATCCGCTCTTCGAGCGCTTTTCGTTCTTCTCCGCCTCCGACCGTCCTTACTTCGAGGATCTGGTGGAGCGGCAGAGCGGGCAACGGCGGCCCGGGCGCGACCAGGAGCGCCTGATCGGTCTCGCGCTCCGCTACAACGAAAGCCGCCACCGCCTGGGCCTTCTCGACGAAGCCCTCGAAGCGCGCATCCTCACGGCGCGCAGCGACTTCGCCCGCATGCTGCCGGTGAGTCTGAAGCCCTCCATCGAGTTCTACGATCAGTCGAGCTTCTGCTCGGCGGCGAGCGTGCAGGACAACCTGCTCTTCGGGCGCATCGCCGCGGATCAGGCCGGGGCGGCGGAAGCCGTGCAGGGCGTCATTCACCGCGTGCTCACCGAACGGGGGCTCGATCTCGAAGTCTCCCGCATCGGGCTCGACCTTCCCATCGACCCGCAGGGCGAGGATCTGAGCCTGACGGAGATCGCCGCCATCGATCTGGTGCGCTGCCTCGTGCGCCGTCCGAGCGTTCTCGTGGTCCAGCGCGCGCTCGACGGCCTGCCGGGCCCCGCCGCCGACAGGCTTGTGTCGGCGCTTCGCCGCTCCATGGTCGGGCGCGGGCTCGTCATCGTCACGCCCTCGATTTCCCCTACCATGGATCATCCGCCCTTCGATGCCGTTATCCATTTCGAGCGGGGCGAACCGATGATGGTTCGCCGCGCGCGACAACCGGAGGCGCTGAGTGCGTAGGAGCCCGCACTTGCCATCCGGGACTTCCTGGGGTGATGTGATCGCGATGTGCGGTATCGCACATAAACGGGGTTTCCGGCCGGGCATGTTCCAACGATGGTAAGCCGAGTTGCATCTTCCGACGAGCTTCAGGTCCGCTTTTGGGGCATACGCGGCTCCACCTGCGCTTCCGGCCCTCAGTTCATGGAATTCGGCGGCCACACGGCCTGCGTCGAGATCCGCTGCGGCGAGCGTCTTTTCATCGTGGATGCGGGAACCGGCATCGCGGCCCTGGGCAGCGCCCTCGGCGAGGATGTGCCCGACACCATCGACATCCTCTTCAGCCACCTGCATCTCGACCATGTGGGCGGCCTGCCCTTCTTCAAGCCGGCCCTCACCAAGGAGCGGCTGGTGCGCACCTATTGCGGCAATCTGGATGGCGACAGCGCCATGGATTCCCTGGACAAGCTGTTCTCGCCGCCGCTCTTCCCGGTGCGTCTCAGCCAGTTCCCGGCCCGGTTCGAGCATGTGGGCTTCAAGGCGGGGGACACTCTCTCCTTCGACGATGGCGTCACCGTCGAAACCCATTCCCTGAACCATCCGGGCGGAGCCACGGGCTACCGCTTCCAGCACGGCTGCCGCAGCGTCTGCTACATCAGCGACGTGGAGCACAGCGAAGCGTGGCCGGACGAGGCCCTCGCCGATTTCGTGCGCGACGCGGATCTCATGATCTATGACGGCATGTTCTCCGAGGCCGAATATCCGCGCTGCCGGGGCTGGGGCCATTCCACCTGGGAGAAGGGCGTGGAGCTCGCCAGGGCCGCAGGCGTGAAGGCCGTCGCCATCTTTCACCTTTATCCGGGTCATGACGACGCATTCCTTCGCACCCTGGAAGCCGAGATGCAGACCGTGATGCCCACGGCCTTCGTCGCGCGCGAACGGCAATCCCTGATCCTGGATGCATCCGGCAGCGAAGAGGTTGCGGATTGGTCCAAGGCCGCTAAGGTGCCCGCCGTCTAGCGCAACGGGCGGATTCCGAATGTCGACACCCATTCTCGTGACCGGAGCGGCCGGTTTCATCGGCTACCACGTGGCCGAGCGCCTGCTGGCGCAGGGCCATCAAGTGGTGGGCGTCGACTGCCTCACCCCGTATTACGACGTGGCCCTGAAGGAAGCGCGCTTCGCCAGGCTCATCCGCCGCAACAGCTTCGTGGGGGAACGCACCGATCTCTCCGATCCGGCCGCCACGCGCGACCTCTTTCAGCGTCACCGCTTCGAGCGCGTGATCCATCTCGCCGCCCAGCCCGGGGTGCGCTTCATCGACCCCATGCCCTACGCCTCCTCGAACCTCATGGGCTTCATGAACATGCTGGAGGCATGCCGCCATGCCGGCGTCCGGCACCTGGTCTATGCCTCATCCAGCTCGGTCTACGGCGCGAACCGCAAGCTGCCGTTCTCCGAGCACGACGGCACCGAGCACCCGATCAGCCTCTATGCCGCCACCAAGAAGGCCAACGAGATGATGGCGCATTCCTACGCCTCGCTCTTCGGCTTGGCCTGCACGGGCCTGCGCTTCTTCACGGTCTACGGACCCTGGGGACGACCGGACATGGCGGTGTACAAGTTCACCCATGCCATCGCCGAGGGCCGGGAGATCCAGGTGGCCAATGCGGGCAGGGTGTGGCGCGACTTCACCTACGTGGACGACATCGTGGAGGGCATCGTGCGGCTGGTGGCGAAAGCTCCCTCTCCGAACCCCGGCTGGAATGCCGAGCGCCCGGACCCGGCCACCAGCGCCGCGCCGCACCGGGTCTACAACATCGGCAACGACAACCCGGAAGAGGTGAACGATCTGATCGCCCTGATCGAGAATGCTCTGGGCACGAAGGCCAGACGGGTGGACGTGCCCCTGCCGCCGGGCGACGTGCTGGAGACGCGCGCCGACGTGAGCGACCTGCGCCGGGACGTGGGCTTCGCGCCTTCGACGTCGCTGAAGGACGGCGTCGGTCGCTTCGTCCAGTGGTACAAGGAATATCATGCTCGCTGATCACTCCCTGCTCGCTATTCCTGCAGCGGCGTTGCTGACCTGCGTTCTGATCGTTCTGCTACGACCTCTTCTCCTCCGGTATGCCTTGGCGCGGCCCAATGCACGTTCGAGCCATAAGACGCCGACGCCGCAGGGCGGCGGCATCGCGATCATGGCAGCAGTACTGCTCGTCATCATAGCGGGTGCCGTCTTCTCCCCATGGGCTCCCGAATGCGCCTGCCCGGAAAAGGGTCTGCGCGGCGCCGTCTCTTTCTACCTGATGCGCGATCCTGCGGTGATCGTGCTGGGCTGCGCGGTCCTGCTGGCCATCGTGGGGGCCTGCGACGACATCCGCCCGCTTCCCGCCATTCCGCGTCTGGTGCTGCAGTTCTTTGCTGTTTCTCTGGTCGTCCTGGCGGCGAATGTCCGCCTCCTGCCGGATGCGGTGCCGCACTGGGCGGAGACTGCTTTTTTGATCATCGGGGGAGTCTGGTTCGTCAACCTCGTCAATTTCATGGACGGCCTTGATTGGATGACGGTCGCCGAGATGGTGCCGGTCACAGCCTTCGTGGCCTTTCTCGGCATCCATGTTGACGGCCCCTTTTCCATCTTCGCGCTTGGAGCAAGCCCTCTGGTCGCAAGCGCCCTGTGCGGCGCGCTTCTGGGATTCGCGATCTTCAACAAGCCCGTGGCGCGGCTCTTCCTGGGCGATGTCGGTTCCTTGCCGATTGGGCTGATGGTGGGATGGCTGCTGCTCATCCTGGCACGCAACGGAACCTTCGCCGCCGCACTCCTGCTGCCGCTCTATTACCTGATGGACGCCACCATCACCCTGTTCCGGCGTCTCGCGAAGGGAGAGCGGGTATGGGAGGCGCATCGCAGTCATTTCTATCAGCGCGCCACCGATAACGGCTTTTCGGTCATGTCCGTCGTCGCGCATGTGTTCCTGCTCAATCTCGCCCTCGCGGCACTCGCGGCGGTGACACTTGTTTGGCCCTCAAGCGTTGTGCAGGTTGCGGCCCTGCTTGCGGGGCTCGCTCTCGTCGGCCTGCTTCTCCGGCGCTTCTCCAATCCCCGTCTGACGGCACCCGTGGAGGTTTCCCGATGAATGCTCCCCTGATTGCGCTCACCGGCTCGACGGGCTTCATCGGCCACCATCTTCTCAGAGAGCTCCCGAAGCGCGGCTACCGCGTCCGCGTGCTGCTGCGCCGCCCCTCGGAGGTGCCGGAGGGCGCATCGAGCGCGGTGATCGGCGACATCGCCTCCCCGCAGAACATGGCGGCGGCCCTGCGCGACGTGGACATGGTGATCCACTCCGCGGGCCTCGCACATGCCATGTCGGGCCGACCCGAGGACGATTACCGCACCATCAATACGCAAGGAACGATCAGGCTCGCGCAGGCGGCGGAACGGGCGGGCGTGAAGCGCTTCGTCTTTCTCTCCTCCATCCGCGCGCAGAGCGGGCCGGTGGCGGACGGCGTTCTGACGGAAGACATGGATCCGAATCCCACCGACGCCTATGGGCGTTCGAAGCTGGAGGCGGAAAAGGGCTTGGCCGAACTTGGGCTGGACTGGGCGGCATTGCGCCCGGTCCTCGTCTACGGCCCTGGCGTGAAGGGCAACATGGCGATGCTCCTGAGGCTCGCCCATTCACCCTGGCCTCTGCCCCTGGGCGGCCTGAAAGCCAGACGCTCGCTGCTGTCCCTCGACAACCTCACGGGCGCCCTCGACACGCTCCTGAAAGCACCCGGCCCCTTGAGGCGGCCGTTCATCGCCGCCGATCCGGAACCGGTGACCGTGCCGGAGATCATCGCTGCCTTGCGCAAAGGGGTCGGGCGCGCGCCGGGCCTGGTTCCCGTGCCGTCCTTCGCGCTGGGCGCGGCGGCCGCGCTGACCGGAAAGAGCGAGGCCTACGAGCGCCTCTCCGGCTCTCTTGTCGCAAGTCCCGAGGCCTTGAAGAGTCTCGGCTGGCAACCGGTCACCGGGACGCCAGACGGGCTGGCTCGGCTGGCTGCGGATTCGGCAGCCGGCGCTTGAATTCGGGAATCGCCTCCTCGAACACCCGCTCCGCTTCTGCGCGGTCCCCATCGGCGCAGGCCTTGTCGAGGATTTCGAGCCACTGACCGACCTTGGCGCGATCCGCGAAGACGGGCTTGGCGGCCATGACGCCGTCGATGCCGATTTCGGCCATCGGCTCGTCGCGGGCGAAAAGGATCTCGTGCATGCGCTCGCCGGGCCGGGGGCCCATGACGGCGATCTCGATGTCCTCCCCGGGCTCGTAGCCGGCGAGGCGGATCATGCGCTCGGCGAGATCGTAGATGCGCACAGGCTGGCCCATCTTCAGCACGTAGACCGAGGCGCGCTCGTAGGAAGAATCCTCGCCCGCGGGGGCGTGCCGTCCGTCATCCGCATGCGACGCGGAGGTGAGCACGAGATCGGCCGCCTCGCGGGTCGTCATGAAGTAGCGCACCATGTCGGGATGCGTGACGGTGACCGGACCGCCGCGGGCGATCTGCGCCTTGAACTTCGGCACCACGGACCCGACCGAGCCGAGCACGTTGCCGAAGCGCACGGCGATGAGGCGCGTTGCGCCGTAATGGCTCTTGAATTCCGCATCGAGAGCCTGGGCGTACATCTCGGCGAAGCGCTTGGTGGCGCCGAGCATCGAGACGGGATCGATGGCCTTATCGGTGGAGATGATCACGATCTCTGAGGCGCCTGCCTTCACTGCGGCGTCGGCGACATTCACCGAGCCGAACACGTTGGTCTTGATGCCTTCGGTCCAGTTCCGCTCGAGATAGGGAACTTGCTTGAGGGCGGCGGCATGGAAGACCACGTCGGGGCGAAATTCGTTCATCACCTCCTGCACCCGGGCCCGGTCACGCACATCGGCGATGATTCCGTCCACGTGAGTGTCGCTGGCGGTCAGCGACGGATGCTCCAGGATGTTGTGGAGGGACGGTTCCGAATTCTCCAGGATCATGAGGTGGCCGGCGCCGAAGGCCGCCACGCGGGTGCAGATTTCCGACCCGATGGAGCCGCCGCCGCCGGTGACGAGCACGCGCTTGCCGCGAATGAAGTTCTCGAGCCTCTGCCGATCGATCTGCACGGTCGGGCGCAGAAGGAGATCCTCGATCTCCAGCGGCGCCAGCTCCGCATCGCGCATGCCTTCCCCAAGGCTCGTGACGCGCACCAGAGGCAGACCCAGGCGGCGGGCGCGGGCCAGCAGCATGTCCGGATGGGCCTCGGGCGAGAGTGCGCTCGGCGTCGCCACGAGGCGGCGGATCACCTCGCCGCGCTCCTGGAAATCCTGCACGACCTGATCGAGATCGGCGAAGGTGCCCAGCACCGGCACGCCGCGGATCGACTGCCCGAGATCCTCGGTGCGATAGGAGAGAATGCCTTTCGGGCGCATCTTCTTGACGGTTCCCGTCTCGATGGCGCGCAGGATCACCTCGATATCGTTGCCGCGGCCCAGGAGGAGGATCGGCGTGTTCCTGTCGCGGTCGAGCGTGTGGCGGGAGCGGGCATATTTGAAATAGCGGAAGGCGAGACGCGGACCGCCCAGCAGGAACATCTGGATCAGCCAGTAAAGGGCGATCGTGATCTTGCCGAAGAAGAAGGAGCCGTAGAACTGGGGCGAGAGGACGACGTAGTCCACGACGAGCAGCGCCAGCGCCAGCACCGTGGAGGCCCGGAAAATATTGAAGAGATCCGGCAGAGAGGCGAAGCGCCACTTGGACCGGTAGAGATGAAAGAACCAATAGACGACGCCCGCGAAAGCAACGAAGAGGGGCAGGAAGACAGGAAGGTAAACCAGGCGGGCGTTCAGGAACGCTCCCTCGAAGCGCACGAAAAACGTCGCGATGACGGCCACGCCTGTCATGACGAGGTCGTGCACCACGATTAGCGTCTTCTTGAAATCCTGCCGGTTCATTGTCTCGCCATCAGTTGGAGGGAGGGGGTATCGGTCCGACCCTCCCCTTTGTCAATGCACTAAAATTACATGGATTGGGTCATCCGGCATTCTGCCCGGGTTCCGGAAGCGGGCGGTCCGCCACCACGACGAGACCGCCTGCATCGTGCGAGACATGGGCCTGAATGCCGAAATGGGCGGCGAGCTCCCCCTCCGTCAAAACCGTCTCAGGCCTCCCCGTCGCGGCGATCCTCCCGCGATTCAGAAGGATGATCTCATCTGCGAAACGCGCGGCCAAGGTCAGATCGTGCATGATCACCGCCACCGTTCGGTCGGCCCGCGCCTGGCCTCTCAGCACGTCGAGCACGATGAGCTGATGGCGCGGATCGAGAGCGGCGACCGGCTCGTCCGCCAGGAGCACCGGGGCCTGCGTCGCCAGGGCGCGGGCTAAAAGCACCCGCGCTCGCTCGCCGCCCGACAATTCCGTCGCGGCCCTGTTCCCGAATCCTTCGAGACCTACCGCATGAATGGCGGCGTTCACCGCCGCCTGCCCCGGAGCGGAGAGGCTGTCGGGCTTCTCGCCATGGGGCAGGCGGCCCAGAGCGACCACATCGGAAACCGGGAGCGGCCAAGCGATGCTGCCGCCCTGCGGCAGATAGGCGATGGAGCGCGCCCGCTCCGCCGAGGTGATGCGCGCCACGGGCTGCCCGCCGAGGGTGACCTGCCCTGCGTCCGGCCTCAGGAGACCCGCGAGCGCACGCAACAGCGTCGTCTTGCCCGCGCCGTTGGGGCCGACGATCACGCTGAGGCGGCCGGGGCGCAGGGTGAGATCGACGCCTGAGAGCGCATGGCGCCCCCCGAGATCCACCGAGAGACCGCGGGCTTTCAGCTCGGTCATGCGGGCATCTCCGCGAGTTCCGCCTTGCGGCGGGCGATCACCCAGAGAAAGAACGGAACGCCGAGGATGGCCGTGAGAACGCCGATCTTGACCTCCGTCTGCGAGGGAATGAGGCGCACGGCGCAATCGGCGGCGAGCAGGAGCGCCGCGCCCGCCAAACCGGAAGGCACGAGGGTCCGGGCCGGATCGTACCCTACGAAAGGGCGAATCAGATGGGGGGCGACCAGGCCCACGAACCCGATGGAGCCCGCGACCGCCACCGAGGCTCCCGTGCCGACGGCCGCACCTGCCACCAGCAGAAGCCGCAGGCGCACGACGTTCGCGCCGAGGCTGCGCGCGGTCTCTTCTCCCAGGGCCAGCGCCCGCAAGCCATTCGAAGAGGACAGGACGAGCCCCGAGGCTGCGAGGATGAAGGGCGTCGCGAGCCAGACATGGACGATCGAGCGATCCTCGAAGGAGCCCAGGATCCAGAACACGATTTCCGTAACGGCAAACGGATTGGGGGAGAGGCTGATGGCGAGCGAGGTCCCCGCCCCCGCGAGGCTCCCGACCGCCAGCCCCGACAGGACGAGAACCACCACGGTGGCCCTGCGCCCCGCGACCGCGACCACGAGCGCCACCGAGGCGAGCGCCCCCAGGATCGCGGCGAATGGCAGCATCCAGGAAAGCGCTCCCACGAATCCCGAATAGATCACCAGAACCGCCCCGAAGGCGGCGGCCTGCGGCGCGCCGAACACCGCCGTGTCGGCGAGGGGATTGCGCAGGAGCCCCTGCAAACCCGCTCCCGTGAGTCCGAAGATCCACCCGATCATGAGGGCGAGCAGAGTCCGCGGCAGGCGGATGTCGCGCACCACGACGGTCGTGCTGCCCTGATCCGAGACGAGCGCGGTCAAGGCCCGCAAGGGCGCGATCGGGGCAGGCCCGATGACGAGGGAAGCGACGCTCAAGCCTCCGATCAGAAGGATAAGGCCGAGGATGAGGGGCAGCCGGAACGGACGCATGAAGGAACTGGTGTTGTCCCTTACCGGATAGCAACAGCGCTGCCGGGTGTCACCCTATGTTACCGGTTCGATCTTCACGTTCTTCCGTGATACGAACGCATCCACATCACCGCGCATCGCTTGAGGAACCGGCATGAACCGTTTGTTCGCGAACCTGCCCACCACCGTCTTCGAAGTCATGTCGAGCCTCGCCCGGGAAACCGGCGCGATCAATCTCGGCCAGGGATTCCCGGACGATTCCGGGCCGGAGGACGTGCGGCGCGCGGCGGCGGACGCGGTGCTCGACGGGTACAACCAATACCCCTCGATGATGGGCATCCCCGAGCTGCGCACGGCAATCGCGGCGCATTACAGACACTGGCAGGGCGTGGACCTCGATGCGAGCACGGAGGTGATGGTGACCTCGGGCGCCACCGAGGCCCTGGCGGGCGCGATCCTCGGCATCGTGGAGCCCGGCGACGAGGTGGTGCTCTTCGAGCCCATGTACGACGCCTACCTGCCGCTCGTGCGGCTCGCCGGCGGCGTGCCGAAATTCGTGACGCTCCAGCCGCCCCATTTCCGGCTGACCGAGGAGGCCCTGTCGAAGGCATTCTCGCCGAAGACCAAGGCGGTGGTGTTCAACAATCCCCTCAACCCCACGGCGACCGTGTTTTCGAACGAGGACCTTGCGCTCCTCGCCGAGTTCTGCCGCAGGTTCGATTCCATCGCGATCTCGGACGAGGTGTGGGAGCACGTGGTCTTCGACGGCATCAGGCACCAGCCGGTGCTGGGATTGGAGGGCATGCGCGACCGGTCGGTGAAGATCGGCTCCGCCGGAAAGATCTTCAGCCTCACGGGCTGGAAGGTGGGCTTCGTGGCCGCCGCCCCGCACATCATGAAGGTGCTGGCGAAATCCCACCAGTTCCTCACCTTCACCACCCCGCCGAACCTGCAGCAGGCGGTCGCCTACGGCCTGGCCAAGGACGACAGCTATTTCGAGGAGATGCGGGCAAACTTCACCCGCAGCCGCGACCGCTTCACGGCAGGATTGAGAACGCTCGGTTTCGACGTGATTCCGAGCCAGGGCACCTATTTCCTCAACATCGACATCACGCCCCTGGGCGAGACCGACGACGTCGCCTTCTGCCGCCGCCTCGTCATGGAGCACGGCGTCGCCGCCATCCCGGTCTCCGCCTTCTATGCGCAGGGCGCGGTGAAGAACGTGGTGCGCTTCTGCTTCGCCAAGAAGGACGCGACGCTCGACGCGGGTCTGGAGCGGCTGGCGGACGTGGTGAAGCGCGCGGCCTGAGGCGCATGCTCGGGATGAGGCAGGAGACGGCGGCAACAGGACATCCTCCTTGCGGGGAGGGCTTCCATGAACAGCCCCGCCCCGAACGGTCTTGACGCGGGAGACAATAGGACTTCAAGTAAGCGTCTCGCCGGACACGGCTTTTCTCTCTTTTCCAGAGGAGTTCCCACCCCTGATGATCCGTCTTCTCGCTTCGGTTGCTCTGGGCTTAGGCCTTGTCACCGCCGCCACCGCTCAGGAGCGTGTGGTCAACGTCTACAACTGGTCCGATTACGTGGACCCCAAGGCGCTGGACGAGTTTACGAAAGAAACCGGCATCAAGGTGGTCTACGACACCTACGACAACAACGAGATCGTCGAGACGAAGCTTCTGGCCGGCAAGTCGGGCTACGACATCGTGGTCCCGTCGGGGCCCTTCGTGCAGCGTCTGATCGGCGCCAAGGTGTTCCAGAAGCTCGACAAGTCGAAGCTGCCCAACCTCTCGAACCAATGGCCGGAGATCACGAAGAACCTCGCCGTGTTCGATCCGGGCAACGAATACGCCGTGAACTACATGTGGGGCACCACCGGCATCGGCGTGAACGTGAAGAAGGTAAGAGAGATCCTTGGGCCCGACGCGCCGCTCAACACCTGGGACCTGGTGATGAAGCCGGAGATCGCCTCGAAGCTGAAAGCCTGCGGCATCTACATGCTGGACAGCCCCGAGGACCTCTTCCCCGGCGTGCTGGCCTATCTGGGCCTGAACCCGGATTCCAAGCGCAACGAGGACCTGACCAAGGCGGGCGACGCCCTGTTCCGCATCCGTGGCAACATCCAGAAGTTCCACTCCTCCGAATACATCAACGCGCTCGCCAACGGCGATATCTGCGTGGCGGTGGGCTATTCGGGCGACATGATCCAGGCCAAGTCCCGTGCCGAGGAAGCCAAGAACGGCGTCGAGATCGCCTACGTGATCCCGCGCGAAGGCGCGCTGATGTGGTTCGACAGCTTCGTGATCCCGGCGGATGCCAAGAACGTGGCGGAGGCGCACGAGTTCATCAACTTCATGATGCGGCCCGAAATCGCCGCCATGAACACGAACTACGTGTCCTATGCCTCGGGTAACCTGGCCGCCAAGCAGCACGTGGATTCTGATATCCTCGACGATCCCGGCATCTATCCGGACGAGGCCACCATGAAGCGCCTCTTCACCAACACGGCCTATGACGAGCGCTCGCAGCGCACCGTCACCCGTCTCTGGACCCGGGTGAAGACGGGCCGTTAATCGCCCGCTCAGGATTGCTCCTGGATTATTGTTGGCCCATCAAGCTCCGCCTCCGGGCGGAGCTTTTGCTTTCGGAAGGATTTTCAGCAATGCGCCTCGCCCTTGCAGCGGCTCTCAGCCTTGCCCTCGGCCTCGCCTCCCCCGCCCTCGCGCAACCCCCCGCCCCGCGCCAGCCGACGATCAGCGTCATGGGCACGGGAGAGGCCGAGCTGAAGCCCGATTTCGCCCTGATCTTCGTCAGCGTCGAAACCGAGGCCCCCACGGTGGCCCAGGCTTCCGCCGCCAACGGCACCGCCACAGAGCGCGTGCTCGCGCGCATCCAGAGCCTCGGCATCAAGAGGGAGGAGATTCAGACCGTGAATTTCCAGGTGCTCAAGATCGAGCCCCCGACGGAGAAGATGAACCTCTCGCGGGATTCGAAGGATGAGCCGAGCTTTGGAGCCACCCACCGGCTGCGGATCAAGACCCGCGATCTCGGCGGGGTCGGAAAGCTCGCGGGCGAGATCCTCGCCAGCGGGGACATGACCTTCCAGTCCGTGTCCTTCGGGCTCGACCGGCAGGAGGAAGGCGGCGACAAGGCCCGCGAGGCCGCCGTGCGCGATGCCAAGCGCCAAGCGGAGGTCTATGCCGCCGCCGCCGGCGTGGCGCTGGGCAGCCTGATCGAGATTCGCGACGGCACCGCCCAGCCCTTCGAGCCGCATGCGGAGATGAGAATGCGGGCTTCCATGGCCAAGGGCGGAGAGTCCGTTCCGCTCGTGCCGCCGGCGACGATCCGCTACACCGCCAATGTGCAGCTTGTCTGGGAACTGGCACCGAAGCCCTGAGTCTCGTTCACAGGCATGAAGAGCGGCGGAGCTGACGGTGGGTCCGGGTTTGGTCTAGAGGATCGACGCAGCTCACCCGATCCCAGAGATGACGGCGATGAACAGCTCCGTATCCGTGCGCGAGGCCGCTATCGAGGATGTTCCGGCAATCCTCGGCCTGATCAGGGAACTGGCGGCCTTCGAGAATCTTTCCGATGCCGTCCAGGCCAACGAGGCAACCCTGCGCGAGCATGGATTCGGTCCCGATCCGCGCTTCAAGGTGCTGCTGGCGGAAGCCGATGGCGTGGCCATCGGCTTCTTAAGCTACATGATCCGCTATTCGATCTGGGGCGGATCGGAATTCATCAATCTCGATGATCTGTTCGTGTCCGAGCGCGCCAGGGGAAACGGCGTCGGGCGCCTGTTGATGCGCCGGATGGCCGAGATCGCCGTCGACAAGGCCATGCCCGTGCGATGGGAGCTCCTGCCGGACAACAGGCGGGCGAGGACTTTCTACGAAGCGCTCGGGGCAACGATCTCCGAGAAGCTGATCGCCCGTTGGGAAACGGATGCCATGGGCAGTCTCTGCGCCCGCCCCTGAGTCTCCCCGCGCAGCGTCAGGCGGCCCTGACGCTGGCGAGGAACTGATGGATCTCGCGGCCGAGGCGCTCCGCCTGCTCGTCCAGCGCGGCGGAGAGATGGGCCACGGCCCGGGCCGCATCGAGGGAAAGGACGGCGACTTTCTCCGTGGTCTCGCTGGCCGAAGCTCCGGCTTGCGCCTCCGACGAGACCTGGGCGACGGAGCGCGCGATGTCCGACACCGCCACCGTCTGCTGGCTCACGGTTCCGGCCACCGCGGACACCACCCCGGCGAGGTCGTCCACGGAAGCCTGCACGGAGCCGAGCGCCACGAGAGTTTCGCGGGAGGCGGCCTGGACCGCCTCGATCTGCCGCGCAATCTCCTCCGTGGCCCTGGCGGTCTGACCTGCCAGATCCTTCACCTCGGAAGCCACGACGGCAAAACCCTTCCCGGCCTCGCCTGCGCGCGCCGCCTCGATGGTGGCGTTGAGCGCCAGCAGATTGGTCTGCGAGGCGATGGAGCGGATGAGATCGGCCACCTGTCCGATATGGGACGTCGCTTCCGCCAGGACCGTCATGCTGCCGGATGCGTCGCGCGCCTCCGATACCGCGCGCTGGGAGGCTTCCGCCGAGGCGCTGGTTTGAGCCGCCACCTCCGCGAGAGAGGCATCGAGCTCCTCGGCGGCGCTCGCCACCGTGGCCATGTTCTGCGAGGTCCGGGAGGAGACGCTGCCGGCGACCTGCGCCTGCCGGGTCACCTGATGGGCCGAGCCCTCAAGCTGCCCGGAGGCCGCGGCGAGATCGCCGGTCGCGCGGCGGACCTCCCCGAGAATCTGCTCCACGGAGGCGTCGAAGCCCGCGATCGCCTCGGCGATGGCCTCGGCGCGCCGGGCCTCGAAGGCCGCCTGTCCCTCGCGCTCCTTCGTCAGCCGCTCGCGCTCGCGGGCATTGTCGCGGAACACCAGAACCGTGCGGGCCATCGCGCCGATCTCGTCCGATGCGGCGGTGGAGGGAACCTCGACGCCGGCATCGCCGTCGGCCAGGCGCTGCATCGCCTGCTGGAGCCGCGTCAGGGGCAGGGAGATCGACCGTCCCACGAGGACGTTGAGAACGAGGCCCAGAAGCAGCGTCAGGCCCATTGCCCACAGGATCAGCGTGAAGGTGCGTTCCTGCGAGGCCATGAGGGCCTCGGCGGTCCGCTCCGCTTCCGCGTGGACCTTGGTCAGGAGCTGGTCGAGAACCGGCGCGAGCAGGTCGAACTGCCCCTTCAGGCGCTCGCCCTGGCCGGAGACCTGCTGCTCCAGCTCGGCCCATGCGTCGAAGGCCGCCCGGTAGGTTTCGCCTGCCCGCCCGATGGATGTCTTCTCGGCCGCAACATCGTCTGGCAGCTGCGCAAGCGCACGGGTGAAGCGGCCCTGATCGACCTCGAAGGCCCCCAGCAGGGCCTCGTCCATGACATGACGGACGCGGGCCTGCTGCCGGAACATGCCCAATGTGGCCGTCCATAAACGGAAAGCGGACGCCTCACCGTTTCCGGTGAGCGGCCTGACCAGCCTTTCGAGATCGTCCTCCGAGGAGAGGAGGTGCCCCAGCGCCCCATCGTTCGCCATGTAGCCGAGACCGGCATAGAGCTTGTCGAGAGCCGTGGCCTGCTGGATCAGGATGGCGGATTTTTCCCGCAGTTCCAGGACCTCCCTATCGATCAGGGCCGCTCCGGAGGCCGCGCTCATCTCTTCGAGTTCGGCGGTCAGTGCCTTATATCGATCGAAGAAGGCCTGGCCGTGGTGAGCCTGGCGGGTCCCGATCCAATCCTGGGCCACCGCCTTCAAGGCATCGACCCGACTTCGAAACCGGTAGGCCTTCTCGGCCAGGCTGGAATAGGTCTGCTGCGTGTGGAGAGCCGTCTCCACCTCATTCCGGCCCGTCTGAAACACGGCGCCGATCACCGCGAAGCCCACGACCATGACGCCGCTCAGGGTCGCCACGCGCACCCTGACAGACGGCCAACGCAACCCAGCCCGAGTCAGCATTGCCCTATTTCCCTCTCTTTATGAGGAGGACAATAATCCGCCAGGCTTGCGCGAAGTTGGCGCTCCGAAACAGCGATCAGGCAGCCTTCGGCAGCTCCGTCATGATGGCGTAGAGGGCGGCCGCGTCTCTGGTGGCGCGCACCCGTTCGATGAGTCCGGGCTCGCGCAGCACCCGCGCCACGCGGGCGAGGGCCTTCAGGTGGTCCGCTCCCGCGCCTTCCGGCGCCAGGAGCAGGAACAGCACATCCACGTGCTGGGCGTCGAGAGCCTCGAAGTCGATCGGCTTCTCGAGGCGCGCGACCAAGCCGAAGATACGAGCCAGTCCCGGGAGTTTGCCGTGAGGAATGGCGATTCCCTCGCCGATCCCGGTCGAGCCGAGGCGTTCGCGCTGGAGAAGGGCCTCGTAGATGGCGGTCTCAGAGAGGCCCGTGAGCTTGGCTGCATGGGTGGCCAGCTCCTGGAGAGCCTGTTTTTTGCCGCTCACGCGCAGGGCGGGCAGAACGGCCTGAGGGTCTAGAAAATCCAGCAAGGGCATCGATCACGCTGCATTAGGGTGTGAAGCCTTCAAGGCTCCTCACCGTTCCAGGCAAAAACCAGGCCAAGAGGGGTAACCCCCATCAAGGCTGAGCGGGCGGTGGGTCGACCCAGCCGATCGCCCCGTCGCCGCGGCGGTATACGACGTTCACGCGGCCGGTGCTAGCATGGATGAATACGAGAGCGGCAGCCCCCGTCAGATCGAGGTGCACCACCGCCTCGCTGACCGAGAACCGATGAAGAGGCTTGGTGGTTTCCGCAATGACCACAGGATGATAGCCCTCCTCCTCTACCGCCTCGTCGGTGGGAGCCTCGAAAACCGCATAGGGGGCTTCCAGCCCGGTTTCGCGCCCATGGCCGGAGCTGGCGTGCTCTTTCAGCCGCTGCTTGTAGCGCCGCAGGCGCCTCTCGATGCGAATCGCCGATTGATCGAAGCTCGAATAGGCATCCTGGGCGGCGCCGGAGGCCTCGATGGTGATGCCGGAGGTCAGGTGAAGCACGCAATCGGTGCGGAATCCCGTGCCGTCCCTGGCGACCGTGACATGGCCGGAATAGCCCCCGTCGAAATATTTCGACATGGCGCCGGCCATCCGCGCCATCACCTGGGATCGCAGGGCCTCACCGATATCGAGATTTTTTCCCGAAACCCTCAGCGACATGGCGATCTCCCTCTCAAAGCGCCCATTTGATGGGACTGATTGGGTGCATGATGCCCCGAACCGGCGGCAAAGCAAATATCTTTACGGGCCGTCAGGACATCCTGAAGCGTTTCCTCCTCCGGCGCTCGGCCGAGGAGGGGATCCGCAGAACCTCCCGATATTTGGCGATCGTCCGGCGGGCCACCTCGATGCCCTCGGCTCTCAAGATCCGTGCAAGTGCCTCATCGGAGAGCACATGGTCGGGCGCCTCGGCGTCGATCAGTCGACGGATGCGGTGACGCACCGCCCTGGCCGCATGCTCCCCCTCGCCGGTCGCGGCGTTCAGGAAGAACTTCATGGGATACGTGACGCCGCCTGCACCGATGGCCTTGTTGGCCATCACCCGGCAGACGGTCGATTCGTGCAGCCCGATGGGTTCGGCCACGCCCTTCAAGGTCATGGGTCGCAACGCCGCGATGCCTTTGCGAAAGAAGCCATCCTGCTGACGGACGATCTCGCTCGCGACCGTCAGGATCGTCCTGGCTCTCTGGTCGAGGCTGCGGGTGAGCCAGCTTGCGCTCTGCAGGCAGTCGGACAGGAAGCTCTTGTCCTCGGCTTTTCGCACCGCCTTCGCCACATCGACGTAATAGCTGCGGTCGAGCAGGATGCGCGGGAGCGTGTCGGCATTGAGCTCCACGATGAAACCGCCATCCGCTCCCGGACGCACCAGCACATCGGGCACGAGCACGTCGATGGGGGTCCCCGCGAAGGCGAGGCCGGGCTTCGGCTCCAGGCGGCGGATCTCGGCGAGCATACCGGCGAGGTCCTCCCGGTCGACGCCGCAGAGTTTCTGGAGCGCGGCGAAATCCTGCCGGGCCACGAGGTCCAGGCGCGCGAGGAGAATCTGCATCGCGGGATCAAGCCGGTTGCGTTCCCGCAGCTGGATTTCCAGGCATTCCCTCAAGTTCCGCGCAGCGATGCCTGAGGGCTCGAAGGTCTGGACGAGCCTCAGGGCAGCCTCGGCACGATCGGGCGACACACCGAGCCGCTCCGCCACCTGCTCCAGCCCCTCGGCGAGGTACCCCGCCTCGTCGAGGGAGTGAATGAGATGCCGGCCGATCTCGCGCAGCTGGGGATCCGCGGAAGCGAGATCGAGCTGTGCTTCGAGATGCCCCGTCAAGGTCTGGGGGCCTGCGAGAACCGCCTCGAGTTCGGGCTTCAACTCGGAATGGGAAGCCGCTCCTCGGGAGGAGGCGCCGGACACGCCGCTGCTGGGCGGCGGCGTCGGACCGGGAATCATTCGTCCGCCGCTTTCCGCGTATCGCTGCTTGGCGCGCAGGAAATCGGCGAGGCTCGGGCGCGGCGCGTCCCCATGCGCCTCCACTTCCTGGAGGAGCGGATTGCGCTCGAGCTCCGCCTCCACATAGGCGGCGAGCTCCGCGTGGGAGAGTTGCAGCAGCTTGATGGATTGCACGAGCTGGGGCGTCATCGTCAGGGATTGGCCCTGGTGCATCTCAAGCCGTTGCATCGAACCCATCACGGCCCCCGCAATCCCTCAGGCGCGCCTCTTGCCTGTCCGCTTCTTTTACCGCGGTGCTTGGCCGAACGTCAAAGGGCGGAACGCCTCGATCCATCGGCCTCTCGCCCGATGCGTCGATTCTCTCGGGGCGAGATTTTCTAGAGACGGAAATCCTCGCCGAGATAGAGGCGGCGCACGTCCTCGTTGGCCACGATGGCGTCCGGCGAGCCCTCGGTGAGCACGCGGCCGGAATGGATGATGTAGGCGCGGTCGATCAGGCCCAGCGTTTCGCGCACGTTGTGGTCGGTGATGAGCACGCCCAGGCCCCGGCGGGTGAGGTGCCGCACGAGGTTCTGAATGTCGCCCACCGCGATGGGGTCGATGCCCGCGAATGGCTCGTCCAGGAGCATGAAGGTGGGCTCGCCCGCGAGCGCGCGGGCGATCTCGCAGCGGCGGCGTTCGCCGCCCGACAGGGCGATGGACGGCGCCTTGCGCAGACGCGTGATGTTGAACTCGTCGAGAAGCGCGTCGAGCTTGCGCTCGCGCTCCCTGCGGCTCGGCTCCACGATCTCGAGCACGGCGCGGATGTTGTCCTCCACGCTCAGGCCCCGGAAGATCGAGGCTTCCTGCGGCAGATAGCCGATGCCGAGGCGCGCGCGGCGGTACATGGGGAGGCCGGTCACGTCGTGCCCGTCGAGGCTGATGACGCCCCGATCCGCCTGGACGAGGCCGGTGATCATGTAGAAGATCGTGGTCTTGCCCGCGCCGTTGGGGCCGAGAAGGCCCACCGCCTCGCCGGCGCGCACGTTCAGGCCGGCATCCTGCACCACCGTGCGGCCGCGATAGCTCTTCTGCAGGCCTTTGACGGCCAAGATGCCGGGGCCGCCGAACACGCCCGTTTGTTCCGTGCGGCCGAACGCGTGCGGCGCCGGGCCGGTCGGTTGGCGGGCCAAGGTCGTCGTGTCCGCCGGAGCGGATTGAGCGCGGTTGAAAAGAGACTTCACGGAATCCATCACCCAAGGAAGAAAGCCGGAGATTCTCCGGCCCTGTGAACGGAATTACGGCTTGGGCTTGGCGTTGCCGGCGCCGGTCGGAGCCGGATTGCCGTTCCCGGGCACGAACAGCGCCCGCACGCGGCCGCCGGGCTTGGTGTCGATGCTCGCCACGCCCGTGTTGATGTCATAGACCACGCGCTCGCCCCGGGTCACGTTGGGACCATCGCTGAGAGCAGCGTTGCCGTTGAGCAGGATCTTGTTGGCATCCCGGTCGAAGGTGGCGTTGTCGCCGGTGGCCACCTGCGTCCTGGACACGATGGTGACCGGCCCCTTGCACTCGATCCTTTTGATCGCGCTCTCGCCGGGCCCCTGGGCCGTTGCCGCGGCAGGCTGCGTGGCGCCGCCTTCCCGGTTCTGCTGCTCGTAGAACACGGTCATGGCCGTGCACTTCATGGTGCTCTCGCCCTGCACGGCCACCACGTCGCCGGAGAAGACCGCGCGTCCCTCCCTGTCGAACACGTCGAGCTTGTTGGCGTCGATCTTGATCGGCTCCTTGCTGGACCCGAAATTGCCGAAGCCCACCGCGCGCTCCTTCGAGGCCTGGGCCCAGGCCGCGGATGTCGCGACCGGAACGAGAAGCGCGAGAGCAAGCGCGTGACGTGCGAGACTCATCATGGACGAACACTTGTCGGTTGAGCCGCTGTGCCTTCAGCGGCAGGAGGAGGGACAGGGGCCGCGGAATCCGCTTCCGCCGGGGCGGCAGCATCGGATTTGGAGGCCGTCGAAGGCGTGAAGGTGGTGCGCACACGCCCCTTGAAGCTCAGGAGCTTACCGTTGTCGACGACCTTGAGCCCCTCGGCTTCGATCAGGCCGTTGCCGCCGAGAAGCACGGTGACGGGCTCGTCGGAGGTGACCGAGCCGGATTTGAAGTCCACGAAAGCGGAGCGCATCTGAACTTCCTGGCCCGCATCCGTCGTGACACGGACGCTCTGGTGCAGATTCATCTGCTCCTTCTGGGTGTCCAGCACGCCGACATTGGCTTCGAGCCGGGCGACGCTCCCCCTGTCGTCAGTGACGATGCGGGCTCGCAAATCCTTCAGCTCCACGAAATTGGGTTTCCGGACGTCCTGCGTGGCGGCGCTGGCGGTCACTTCGTAGGGCCGGTTGTCGTTCTTGAACCCGGTGAGCCTGGGGGCCTCCATGGTCACGTTCGTGCCGTCGACCCCGATGGTACCGAAGCTCAGATTCTCGATCTGCCTGAAGGGCTCGAAATAGGCGAAGAAGGCCACGACGGCCATCGCCAGAATGGAACCGAAGGGAATTGCGATCTTTGCGAAACGCACCCAGCGGGAATGGCGCCGGGCCTTGTGGAAGGCGCGCGTGCGGGTGACCGGCCTTATGGCCGGGCTATCCTGCGTCGCAATGACCTGAAATCCCGCCACGTCTGATTCAATCCCTTTCGTCTCACCGCTTTCTGGCGCCATGCCGTTCGGTGATGGCGATGTTATGACGGATATGAGGTTTATGCGGGAAAGTTTAAGTCTGCGTCAACTATGTGCGAAAATGTCGGTCTCGGGCCAGCCCAGAAGATCGAGCTGGGCCCGCGTCGGCAGGAACGAGAAGCATTGATGGGCGATGCCGAGCCGGTTTTCCCTTTCCAGCCTCTGGTCGAGCTTCTCCTTGAGAGCATGGAGATGCAGCACGTCGGACGCGGCATAGTCGAGCTGGGCCGGGGTGAGGATGTCGGCGCCCCAATCGGAGGATTGCTGCTGTTTGGACAGCTCGATTCCGAGAAACTCGCGCACAAGGTCCTTCAGGCCGTGCCGGTCCGTATAGGTGCGCACCAGCCTGGAGGCCACCTTGGTGCAATAGACGGGCCGCGGCATCACGGCGAAGGCATGGAAGAGCACCGCCAGGTCGAAGCGGGCATAGTGAAAGATCTTGAGGACGCTCTCGTCCGCCAGAACGCGGATCAGGTTCTCAGGAAGCGGGCCGTCCTTCAGGATCTGCACCACGTCGGCGTCGCCGTCGCCCTTCGAGATCTGCACCACGCAGAGCCGGTCCCGGTGCGGGTTGAGGCCGAGCGTCTCGGTGTCGATCGCGATCGCGAGACCGGGCTGATAATCCGCGGGCAGGTCGCCGCGATGAAAGCGCGTTGTCATGGAGGGTAAGCCAGTTGCGAAAAATGCCAGATGCGGCTCTAGCCTGTCTCGGGGCGGTCTTCAACGATCAAGAAAGCCCCGCCTGAAGCGGGGCTTTCGGGATGGTGCACGGTTGCCTCAGTAACAGACCTGGACGCGCCGCCAGACGAGGCGGCCGTACCGGTTGACCACACGTCTGCGTTCGAGCACGCAATATGAGCCGAAATAGGCCGGCTGATAGGAGGGATAATAGGCCGGGCCGTAGCCGTAGTAATAGGGGCTCGCGATGGCGCCGAGGGCCAGGCCTCCGAGCAGGCCCGCCACCACCGCGCCGCCGTCATAACCGCGGCGATAGTAGCGATAGGGATAGCCGCGATAATACCGCCGCCCGTAATAGGCCGGGCGATAGCCTCCGTAGCGGGGACCATAGTAGCGGGATCGGGGGCCGTAATAGCGGGCTCCCTGAGAGAACCGCCGGGGACCGGCAATTGCCCTTTCCCGGTAGACCGGCGCCCGCAGGGCGTGCCGGGGGGTGACTGCGCGCTCCCAGCGGGGCTGCGCCGAGGCGGGGCTCGGCTCGAATGCCGCGGCACCGCCCAGGAGCAGGGCCGCAGCCATTAGGACTTTGAACGGTAAGCGCATGGCGTCCTCCAGGACACGTGATGCCTGAACAACGGCCATTCCACGTTCCGTGTTCCGTTTCGAGCCTGCGCGCCCAGCCGAGAAGGCTGATGTTCTTCAAGGACTTCCTGGCGATTGGAGGGACGGGCTTTCGCTCTCTGGCGCCGTTCGATACCGCGGCTGCGTCACGAGCTCCCCGAGAACGGCCGCCAAGGTCTCCCGGCTGACGGGTTTCTCCAGCCATGGGACGTCCTGCAACTCGGACGGACCGTGCGCATTCGGAGGCAATCCGGAATAGACCGCGAAGGGAACGCCCCGGCTCTTGAGGGCCCGGGCGATTTCCACCGAGGTGCCATCCTTGATCATGACGTCGAGCAAGGCAATGTCCGGCGTATCGTTCTCGAGCCAACGCAGGGCCTGAGCCTTGCTCATGAAGGGCCCCTCCACCGCGAAGCCGGCATCCTCGAGAGAGGCCTCAAGTGACATGCCAATCAGTGCTTGGTCTTCCACGATCATGCAGCGTGTCGGGGCCATGGGATCCGCTTATCCGTCAGGTCGGTCACAGGCCCGAGATTGGCCTGCAGGGCGATGAGGCAGTCCAGCTGGGCGAATCATTGGATCCTCAGCTCAGAACCGGATTTTCGTCGCCTTCGCCCGGCGCTTCATTCACCTATGTAATCAACGGGCTTGGGAAAAGCTTAACCCTTCAGGGACCAGGCTGACGTTTCAAGATCGTCTTGCCACGGAGACCTTTCACTTCGATGGTGGGACTGCGTTGCCGGTGAGGACTTGCCGCCTTCCTCGTGCACTTTAGTTCCTAAGCGCCTAGCCTGCAGAGAATGCGGCGGAGTTTTACATAGGTTAATGCACCGGCCTCCCAAGAGGCGTCTGCTCCTGAGTTCTGAGATGAAAAGGGATGCGAATGGCGGCTGAGACCCCCCTGAAGCAGCAGATGCTCGCCGCCATCCCGCATCTGCGCGCCTTCGCAATCTCCCTCTGCGGGAATGTGGATCGCGCCGACGACCTGGTGCAGGGCGCCCTTCTGAAGGGCCTGAGCAATCTCGACAAGTTTCAGCCCGGCACCAGCATGCAGGCTTGGCTTTTCACGATTCTTCGCAACGACTTCCTCACCCAGGCTCGCCGCAGGAAGCGCGAGATCGAGGATCCGGAGGGCGCATGGGCCGAGAAGGTGGCCGTCATGCCCGAGCAAGGGTCGCGCCTCGATTTCGAGGACATGCTGAAGGCTCTCGCGCAGCTCCCGCTCGACCAGCGCGAGGCGCTTCTTCTCGTGACGGCGGAGGGGCTGACCTACGAGGATGCGGCGCGGATCTGCGGCACGAACATCGGCACCATCAAGAGCCGCATCAATCGCGCGCGCCGGCGGCTGGCGGAATTGATGAGCTTCGACGCACAGGACGACCTGGGCCCCGATCGTCTCGTCAAGGCCGCCCTCTTCATGCACACGTCGGCCTGACGAGACTGGCCTGACGAGACGGGCCTGGCGACAGGCATGGAGCACCGCCAGGCCCGAGAGGCATCAAGCCGCTGTGGCCGGCGGGTTCGCGCGGAGGAGCCACAGCTCGACGGCGGCCAGCACGGCGACCGCAAGGCCTATGCCAACATGCGCCCAGAGAGCCGCGGCGATGCCCGCGAAGCCCAGAATCCAGGGAGCCGCGAGCGTCCAGAGGCCGAGGGCCAGGTTCGCCCACTCCTCCCATTCATGCAGCTCCTTGACGGCCGCGAGCGCAAGCACGGCGATCGCGAGGCCGCAGATCCAGGCGTTCCAGGACGCAGCCTGTATCCCGCTGAATCCGAAGAGCCACGGGGCAACGAACAGGAATGCGGCCAGAACGGCGTTGATGATGTTCATGGCAGTGAGTTCGGTTCTTCCTTTCAGCATGATCAACCTCCCTTGCTGGAAGCGAAGGTTTCATCAATGCACCCTCTCGGGTGCCTTCCCGCCGGGCGAGCCCTCACGTCTCCCGCCCGGCCAGGAACCCGGTGCGAGCCATCCAGGCGATGGCGCGTCGAAAGGCATGTCCCGTTCGACCCGCGAGAAGCGCCCGATCAGCTCGTCCCGCAGGCGATCGGCTCCGATCCGGCCCGAGGCTATCTCGCGAAGCGCGAGAACGGTCGGAGGCTCTTCGCCCGGTGCGATCAGCGGCTCCGCGCCGGCCGCCAGCTGATGCGCCCGCTCGGCCGCGAGCAGCACCAGTTCGAACCGGTTCGGCACGAACCGCTCGCAGTCGCGTGTCGTGATCCGTGCCATGGCAACCTCCAATCCTTACGCTGCAAGACGCCGGTCGTCCCGCACATACGAAACGACGAACGCCGCAGGCGCAGCCGGGTCGGCTTCGCTCTCACGAGGGACGACCCTCTCGCCCTCGATGCGACAGGCCAAGCCCTCCCGGTCCGCGTAGGCGATGGCCTGCTCGCGCGTTTCAAAGGTCATCTCGACCTGCATGAGCGGATCGTCGTCGGCCGTCCATCCCATCAACGGCTCGATGGTTTGCGGCCTGCGCCGCTCGAAGCGCAGAATCCATCCTTTCGCGCCGGCCCTCCCCGAGGTCGTCACGGGCGGCTTCCGGCGGCTGATCACGGCCTGCGCATCCTCGGGCCAGAGCTGCCCGCGGACGAGACATGACGGCGGTGGCCGGTTGTGGCCAATGCCGATGCTGCGCTCATGCATGTTTCATCCCTCCATGAACTCCTCGAATTCCCCGTGATCCAGGGGCTTTTCGCATTCCTGGACCCTCCACGATCCCTCGCGGCCGAAGTCGCGCCCGGTTGCGGGGCCCTGATCGAGGCCGCTGCCCTGCGATACTCGGCGGCAGCCATTGGATCGCACTGGGAGAGCGCTTCGATCACCGCATCGATCCGCGATTTCGGCCGGAGCTCCGGCAGGGTTCTGCTCGCCACCTGCTCGAGCAGAAGCTCGTCCCGCGCCCAGGAGAGCAGGATCGTGCGCTTCTCCTCGCGAGTGAACCAGGGATATCCCACCACCTCGCCGGGATCGCTGAAGGTGCCGCCGGGATCCACCAGAGCCTCCGTGAGGGACGGCCGGGAAACCTGCGATGCGCAGAGCCCGGGCATGAACTCGCCCGCCTGAGGAGCGCCGGCGCGATGATCGATCGTGGTGCCTTGATTCATCGGTCTCCCTTTCCTCCCATGGTCCATCGTGGGCACCCGGTTTTCCGAGTGCCCCGCCATGCGACGCGATCTGGGGATCTAGTGCTTGGTCGTATCCCCGCTGTTGACGGCGATCCGCTTCACGCTCGCCCGGCTTTGTGCCGATTTCGGCATGGTGACGGTGAGCACGCCATTCCTGAACGAGGCATCGACCTTGTCGTCCTCGACATCCCAGGCGAGCGGGATGCGGCGCTCGAAGCGACCGTAGTACCGCTCGCTGAAAGCACGGTCCTTGTCCTCGACCTCGGACTTCTTCTCGCCGCGGATGGTGAGGACGCCGTCGCCCATCAGCACCTCGACGTCGTTCTCGTCCATGCCCGGCAGCTCCGCCGAGACGCGGATATCCTTGTCGGTTTCGACGACTTCCACATGCGGCCATCCGCCCATGCGTCCCATGCCGCCGAGCGGGCCGAACGGGGCCGTGTCGAACGCACGGAAGACGTCGTCGAAGAGCCGGTTCATTTCGCGATGAAGCGTCATGAAGGGATCGCCTTCCTCGCGGTAGCGGCTCGGGGTCGTTTGCGAATTGCGACCCCACGGAATGAGATCGCGCATATTCATGATTCCTTTCTCCTTTCACTCGTGACACTCATGCGTCGCGGTTCGGTGCCGGCATCCTTGGCCGGCACCGCAATCAGCAGAGGGTCGCGGCGTTACGCGGCTTTGCTGTGCTCGATCTGCTGCGGCTGAGACTTGGCGCCGGCCCCGATCTCGATCCGGCGGGGCTTCAGGGCCTCGGGCACCTCGCGCTTCAGATCGATCGTCAGCAGGCCGTTCTCGAGGCTCGCAGCCGTCACCTTCACATGATCGGCGAGATTGAAGGTTTGCTTGAAGGCGCGGGTCGCGATGCCGCGATGCAGGTATTGCTTGCCCTCTTCCGAGCCCTTCTTCTGGCCCGCGATAACGAGCTGGTTCTCTTTCTGGGTGATCTCGATTTCATCGGTCGAGAAGCCGGCAATGGCCATGGTGATGACATACTGGTCCTCACCCGCCTTTTCGATGTTGTAGGGCGGCCAGTTGGTCATGGAATCGATCTGCGATGACTGGTCGAGCAGATCGAACAGCCGGTCGAACCCGACCGTTGAACGGTAGAGGGGGGAAAAGTCGAAAGCCGATCTCATAGCTACATCCTCCATGTGAGCAACGTAACCATAAGGGCACCGGACACCTGCCGGCGCCCGTACGGCCAAGCCTCAAAAGGCCTTGGCAATCATGATGTTAGTAATGTCGGCCGCGCTTTTCAAGAGGGTGTGCGAGCGCAATTTCGACGCTCAGGACCTTAGGAAGCGCATCGTTCTTTGCGAGAACCGGGCCCGCCTTTTCGCCCGATGCGCCAGCCTCGCCAGAGCTCGATGAAGGAACGACGGATCATGCTGCATGCGATCTCCCTCGCCGTCCTGACGATCCTTGCAGCTCCGTTCCCGCGCCTCAGGCGCCGGATGCCGCCATCCTCGCCCCGCATCGGCCATGGCTGCAAGGCCCGGGACGCCGCGTGCCGCCTCAGGCGCTGCGGGCCCGCGCCTCCCGGGCGAGGTCGACGAGCCTGGAGCGCAGCTCCTCCGGACCTCGCAGCGGCGGCGAGAAGGCGAGGCGCAGCAGCTCGTCGCCGAGGGCCAGCTGCAGACCTTCCGGGTCGATCCCGATCAGCCGCCACGCGCCGTCCCGCGCGCCGCAGAGCCTTGTCGCATAGAGCGCCACAGCCTCTCCATGATCCTCGTTCATGTGCTCGACGGCCCCTGCCTCCATCTCCGCGAAACCGGGAAAGGCAGCCATATCGGTCAGCAGATCCTCCCGCCCCATGCGGTAGGCGCGGCCGAAACCGCCGTTGAGGCTGCCCGAGGAGACGTTCAGCCGCCAGAAGGCGAAGTCGGGAAAATCCACGTAGAGCGCGGCCTTGGGATGCTGCAGGAGATAGCGGCGGCGAATCCGTTGCACCTCGTCCGAACCCGGCTCCAGCCTCTCGGCCCGAGCCAGAAGGGTGAGGCGCGGATGGGCCAGCGGATCGCCCTTGCCGACGGCGGAGAGCAGGAGCGAGCAGCGCGGGTCGGCCGCGAGCAGTCGGGTATGGACCGACAGTTGAGAGGTAAGGATCACGGGCGAGCCGTCGATGTCGGTGCCCACCGCCACGAGGCTGGCGAAGGGGATGCCCTCGTCGGCCGCATTGGTGGCGAGCGCGCCCGAGCGGGCTGAGCGCATCAGCTTCTTGGCCAGGAGCCGCGCCTCGTCGTCCACCGGCAGGGTCGGGTCTTTCTCCTTCACGTCCATGATCCTGGGTCCTCCCCTGTCCGAGACTACCGGCGCGGCGCGCCTCGATACCGTCGTCTCCCTCCTCGATGCGGCATGTCGCGCGTTTGTGCAATACCACCGTGCTCTCCGGTCCGCCTCGAGGCCGAGGGTTGTCCGGACGATGCGGAAATCCTCGGATTCCGTTCTGCCATTCGGATAAGGAAAGGCGCTCGATGCCGGTCGCCGAATGAGAGGGCCGGAAGCGCGGACGTGGAAGCGGAATTTGAAATCCGAGCGTGGAGATAACCTAGGTTAACGGCAGGCGAAATAACACGGAGATTCGCGCCTTGCCGCGGGAACAACCGGGATTGCTCAATGATTTAGCAGGCCCATGGTTCTTCTTTGAACGCTCTTAATCACCAAGAACCCGATCGCAGCGAAAGCTGCGCCACGTGCGGGCGCAGCCATCTGCTGCGCCTATGTCAGGAGTCCAAGCGTGGGCGACGAGTTTCAACCGCAACCCGTATCTGTCGGAGTCGTGAATCTGGAGGTGGAGCAAGGGGCCCGCCATTCGCAGTCCCCCGATCGAAACGTCAGGCCCATGCGCGTCGTCGAGAGGGGGGTCTATCGCGGACCTCATCTTTACAGCCTCGCGCCCATGATCCGGATCAAGCTCGATCTCGGATCGCTGGAAGACTGGCCCTCCCGTCGCCTTCCCCGTTTCACGGAACGGCTCCTTGCCCTGTTGCCGGGCCTGCGCCAGCACGGCTGCTGCTTCCGCGAGCCGGGCGGCTTCGTGCGCCGTCTTGAGGAGGGCACTTGGCTCGGCCATGTCGCCGAGCATGTCGCCATCGAGCTTCAGTCTCTCACGGGCATTCGCGTCACGCGCGGCAAGACCCGCTCGGTGCGCGGCGAGCCGGGCGTCTACAACGTCATGTACGCCTACGACGAGGAGGAGACCGGCCTGCTCGCGGGGCGTCTCGCGCTTCAGCTGGTCGATGCGCTCCTTCCCGCCGAGCTGCAGGGCGTGTCGGGCCTTGATCGCGTCTACAGAGGCGAGGAGGAGCCTGCGCTCCAGGCTGCTTTCGATCTTCAGGCTGCCCTCGAGGCGCTCCGATGCGTCCACCGCCGCAGGGCCCTTGGGCCGACCACGCTCTCCCTCGTGCAGGAAGCGGAGCGCCGCGGCATTCCGGTCATGCGTCTCGATGACCACAGCCTCGTGCAGCTCGGCACCGGACGCCACCAGAAGCGAATCCGCGCCAGCATCACGGGCCTCACATCCTCGATCGCGACCGATGCGGCGAGCGACAAGGATCTGACGAAGGCCCTTCTGGCCGATTCGGGCCTTCCGGTGCCCAGGGGCGAGGTGGTGCGCAAGGCCGAGGACGCGGTGCGCGCGGCGGAAAGGATCGGCTATCCCGTGGTGGTGAAGCCCCTCGACGGCAATCACGGGCGCGGCGTCAGCATCGATCTCGCGACCCCGGAGGAGGTGACGAAGGCCTTCGAGGATGCCGGGCGCCATTCGCGCCGCGTGATCGTGGAGAGCTGCTTCAAGGGACGCGACCATCGCATCCTCGTCGTGAACGGCGAGGTGGTGGCCGTGGCGGAGCGTATCCCCGCCCATGTGGTGGGCGACGGAGCACGCAGCATCGCGGAACTCGTCGAGGAGGTGAACCAGGATCCCCGGAGGGGCGAGGGCCATGAGAACGTCATGACCCGCATCTCCCTCGACGATCATGCGCTCGGCGTTCTCGCGAAGGCGGGCCTTCACCCCGAAAGCATCCCGGCGGCGGGCCAGATCGTCCATCTTTGCGATACGGCCAACCTCTCGACGGGCGGAACGGCGGTCGACCGCACCGACGACATACACCCCGACAACGCGCTGATCGCGCGGCGCGCCGCGCAAGCCGTCGGCCTCGATGTGGCAGGCATTGATTTCATCGCGCCCGACATCGCGCGCTCCGTGCACGAGACCGGCGGCGGAATCATCGAGGTCAATGCCGCGCCCGGCTTCCGCATGCATCTGCAGCCGTCGGAGGGACGCCCGCGCAACGTGGCCCGGCCCGTGATCGACATGCTCTTCCCGCGCGGCACGCCGACCCGCATCCCGATCCTCGCGATCACGGGCACCAACGGCAAATCCACCACCTGCCGCATGGTGGGCCACATCCTGCGCACCCATGGGCTGAATGTGGGCCTCACCTCGACGACGGGCATCTACGTGAACAACGATCGGGTGATGGAGGCCGACGCCTCCGGCCCGTGGAGCGCGCGGGTGGTGCTGCGCGATCCCACCGTCGACGTGGCGGTTCTCGAGACCGCTCGCGGCGGAATCCTGCGCGAGGGCCTGGGCTTCCCGGAATGCGATGTGGGTCTCGTCACCAACATCCAGCCCGATCATCTGGGGCTGAAAGGCATCGACACGGTCGAGGATCTCGCCTCGGTGAAATCGGTTGTCGTCGAAGCGGTGCACCGGAACGGCACGAGCATTCTCAACGCCGACGACCCGCTGACCGTCGGCATGCGTCGTCGCGCGGGTGGGCGGATCGGCTATTTCTCGCTGCGCGGTGGCGCCGACATGCCGGACTTCCTGCGCGAGCATATCGAGGATGGCGGCCTCGCCGTGGTGCGTGAACCCGGACGCTCGGCCAGCGGAGAGATCGTGATTCACGACGACGGCGACAGCATCCATGTGATGCGGGCCGCCGAGATCCCGGCGACGCTCGACGGACTGGCGGAGTTCAACGTGCAGAACGCCATGGGGGCCATCGCCATGGCCTTTGCGCAAGGGGTGCCGGTCAACGTCATCCGCATGGCCCTGTCCACCTACACCACCTCGTTCGAGCACAGCCCCGGCCGTCTCAACGTGTTCGACGGGCACGGCTTCCGCGTCATCCTCGATTACGCGCACAACCCGGCGGGTCTGCGTGCCCTGGGCGACCTGATCCTCAAGATGCGCCCGCGCCACCGGCGGCTGATCGGCATGATCAACATCCCGGGCGACCGGCGGGACGACGACATGCGCGAGATGGGCGCGCTGGCGGCGCGCTATTTCGACGAGATCATCTTCCGCGAGGATCCTGCCCGGCGCGGCCGCAAACCCGGCGAGATCGTCGCGCTGCTCGCCGAAGGCGCCCTCGCGGCCGGCTTCCCGGAGGAGAGGATCAGGTTGATTCTCGAAGAGGACGAGGCTGCCGATATCTGCCTCGGCATGGCGCAGCCGGGCGACCTGGTGGTGCTCACGCCGACGGATGTGGAGGCCATGTGGCAGCAGGTGCTCACTTTCCGGCCCAGACCCGCCGCCCGCTTCGAGGTTGAACTCGAACGAACGGGCGAGGAGGAGCCCGTGCGGAAGAGAGCCTGATCCTCCAGGCGTCGATGCCGGCCATGGGGCGCTCCCGAGAGGGATGCTCCGCGGCTTGGGCATCATCGATTCCATCACGCCGGACCCTTCGGAACGAGGAGAGTGTCGAGACCATGGCGGAACGCAGCAGGAAAGGATCGAAGGGGCCGCTCGTCATCATCGGCGGCGGCGAGGACAAAGAGGGCGAGCGCGCCATCCTGCGCGAGGTGGCCAGGCGCCTCGACGGCGGCAGGCTCGTCGTCGCCACCGTCGCCTCGCATGAGCCAGAGGGCTATTTCGAGGCTTACGAGCGCGCCTTCGCGGATCTCGGCATCACGGATCTCGTCGAGCTCTACGTGAAGGACCGGGCGGAGACCCTCGATCCGAACAAGCTCGACCTGCTCGACGGGGCCGCCGGCGTGTTCTTCTCGGGCGGCGACCAACTGAGGATTTCGAGCCAGATCGGCGACACGCCCATCGAGCAGCGCGTGCGCGAGATCCATGAGCGGGGCGGGCTCCTCGCAGGCACCTCGGCCGGTGCCTCGGTCATGAGCGAGACGATGCTCGTGAAAGGGACGAGCGGCGAATCCTACAAGATCGGCGATGTCCACATGGCGCCCGGATTGGGTCTGGTGCGCAACATGATCATCGACCAGCACTTCGCGGAGCGGGGACGCTTCGGCCGCCTCTTCGGAGCCGTCGCGCACAACCCGCGTGAACTTGGAATCGGCATCGACGAAGACACGGCTCTCGTCTTCGAGGACGAACGTTTCCAGGTGATCGGCAGCGGCTGCGTCTACGTGGTCGACGGCGCAGGCGTCACGCATTCCAACATCGCCGAAGCCGAACCGGAACGTGCGCTTTCCATGTACGACGTGCGCCTGCATGTGCTGAGCGCGGGCGACACGTTCGACGTCGCCAAACGGCGCCCGGCCGAAGTGCCCGACATCGGAAAGAGCCACGCCATCGAGACGCGGGGCCAGACGTGACGTCCGGCGGCGAACACGCCCTCCCCCGGCCTTCCCCCATGGAACGGCGCGCGCCGAAGCTCGTTCTTCCGCATCGTTCGAAACGGCCATCAGAAAGCGACAGCATGAAAACCGCTCTTGTCCTCCTCGCCATCGCAGGCCTGTCGACGGGCGCCCTGGCGCAGCCGACCGCCACGACCCTGAACATGACCTGCGATCAGGCCAGGCAGATCGTCGCCTCCCAAGGGGCCGTCGTGCTGCACACCGGGCCCACGACCTACGACCGCTATGTTCGCGATTCCAGCTTCTGCAACCGTCCTTTCACGGCCCGGCCTGCCTGGGTCAGAACCGCCGATGTTGCCCAATGCCCGATCGGGAGCGTCTGCCGCTCGGTCGACATCGAATCGGGGCAGTAAGGAAAGGGATCGGTCGGTACTCCCTCCGTGCATCAACTAACCCCTAAGTTGCCGGCTCCCAGCGAAGGACTGATGTCCTCACGGCTAAATTCTTGATTTATTGCCTATATTTGAGCCTCCCGGTGCCTCACGGCATACCGGTCGTGTGCCCCCACGCCCGGCCGACATGCGCCCCATGCCCTGCGGAAAGGAGGGCCGTTCAGAAGGTTCAGCCCGGTATCCACACTCCGAAAGGCATTTCGGTCGGGCAAGTGTTAAGAAGGTGAATATTCCGATCCTTCCCCTCCTCCAAAGGATGACCACCGGCTCTTTGGAGGGATTCGCGGAATATAACCTTAGGACACAACGTTACTCACGTTACCGTAAACAGCCACGCGCAAGGCATACGACGTTGAGGGACGGACCTGATGACAAGCGAGAACCAGACTTTCCATGTAGCCCTGGAGTCTCCTGCCTCATCGGCGTTCAGTGCCGCAACTCCCGTCGAATCGCAGCTGACCTTGCGCCAAGTGATCGATCGCTTTGCCGCCCTGCAACCGCACCATCCAGCGATCCTCTCGTCGGGTTTTGCCCCTCTGACTTACCGAGATCTGCGGGATCAGCTGGATGGGATCCGCACCCGTCTCCGCCAAGGAGGCTTCGCCCCCAGCGCGCGGATCGGGGTGGCGCTTCCGAACGGGCCGGAAGCAGTGCTCGCCATTGTCGCCGTCGCCTGTTCGGCTGTGGCCGTTCCTCTTGATCCCAGGCAGATCCCCGCCGAGCACGATCGTCTCTTCGAGCTTCTCCGCTTGGACGCCCTCCTGGTCCTGCGAGGCGGCTCTCCCGAGCTGCGGCTCACGGCCGGGCGACGGCACGTCGCCCTCATCGAGGCGGCACCCGACGGAAACGGCAGGCTTGGCCTGACCCTGGATATTCCGGCCTCGGCCTCCCCCGCCCCAGACAGCGACCCTGCGCCCCAAAACCCGGCTTTTATCCTGCAGACCTCCGGTACGACCGCACGACCGAAGCTGATTCCCTTCAGTCACGCCAACATGCTGGCGGCAGCGGCCCGGCTCCACGCATGGTTCGGGCTCACGCCCCAGGACCGCTGCCTGAGCGTATCGCCGCCCTACTATTCCCATGGACTGAAGGTGACGGTGTTCACGCCCCTGCTCACCGGCGGAAGCATCGCGATTCCGGCAAACGCCGCCGCAGTCGATCTGACCGAGTGGTTCGAGACGCTCCGCCCGACCTGGTACTCGGCAGGTCCCACGCTCCACCGTGCCGTGCTGGACAAAGCCAAGGCGACCGCGGATGCCGCCGCGACACACACCCTGCGCCTCATCATTTCAGGCGGTGCGCCGCTCCCCCAGGCGGTGCGCGAGGAGCTGCAGGCGAGCCTGAAGGTGCCGGTCTTGGAGCATTACGGCTCCAGCGAGGCCGCGCAGATCGCCGCCAATCTCCCCCTACCAGGGCCGAACAAGCCGGGGACATGTGGCGTCCCCTGGCCAGGAACGGTTGTCATCGTCGACGAGGAAGGGCACCCGCTGCCGTATGGCGCGCGAGGCGAGGTCTGGGTCCGCGGCCCCACGGTGATGACCGGCTATCTGGATGATCCTGAACTCAACCGGCACGCTTTCGTGGAAAGCTGGCTGCGAACGGGCGATCTCGGCAGCCTTGACGAGGACGGCTTTCTTTCCATCCACGGGCGTCTGACCGAGTTGATCAACCGGGGTGGCGAGAAGGTTTCGCCCGTCGAGATCGATCAGGCGCTCCTGCGCCATCCGGCGGTGGCCGAAGCGGCTGCCTTCGCAGTTCCTCACCCACGCTATGGCGAGGATGTCGCTGCGGCGGTCACCCTCCGTCCCGGCGCCGGCCTGCAACCCGCGGACCTCCGCCAGTTCCTCGAAGACAAGCTGGCGCTATTCAAGATCCCGCGCAGCATCCTCATCCTGGACCAGCTGCCCAAGGGCATCACGGGCAAGATCCAGCGCCGGCAACTGGCGAGCATTCTCGCTTCGAGCGCGGGCACAGCCAGGAACCCGCCCGCTCCGGCTGTCAGCCCGCACCTCGCGATGATCGAACGCGAACTGCTGGGAATATGGCAAAGGCTGCTCAAGCGGGACGACCTGACATGCGATGACGACTTCTTCGAACGTGGCGGCGACTCCCTGCTGGCCATCGAGATGTTGCTGGAGTTGGAGAAAGCCGTAGGCCACCCGCTTCCGGCCTCACTCCTGTTCCAGGGCGAAACCATCCGCCTCCTCGCCCCCAAGATCGCCCAGCGGGTGAGTTCTCCCGAGGGTCCCTGCGCCGTATTCAATGCCGGTGGGGACCAGCCTCCGCTGTTCTTCTTCCTCCATGACGATCTCGATATGGGCAGCTTGCTGGTCCGGCGGCTGGTGCATCTGCTGCCGCCCGACCAAGCCGTTGTCCTGATTGAGCCGCACGGGGCGCGCGGCGGACACGTTCCCCGATCGATCGAGGAGATGGCGTCGGATCGCATGCAGCTGATCCTCGAGCGGCAGCCCACCGGGCCATACCGGATCATCGGCTCATGCAAGGGGGCATTGATCGCGTTTGAAGTGGCTCATCGTTTGTCCCGTGCAGGCCGAACGGTTGAGTTCGTGGGATTGGTCGATGTCCCCACCGCCAGCGCGCACGCGCCCATGCGCCTCGCACTCTCGCTAGTCGACCGCGTCGCGCCGCCTGCCGGCCTGGCATGGGCCTACGATCAGATGAACCGGTATGAGAAGCTGCCGAAGCTACGTTGGAAACAGCGGCTGGTCAAAGCAAAGGCCCTGATCGCCAAAGCACGACGCGGCACTGGCATTCCGTCACTCGTGCTCAATGAAATCTACACACCGATCATGGCGCGCTACAGGCCCATGCCCCTGGCTGAGCCGGTGGTCTTCTACGCAGCGGAGTTCGACGGCCATAGATGGCGGCGCCTCAGCCCCGACCTTACGGTCGTCGAGCTGCCGGGCGACCATAACTGCTGCATCTCAGTGGGAGCCGAAAGACTGGCTGAAGATCTGCGGCGGCGGTTCGGGGCTCATTCCCCGACACGATCCGGCTGCAGCGAACAGCGCCAGGCAGCGGCGCCTGCCAAGGGGGTGGGGTTCGGATGAGACATCCTCATTGATCTTCCAAGGTGCAACCCCGCCAGTCGGAGCCATGGCCGAACCCATCCGCGCTGCGGCTGTTCAGAACAACCGTGAGAGCCGGGCATCCCTTCGGGTCGTTGCGGCTGCGCCGCGCAGGTTACCCGCGTGCTGCCACCCGGCTCCGACCATGCTCCGGCCCGTCGTGCGGCGTGATCCAAGGCGATCATGACGAGCCGACCGGCTACTCGCGGGTGGATCTCGCCTGGAAGCCGTTCTTCGAACGGGAACCGTGATGAAACGGCTCACTGCGCCGGACGTGCCACGGGGGCTCATGCCCTAGCCTCTACCGGTCTCCGGCTCATCTGCCTCGAAAAGCAAGCACTTCAACCGCTCAGAGGGTGGCTGGCGTCCAGGCGAGGACCGGGCAAAATCCGCTTAAGCCAAGAGAAATCAAGTCCTTATGGGCTATTCACCAGATGGCTTTGTGTCACCGGGTTGTATTTCTGTCGAGCCTCGCTCTCGTCAACCAAGGGCTGATCCGCGGTGAGGATCATTAGGAGTTTCGATTACGAAGCCCGTGCGGCGAACTCCCGATGGCGAGTCGCACAATTGTGAGAGGAATCGGTATTGGGTGACGGATCAAGCTCCCCCTAGACCGTCCCCTCTCGGCATACCCCAACAGCCATACCCGCTTGGAACCATAAACCGATCAACAGGATTGAAAACCTTGCTGTATCAACCTTGGCACGATGCGAGATGACTGACGGACAGGACACAAATCAGGACGATGTGCTGCAACAGCAGCGTGTCTTGGCGGAGTTCGGCGAACTCGCACTCAAGACGGAAGCCTTGGACGATATCCTCAACAGCGGCTGCGAGTTGGTCGGTCGTGCCCTCGATACTGCTCTCGCGAAGGTCATGGAACTCCTCCCTGATGGCAAGTCATTCAAAGCTCGTGCTGGCTATGGCTGGAAACCTGGCGTCGTCGGGCACGTGATCGTCACAGCAGATGAAAACTCACCAGAGGGGCTGACCCTTAAGGACGGGGCAGTCATCTCGAACGACATCGCGAAGGAGGAGCGGTTCGAGTACCACAAGTTCATGAAGGAGCATGGCGTGAAGGCTTTCGTGAACGTGCTGATCCTGAGCAGCAGCGGACGCCCTCCTTTCGGTGTTCTTCAAGTCGACAGCCAGACGCCACGGGACTTTACGCAATCGGACGTCGACTTCCTCAGAAGCTATGCCAATCTCTTTGGAGCAGCCATCGAGCGCCTGCGTGTGGTGGATCAGTTGCGGGCGGCAGTGAAGGACAAGGACCTTCTCATCGGCGAGTTGAACCATCGGGTGAAGAACACCCTGACGACGGTACAGTCCATCGCCTCGCAAACCCTCCGCAACGCGCCAGACCTGGATCACGCCTCCAGTGCAATCGAGAACCGCCTTATCGCTCTGTCGCAAGTTCACAACGTTCTCACCGACCAAAGCTGGGCTGATGTGGGCCTTCACGACATCGTCGCGCAAGCAGTCGAGCCATATCGCAGTCATGGGGAAGACCGTATCCACGTGCAGGGTCCACCCGTACAAATACCACCACGCATGGCCCTCGCCCTTGCGATGGCATTGCAGGAATTGGTGACAAATGCGGTGAAGTACGGAGCCCTGTCGAATGGCACCGGACAGATCAGGGTATACTGGCAGCTCACCGGCGGGAGTGCCTTAGATCACTTGCACCTCATGTGGGAGGAGACGGGCGGGCCGCCTGTCCATAAACCTGCTCGACGCGGCTTCGGGACACGGCTCATTGAGCGCAGCTTGGCTCACGACCTCAATGGTGAAGTGCGGATCGAGTTCGCCCCGACAGGCGTCCAATGCTCCGTGGACGCTCCATTGGCCGATTGACACAAACATCTCCTGACCTTGCTGATGGGAACGTCCATGTCTTCCCATCGTGGAGCGTGGCTTGGCGCACGGCTATCAACGCGGCACCTCCACCAAATCGAGGAAGGTCGGGTCGAAATCGGCCATTTGGGCCAAGCCCTCCCAATCCTTTATCTCCACGAGGTCTCCGCGCCACGGGATCAGCTCCTGCCTGCGAAGCGCCCGGATTGTGCGGTTCACATGGACGGTCGAAATGCCGAGCGCATCACTCAGCTGTGCTTGGGCCCGCGCTCAACGGACATTCCTGTAAGCTACTTCAAAGGGACACTTGAGGAGGCCGTTCTGGAGGCAGGTGCTGCGAATTCCAAGGCGAAGTTGTCCATAACCACTCAGGAGCGGCAGGACTACGCGTGGAGGCTTGAGCTTTTTGGTCGCTACTTCAAGGCAGAGATTGCCGCCGCTGCCGGTGTATCCAAGTCCCAAGTGGCCTACATGCGTGCCGCAAAATGGACCCTCAGTGATGAAGCGTTCTCATGCCGGTCGTGGTCGCAAGCAAGGCGACTGGCAGCAGGCAAGAACGCCTATACCGACATGACTGGGGATGAGCGGGAACAGTGGATCGAGGAGCAGGCGAACAGATACGCAGACCGGTTGACGAAAGCATTTGGGAATAAGCTGTCGAACAACCCGGAGGTCGCTGCCATGGCCCTCGCGGTCTACTTCGGGAGAAGGCTACCGGAAATCCATACTGAACTCAGGCAGCACCTCGCTGAGGACGATTTCGACGAGGACTTCTAGGCCGGCCTGTACATTCCCTACGGTGTCCATTTTGGACACCTTCGGTCTGTCGAGACCACCGCCGCGTGCTTGTTTGCGGAGTCCTCCCTTCGGGCGTTGCGATGACTTCGCGGACGCCCGGCCAGTGATCGTAGCCTTCCGTGCCGGGCGGACGTCCCCGACCTGCTCGAGTGAGGACTTCAGAATTCGGACGTTCCGGTATTCTGTCGCCTGTGAACTCCCCCAGCAATCTGGTCTTTGCTCTCGGCTGGGACAGCCCTGTTCGGCTCCGATTTCCGTGGAGGGGCAACAGACATCACGTCTTTGCTCCCCGGTGGGCAGCGGATTGACAGCCGCACGATTTGATGTCACTCATAGTGACATGAATACCCAGACCACACGGAAGTACGAGAGCCCCTTACGGCAGGCCCAGGCCGAGGAAACCCGCCAGCGTATCCTCGCTGCGGTTGCCCGGCTGTTCGAGACTGCCCCGGAAGAAGCTCTCTCCTTCGACGCCATCGCCGAAGAAGCCGGTGTCCAGCGACGCACGGTGTTCCGACACTTCGCTAACAAGGACACACTACTTGAGGCTTTCTGGGCCTGGACCAACCAACAGGTTGCTTTGCGGACATGGCCGGAGACAGAGGCAGACCTCGTCGCCATGCCACCCGAGACCTTCGCCGGCTTCGACCGTCACGAGGGACTAATCCGCGCGGCACTGACTTCCCGTTCTGGCCGCGAGATGCGCTTGCGTGCCAACCCGGAGCGGCAAGCCGCCTTCCGCAGAAGTCTTGCCGACGTAACGCAGGGCCTGGACCCTTTGCGGGCGAAGCAAGCGGTTGCCGTGATCCAGCTCCTCTACAGTGCGCCCGCTTGGCACACCCTCAAAGACTATTGGCAACTCGACGGCCAGGAGGCTGGCGAAGCAGTGTCCTGGGCCATCAGCACGCTTCTAGACGCGCTCCGGCACAAGAGCAGCAATCACGAGGACCTAGGAAAGCAAGAGGAACAGACATGACCAGCACAATTACACTTACACCGTCCCAGAACATCGACACGCTCTGGGTCGTCCGTGATCGGGTACGCTTCAGCGGGTATCTCGAAGGCACCCCAGTCGTTGTACTCGAGGTCCAAATACCTTCGGGCTCCGGAACCCCGCTCCACCGCCACGCGTCCCCCGAGTTCTTCCGAGTTCTATCCGGCGAGGTGACGTTCACAACGCTTCAGGATGGAGAGGAACAACGTCTGGTCGCCCGCGCCGGGGACGTGTTGAACGTGCCCTCTGATGTCCCGCATGGCTACACGAACACCGGTAACGCGCCCGCCGAAGTTCTCGTGGTCATCGACCGCTCGATGGAGGCGTTCTTCCGTGAGGTCGGCACGAAAAGGCCCGGCTTCGGCCCTCCGACCCCCGAAGAACTGGCCCTCGTCGGAGCAGCCTGCGCCAAACATGGCATCTCCTTCGTCGAGACTGCATCGTCGACCCTCCACGTCGCTTGAACCTACTTTCGGCACCGACTGCCGATGCGTCGTCCGCTAGATTGCGCCGCAATCGCACAACAACTCACTCCGGGGAACGGGCTCCAGGCGTCTCGCCAACGCTCCCCGGGCACCACCCCAGCCCGCGTCGCATTTCGGATAGGCTCGGATGCCGAACTAATGTCCTGTCGAGGGAACTTGGCAAGTGCGGACGCCATAGCCTTGACTGTTACGTCGCCGTACTCATCCCCGACTGTCCGCGCGGAATGTCCGTGGATTGCATCCATAATCCGAGAATCGAGGCCGGCCTCCCGCCACAAGGTCTTGAAGCGGTGCCTCCAGCCATGATTTGGCCCGACATGAGGATCGGGAACAAACTGGCGGGCAAACTCCACAAGCCTGTTCTTCACACCCTGCAGTGGGCCAAGAACCTTCTTCTCCGGATCAGGCTCAGCCTCATTCGGATTGAGAAACAAATGGCCATCCGGAGCCGACATGACGAAGCTCGAGAACCCTAGTTCGACCAAGTGAGAGTGCAGAGGTATCTCCCGCGCCCGTCCACTTCACAGTTCCGGCCTCCGGCGTGACTGTCAGAACCCAAATACCGTTCTCCTGTCGAAGGCCTGCTTTCTTAGTTGCGCCATCTCGCCAACCCTAGAGCCAGTGTAGGCACATAGCCACGGAACCCTCCGCTTGGCAGCGAATGTCTTGAGGGTCTCTTTCCCTCGCTGAAGCTCCGAAGCCGCCTTGAGGATGGCTTGCGCCTCTGCGTCAGTGAAACCCTTGGAGCGGAGGCGCTTGGGCTTGCCGAGCTTGATGGCGATGGCCTCAGCGGGGTTGGACGGCAGAAGCCGGTTCGACACGGCCCAACCGAATACAGCCTTAAGGCCAGCCAGGTCGCTGTCCTCGACCGTCTTGGGCGACACCGGTTTGCCGGTCTATGGGTTCACTTCGAAAAGTCGATGATCCTTGAACCGAACGATGTCCTCAGGGGTGACCCGCCGAGGATCATTGTGTCCGAGGAACTTCGCCAGCTTACCGACAGTGGTGCTGTAGGACTGGTGGGTACTTGTCGACCGGCCTGTTGCCTTGGCTTCGCGCCACCAGTCTTCGACAAGGCTTGTGAGCGTAACCTTCTTCCCGCCTGAAGCGGAGTTCAGCTCCTCTCGATCATGCCCGTTGGGCCGTGGAGGCTCCCATTCAGGGAACCGGGCAGCATCCGGATCCGGCCGGTAGTCTCCCTTGGTCTTACGGGCTTTAATCTTGGTTGCCTGCTGCATAGCCTCGGCGACCTGCATGAGAAGTCGAGAGCGGCTGTCCTCATCGACGACCAATCACTCGCGTCCAAGCAAACATCCACGACAGGCCCGAAGCGCCGCTCCAAGGCCGCCAGAAGGCGCATCCGCTTTTCTTCAGGGATTGCGGGCGTAAGCCTCAGACGGTCTCGGTGAGGAAGCCCCTGAATGACTTCTTCATCAGCGGCAACAGCCCGGTCCCAAAGACCGGGAGGTCCGGGATCATCGTCGAAGGCATCTACCCAAAGCCGGTAAGCAATCCCGGCGAGAGCCATTGTCTCCTTGGGCGTGAGCCTGCGAGGTCCCTGCCTAGCAGCGGCATAGTGTTTCGCCAGAGCCGCGCTGACCTGAGCGTGACGCTCCTTGGCGACCTTTGGATCGGACGTGGAAAGAGACAAGCGAATGTCCTGAGCCGTCGGCCCGATCTTCTTCGTGACCATCCGATCACCCACGGGGATCAGTAACTTTGCTCCCCTGATGCGGTCGATGACGTCGGACGGGATACGTTGGATGAATTGTTCGTTGCGAGTACCAGGGCGTCTCATGGGACGAGCTGTACGGAGGGGCATGTTGATCAGGCATGTTGTACAGTCGCCTGACCCTAAACCCTTACCATCCCTTAAGTTCTTAGTCTTGCTCGACTAAGGAAAGGGATGGTGCCCAGGAGAAGCATTGGAGCCGTTAGAACAGCACTCTAATGCTTTGAACTTACTGATTTTCTCTCAGAAGCAAAAGAGACTGTATCACTGTTTGTATCACCTTTGAGTAAGCACTATGGTCTGTATTGATACGGCGTTCACGGCCCTCTCAGGTCCAACAACACCAACAACACCTTTAGCGGTGTTTTTGAAAGGCGCTCCCACCCCGCACCATCTGGGGATCACTTTTGATGGGCGGGACTCCTAAGGGGCTCAGGCAATAGGGAAAGAGCCCCACCATCTCCGTAGCCTCCGAAGTATATGATTCACAAATGCAGCAACTAGCAGGATTGAAGGCGAACGCAGAATGACTTAGCTCATACTATCCTACGTTAATACGCGGTGCTCATCCCCATACTCTGGATACCCTTACTGCTTCAGCTTGTTAATCTGGCTTTGTACGATTTCTATAGCCGTTCTCAGCCAGTTCATCTCGTTAATCTTGCTTGCTACCGCGCTGACACCCTGTGCACTGTTTACTGCCAGTGTGAGAAGGCCAAATACAATTACCCCAGCAGCAGCAGTAGAGAGACCATCTATAACTTTCGAGGCAGTCTTCTGTAGCAAACTAGATGAAAAGGATAAGACCTTACTCACCAAGTTTCCAATCGTCCGCAAGACAGCAAATGCAGCCTTCTTGGAGGCCCTCAAGGGATCACTGAGCAACCCTAGGAGTTTCGTAAATGCTCTAGGAACTTCCGGATCAACAATGTCAGGACGAGCCTCTAGTTCATCAACGATACTAGCAGTTGCCTCCTGTAGGGAGACAACATCTTCCTCTTCAAGACGGACTGCGGCAGCTTGCTCTACAAATTTTCCCCAGTCGGGAAATTGGGAGACATACATATCAATCCCAAGAACGTACGAGCTAACTGTAGCATTGAGTGTGTCTGACAAAACATCTCTAAGAGAGTTACAGACCATACCGCAAGCGATGTTGCTGAGACCTAACTGAATTATATTATCACTGCGTCTTAATTGTTCGTTAATTTCCTCAATATTCTCCAGCAATCTCTTATCTACATTGGAATTAGCGAGATCATTAATTATCTTCTCGCCACTAGATATAAGAGCTTCCTTAGCTGAATCGATATTGTAAGCATCAGAACGATCAAACGAATTCCGTTTATTAAGTATAACTAACCGTCCATCGACAAATTCAAACTGAATTGGCGCTATTTTCTGATCAGGTACTATGCGCTTGAGACGCTCAAGCTCGCTACTGCTATTATCATCAAATAAAGTAGGCGATAGGTAAGCCTCTGCTAACAACTCCTCAATAAGGTTAAAGGCATCGGACACATCCATTTCTCGATCAAAGTACCCTTCGAGAATCCGAAGATTTTCATCTGTTCGGCTGAAGGTCGTGAATTTAAAGGGCGTTCTGGAGAGAAGCGCGTCAAAGTCCTTATTTGAGCGTATAATCCTAAGAGAGGTTTTAACTTCCTGTTGGTAGCGGTCATATTCACCCGGCGTTACCTCTCTGCCACTAACTCGAGGCACTCGAAAGGCTCTTATCCGATCTCTGATCCCCGCCAATAATAGAACAACAGACCGACGACGGTCGTCATCTTCACTATATTCAAATGTAGTATATGAGGCAGAGTCTATACTTCTGCTTATTGAACTTAGTATAATTGTGATTGCACGGGAAACATCATCAATGTGCGCCACGCTAGACTCCAGCTTATCGAGCTTCCTTCATACAATGCTTCAAATGTGACTTGAACCCTGAGGGCGGACAATGATCGTAAGCGGTCAACAGGAACCGGCACTGGTGGCCATTGAACCTTGCCCGTATGGCATAGCTGTTTGTGGATGATCCTGTGTGCCACTGAAGTGGTTCTTGGATTTTGGCATAGACTATGCCTCTATGTCTTGGATTTCATTGGCAGGAACACACGGCAATGTTGGTGGGCTACGGACGCACAAGCACCCTGGATCAGGTCGCTGGCCTGGAGGCACAGGAGCGGGATCTACAGGCCCTTGGGTGTGGCAAGATCTTCCTGGAGCAAACCTCCTCAGTAGGCCCCAGGGAGGCCTTAGAAGCGGCTCTGGATTATGTTCGTGAGGGAGACACCCTGGTTGTCACCAAGCTTGATCGCCTTGCTCGTTCCGTGGTGCACCTGGGTCAGATCATTGCCGCTCTGGAAGCCAAGAAGGTGGGCCTCCGCATCCTGGATCTTGGCATCGACACCAACACCCCAACAGGAAAGCTCATGCTCAATGTGCTGGGGAGTGTGGCTCAGTTTGAGCGGGAAATGATGCTGGAGCGTCAGAAGGAAGGAATCGCCAAGGCCAAGGCTGAGAAGAAGTACAAAGGGAGAGCCCCTACGGCACGAGCCAAAGCGGATCAGATCAGAGCCTTGGCTTCCCAGGGGATCTCCAAGAGAGAGATTGCTCAGAGGCTAGGCCTGGGCGAGAGATCGGTGTTCCGCGTCCTAGCTTCGTAATCAACGCAACCTGGAAGGTAGAGACACCCTCTCAGGTGAAATCATCCCACTTATCTCGCGCCGCTGAGCCAATATCATCGCTCTTGGCGGATGGCTTCTGAGGACGGGTGCCCCTCCGGTGGGTTAGCCTATCAGTCATCCGCTTGATCGCTTCAGTGCCCCTGTGAGCCATGTCGCTCATGTTCATGGGAACCTCCCTGGGTCTAGCGCCTCAAGTTGTGCCTCCAAGACAACGCAAGAGCCTTGGGTGGCGTTCGGGTGAGCTTGGGCTCTTGTACCCAACCGTGCCAAATCCTTAGTAAGATTATGGTCCTATATGCTTCAGATTGAAACGGAACAACAAGCACCTGGAGATCTCTCCTTCAAGTGTTAACCCGGATATACATTTCAACACTTCAACACTCATACTTGTAATAATTAAGAACATCAGGGAAATTTACATAGACTCTCTTGCCGAATCACACACGATTATTAGAAGAACCTCTTAGCGTTTGTGCATTGAGGTTAGCCTATGGCAGAAAATCATTACACTCAGACAGGTTCTTCAGCCGTGATCACCCAGGTGCGCCTTGAGGAGATTGAGACGGATGAGGACGCCTTTCAGTGGCGGCAGGGCTTCAACATTGAAGAGAGCAGGAGACATGTTGAGGAACTCAAGAGAGCCCTGAGAGATCGTCAGAGGCCTTTTACGCCAATCCTGGTTCTTCGTCGGGCTCTAGGCTTTGTTGTGGTGGATGGGCATCATCGTCTCCAGGCTTACAAAGAGGCCTCTTGGGATGGCCCTGTGCCGGTTGAGATCTTCCAGGGAACGCCCAAGGAGGCCGAGCTTGAGGCCCTGAAGCGAAACATCGAAGACAAACTACCTATGACCCAACAGGATAAGCTGGAGGCCGCCTGGAGACTGGTTCTGGCTGGAGGCTTCAGCAAAGCCAGGATCAATGAACTCACCACTGTCTCCAATGGCACCATCGGGAACATGAGGAAGGCCCTGGAGTGTCACGGGAGAGAGGCCTTAGCCGACCTGTCTTGGTTTGAGGTGAAGAAGATGTCCTGGGATCAAGGCGAAGAGTTTGATTACGATGAGTATGCCCTCAAGAAGGCCCGAAAGTTGGCAGAGGAGCTAACTAAGAAATCCAGCGTTCACTTCGCCAACAACCCTGACATTCTGGCCTTGGCTCTTGAGATCATCAGTGATCGCCTTCCCAGAGCCTTGGTTGAGCAATGGCGTGTGATTGCTCTGGAGGTTGCCGAGGAGGACAGAGCCCTTGGAATCTAACCCGAGGCACCCAAGAAGCTCTCAAGTGTCCAAGCTACGGGTGTCCATTTTGGACAGTTATGCTGGATCATCTGAGATCAACACAATCTGATCAAGGTAGCTCTTGAGTTGCTGCAAACGATACCCGTCACCATAACCCATTCCGATTGTGGGTGAGCCCCAGCCCCCAATCGCATCCTGAATATCTTGGGGCGTACCAACGTGCCGAAGGCGATCCCTCATAGCGTGGCGGAAGGAGTGTGTTGTTTTACCCGACTTGGTAACGGCCTTAAGCCACTTGTTGAGCGCCGTTGCGGCAACAGTAGCCTTGATTGAACCATCCGAGGCATACCGAGGGAACAGCCACCCATCTTTGCCGGTCGCCTTTTTTCGCGCCTTGATTGCTTGGCGTGCTGCCCACAGAGCCATCCCGACGAGAGGCACCTTACGCTCACTCGCCTCCGTCTTGAGCGTTCTCCCGAGCTTTACGTGGGGTCGGATGTGAATGTGAGGGATCTCGTGATCCAGCATCACATCGTCCAACCGCAAGCCTACGATCTCTCCCAACCGCGCTCCCGTATCACCTTGGAGCCCGACGATATAGCGAATGTCATCGTTCTTCTCACAACAGGCTCTATAGATGGACTGAAGCTCTTTCGTAGAGAACGGCTCCCGCTTCTCGGCGTCGTGATCCTCATTTGCAATGCGGAGCTTCTCGAAGGGATTTTTCACAGCCCACAGATCGAACTCAGTGAGGCCCACATTGAACACAGCCTTGATCCGGTTGAGTTCACGCCTCACCGTTGCTGTCTTTCCACCTCTGGCAAGAAGATACTGGCGGACGGCGTTCGCGTGCTCACGCTTGTAGGCTTCAAGGGGAAGATCGCCCACTGACGTAACCACGTGCTGAATGGCACGACGGGTATCCCGAGCAAACTTCTCTTGCTCACCCTTGTCATGACCCTTGAGATACGCCTCCAGCGCATCCGTGAGCAGGACACGGCGCTTCTTCGGATCTTCCATCACGAGGCGAACAGCCTCACGCTCAACAGGCGTGAAGATGCTCTCAAGGTCTTCCTGGGTTTGCTGCGGGTCGTCTCGCTTGGCCGAGTACCTCTTACCGTAGCGGCTCCCAAAATAATCATCCAGGGCCTCAACATGATTACCATCGAGCTTGGGCCGATGAGCATCCCCAGGAGCAAGACCGATGGAAGCCAGGAGAACCTCAGCAGCCTGACGGTTCTGCTGGGTCGTTAGGCCGAGTTCAGCCGCTTGAGGAGATCGAAGAGAGGCCCACAAAGCATCATCAGCAGCCGCAAGAGCAGCGACCTTCTTTGCCGCAATATGAGCGTCCCGAGTGCTCAAGCTCACCCTGCGGAACCTCTTGCCGCCGAAATGAGCCTGAAGCTCCTTAGGAATCCTCCGGTAATACCAGAACACCCCATTCTTCTGGCCGAGGTACTGAACCTCCACCTTGAACACCCCTAAAACAAAAAAGGCCCGACGCATGTATCACCCGTGTATCACCACGAGCGCCATCACAACGGACCTAAAGCTCTGATTTAAAACACTCATTCCTGAAAGGAATGGTGCCCAGGAGAGGACTCGAACCTCCACGGCTTTCACCACTGGTACCTGAAACCAGCGCGTCTACCAATTCCGCCACCTGGGCATGCCTGTTCGGCGAGGCTTCGTTTACGGCGCTTCTCGGGC
>JAPSLB010000052.1 GCA_031181145.1 Microvirga sp.
CCCCGGATTGAAAAACTCTCCGAAAAAGGCGAACGGTTTCAATGGCTTCGGTGGGGGATAGTTTAATGGTAGAACAGCGGACTCTGACTCCGTTAGTCTTGGTTCGAATCCAGGTCCCCCAGCCAGCTTACTTCTCGGTAGCCTAGCGGCATTCCCTCGAAATTCACGCGAAGCGGTTAGACACCGGTTTTTACGGCTGGTTCGACAAAACCGTTCGCTCTTTCTCCCCTCTCGCAGGCCGGAGGATGGCATGAGAGTGCTTGCCTGCGGTGGAAGGGAATACAGCGACGCGTCTGCCGTGGTCGGAGCACTCGAGACGCCTCGGCAGCGACATGGCCGCCGGCGAAGCGCCGTTTGATGGCGAAGTGCCCACTTCCGAGAGACAACAAGCTGGGGACATCTGCCGGGGATCGATCCTGCCTATTGACGTCCGCACCCGTTCTCGACACCATATCTAGTAGTCATGGGTCCCCAGGCGCGAGTTTGGGGCTAAGAGGGAATCCGGTGAGCCGCGAGGCGAAGCCGGGGCTGCCCCCGCAACTGTAAGCGACGAGCAACCTGCCAATCAGCGTCACTGGTGAGCGATCACCGGGAAGGCCGGCAGGAGGCGACGACCCGCAAGCCAGGAGACCTGCCCAGGACTGACGATCATGTCCTCGGGCGGGGTGCCCCGTTGGATCGCTTGCCGAAGCCGTGCGTTCATCCGCGGCACGATACGCGTTCCTCGGCCCATGCCCCCAACATCTTGGGGTTGCCGAATGTCCTCCTCTCTTCAGACCGACCATGCCGCTCAGGCGGTGTTTCCCGCTCCGTCCACGGTCGCCACTTCCGGCTCCTCGGAGCCTAGCTATCAGATCATTCGCCGCAACGGCGCCGTGACGCCCTTCGATCCCACGAAGATCACCGTCGCCCTCAGCAAGGCTTTCCTCGCGGTCGAAGGTTCGACCGCCGCCGCCTCGCGCCGGGTGCACGAGACGGTCGATGGACTGGCCCGGGAGATCGTTTCCGCCCTCACCCGCCGGGCCGAGGCAGGCCGCACGTTCCACATCGAGGAGGTGCAGGACCAGGTCGAGCTGGCGCTCATGCGCGGTGGGCACCACAAGGTCGCCCGCGCCTACGTGCTCTACCGCGAGCAGCGGGCGGCGGAGCGTTCCAAGGCCAAGTCCGAGGTGACGCCTTCCGCTCCTGCGCTGCACATGCGCCTGGAGGATGGCACGCTCGCCCCCCTCGACACGACGCGCCTCGAGGTGCTGGTCAGAGAGGCCTGCGAGGGCCTTGCCGACGTGTCGGCGGATGCGATCCTCGCAGAAACGATGCGCAATCTCTATGACGGCATCACCGAAGCAGAACTGGCACAGGCGCCCGTGATGGCGGCGCGCACCCTGATCGAACGCGAGCCGAACTATGCCTATGCGAGCGCCCGCCTGCTGCTCGACGGCCTGCGCCGCGAGGGCCTGAGCGCCGTGCATGGGGGACGGCAGCAGGCGACTCAGACCGAAATGACCGCCCGCTATGCCGAGTACTTCCCGGCCTACGTCAAGAAGGGCATCGACGCCGAACTGCTCGACCCGGAACTCGGCCGCTTCGATCTCTCCAGGCTGGCATCGGCCCTCAGGCCCGACCGGGACCTGAACTTCCAGTATCTCGGTCTCCAGACCCTCTACGACCGCTACTTCCTGCATGCGGGCGGGACAAGGTTCGAACTGCCGCAGGCCTTCTTCATGCGCGTCGCCATGGGGCTGGCGCTGCGCGAGATCGACCGGGAGGAAAAGGCGATCGCGTTCTACGATCTCCTCTCCTCGTTCGACTTCATGGCCTCGACGCCGACCCTGTTCAACGCGGGCACGACTCGGCCGCAGCTCTCGTCCTGCTTTCTCACCACGGTCCCGGATGATCTCGACGGCATCTTCAAGGCCGTGAAGGACAACGCCCTGCTCGCCAAGTACTCGGGCGGCCTGGGCAACGACTGGACGCCGGTGCGCGGTCTCGGCGCGCACATCAAGGGGACCAACGGCGAGAGCCAGGGCGTGGTGCCGTTCCTGAAGGTCGCCAACGACACGGCCATTGCCGTCAATCAGGGCGGCAAGCGCAAGGGGGCGGTGTGCGCCTATCTCGAAACCTGGCACATCGACATCGAGGAATTCCTCGACCTGCGCAAGAACACGGGCGACGACCGGCGCCGCACCCACGACATGAACACCGCCAACTGGGTGCCCGACCTGTTCATGCAGCGCGTGGCCGAGGACGGGACTTGGACCCTCTTCTCGCCCGACGAGACGCCGGACCTGCACGACCTCTACGGGCCGGCGTTCAAGACGGCATACGAAGCCTACGAGGCGAGAGCCGCCCGGGGAGAGATCAAGGTCTTCCGGCAGGTGCGCGCGCTCGACCTGTGGCGGCGCATGCTGACCATGCTGTTCGAGACCGGTCACCCCTGGATCACCTTCAAGGACCCGTGCAACATCCGCTCGCCCCAAGGCCATGTGGGCGTCGTGCATTCCTCCAACCTGTGCACGGAGATCACCCTCAACACCTCCCGTGACGAGGTGGCCGTGTGCAATCTCGGCTCGGTCAATCTCGCCCATCATGTCACCCCGGCGGGTCTCGACATGGACCGGCTGGAACGCACGGTGCGCATCGCGATGCGGATGCTCGACAACGTGATCGACATCAACTTCTACACGATCCCGGAGGCCCGCCGCTCGAACCTGCGCCACCGCCCGGTGGGCTTGGGGATCATGGGCTTCCAGGACGCCCTGCACACCCTGCGCCTGCCTTACGCCTCCGACGGCGCCGTGCGCTTCGCCGACGAGAGCATGGAAGCGATCTCCTACCATGCCATTTCCGCCTCGGTGGAACTGGCCGCCGAGCGGGGACGCTATCCGAGCTTCGAGGGATCGCTCTGGTCCAGGGGCATCCTGCCCATCGACTCCGTCGAATTGCTGGCGGAGGCCCGCGGCGGCCTCGATCTCGACCGCTCCGCCACCCTCGACTGGGCGGGCCTGCGCGAGCGGGTGAAGACTGTCGGGATGCGGAACTCGAATGTCATGGCCATCGCGCCGACCGCGACGATCTCCAACATCTGCGGCGTCTCGCAATCCATCGAGCCGGGTTTCCGCAACCTGTTCGTCAAGGCCAACATGTCCGGGGATTTCACGGTCGTGAACGCCTCGCTCGTCCATGCGCTCAAGGAACGGGGCCTCTGGGACGAGGTCATGATCGCCGACCTGAAATACTTCGACGGCAGCCTCGCGCAGATCGACCGGGTGCCGGACGATATCAAGGCGCTCTACGCCACCGCCTTCGAAATCGATGCATCCTGGCTGATCGAGGCCGCGGCGCGGCGCCAGAAGTGGATCGATCAAGCTCAGTCGCTCAACCTCTACATTGCCAGCCCGAACGGTCGGAAGCTCGACGCCATGTACCGTCTGGCCTGGGAGCGGGGGCTGAAGACCACCTATTACCTGCGGGCGACCTCGGCGACGCATGTGGAGAAGTCCACGCTCAAGGGCACGGACGGCAAGCTCAATGCCGTTCAGGTCGCGCCGATCGCCATGCCCGCAAGCGTCGTGCCCGAGGGCAAAGCCTGCGCGATCGACGACCCCGAGTGCGAGGCCTGCCAATAGCCTTCGCCCATACCGACCCGGCCGCGCCCGACGGCGCGGCTCCTCCCTCTGTTCATCACCTCATTCAAGGTATCCACCATGCTCGACTGGTCCGACCCCCGGCACGCCCCGGCCGCTGCTCCCATCCCGCCAACGGAGGCCACGGGCCTCGGCACCATCGATCGCGGCGGAGCCCGCGTATCGGTCGACGACAAGCGGATGATCAACTGCCGGGCCGACGTGAATCAGCTCTTGCCGCTCAAGTACAAGTGGGCCTGGGAGAAGTACCTCGCCGCCTGCAACAACCATTGGATGCCGACCGAGGTGTCCATGCAGGCCGACATCGCCCTGTGGAAGTCCCGCGACGGGCTGACCGAGGACGAACGCCGCATGGTCAAGCGCAACCTCGGCTTCTTCGCCGCCTCCGAGAGCCTGGTCGCCAACAACATCGTGCTGGCGATCTACCGTCACCTGACCAATCCGGAATGCCGGCAGTACCTGCTGCGCCAGGCCTTCGAGGAGGCGGTGCACACGCACACCTTCCAGTACATCGTGGAAAGCCTCGGCCTCGACGAGGGCGAGCTGTTCAACATGTACCGGGAGGTTCCCTCGATCACCGACAAGGCCGCCTGGGCGCTGAAGCACACGCAGGGCATCGAGAACGCCTCCTTCGCCACCGGCACGCCTGAAGCCGACCAGGCTTTCCTGCGCGATCTCGTGGCCTTCTACGTGATCTTCGAGGGCATGTGGTTCTACACGGGCTTCGCGCAGATCCTGGCGCTCGGCCGCCGCAACAAGATGGTCGGGATCGCCGAGCAGTACCAGTACATCCTGCGCGACGAGAGCATCCACCTGAATTTCGGCATCGACGTGATCAACCAGATCAAGGCCGAGAACCCTCACCTCTGGACGAAGGCGTTCCAGGAGGAGATCCGCACGATGCTCCGTGAGGCGGCGGAGCTCGAGGCGGCTTACGGACGGGACACGATGCCCCGCGGGTTCCTCGGCCTGAACGCGGCGCTGTGTGAGCAGTACATGCACTTCATCGCCAACCGCCGCTGCGGCCAGCTCGGCCTCATGCCGGTCTTCCCCGAGGCCGACAATCCGTTCCCCTGGATGTCGGAGGCCATGGACCTGAAGAAGGAGAAGAACTTCTTCGAGACCCGCGTCATCGACTACCAGAGCGGCGGCGCCTTGGCCTGGGACTAGCAGTCATCGCTGCCGGCGCGGCCAGGACATGCAGGCTGCGGCGCGCGCTGAGCGCGGGGAGGCTCCGAGTGCACCGGCATGTGCCGGTGCACTCGTGCAGCGCCATTCAGGCCAGGAACTGATCCCGAATGGGCAGACGGCGGATCCGCTTACCCGTCGCAGCGAACACCGCATTGGCGAGGGCTGGCGCGACGGGCGGCACACCCGGCTCGCCCACGCCCCCAAGCGGGTGTCCGTAATCGTGCGATGCCACGAGATGGACGTGGATCTCGCGCGGTGCCGTATCGATCCGCGTGACCTCATAGCTGTCGAAGTTGTTCTGCTCGACCCGGCCGTTCTTGAACGAGATCTCCGAGGCCGTCGCAAGTCCGACTCCCATGATGACGGCGCCTTCCATCTGGGAGCGGATGCGGTCGGGATTGACCCGGGGCCCACAGTCGATCGCGATATCCACCCGCGGGATGACGAGCCTATCCCCATCGACCCGCACCTCGGCGGCGACCGCCACGTAGCTCACGAAGCTGTAGTGGCCTGCGATGCCGAGCCCGTGGCCCTGCGGCAAGTTCCGTCCCCACCCGATGCCGGCAGCGGCCGTCTCGATGACCTGCCGCAGGCGTCCCGTATCGATCGGGTAGAGTTTCGGGTCCTCTCCATGGTTCCAGGCATCGCCAATCTCGGTCGGGTCGATGATGCGGGCCGGACCGATAAGATCGAGAAGGTAGTCCTTCGGGTCACGTCCGGCAGCATGCGCCAACTCGGCGACGAAGGACTGGATCGCGAACGCGTGCGGCACGTTGGATACCGACCGGAACCAGCCGATCCGGGTATGTGCCGTCGCTTCCGGGTTCTCCATGCGAACGTTCGGCACGGCGAACGGCGCATTCACCAAGCCCATGCCGAGTTCGAAAGGCAGCTCGTGTTTGGGATCGGGAGCGAAGATGGAGCCGATCGTCGGTGCGACGCTGCGCTGCAGCCAGGCGACCGGCATGCCGCGTTCGTCGAGCCCGGCTTCGAGTCTTTCGACCGAGACCGTGTGATAATAGCCGTGGCGCAGGTCGTCCTCCCGCGTCCACGTCACCTTCACAGGCGTCCCGCCCATGGCTTGGCTGATCAGTCCGGCCTCGATGACGAAATCCGGCTTGGACTTGCGGCCGAAGCCGCCGCCAAGCAGCGTGACGTTGACCGTGACGTTCTCCTCCGGGATCCCGAGCCGCTCCGACAGGCGCGTGCGAGTCGCCTGGGGAGCCTGAACGCAGGCCCACGCCTCGCACTTCCCGTCCTTGATCTGGACAAGCGCGGCCGGTGGCTCCATCGGCGATTGGGCAAGATGGGGAATGTAGTATTCGGCCTCGACCCGCTTCACCGCCCTTGCCATGGCGGCGTCGACATCGCCCTGGTTGCGGACCACCTTGGCCGGCTTGCGTGCCGCGGCCTCCAGCTCGGCGCGGTAGGTGTCCGAGCTGTAGCTCGCATGAGGACCGTCGTCCCAGACGATCTTCAGCTTGTCTCGTCCCTGCATGGCAGCCCAGGTGTTGCGCGCCACGACAGCGACCCCGCCCAGAGGCTGGAATTCGGATGGAATGTCGGGCGGCGCGATCTGCACCACCTTGACGACTCCCGGGACCTTCAACGTCTCGGCATCATCGACGCTCTTCACGCGCCCGCCGAAGACCGGAGGCCGCGCAATGACCGCGTGGAGCATACCGTCGGCACGGGCATCGATGCCGTAGAGAGCCTTACCGGTCGTGATGTCCTGGTTGTCGATCAGGCCGATCCGGTCCTTGCCGATGTAGCGGAACGAGGACGCGTCCTTCAGCTTGAGCGTCTCGCGCGCAGGCACCTGGAGACTCGCGGCGGCGGTCGCGAGGACCCCGTAATCGAGCCTGCGGCCGGTTCCCTCGTGCAGCACGGCGTGCTCCTGCGCCCTCACTTCCTGGACCGGTACGCCCCATTGGGAGGCTGCGGCCTGCTCGAGCATCGCGCGGGCAGCGGCGCCGGCACGGCGCATCGGCATGAAGAAATGGCGAAGCGAGCGCGAGCCGTCCGTGTCCTGGTTGCCGTAGCGAGCCTCGTCCCCTTGCGCCTGAGCCACCCGGACCTTCGACCAGTCAGCCTCCAATTCGTCCGCCACCACCATGGCGATCGAGGTACGAACCCCCTGCCCCATCTCCTGCCGGTGGCAGGTAACGGTCACTAGGCCGTCCGGGCTGATCGAGACGAAAATCCTCGGATCGTCACGCCACCCGTTCGGCATGCCGTCGGCACCGAACTTCTTCTCCTGCGCTCGGGCCTCGGACGGCAAGCCGACGGCGAGCACCAGCGATCCGGCGGCAATCCCAGCCAGGAACGCACGGCGGCTGACGTTTGCGACGACCAGTTCAAGTTCATTGCGGCCTGTCATGGACGACCTCCCGTGCTGGCCTGCTTGATGGCGGCGCGAATGCGCGGGTAGGTTCCGCACCGGCAGATATTACCGCTCATCATGCTGTCGATGTCCTCGTCGCTCGGGTTCGGGTTGTCCTTGAGGAGCGAAGCGGCCTGCATGATCTGTCCTGGCTGGCAATAGCCGCATTGCGACACGTTCAGATCCCTCCAGGCGACTTGAACGGGATGGTTGCCGTCCGGCGAGAGGCCTTCGATCGTCGTGATCGTCGTGCCCAGTGCCGCCGCCATCGGGGTCACACAGGCGCGCACCGCAGCACCGTCAAGATGCACGGTGCAGGCTCCGCACTGAGCAACGCCGCAGCCGAATTTCGTACCCGTCAGCCCCAGCTCGTCGCGCAGGTACCAGAGGAGTGGCATGTCCTCGTCGCCGTCGAAAGACCTCTCGGCGCCGTTCACAACCAGTGTCGGCATGATCTTCTCCCTCGATTACAGTTACGTGCGTTCGTTGCCCGGCGGACGCGCGATCGCCTGAGCTGGCAACCAACGTAAAGCTCCGACCTGCCGGTCGTGTCCGGCACTCCGAATACGCCTGTCAGTTTGCTCCTGCTGACCAAAAATCGGAAGAGCCTAATCATGGGGAACCGGATATTCCGGGACTTTACTGGCTCGACCCGAGTTCGCGACGGACTTCCTCGACCGCGGCACTACAGCCCGAGGCGTCGCCATCCCGATCGAGGGCTTGCGCCCGATTGAGAGTGGCTCGTGCCCTCAACGCGGCGTCTCCCCCGGCGAGCGGCGTTGCCGCAGCCGTCGCCCCGACGCCGTGTTCCGGAAGCTTCTGGGCCGGCGTACCGGGTGGGGTTCCGTCCTTGTCCGCCTGCATGGCTTGAGACTCGCGCGAGGCCGCCACGGCCTGCCCGCCGGAGGACAGCGCTGCGCTCTTGGAGACGGCTTCGTCAACCCGGGGTTCCAGCGCGCGGATCGCATCGGCGCAAGGCGATGCGATCGCCGGCCCGGCGAGGGAGGAAACGACGATCACGGTCAAGGTCAGGGGTTTCATGGTTCACATCCGTCTGGTGACCATGAGAACTCCCGTACGGGCCAATCAGTTGCCAATCAGGGACAAATCGGGACAACGCCCTCGCTGCGGACAGGGCCCGCGGATCTCGAATTCCTCATCGGAGAAGCGTCAGGGTGTCACGAGGAGGGGCGCCGCACGGTGAGGAGCCAACCAGCTTGTGACCTCGACTTTAGTCTATGTCCTCAGGGTATGGGTCGGTTGCTCTTCCCCATCTACCGCACTGCAACACACCCTCTATTTCCATATCGTCGTTGGAGGGCACCACATGATCCTTATCACTTTCCTTCGCCTGATGCGCGCCGCTTGGCGCGACGCTCGCAGACAGCAGCAAATGGCCAAGGTGCGTTATCCCAATCTCTCCTGGGAAGACTGAGTCCAAACCCGAGCGGCCCGTTTCAAAGCGCCTCCTCCGAGGCGCTTTTGTCGTCGGGTCTGCCCTGCGCTCGGGGGAGGTCCGCCTTCTCTTAACGCAGCCTGGCTTTGGGCGAACTCCTTGACGTCGCACCCAACTGCGAAACCTTCCGCTATCCGAAAACCAGCATCACCGTGATCAGGGCTCCCAGCCCCAGCACGCCTGCCGCGAAGCCGACGACGGTCAGAATATTGGTACGGTTTTCCGGATCCATGGCGGGCCCTTCGCATCCGATTGCCTGCCGTCACAACGCCCGTGGACCGGAAATGTCCCGGCCGCGGTCGCGAACCTTCCTTCAGGCCGGGAGTTGAAGCCTCGAACAAGGAGAGACGCATGCGATTTCGAGTAATCCTGCCTTTCGTTGCAATGCTCGCGCTGACCGCCTGCGGCGAGGATGGCCCCGACCAGACCGGCAGCACGGACCAGAACAATCCTCCCTCCACCGTCCCGGCCGATCCTCCCCCGAGCGGCGCTCCCGCCCAACCCGTGCAATAAGCGATACGCCTTCATCGCCATCGGATGCGGGTGAACCAGCCGCCTTTCCGCATCCGATCTCGCCTCCTCTACGATCGGGTTCCCTCGACGCGTGGCCGACCTGGAAGCGTACCCTGCGACGGAATAGGCCATTGTCATTGTTTTGCCTCAGGCATCATCCTTCATCCTACCGCACGGGACTTGATCAAGCAGCGGAACGGTCCCGCCTCTCACAGCCGTGCGCTTTGAGTCTTGAAAGATGATGGAGGCGCTGATGAACCATAGCTTTCACATCGGCCAGCTTGTCCGCATCACCCGCCCCTCCTCGGGCAATGCGGACCACCGGATCTACTGCATCGTCCGCATGGTCGCTCAGGAGAAGGGCCGACAAATCTACCGCATCAAGAACACGGTCGGCGCCGAGCGTCTGGTCACGGCGGACGAGATCGAGCCGGCAGCCCTCACGGCGGTTCCCTAGACCTGAATCGGGCCGCTGCCGCTGCCTCGAAAGCGCGCGCAAGCATATTAGCCCATGGTATTGGTGTGATACCCTTGCCGATGCCGGAGGGGCACGACAGAATACCTCCCATAGTGCTCGACAAGAGCGTCCGGCGACGAACCGGGACTAGAAGCGCGGCGCCGATAAGCCGCGCGCCAGAGGAAACGAGGCCAACCGCATGCCGCCGGCATGTGCGGTGCCCAGGGAGGAGACGTCGGTGACGGCGGCTGCGGACTCGCGCGAAGACACATTCCCCAAACTGCTGGCGCGGAATGCTCGCATTCGCCCCCAGCGAACTGCATTCCGCCATAAGGACCTCGGCATCTGGCAATCCTGGACCTGGGCGCAGGTCTACGACACCGTCCGCGCCTATGCCAGCGGCCTTCAGGCGCTCGGCCTCGGGCGGGGCGGCAAGATCGCGGTCATCGGCTACAACCGCCCCCACCTCTACTGGACCATCGCGGCGGCCCAATGGCTCGGCGCCATCCCGGTTCCGGTCTATGCGGATTCCGTCGCCGAGGAGATGGCCTATGTGCTCAGCCATGCGGAAGTGACCCATGCGGCCGTGCAGGACCAGGAGCAGGTGGACAAGCTCCTCTCCGTCTCCGACCAATTGCCGCGCCTGGAGCATGTGCTCTACGACGAGGAGAAGGGGCTGCGCGATTACGACCAAAGCCACCTGCACTCCATCGCCTCCGTCGTCGAGGAAGGGCGCGCGCGCCTGGCAGATGCAGACGAAGCTTCCAAGCTCGATCGTGAAATGCAGAACGGCAAGGGTTCCGACCTCGCCATCATTCTCTACACCTCCGGCACAACGGGCCGCCCCAAGGGCGTGATGCTCACCTCCGACGCGGTGATCGCGGCTGCCCGGATCGGCTGCGAATTCGACAATCTCGACGAGACCGACGAGATCCTGGCCTATCTGCCGATCGCATGGGTGGGCGACCATATCTTCTCCTATGCGCAGGCTTTTCTCGCGGGCCTGTGCGTGAACTGCCCCGAAAGCCCGGAAACGGTGGCCGAGGACCGGCGGGAGGTCGGCGCGACCTACGTGTTCGCCCCTCCGCGGGTCTTCGAGAGCATCCTCACGCTCACCATGGTGCGCATCGAGGATGCGAGCGCGCTCAAGCGGCGCCTGTTCCATTTCTTCATCAAGCACGCCAACAAGGTGGGCGAGAGGATCCTGAACAAGGAATCCGGCGTCGGCCTGTGGGACCGCCTGCTCTGGCAGATCGGCAACGCGCTCATCTATGCTCCATTGCGCAACCGGTTCGGCATGACGCGGGTGAAGGTGGGCTACACGGCCGGCGAAGCCATCGGTCCCGAGATATTCCGCTTCTATCGCTCCATCGGCGTGAACCTGAAGCAGCTCTACGGGCAGACGGAAGCCAGCGTCTACATCACCATGCAGCCGGACGGCGAAATCCGCGCCGATACGGTCGGCCGCCCGGCCCCGGAGGTCGAGATCCGCATCGCCGACAACGGCGAAGTGCTCTACCGCTCCCCGGGCGTGTTCGTAGGCTACTACAAGGACGAGGAGAAGACCGCCGAGACGAAGACGCCCGACGGCTTCGTGCATTCGGGCGACGCGGGCTTCTTCGACGCCAACGGGCATCTCAAGATCATCGACCGCGCCAAGGATGTCGGCAAGATGCGGGACGGCTCGCTCTTCCCGCCGAAATACGTCGAGAACAAGCTGAAGTTCTATCCCAACATCAAGGAGGCGGTCTGCTTCGGCGACGGGAGGGATTACGTCTCTGCCTTCATCAACATCGACCTCGTGGCGGTGAGCAACTGGGCGGAGCGGAACGGCGTCACTTACGCCTCCTATCAGGAGCTTGCCGGTCACCCTCGCGTTTACGAGATGATCGAGAAGCACGTGGACGAGGTGAACCGCTCGCTCGCCTCGGAGCCGCGCATGGGCGGCGCGCAGATCAAGCGCTTCCTCATCCTGCACAAGGAACTCGATGCGGATGACGGCGAGCTGACCCGCACCCAGAAGGTGCGCCGCGGCTTCATCGCCGAGCGCTATGCGCCGCTGATCGAGGCGCTCTACGGCGGTTCGCCCGAAGCCGACATCTCCACCGAAGTGACCTTCGAGGACGGGCGCAAGGGCGTGATCTCCGCCCGCGTGAAGATCAGGGACATGGAGCCATACCCCGTGCAGCAGACAGCGACATTGCCGGAGGCCGCGGAATGAGAGCCCCCGACCATCCGATCCTGAGCAAAGGGGATGTGCTGCTCGCCGTCGAGAATGTGTCGCTGGGGTTCGGCGGCGTGAAGGCCCTGACGGACGTGTCCTTCGACATCCGCAAGGGCGAGATCCGGGCGATCATCGGCCCGAACGGCGCCGGAAAGACCTCGATGCTCAACTGCATCAACGGCTTTTATTATCCCACGGAGGGACGCATCACCTTCAAGGGCGTGAAGCGCCCGAAGATGCGCCCCTATGAGGCGGCGCGCGGCGGCATCGCCCGCACCTTCCAGAACGTGGCGCTGTTCAAGAGCATGTCCACGCTCGACAACATCATGGCGGGCCGCTCCATCAAGATGCGCTCGAACTTCTTCTGGCAGCTCTTCCGCCACGGCCCGGCCATGACGGAGGAAGTGGAGCACCGCCGATTCGTGGAGGAGATCATCGATTTCCTCGAAATCCAGCACATCCGCAGAACCCCCGTGGGCCGCCTTCCTTACGGCCTGCAGAAGCGCGTGGAACTCGGGCGCGCGCTCGCGATGGAGCCGGAGCTTCTGCTGCTCGACGAGCCGATGGCCGGCATGAACCTCGAGGAGAAAGAGGACATGTCGCGCTTCATCCTGGAGGTGAACCAGCAATACGGCACGACCATCGCGCTGATCGAGCACGACATGGGCGTGGTGATGGACCTCTCGGACCGTGTCGTGGTGCTCGAATACGGCCGCAAGATCGCGGACGGAACGCCGGCCGAGGTGAAGCGCGACCAGCGCGTGATCGACGCCTATCTCGGCGTGGCGCATTGAGGGCAAGCCGATGGACATCCTCTACAAAGTCTTCGTCGAGCCCTTCGTCTTCATGGGCGAGGCGCCGGACCTCCTGATCCAGACGCTCTGGGAGGGCCTGGTCTCGGGCGTGCTCTACGCGCTCATCGCCTTGGGGTTCGTGCTGATCTTCAAGGCCTCGGGCGTGTTCAACTTCGCTCAAGGCATCATGGTCGTGTTCGCGGCCCTGATCCTCGTGGGGCTTTACGAGAAGGGCGTTCCGGCCTTCCTGGCGCTGATCCTCGCCGCTCTCGCCATGCTGGTTCTCGCCGTGGTGGTGGAACGCGTGGTGCTGCGGCCGCTCGTCAACCAGCCCGACATCATCCTCTTCATGGCCACGTTCGGCCTCACCTATCTTCTCATCGGCTTCGGCGAGCTCATCTTCGGCGGCAACCCGCGGGAGATGATCACGGATGCGCTGCTCCTGCCGCAGGGCACGACGGAGATCGATGCGCTCGGCGGCTCCGTCCGGATCCAGCATCTCGACGTCGCCGCCGCCGTGATCGCGTCCCTGATGATCGGGCTGCTCGCGGTGTTCTTCTCCAAGACCCGCATCGGCCGGGCGCTTCGCGCGGTGGCGGACAGCCACAAGGCCGCGCTCTCCGTGGGCATCTCGCTCAATCAGATCTGGGTCATCGTGTGGTTCGCGGCAGGCCTCGTCGCCCTGGTCGCAGGCATCATGTGGGGAGCGCGCTCGGGCGTGTCGTTCTCGCTCCAGATCATCGCCCTGAAGGCTCTGCCCGTGCTCATCCTCGGCGGCTTCACCTCCATTCCCGGCGCGATCATCGGCGGGCTCATCATCGGCGTCGGGGAGAAGCTCGGCGAGTTCTACTGGGGGCCGCTGGTGGGCGGCGGAATCGAGACGTGGCTCGCCTACGTCATCGCCCTCCTCTTCCTGCTCTACAGGCCGCAAGGGCTGTTCGGCGAGAAGATCATCGAGCGTATTTAAGGGAGAGCGCCAGTGTTCTACCGCGAGGCGGGCCAATTCAAATCGAACTATGTCAGCGACGCCGCGATCTTCCCCCTGCGCGAGGACAGGATCGGCCTAGGGATCGTCATCGCGGCGGCCTACGCCCTCGCCTTCATGGGCAGCGACTTCCTGCTCCAGGCGGTGATGATCCCCTTTCTGGTTTTCTCGCTGGCGTCGATCGGCCTCAACATCCTCACAGGCTATACCGGCCTTCTGTCCCTCGGCACCGGCGCCTTCATGGGCGTGGGAGCCTATGCCTGCTACAAGCTGATGACGGCCTTTCCGGACGTGAACGTGATCGTCTGGATCTTCGTCTCCGGCTTCTTCTCGGCGGCCATCGGCGCACTGTTCGGCCTACCTTCCCTGCGCATCAAGGGATTCTACCTCGCGGTCGCGACGCTCGCCGCGCAGTTCTTTCTGCAGTGGTGCTTCATCCGCATTCCATGGCTCGTGAACTACAACGTCTCGGGCGCACTCGATGCGCCTCTGCGCACGTTCTTCGGCATTCCGATCATCGGGGCGACCGCCACGCCGCAGACGCGCTACCTGCTGGTTCTGACCATCGTGATCCTGCTCACCTGGCTCGCCTCGAACCTCGTGCATGGGCGCATCGGCCGCATGTGGATCGCGATCCGCGACATGGACCTCGCGGCGGAACTCATGGGCATCCGCCCGCTCCAGACCAAGCTCCTCGCCTTCGCGGTGTCGTCCTATTACTGCGGCGTCGCGGGCGCGCTCCTCGTCTTTCTCTGGTACGGGGGCGCGGAATACGACGTGTTCAACATCAACCAGTCCTTCTTCATCCTCTTCATGGTGATCATCGGAGGACTGGGCAGCCTCATCGGATCGTTCTTCGGCGCGGCGCTCATCTTCATCATGCCGATCGTTCTCGGAATCGTGCTGCCCGCGCTTCTGTCGCCCTTCGGGATCTCTGTGGGCTCGGACACCATCGAGCATCTGCGTTTCATGATCGTCGGCGCGCTCATCATCTTTTTCCTGATCGTCGAACCGCACGGTCTCGCGCGGCTCTGGCAGATCGGCAAGCAGAAGCTCCTGGTCTGGCCGTTCCCCTACTGACGGCCGGATGAAAGGAGACGGGAACCTAAAAAATCCGGCTCAGCCGGACCAACAACGGGAGGAAACGAGAATGTCGTTTCGCAAATTGAGCCTGGGATTGGCCGCCGCGACGATGCTCGCCGGCACGGCACTGCCTGCCTTCGCGCAGGATTCGATCTATGTCCCCCTCTTTACCTACCGCACCGGCGCCTTCGCCGGCTCGGGAACCTACATCGCCGACGGCATGCACGATTATCTCCAGATGCTGAACCAGCGCGACGGCGGCATCGGCGGCGTGAAGCTCGTCCTGGAGGAATGCGAGACCGGCTACGACACCAAGAAGGGTGTCGAGTGCTACGAGTCGGTGAAGGGCAAGAACCCGGTCCTCGTCAACCCGTGGTCCACCGGCATTACCCTGCCGCTGATCCCGCGCGCTTCGGTCGACAAGATCCCGATCCTCTCCATGGCCTACGGCCTCTCGGCGTCCGCCCGCGGGGACATCTTCCCCTGGATCTTCAACCCGCCGAGCACCTACTGGGATGGTCTCTCGATGATCATCCGATACATCGGCGAGAAGGAAGGCGGCCTGGAGAAGCTGAAAGGCAAGAAGATCGGCTTCATCCACCTGGACGCGGCCTTCGGCAAGGAGCCGGTCCCGCTCCTGCAGGAGCTCGCCAAGGATATCGGCTTCGAGGTCGCGCTCTATCCTGTCGCCGCGCAGGACATGCAGAACCAGTCCTCGCAATGGCTCAGCGCCCGCCGCGACCGCCCCGACTACATGGTCATGTGGGGCTGGGGCTCCATGAACGGCGCGGCGGTGAAGGAAGCGGTGCGCTCCGGCTATCCGATGGACAAGTTCTACTCGGTCTGGTGGCCGAGCGAGGATGATGCCCGTGCGGGCGGCGCCGGCGCCAAGGGCTTCAAGATGCTCAACTGGCACGCGGTGGGCGCGAACTTCCCGGCTCTCCAGGACATCCAGAAGCACGTGGTCGACAAAGGCCTTTCCAAATCTCCCAAGGACAAGGTCGGAGAGCTTCTCTACAATCGCGGCGTCTACAACTCGCTCTTGATCGCGGAGGCCATTGCCACCGCCCAGAAGGTCACGGGCAAGAAGGTGGTGACCGGCGAGGACGTGCGCCGGGGCCTCGAGAACATCAAGCTCGATCCCGCTCGTCTGAAGGAGCTCGGCCTCGAAGGCTTCACCGAGCAGCTCGTACTCTCCTGTTCCGACCACAACGGCCACCGCCCGGCCTTCATGCAGGAATGGGACGGCGCGAAATGGGTGAAGATATCCGACCCGATCGAGCCGATGACCGACCGCGTGAAGGCGCAGCTCGATGCCGCCGCGACGGACTATGCCGAAAAGAACGCCGGCTGGCCCAAGCGCACTGAGCCCTGCGACAACGCGAGCTGATATCGCCTTTCCGAACCGTCATCACCGGCCTTGTGCCGGTGATCCCCATGGGTAAGGCGCTGCGCTCTTTCCTATCGAGATGGCCGGGACAAGCCCGGCCATGACGACGGTAATGTCTTTCAGCTGCAATCCTGTCTCTTCCCGCTTGGGGAGGAAAAGAAGGACCCGCCCATGACCAGTGCCGTTCAGATGAACCCGCAAGCGGCCGAGACCGTTCTGGCGGTCAACAACATCGAGGTCGTCTACGACCATGTGATTCTGGTGCTCAAAGGCGTGTCGCTCACCGTGCCCCAGGGCGGCATCGTGGCCTTGCTCGGTGCCAACGGCGCCGGCAAGACGACCACGCTGAAGGCGATTTCCAACCTGCTGCACGCGGAACGCGGCGAGGTGACCAAAGGCAGCATCGAGTTCAAGGGCGAGCGCGTCGACAAGCTCTCCCCCAACGAGCTGGTGCGGCGCGGCTGCATCCAGGTTCTCGAAGGCCGCCACTGCTTCGGGCATCTCACCATCGAAGAGAATCTGCTGACCGGCGCCTTCACGCGCAAGGACGGCAATGCCGCCATCCGGCGCGACCTGGAGGCGATTTACGAGTACTTCCCGCGCCTGAAACAGCGGCGCGGCTCCATGGCGGGCTACACGTCCGGCGGCGAACAGCAGATGTGCGCCATCGGCCGGGCGATGATGTCGCGCCCCTCCATGATCCTGCTCGACGAGCCGTCGATGGGGCTCGCGCCGCAGATCGTGGAAGAGATCTTCGAGATCGTGCGAATTCTCAACTCGTCCGAGGGCGTGTCCTTCCTGCTCGCGGAGCAGAACACCAACATGGCGCTGAAATACGCCACCTACGGCTACATCCTGGAAACGGGACGCGTGGTGATGGACGGCCCCGCCCAGGCGCTGCGCGAGAACGAGGACGTGAAGGAATTTTATCTCGGTGTCTCGGAGGGGGACCGCAAGTCTTTCCGTGCGGTAAAGAGCTACAAGCGACGCAAACGGTGGCTGGCCTAGCCCCCGCGCCGGCACAAGCGCAGCTTGACGCTACATCGTAACCTTCCCAGCACAAGGAGGCGGAGTCCATATGCCGACTCACGCGCAATCCTTGAAGAGAGGTGCTTACGATGAACTTCGAAACGTTGAGGACGAATGTGGAGCAGGCGGCCCGAACCGGCATCGGCAAATTCGCCGATTTTTCCGGGCGTTCGTCGCGCGCGGAATACTGGTATTTCATGCTCCCCGTCATCATCCTCCTGTTTGCGGCGCAGCTTGTGGACACGCTTCTGCTCAACGGGATGATGGTCCTGAGCCTGATTCTGGGTCTTGCAACGTTCTTTCCCATCCTGTCGGCCGGAGTGCGCCGCCTTCACGACACCGACCGCTCGGGTTGGTGGCTGCTCGTCGGCCTGTTTCCCGTCATCGGCGCCCTCGTGGTCGTCTATCTGTGCTGCCGGCCCGGAACCCCAGGCGAGAACCGGTTCGGACCGGAGCCTTCGACCGCCTCCCTCGAAGCCCTGGCGCAGACGTAACCTGCTTGCCAAGGCTGGGTGCCTCATCCACCATTGCTGTCATACCGTCGGCCCAGGAAGCTCGACAATGACGCGGTGCCCCGGTGATCACGGGGAAGTGGAGGATACGCCTTGGCAGATCATTACGACGACCTCGAAACCCGTGATCCGACCTTACGCGAAGCAGCTCTCTTCGACTGCCTGCCCGGCATCCTGAGAAATGCCCTCAAGGCTCCCGCCTATGCGGAACGGCTCAAGGGCATCGACGTCGATCGCATCAGGAACCGCAAGGCCCTCGCCGATATCCCTGTCCTGCGAAAGGCGGATCTCCCCAGCCTCCAAAAGACGGCCCTGCCCTTCGGGGGGCTCGTGAACGATGCGCCAGGCTCTTTCGGGCGCCTCTTCACGTCCCCCGGTCCCATCTTCGAGCCGGAGGCTGCCGTGCCCGATCCCTGGCGGGCTGCGCGCGGCCTCTTCGCGGCGGGCTTCCGGCGTGGCGACATCGTTCTCAACACCTTCAGCTATCACCTGACCCCGGGCGGCTTCATCATGGATTCCGGCGCACGGGCGCTCGGATGCGCAATCATCCCCGCAGGCCCCGGCAATACCGAGCAGCAATTCGAATTGATCGAAGCCTATCGTCCGAGCGCCTATTGCGGCACGCCGGATTTTCTCAAGATCCTCCTCGACAGCGCCCGGACGGACGGGCGCGACGTCTCCTCCATCACGCGCGCGCTCGTATCGGGCGCCGCCTTCCCCAAATCGCTGCAGGAGAAGTTCGCCGAGCACGGCATCGATGCCTACCAAGCCTACGCCACCGCCGATCTCGGATTCATCGCCTACGAGACCTCCGCCCGCGAGGGTCTCGTCGTCAACGAGAACATCATCGTGGAGATCGTGCGCCCGGGCACGGGGGATCCAGTCGCGGAGGGCGAGGTCGGCGAGATCGTCGTCACCACCCTCGATCCGCACCACCCCTTCATCCGCTTCGCGCTCGGCGATCTGACCGCCACCCTGCCGGGATCCAGCCCCTGCGGCCGAACCAATATGCGAATCAAGGGATGGATGGGCCGGGCAGATCAGGCCACGAAGGTGAAAGGCATGTTCGTGCGCCCCGAACAGGTGGCCGAGATCGGCCGCCGGCATCCCGAGCTGGGACGCCTGCGCCTGCTCGTCGAACGGGAGCACGAGACCGACACGATGACCCTGATGGCCGAGTGCGAGGCAGGCTCGGACGATCTGGTGGCGGCCGTGACGGCCACCCTGCAATCCGTCACGAAACTCAAAGGCATCGTCACGCTCGTCCGTCCGGGCACCCTCCCCAACGACGGCAAGGTCATCGCGGATGAACGCAGTTTCGCCTGAGAAGCAAGGCTCTCCCGGGCATCCGCTGAAATACGGAATGACGGCAGAAAAGAAAAAAGCACCCGCAAGGGTGCTCTAAGGTGTCCGGCCGTAGGGGCAAAAGAGACCGGAGGACCTTGTAAACGCCCGGCCGTTGATATGGTTCCAGGGCTCTTCGAATTTTTTTCACCAACGGTCACATGCCTCATTGAGGTCACGTTTTCCGCTTCAGTGGTCAGGCTCCCGTGGGGGCAAAACCCGGGCCAGGCCGCGACCGCCTCCGTTTCGGGATGGCGGTCGCGGCCTATCATCCTGGACGAAAAAAGCCCAGGCTTTCGCCTGGGCCCAGTTTCTAGAAAGACAAGCGTCTCAGTAGGTGCCGAACTTGAAGTTCAGCTTGGCGCGCGCAACGAAGAAGTCGTTGTCGTTGTTACCGACACCCGGCGCGAAGACATCGATCGGCGGACCGCCCGCGGCAGGCGTGAACGTTCCGACGAAGCCGTCGCCGTCATCATCATCATCGAAGCTAAGCCACAGACCTTCGACACCGAACGTAACCGCCGAGGAACCGAACCAGTTCACCGGCAGCGCCCACTCGACGCCGCCGCCCAGAGCCCAGCCGGTGTTGTCGTCCGTATAGGCGAGACCGCCGGTGCCGTAGATCAGGACGCGGTCGAAGGCCACACCCACGCGTGCACGCACTGTACCGAACCAATCCGACAGGTTGTTATCGAATTCACCGGGGATGAAGGTACCGGGCACGCCAGCCGGCACGAATCTCACATTCTCCCCGCTATCGGTATCGGCCCACTGGATGTCCGCCTCGAGACCGACCACGAAGGAGCCGATCTGGTAGTTGTAGCCGATCTGGGCGCCGCCGACGAAGCCGCCGTCGTCTCCGTTCTCGAAGAACAACGTGCCTGGGACCGCGCCGCCCAAGACCACGGATTCATCATCATCGCTGCGCCAGCCCCAGCCGGCGTTCACGCCGCCATAGAAGCCCGTCCACGTGAAGATCGGAGCCGCTGCAATAATCGGCGCCGGAGGCGCCTCGCGGGCCGGAAGGTCCGCAGCGGATGCGGTTGCTGCAGCCAATGCGACACCTGCAACCCCGGCAAGAAGGCTAAATACGCACTTTTTCATAACCGTAACCCCTGATGTGAGGATCCACGGCCAAAAACTTACGCTTGTCCCACAATAAATCTATGGCAAAGAGGCAACACTACTCTACAAGCGAACAAGTCACGCAAAGACAGAGGTAGTACTACTTTTGAGCTACCGGCCATTATAGAAATATACACTCAACAGGCCAAGCCAGTTACATCAGAATAAATTGACTTTGATTTTAGACCGTGCCCTAATGATCTTGTTTTCGGGTAGCAACCGAAGGCGAGGAGACAACTATCCACCCTGCCCTCCGGGCAGGGTTTTTTCTGGGCGGATGCGGACGGCCTACAGATCTTCGAGGGTCAGCTGAGCCTGATTGCCGGGTTTGCGGGCCGGGCGCTTCGGTGAGGCGGCACTCCCGCTGCCAGTGGCTCGGCCGCGCCCTGCCGCGCCCCTCATCCGAGCCTTGGCCCTGTCCCTCGCGATGGCCTCAGGGGCGTTCGGGTCGTCCTCCAGCCACTTGCCCCGCTTGATGACCTCGTTGACCCGCCCTTGATTGACTCCCAGCTCGAAGGCGATCTCCTGCTGAGTCATCTCCGTCGTCGCGTGGAGTTCGAGAATGCGCCGGGCGAGCTCGGGCGTCATCTTGCGCCCCGCGATACGGCGCGCCGGAGTCACCGAGCGCTTTCCACGATCCCTTTCGCGGAGCTTCTGCAAGATGGCGAGCGCCATATGCATGCCCTGCTCGCGAAGAGCGTCCTCGAATTCCTTGAGTGTCGTCACCTTGATCCTGCTCCCGGAAGCTGGCGGTTCGAGCCATGGAATCTCAAAGAAAAGAACTGTTAAGCTGGCACTTTGTTTCAGGCGCGGGGCTCTTAATCGTCATCACTGCCGCACGGCCAGGTTGTCGGGGGCGTCAGGCCGGCGGGAAGCCTGGTCTGCGCATCGCCGCAGGCGATATCAATCTGCGCCTGGGTCAGGCCTTTGACGGCGCTCAGGTCCACGCCGGCCAGCTGTGTCAGGTAGAGATAGCTTCCGGCCATGGTCACGTCCTGAAGCACGGCTCCCTGCAGCTGGGCCCGGGAAAGATTGGAATAGCTGAAATCGACACCCGAAAGCCTGGCGTGCTGAAAGATCACCCGCGCCAGCTCGGCCTTGGTCATAACGGCTCCTTCCAGATTGGCTCCACTGAAATCGGACCTGTTCAGCTCCGCCTTCTGGAAGTTGGCTCTTGAAGCCTGCGCCTGGGCGAAATTCGAACGATTCATGTCGGCCGCAGCGAAATTGGCCTCCACCAACACGGCCGCGGCGAAGTTTGCCCGCCACCCGAGCGCCTTGGTGAAATCGACTTGCGACAGATCGGCCTTCTCGAATCGCGTCCGACTGATCTCGGTTTCGCTGAGATTGGCGCCCGTCATCTTGGAGCCCCCGAAATCGCTCAACGTCAGAAGCGATCGCTGGAAGTTGGCGCCCGACAAATCCTCCCTGTTCAACATGAGACGAGCCTTGGAGCACCCGGCCCAGTCGACTCCTGGTCCCGGCCCATCCTGACACTTGGCCTCGGCCGCACCGCCGCAAGCGGCAAATATCAGCACGGTGCCGAAAAACAGGCCTCTCCCCTTGCCGAACGGTTGTACACTCATCTTCACGCGATTGGGCCTCATGAACTCCTCTTCGGCTACAAGCATCAGATCTCGCCGTAAAGGTAGGTCTCGCGAGAATTCGGAGGAGCCCCGCGCTCGTGCATCGTGCGGAAAAAATGCTCCGGTCTTCACGGGCGCGCTCCTTTGAACCACTGACGCGGGCCACGGGACCCGCACGCGACGATGCGCCCCTGCAGGAGAGGGAACATGGGACGGCTTCCAAAAGCGCATTCCACTTTTCACATCCGGCACTCTAGGAATTCAGGCATCGGCGGACTCGACATCGTCCACATATGGCCTAGCTTTAGCAAAAAACCACTGGGACTCATTGCATGCGTCAGAAAGCGATCTTTTGCCTCCTTGCGTTGGCGAGCGTGGCCCTCGGCGGGTGCTCGACCTCGCCGCGGCCTGAGGGTGTGCTGCCGCGCACGGATCTCCCACCACCTCCCTCCATCACCGGGAGCGCGCCCAGCCGCTCCCCCGCCCCCGTGCGGGCAGGTGCCCAGCCCCGGCGCCAGGGACTGAGCGTACCGGACAGGCTGGTTCCTCCAAGACCTGCGACCAGCCCCTGATCACCGCTCACAGGCGGCTCGTTAAAGCCTGCAAGTCCCCGAGCGGGGCTTTTTTCATGGCCGGTCATCAACCGGATTACCACGAGATCCGCACGCGTCGGCTGTAGCGTTTGCGCCGGGTGACCGGTATATGACGTTACGGCACTAAAAGGGGGAGGATCCAATGGCCTGGCTGCAGGAACTGACCTGGATCGATGCAGTGGCTTGGCTGGCGGCCGTTCTTGCCATCACCGGCAGCGCGATGCGGACGATCATTCCGCTGCGCTGCATCGGGATCGCGACGAACGCGGTGTCCCTGACCTATGCGGTGGCGATGCGCCTCTATCCCAGCATCACGGTCAACCTCATTCTTCTCCCCCTGAACGCAGTGCGGCTTTACCAGATGCTGCGCCTGATCCGGCAAGTGAAGCAGGCATCGAAGAGCGACCTTTCGATGGACTGGCTCAAGCCCTTCATGACCCGACGCAAGGTGAAGACGGGCGAGATCCTGTTCGCCAAGGGCGACGGCGCCAACTGCATGTTCTACACCCTCTCCGGACGCTACCGTCTGAAGGAACTCGACATCGAGCTGCGGCAGGGACAGGTCGTCGGCGAGATGGGCTTCCTGTCGCCCGAGAACCGGCGCACGCAGACCCTCGAGTGTATCGAAGGAGGTGAAGTGCTGAGTATCTCCTATGACGAGGTGCGCCAGCTCTATTTCCAGAATCCGGAATTCGGCTTCTACCTCCTGCGCCTGACGAGCGAGCGAATGTTCAAGAACATGGAGAGGCTGGAGACCGAAGTCGAACGCCTGAAGGCTTCGGCAGCGGAGACCCATTCCTTCCGGCAGGCCGCCTCAGCTTAGAATCGCTCTAATCACAGCCCAGTTTAGAAATCCTATAAGTTATTGTTTTATTTAAGATTTTCCTTGACCGCACATCACCGTTCGTGGTTCTTGCATCGCGTTCAGGTAGGGCTTGAACCTGCCCGATGCTGTCGGTGAAGGATCTTCATGATGTTGACGACGAAATCTACACGCGGCCTGCTCCTGGGCGCTGCCGCTCTCTGCTCCCTGGCGGGATCCGCTTTTGCCGCGGATGCCCTGAACATCTACACCACCCGTGAGCCCGGTCTCATCAAGCCGGTTCTCGACGAGTTCACCAAAGAGACGGGGATCAAGGTCAACACGATCTTCATCAACAACGGTCTCGAGGAGCGAATTCGCACCGAGGGCGAGAACAGCCCGGCCGACCTGATCCTCACTGTCGATATCGGGCGCCTGCAGGCCGCCAAGGATTACGGCGTGACGCAGCCCGTGAAGTCCGAGGCGCTGGAGAAGGTGATCCCCGCCGCGTATCGCGACCCGGAAGGACATTGGTTCGGCATCGCCCTGCGTGCCCGTGTGGTCTATGCTTCCAAGGATCGCGTGAAGCAGGATACGATCACGTATGAAGAGCTTGCCGATCCCAAGTGGAAGGGCAAGATCTGCACCCGTTCCGGACAGGCCCTCTACAATGTCAGCCTCTTCGCTGCCGCCATCGCTCATATGGGCGAGGAGAAGGCCGAGGAATGGCTGAAGGGCGTGAAGGCGAACCTCGCCAAGAAGCCGTCCGGCGGCGACCGTGAGCAGGCCAAGGACATCCTGGCCGGCGTCTGCGACATCGGCATCGGCAACACCTACTATGTCTCCCTCATGCGCAACGGCAATAACGAGGAGCAGAAGAAGTGGGGTGAGGCGATCAACGTGATCCTTCCCACTTTCGAAGGCGGCGGCACGCATGTGAACGTCTCCGGCCTCGCGCTCGCAAAGCACGCCCCCAACAAGGCGAATGCCGTGAAATTCATGGAGTTCATGGTTTCCGACGATTCGCAGCGGATCCACGCCGAGGCGAATTCCGAATATCCGGTCAAGACCGGCATCCCGATCCACCCGACCATCGCCTCCTTCGGCGAACTCAAGGCGGACAACGTGCCGATTGCCGAAATCGCCAAGCTGCGCAAGAAGGCCAGCGAAATGGTCGACAAGGTCGGCTTCGACCAGTAAGCCGAGAAGCAGGTTCTGAAGCCGCTCCCCACATAGGAGGCGCTGCCGGCAACGGCAGCGCCATTTCACGTTGAAAGCCACCGCCGAACCTCAGCTCCTGTTTCGCGTCCCTTGGCGGGGCGTCAAGCGTATCCCCCGGTGGATCTCCGCCGCAGTGGCTGCGGTGGGGCTCCTCGTGCTCATGCCCATCGCGGCGCTGATCGGGATCGCGGCGGAAGGCGATGCCGAGATCTGGCCGCACCTCATCAGAAATGTTCTGCCGTCGAGCATTGTCGACACTCTCGCCCTGCTCGGCGGAATCGCTCTCGTCGCGGGCTCCATGGGCATTACGTCGGCCTGGCTCGTAACGGCGCACCGTTTTCCGGGCCGCAACATTCTCGTGTGGCTCCTGCCCCTGCCGCTCGCGGTGCCGACCTACATTACGGCCTATATCTACGTGGAGATCTTCGATTCAGCCGGCCTCGTGCAGATGGCGCTGCGGGACTTCATGGGATGGCAGTCCCGCGCCGATTACTGGTTTCCGGAGATCCGCTCGCTTTACGGCTGCATCATCGTGATGTCCTCCGTGCTCTATCCCTATGTCTACATCGCCGCCCGGGCGATGTTCCTGACGCAGAGCGCGAGCATGCTGGAAGTCGCGCGCGTCCTCGGCGCAAGCCGCTTGAAGCTCTTCCGCGTCGTTGCCCTGCCCCTCGCCCGCCCCGCCCTCGCGGTGGGACTGTCGCTCGCCCTGCTCGAGGCCCTGAACGATATCGGCGCAAGCGAATATCTCGGCGTGCGCACGCTCACGGTCTCCGTCTACAACACCTGGCTCAATCGCGGCAGCCTCCCGGGAGCCGCCCAGATCGCCTGCGTGATGCTGTCCCTCGTCGTGGCGCTGATCCTGATCGAGCGCTACGGCCGCAGGGACCGGCGCTATGCCACCTCCGCCAAACGCTCGCGCGTGGTGCATTCGGCCCCGCTCTGGGGCGGGCGCGCTGCCCTGGCAACGGTTCTCTGCGCCATTCCGGTCTTCCTCGGCTTCGTCCTGCCCATTGCGTTTCTCATGCGGGAGGTCCTGCGCGGCAGCCTCGTTTCGCAGTTCGATGAGGAGTTCCTCCAGCATCTCCTCACGACCGTCGGCCTGTCGGTAGCCGCGACTGTCGTGGTGCTGGCGCTTGCCGCCCTGCTCGTCTCCGCCGCGCGCATCGCAAAAACCTCGCTGACGAAGAGCACCCTGCTCGTAGCGGGCTTGGGCTACACGGTGCCTGGCACGGTCCTCGCGCTCGGCCTCATGACGCCGCTGGTGAAAATCGACGGGCTGATCGGCACAGTCTGGAAGAGCCTCACGGGCGAACGCCTCGGCCTGATTCTCATGGGCACGGCGGGCGGCATCGTCATCGCCTATGTCCTGCGCTTCCTGTCCATCGCCACCGGTTCGCTCTCCGCAGGCCTCGACCGCGTCTCGCCGAGCCTCGAGGATGCGGCGCGCACGTTGGGTGCATCTCGGCGGGAAATGGTCTGGCGCATCCAAATCCCCCTCATGCGCCCGGCTCTGGCCAGCGCAGCCCTGCTGATCTTCGTGGATTGCATCAAGGAGCTGCCGGCGACGCTGCTCCTGCGCCCGCTCAATACCGAAACCCTCGCCACGCAAGTCTATACCTACGCCGCGCGAGGCCGTTTCGAGGACGGCTCGCTTGCGGCGCTGGTGATTGTTCTGATTGGTCTGTTTCCGGTGGTTCAGCTGGTGCGCAGCGCCGAGGCGCGTCCGCGGCCGTCGGAGACCGCGGCGTCCTGACCTGGCAAAAGCGGCCGCAGGGG
>JAPSLB010000053.1 GCA_031181145.1 Microvirga sp.
GCAGACCGCCCACGCCGAGCGCGATGTCGAGGCCGAGAGACCCCGTCGAGATGGTTTCGATTTCGACCGGCTGCTGCCCCTTGCCGAGCCGCATGATCGAGCCCTTGCCGAAGGCGCGCTCGATCTGAGAGAGCGCCGCGTCGAGAGCTTTCGACTTGTCTTTATCCATTGATGAGCTTTCCACCAGTCTCAAAGAAGACTGCGACATGACCAGACATCCTTATGGCAGGAGGAGGAGTGAATCTCAACGCGGTGTTGAGGGAATATATGTACTCACTTTGTTCTCCCTTACAAGTTCTTTTTTCGTTCTCCTTCGAGAATCCACAGCCCTTTCGCCGATCAGATCGCCGCAGATAAATTAATCAATGCTAGGAGCTACTTAACGCCCCATCGCCTGCTTCACTGTCTCGACCAGCTGACGCAGGCTGAAAGGCTTGGGCAGGAAGTTGAAATCCTCCCCTTCGGGAAGGTTCTTGCGGAAGGCCTCCTCCGCGTAGCCGGAAACGAAAATCACCTTGAGATCGGGATAGAGCTTGCGCAGCTCGCCCAGCAGGGTCGGCCCGTCCATCTCCGGCATCACCACGTCCGAAACCACGAGGTCCACGGGCGCCCCCCGCTCCTGGATGATCTCCAGCGCCTCGACCCCGGAAGCCGCCTCCAGCACCGTGTAGCCCCGCGCCGCCAGAGCCCTGGCGTTCACGGCGCGGACCGGGTCCTCGTCCTCCACGAGCAGGATGGTGCCCTGCCCGGTCATGTCTGCGGCGGGCTTCCTGGGAGCGTCGGCCTTCGCCTCCTCGGGCGCCTCCTGAGCGTCCGCGACATGGCGCGGCAGATAGATGCGGAAGGTCGTGCCCTGCCCCGGCTTCGAGTCCACGTCGATATAGCCGCCCGACTGCTTGACGATGCCGAACACGGTCGAAAGACCGAGCCCCGTGCCCTTGCCGACTTCCTTGGTGGTGAAGAAGGGTTCGAAGATCTTGTCGACCACCTCGGGCGTCATGCCGATGCCGGTGTCCGAAACCTCGACCAGCACGTAATCGGCGGGCGGCATGCCGCTCACGTTCAGGCGCGCGGCTTCCTGAGCCGTGAGATTGGCCGTGCGGATCGCGAGCTTGCCGCCGTCCGGCATGGCGTCGCGGGCGTTCACGGCCATGTTCACGATCACCTGCTCGAACTGGTTCACGTCCGCCTTCACGAACCAGAGGTCGCGGCCGTGACTCAGATCCAGCTCCACACGCTCGCCGAGGAGGCGCTTGAGGAGCATGGAGAGGTCGTAGAGCCGGTCGTTGAGGTTGAGCACTTCCGGCCGCAGGGTCTGGCGGCGGGAGAAGGCGAGCAGCTGGCGCACCAGGCTCGCGGCCCGGTTCGCGTTCTGCTTGATCTGCATGATGTCCTGGAAGGACGGGTCGGTGGGCCGGTGGTTGGCGAGGAGCAGGTCGCTGTAGCCGATGATGGCTTGGAGCACGTTGTTGAAGTCGTGCGCCACGCCGCCGGCAAGCTGGCCGACCGCGTTCATCTTCTGCGACTGGGCGAGCTGCTCCTCCACTTTCCGGAAATCCGTGGTGTCGAGGGCGTAGAGGATCGCCGTCTCGCCGTCCGCACCCGTATCGCCGGCGGGCGTGACCCAGACCCGTACGGCGCTGCCGTTCTCCCCGGCCGTCTGGAGTTCGAGCGGGGCAATATCGCCCCGGTTCTCCGCGACCGCCCTGAGGGCGGCCTCGAGGGAGCCGCTTTCGCGGAAGCTCTCAAAGATGGAGGGGCCTTCCCCGATGTTGTCGCTGGTGCGCGGCAGGATGCCGAAGAGCTTGGAGAAGGGCGCGTTGGCGTGGACGATCCGGCCTGCGCGGTTCACGGTCGCGATCGCGATCGGGGTATTATTGAAGAAGCGGACGAAGCGCACCTCGGCGGCGCGCTGCCCCTCGTCCACCTCGACACCCGGCGAACGGTTCAGGACGAGGGTGCGGGAAGCGCCCATCCGGCCATCCAGCCCGAAGGCGATGCGGTGATAGAGGCGCACGGGCAGGAACTGGCCGTTGCGGCGGCGAAGGTCCAGGTCGAAGGTTTCCGTGCGCACGCTCCCGGGCTCGCCGGTGAGCGAGGTCATCATCGCCACCACGTTGCGCGGCACGATATCGCCGAGATTCAGGCCGCCGGAACCGACCTGGGCGAGATCGTAGTCCAGCCAGGTCGCCAGCGTGGCGTTGAGATAGACGATGGCGCCCTGAGGATCGATGGAGAGGAAGCCCGCCGGCGCGTGATCGAGATAATCGATGGCGTGCTGGAGTTCCTGGAACACGTTTTCCTGGCGCTCCCGCTCATGGGTGATGTCGGCGATGCTCCATAAGGTGGCGTCCCGGCCGCCGGACCGCGGCACCGGGCGCACGCGGACCCGGTACCAGCCGAATTCGTGCCTCCCGTCCAGGGAGGGCGAGAGGCGGATCTCCTCGGTGCCTGTGCGGCGCTCGCGTCCTGCCTGGGCCAGGCGGTAGATCGCCTCGGAGACTTCCGGGGCGCCTATGAACAGGCGCTCGACGGGACGCGCCTCGGCCCCATCGGAGCCTGCGAACGCAAGATAGGCCTCGTTGGCATAGACGATCCGGCCCTCTCCGTCGACGACGACCAGGCCCTCGCCCGCCGTGTCGGCCATGAGCTTGGTGATGTCGTTGCGGACGGTCTGCCCCGCGAACTGAACGACCCCGATGGCCCACGCGAACAGAAAGAACACGCCCGCCATGGCGAAGAAGGCGAGAAGGCCTAGGATCAAGGGTTGCGCCTGTTCGCTGCCGAGGAACCGGAGGCTCAGCACGGCGCCGGCCAGAACCGCGGCCAGCAGCAGGACCCATCCGAAATGGCCGGGGCGGTCGGAACGGTCGATGGTCGAGCCCTTCGGCATATCGCCCTGGTGAGCCATGTCCTTCACAATCCTTCAGGAAGGCGGTTGTGCCCGAAGGCACCGGGCGAGAGAGCTCGCCCAACCGCTCGATCTTTGACGCGTCCTACACGGAATTCATTGATTGTCCTCTAAGGCGGCATCACATGGCGGCGCAAGTGCTCCGCTGGCGGCCGCTTTCCGGGAATAATTCTTAGATTGCCGCGTGCAGGCCACATTTTAGGTGCTTGAGGGCCTTTCATCTTCCTTGCGGATTGCGGGACCGCTCGTGAACCCCATATGCCGCAAGGCAGAATTTGTACCGTTAACCATCTGTTAACCTTGCGGCTGGCTTTGACGGTCAATGTGGTACAAACAACACAGAACTGGCCTGTCAAAGGCCCCCACAAGGCTTGAGATCTCATCGTGTCATCACTCTTTGGTATTGAAGCGTCGCGAGCTGTTCTCTTCGTGATCGCGTTCGCCATCATCCTCGCCCTGGTCGCCCTGTTCGGCCTAGTTCTCCGCAAGTTGACCGGCGCCCGCCTCATCATGCCGGGGACTGACCGCTCCCGCAGCCGCCAGCCACGCCTCGGCATCGTCGACGTCTATGACCTCGACCGTCAACGGCAGCTTCTTCTGCTGCGCCGTGACAATGTCGAGCATCTTCTCCTGATCGGCGGCCCCAACGACTTGGTCATCGAGACCAATATCGTTCGCGTGGCCGGCGCACGCATTCCAGCCGCCTCCAGCGAGCCGGCACCGGAACGCCTCGAGCCTGCCTTCGATCAGCCCGCTCCTCGCCCGGCGCAGGTCGAGGCCAGCGGACGCCCCTCGATCGAGACTCAGATCGCCGCTCAGCTCGATGCCTTCGTTCGCCGTCCTTCGGAGGATTCGGACGTCGACCAGGAGCTTTCGGCGGTAGCCTCCGTCAGCGCGCCCGTTCCGGCTCATCCCGAACCTGTCCTGAAGCCGGACACCGTCTCGGTTTCGTCGGCTCCGGCCGTGCCGGGCCTGCGGGCCGAAGCCCGCATGGCTCCCCCCCCGGGCGCACCCGCGTCTCCTTCCGCGGAACGCGCCGAGCCGCGCCCGACCGTCACGCCGCCTCCCTTCCAGTCCCGGGCGACCCCGACAGCGCCGACCCCGCCCGCACCTCCGCCGGCACCTCCCCGTCCCGCCGAGGCCGCCGAGCCTGCCCGACCGTCGCCGGCTGCCGCGCCTGCCGGGATGCCCGCCGCTCCCGCCGTCAAGACTGGCCCCGACGCAGCGGTTCTCTCCAATATGGCCAAGCAGCTCGAGGAAGCCCTGAAGCGTCCTGCCGCGACGGTCACCCCTCCTCCTCCGGTCTACGAGCCGCATGAGGAAACCGTCGCGGACGAGGACGACCTGCTCGAGACCCCTCCTCAGGCGGAAGAAGCCCGCACGGATTACCGCCGCGAAGATCCTGAGGACCTCGTCGAGGAGCCCGCGGCTCCTCCGCAGCCCGAGCCGCCGCGCCCGGCCAACGAGCCCATGCGCCCTGCGCCCTCTCCCCTGCCTCCGCGGCAGCCGGCACCTGCCGCAGCCCCCGCTGCGCCCAAGGAGCCCGATCCCTTCTCGGTGGAGGACATCGAGGCCGAGTTCGCCCGCCTGCTCGGGCGTCCGCTCGATCCTTCCAAGAAGGGCTGACGCAGGTCATCCGCTGGACCATCGGACGTGGAAAGTGCAATTGCCCTTTTGGAATCGATCCGATGTTCCCTTTCAGGCCGCGCAAAGAAAAGGGCTCCGTCACCGGAGCCCTTTTCGTTTTCATTGGAAAGACGGCAGGGGTCAGTCGTCCCGGTAGACCCGCTCGTTGCGCTCGTGACGCTCCTGAGCCTCCAGCGAGAGGGTCGCGATGGGGCGAGCCTCGAGGCGCTTGAGGGAAATCGGATCGCCGGTTTCCTCGCAGTAACCGTAGGAGCCGTCGTCGATCCGGGCGAGTGCCGCATCGATCTTGGCGATCAGCTTGCGCTGGCGATCGCGGGCGCGAAGCTCGATCGCACGATCCGTTTCAGAAGAGGCGCGGTCCGCCAGGTCAGGATGATTCTCGTTCTCGCTCTGCAAGGTCGCGAGGGTTTCCTGAGCCTCTTTGAGGATGTCGTTCTTCCAGCGGATCAGCTTGCGCCGGAAATACTCCCTCTGCCGTTCATTCATGAAGGGCTCGTCTTCTGTCGGTCGATAACCCTCATCAATAACGATGTCTGTCATGTTCGGCCGTTGTTCCCCGATGAACTGTGGCGCCCCTATATAGGGAACCGGGTTCCACTACAACGCTCTTCCATGTCATCGATTGGTCTAAAGGCGGGCCCGCCCTTCTCAGAAGACTTTGAAATATAAGAAAAAGATCAGGTCTGTACGATATGCCGCACCGAGTCCCGGTTACTCCTTAAGAGGTAGCGACCTCCGCGCGGCTGATCAGTTCCCCGGCGACATCGCCGATTTTCGGCGGCTCCTCCCGGATGAACGGCAGCGGTCGGCACACGGAGAGCGCAGCCAGTCCGAATCGGGCGGTCATGAGCCCGTTCAGCACGCCCTCGCCCAGCTTCGCCGAGATCCGGGCGGCCAGCCCCAGCCCAAGCACCTGCTGCATCAGGCTATCCCCCACGGCCACTCCACCTGTGACGGCAAGGTGGTTCAGGGCCGCCTTGGCCAGCCGCAGAAAGCCGAAAAGGCCCGGTCTGCCGCCATAGATCCGCGCCAGGGTGCGCAGCAGCCGCACGCCTGCGAAAGTCACGAAGGCCACGTCCACGATGGCGCGGGGGCTCACGGCCGTGACCAGGGATACCTGCTTGGCGGCGGACGCGATCGCGCGCTTGGCCTGCACGTCGAGAGGCGCGAGGAGCTCGCGCTCAGCAATGGCCAGACGGTCATCCGCATCGATGATCTCGTCCGTCAGCTCCTGAAGTCGGGCTCTGCCTTTCACGGAACCGCTCCTGGTCCCATAGAGGCTCAGGAGATCGGCCACGATGCCCTTGGCCGCCTTGTGATCCTTCACGGCCAGGGCGTCGACGGCCGCTTCGCGCAGCTTCTCGATCTTCTGCTCCCGCAGGATTCCTGACACCTCACGCCACAGGAGAGAGAGGAAGGCAAAGGCCGCGATGGTGGCGAGGGCAAGGGCGACCCAGCCGAGCCAGGGCGCGACGGCGTAGAGTTCGACGATCAGGTTTTCGAGGGCGAGTCCGAGCCCCAGGACGAGAAGGCCGGACAGGGCCGATAGCAGAATGCCCATCCACGGCGCTCGCCGCCGCTTGGTCATGGGCACGACGACACCGTCCGCCGCCTCGATGGCGTCGAAGGGCTCCTCGGTGACCTCGATCGAACCTCCGGTCACATTGGGATCGTCCAGGCGGAAGGCGCGAGGTTGGCGGCTCATGCAAAACGGTCCCCCAGCAGGAATTCAAGGGCGCGGTCGAGGCGGATATGAGGCATCTTCGCCATGCGGCCTGCCGCGTCGACGGGTAGCCTCGGCGGCCTGAAACGGGGAAAGCGCAGGGAGCCGGGCTCGATGGCTCCCTGGAAGATGGCCTCCGCGGTCTCGGGCAGCTCGCCCGGAAAGATCGCAGCCTCCGCCTCGCCGTCGAAGATATCATCCCCTACCTGCTCGCCCGCCTCCGGCACGCCGGCCACGGCACGAAGGGTCTCCCGGCCCTCGCGCACCGTGGTCTCGCGCGTCGCCCGCACCGAGGCCAGCGCCACCGTGCCGACCCGCGCGCCCGCCGCCTCCGTGCGACGCGAGGCGCGGTTCACGAGGAGGCGCAGGACAGCGTCGAGCCGGTCATGATCGGTGTGGTGGATGTGATCGGCCTTGGTGGCGGCGAACAGCACCCGGTCGGCGCGCGGCGAGAACAGGCGGGAGAACAGTGTATTGCGCCCGATCCGAAATGCCAGGAGCACCTGATCCAGCGCCTCCTCCAGCTCGGCCAGGGCCGCAGGCCCCGCATCGATGGCGGCCAGCACGTCGACCAGCACGATCTGCCGGTCTATGCGCTGGAAGTGATCGCGGAAAAAGGGCCTCACGACATGGGTCTTATAGGCCTCGAAGCGGCGCTCCATGAGAGCCGCGAAGCTGCCCGGCGCGATGATCTGCTCATGGGGCAGGTCGAGCGGCGCGAAGGTGAGCGCCGGTGACCCCGCCAGATCGCCCGGCATGAGGAACCGTCCGGGTGGCGTCGTCGCCACGGCCTCGGCCCCCGAGCGGAGCGCCAGCAGATAATCCTTGAAGAGATCGCTCGCCTTCGATGCCAGCACCTCGTCGGCCGGCCCCGCCGGATCGAGTGTCTTCAGTGCCTCGTGCCAGCGGCCCGCCACGGACGCCCGGTCACGGCGGCGGCTGGCTTCGACCGTCTGGCGGGACCATTCGACATAGCCCGCATCGAGGAGCGCCAGATCGAGCAGCCACTCGCCGGGATAGTCGACGATGTCGAGGGCCAGCGATGCCGGACCGGAGCGCCAGCCCGCTTTGCGCTCATATTCGACATCCACCCGCAACTCACTGATCCGGCTCGTGGATTGAGGCCAGCGGCGCTCCAGCGTGAGCGCCGCCATGTGCTCCTCGAAAGGAAAGCGCGGCACCGCGTCGTCAGGCTGAGGGCTGAGATGGGCCCGCCGGATGCGGCCCTCCGCGGAGGCGCGGAAGGCGGGAAGACTGGTGCCCCGCGTCAGGTGATGCACGAGGGCCGTGGTGAACACGGTCTTTCCGGACCGGGCGAGACCTGTGACACCGAGGCGGAGAGATGGTTGGATCAGTTGGCCGGACGCTTCCCAAAGGGATTGTGCGGCAGCGCCCATGCGGGAGGGAATGTCGGTAAGAGGCGGCACGCGGAACCTGGACTTTGCTGAGCTTGAGGATCACATGGGGGTCGCCGGGCGGAATATAAAGCACAGGTTTCGCATTTCCTCCTTTCCGGAAAGCGGAAGCCGAGGGAATGCCTCAAACGACGTAGAAGTCCGCATAGGTCATCTTGAGACCCGCGGCGAGCTTGGCAAAGATGACCGCGGCCCCCTTGCCCGATCCATCGGCGTCATAGGACAGATAGCCGGTCTTCTTGTCGTAGATGATCCGGTCGTATGGATCCGTCGCCTTCGTGCCGACGGTAAAGTATTTGGAAGCGAGCTTCCGAGGGCTCGACAGGGAACCCGCGCCGATCTTCGTGAAGACGGCGTTGTCCAGCCATATCGTGTCATGAACGACGGAAAAGTCCTTGATCAGGTCCCGATTGCCCGTCTTCGGCCGGGTGTTGAAGACAAACACGTCCTTCCCGGAGCCGCCATGGAGCGTGTCGTTGCCGAGTCCGCCCCAGAGAGTGTCGTTTCCGGCCATTCCCGAAAGAACGTTGCCCTTCGCGTTGCCGACCAGTTCGTTGGAAAGGGCATTGCCGGTGCCGCGCAGGGCGGTTCCGGTCAGGGTGAGGCGATCGGCCTGGGAGGACAGGGCGTAATTGACACTGGACGAGATCGTCACCACGTCGGCGGCCGAAAGCCTGATGGTGCCGAGGGCCGCGTATTGGGCCGTCGTCAGGGTGAGTCGGTTGTCCTGGGCATCAAGGACATCGACGCCCTTGGCGGCCAGGGCCGCAATCTGATCGGCCGCCAGAGCGCCGAGGACCCGGCCCGTATCCCTGAGCGTCAGGGTATCGACGCCCCTGGTGTGCATCTCGGCAATCTGTCCGGCGTCGAGCGCCGCCAGATCACCGAGGTTGCCCGTCAGGGCGACGGCATCCTCCCCCGTGAGCTTCATGCCGCCGACGGAGCTGAGGGCGTTGTATTGCGCCAGCGTGAGGCCCAGGACATTGTCGCTCGCATCGATGATGGTCACCCCTCGTTCCGCCAGGCCGATGAACGTCTGGGCGCCGAACGATCCGAGGACCTGTCCAGAGGCATTCAAGGAAACGTCATCGATGTTGTTTGCCGCGAATCCGGCGATCTCGGTGTCCCTCAGGATCGCCAGATCGGTGAGGCTGAGAGCCAGGGTGATCCGGTCCGTTGCCGTCAATGCGATTTCATGGAGCGGATCGGTGATCGCCTTGTACTGATCGAGGGACAGAACGAAACCGTCGTCGCTCACATCAATCCTGTCGATCCCCTTCACGCCGAGGATCGCCAGGTGGGCGGCGGATAGCCGGGACATCGCCAGGGCGCTGAGGGTCATCGTGACCGTGTCCTCATTCCTGAACACGATGCTCGATTGCGCGAAGGCGATAGCCTGGTCGGTGCCGAACACGGCGTTGATCGCGTCCGTTGTCGAATCGAAGACGTCGACGCCCTTGTTGGACAGGGCCGTGATCTCCTGCGCCGAGAAACCCAGGATCTTCAGATCGTCGCTGACCGTAACGAGATCGCCGCCGTGAAAGCTCAGGTTCGTCTGCGCGACCCATGCGGCGAGATCCTTCGAGATCCGGAGCGATCCACCGTCCGCGTTGACGATGTCGACGCCCTTGGCGTTGAGGGCGCTCACCTGCTCCTGCGTCAGGCCCTGAATGACCGCCTCCGTACCGGCGAGTTCGATCACATCGTCGGCGCTGAGGGCGACGGTGCCCAGGGCCTCGAATTGGGCGAGGGTAAGCGACAGCCGGTTGCTGCCGTCGCCCGGATGGGCGTCGAGCGAGACGACGCCATTGCCGGCCAAGGCCGAGATCTGCTCGACGGTCAGACTGCCGATCGCTTCGACCCTATCGACGATCGCGATGCTCCCCGGCGGGAAAGGCGCCCCTTCCAGATACTCGGCGACGGTTTTTGTTGTCACGGCCATTGTCTTCAAGTCTCCCGGTCGGGCCCAAGCAGCGCGGTGACTTCGGGTCATGGTCGAACCTGCTGACCATGACCTTCTCCGCAGCGCATTGATTTATCGATGTAACGTTGCGTATAATCCGGAACGGCAAAATCGCGCAACCCCGCTGCGGCTCAGGTTCCCGATTTGCGCTGCGAACCGATTTTCACCGGCGACGGGAGCGTCACGATCCAGGGCCTTCCCCTCGCCCCATCCGGCCCCGTCGGATCGACCTGCCGGCCTTCGAGGCCCGAAGCCCCATATAGGGCAGCCCCTTGTAGCGTTTCCGGAGATAGGCATGGAGCCGCCGCAAGGCCTGGGGATCGTCCGCAACCACCATCGTGACGACCAGGACATCGCCCTGGCTGCATTGCTCGGATGTCGGCATCTCGTTGCTCTCCAGCCACCTCTTGGCGATCTCGGGAGTGCACAGGGCCCAGCCGGCATAGCCGACGGCAACCCCGTCGCGAACGGCAAAGGCGTAATGACGGCGGCGAACCTGCCCGGCAACGGCGCCGACCAGCCTGTCGGCCCGATAGGCGCCGAACGGGTCGTGCGCGGCAACATAGGTCACGGCAAGGCCCGTCGCGGCATCGACGTCCGGAACCTGCTGAATGGAAACCACGGTCAAATTCCGCACCCGCCTCAATAGAGATCGCTCCCGGGCGGCCGACGGCTTCATCCAATGCCTGAACGGCCATCGCCAACCCGTTGCAGAGTGGAAGGAAGCCCGCCGAGCCTGCCCCGGCCATTCCAGGCATGGCCCGCCTAATTGTCAAGGCGCTGCGGGACGGGCGGGCGGGCCTTGGCGTTCGCCTCGATTTTTCGGGTGGCCCGCTCGATGGCGGCCTGGACCAGATCCGGACTCGCGCGGACCGCCCCCAGCTCGAAGGCCGACATGGCCAGCATCACGGGAACGAGGTTCGGCAGGGGCTTTCCGTCCGCGTCGAAAAGCCTGAGGTCGTCGTCGGGACCCAGCCCCAGCCCCTCGACCATGCGGCTCGCGTAATTGCGCAGACGCTGCTCGTCGGGCGCACAGGCCGAGGCAACCTGCGGCTTGGGCGACATGGAAGCCGTCGCCGCCGGCTCCCGCTTTGGTTGGGTCTTATGACGAGGCTTCTGGACCACGAGAGGCCTCGGATCAGGCGCCTTGGGTTTCTCGCCCATTCCCGCGGCGATGCTCGGCACTCGGTATTGCGGTGTCTTCTGCGTCATGGGAATGACCATCGAGACCCGGCCCGGCTTCCCGCCGGGGCTACCCTTCGCCGTGTAGCGCACCACCCTGCCCTTGCGCCGGGAGGCGAGATACTGGGCCCGCACCGTGCCGCCGATCCCTCGGACGGCCAGCACCGCCATCCCACCGATGCCGGTGGCGACGCCGCATTCGGGGGGAGCCCAGCGGCGCACGATATCGAGGGCCGATTTGCGTTTGTAATCGAGATAATAGCGCTTCAGCAGCAGGGCTGCGGCGTCCGCCCCGTGGTGGGCGGAGGCGAAGCCCACATGCCCCTCGCTGTCGGTGGCGAGTTCCCCGTCCCAGCGGGCGCTCTTGATACACCAGTAGTTATTGAGCTTCACGCAGCGGGTGACGAAGGGACGCTCCGCCTTGAAGAAGGCCGCGAGCGTGATCACCGTCTTCGGCTCAAGGGCATCGATCGCCTCGGAGCGCCAGTTGGTCACCTCCCGGCTCTGAGGCTCGTAGCGCGCCTGAAGCGCCTGCGCAGGCGCCGAGAGATCCGCCGCGCCGGGAATCAGAGCACGTCCGGCAAGCCCGAGCGCAAGAAGCGTCTGAAGCAGCATGTGAGATTTCGATCCCGCGAAAGCCTGAGCAATATCGAGGTGATTTCAGGAAGAACGACGGCCGGGCCGATATGTTCATGCCGGTCGGCCGGAGCAGCAGGATCTTGACCGTCGTGCCTCTGCCTTCCACGAATAGTGCACCCGATCCCGCGTGCCCATCATGACAGCCGACATCCTGATCCGAGTCCTGAAACCGTCCGACGCCCAAGCCTACCGGAACCTGAGGCTGGAAGCTCTCGCCGCCGCCCCGGAGGCCTTCGGCTCCAGCTACGAGGAGGAAGCTCCTCTCTCCCTCGAGACGATCCGGGATCGCATCCCGGTCTCGGGTCCAGGTGCGATCTTCGGAGCCTTCGCAGGGGACCGCCTTGTGGGCATGGCGGGCTTTGCGGTCTACGAGCGGGCCAAGGCCTCCCACAAGGGCGTAATGTGGGGCGTCTATGTGCAGGCGGAGCAGCGTGGCCAAGGTTTGGGAAAGCAGCTGGTCCAGCGGGTGATCGATCACGCCTCGCGGCACGTGATCGTCCTGGAGGCGGCCGTGGGCATGACGAACGGAAGCGCACGGCGCACCTATCACGCCCTCGGCTTCAAGCCTTACGGGATCCAACGGAAGGCCCTTCGCGTCGGCGGCGTCTTCTACGACGAGGAATTGCTGTTCATCGACTTTCAGCAGTCGAAAGCATGAGCTCTAGTCGTCTTCGCCTTCCCCGATGGATTTGGGCGTCGCGAAGCGGTCGAGCCGCCCGGACTTGCGCGTCACCTGGGCCCAGCTCTCATGCGGGAAATCGATGACGGCGAGGCCCGCCGTCGGATACTTGCGCCCGAGCCGCAGGATCCCGTCCATGTCGCCCTCGCCGATCAGGAAGCTCGCCAGCTCCTCGAAGCCGGGATTGTGGCCGATCATCAGAACCGTGTGCGCTTCCGGCTCCACTTCCTGCAGGACGGTGAGGAGCCGCGCGACGGGGGCCTCATAGATGCGCCCGTCGTGCCTGCTCGGCACCTCGCCGATGATGGGCTGGACGATCTCCCAGGTTTCTTGCGTCCGGCGCGCCGGGGACACGAGAGCGAGTTCCGGCGCGAAGCATTCGCGCCTGATGTAGTTGCCCATCGCGACGGCGGCCTCCCGCCCCCGCGCGGCGAGCGGCCGGTCCAGGTCGAGAACGCCCGGCGGCCAGGCAGCCTTGGCATGTCGGAGGAGAATCAGTCGAAGCATCAGCGCCCTTCCCGCCTCGCGATGAAGGCCAGCTTCTCGAACAGGCTCACATCCTGCTCGTTCTTGAGCAATGCCCCATGGAGCGGGGGAATGAGCTTGCGGGTGTCACGCTCCCGCAGCTGCTCCGGGCCGATATCCTCGGAGAGGAGGAGCTTGAGCCAGTCGAGCAGCTCCGAGGTGGAGGGCTTCTTGCGCAGGCCTGGAACGTCCCGGACCTCGAAGAAGATTTTCAGCGCCTCCTCCACGAGCCGATGCTTGATGCCGGGATAATGCACCTCGACGATCCGGGCCATGGTCTCGGCGTCGGGGAACTTGATGTAATGGAAGAAGCAGCGGCGAAGGAACGCGTCCGGCAGCTCCTTCTCGTTGTTCGAGGTGATGATGACGATGGGCCGCTGCCTGGCCTTGATCGTCTCGCCGGTCTCGTAGACGAAGAACTCCATGCGGTCGAGTTCGAGCAGGAGGTCGTTCGGGAACTCGATATCCGCCTTGTCGATCTCGTCGATCAGCAGGACGGGCCGGGTCTCGGAGGCAAAGGCCTCCCACAACTTGCCGCGCCGGATGTAGTTGCGGATATCCGAGACGCGCGGATCGCCGAGCTGGCTGTCGCGCAGGCGCGAGACCGCGTCGTACTCATAAAGGCCCTGCTGGGCCTTGGTGGTAGACTTGATGTGCCATGTGAGGAGCGGTGCGTTCAGCGAGCGGGCGATCTCCTCGGCTAGAACGGATTTGCCCGTGCCGGGCTCGCCCTTCACGAGAAGCGGGCGCTCCAGAGTGATCGCGGCATTGACGGCCACCGTCAGATCCTCGGTCGCCACATAGCTTTCGGTTCCGGTAAAACGCGCCATCCCCACCCTTCCTTGTCAACGAGCGGAGCCTAATTGGTGTCCCCGGCTTTCGGCAACCGCTCTCATCATGTAAGCCCAGAACAAACTCGGGAGGACAAGTACCTATGGCTTACAACCGTTATCACAAGGATCGCATCGGCAATCACAAGCTGAAGCCCGAGACCCTCATGCTGGGCTACGGCTACGATCCGACCCTGTCGGAAGGCGCGGTGAAGCCGCCGGTCTTCCTGACCTCTACCTTCGTGTTCAACAGCGCCGAGCACGGCAAGGAGTTCTTCGATTACGTATCCGGCCGCAAGGAGCCGCCTCAAGGCGAGGCCGCGGGCCTCGTTTACTCCCGCTTCAACCATCCGAACGCGGAAATCGTCGAGGACCGGCTCGCCGTCTTCGAGGAGGCCGCGTCGGGTCTCCTCTTCTCCTCCGGAATGTCGGCCATCGCCACCACGATCCTGGCATTCGCCCGCCCCGGTGACGTGATTCTTCACTCGCAGCCGCTCTATGGCGGCACGGAGACCCTGATCGCCAAGACGCTCGCCAATTTCGGCATCGCGGCCGTAGGCTTCGGCGACGGTGTCGACGAGGCCGGCATCCGCGCGGCCGCGGAGGAAGCGCAGGCCAGAGGCCGCGTGGCGATCGTCATGATCGAGACGCCATCCAACCCGCTCAACACCCTTGTTGATGTAGCCCTCATCCGCACCATCGCGGAGGAAATCGGCCAGGCTCAAGGCGCCCGTCCGATCATCGTGTGCGACAACACCCTGCTCGGTCCTCTCTTCCAGAAGCCGCTGAAGCATGGGGCGGACATCTCGGTCTATTCGCTGACCAAATATGTGGGCGGTCACTCGGACCTGATCGCCGGCGCCGCCCTCGGCTCCAAGGAGCACATGAGGTCCGTGCGCCTGCTGCGCTCGGCCATCGGCACTCAGCTCGATCCGCATTCCTGCTGGATGATCGGCCGTTCGCTCGAAACCCTGGCGCTGCGCATGTCGGCCGCCAACCGCAATGCGGAGATCGTGGCCGCCTTCCTGCACAAGCACCCGAACGTCGCGAAGGTACACCACCTCGCCTATCTGCCGGAGGGCTCGCGCGCCCGCCAAGTCTACGAGGCGCAGAGCGATGCCCCCGGCTCCACCTTCTCCTTCGACGTGAAGGGCGGCGAGGCGGAGGCCTTCAAGGTGCTCAACGCCCTCCAGGTGTTCAAGCTGGCCGTCAGCCTGGGAGGTACGGAATCCCTGATTTCGCATCCGGCCTCCACCACCCATTCCGGCGTCCCCAAGGAGACCCGCGACAGGCTCGGCGTGGCCAACGCCACGATCCGCGTCTCCATCGGCATCGAGCATCCGGACGATCTGGTGGCGGATCTCGCGCAGGCCCTGGCGACGCTCGGGTAACGGCGGCTCCGCTCTTCCCAGCGCCCCTGCCGCTCCCACGTCATCCCCGGCCTCGTGCCGGGGATCCCTGTCCGGATGGCGCAGCGATTCCAAGAACCGAGATGGCCAGGACACGCCCGGCCATGACGCGCATGACGCGGAGGAGAGGGTTAGGGTCGAGGTGTGAGCGACATCCTACGACAGTCTGGCGCCGACGCCCCTCCTCCAACTCCTCCCCACAGAGGGAGGAGGGTTGCCAGCGCTTCACCCATCAGCCGCTCACCCGCTCGCCTGTACGTTCCTTGACACTCCGCTGCGGCATCATCTCAGGCCCGAGCATCCGCGGACGCGGCGAGGGCCCCGGAACGAAACCGGTTTCCGGCGTCGCTCGATACGTCACATGAAAGACCATCGAATGAGCGCGGAAATCCTCCGGGTCGCATTGCAAAAATGTCCAACCGGTGGCGTTCGTTCCCGCCGTGACGGCCCGCGATTTGTCCTTGCGCTTCCGTTGCCCGTAGAACGACAATGCGCACGAACGGAAGGAACATATGAGTACCGCGATCGACCTGCATGCCTATCAGGAGCCTATCCTTTTTCTGGCCACGGCAGGCGTCGTCGTTCCGGTCTTCCATCGTTTGAAGATCAGCCCGGTACTGGGCTTCCTCGCGGCCGGCGCCCTCCTGGGCCCCTATGGCCTCGGGCGGCTCATCCCCTCCTATCCGTGGGTGGACTGGCTGACCTTTACCAATCCCGAGGGTACGTCGCGCCTTGCCGAGTTCGGGGTGGTGTTCCTGCTTTTCACCATCGGCATCGAGCTTTCGTGGCAGCGCCTTCGCATCCTGCGCCGCCAGGTCTTCGGCTTCGGCACGCTTCAGGTCGTCCTCTGCGCCCTGGCCCTGGGCCTGTTCGCCCTCAAGGTCGTGGATTCGATCACGGCGGCGGCGCTGATCGGCATCGCGCTGGCCCTTTCCTCGACGGCCATCGTGCTGCCGGTCCTGGCCGAGCAGAAACGCCTCAACTCGGCGGCGGGACGCGCGAGCTTTTCCGCCCTGCTCTTCCAGGATCTCGCCGTGGCCCCGATCCTGTTCACGATCGCGGCTCTCGACACGCGCCTGCCCGAAGCGACCATGCTGTCCTTTGCGACGGCCCTCTTTCAGGCGGCCCTGGCGCTCGCGATCATCGTGGGCCTCGGGCGGCTGGTGCTGCGCCCCTTCTTTCAGTTGGTGTCCGCCACCAAGAGCCCTGAACTGTTCATGGCGGCCTGCCTTCTCGTCGTGATCGTCACGAGCCTGATCGCCGCGGTGAGCGGGCTCTCCATGGCGCTCGGCGCCTTCATCGCGGGCGTTCTTCTGTCCGAGACGGAATATCGCCGGGCCGTCGACACCACGATCCAGCCCTTCAAGGGGCTCCTGCTTGGGGTATTCTTCGTATCGGTCGGCATGAGCCTCGACGTCGTCCGTTTCCTCGAGACGCCGGTGACGATCCTGGCGGTCGCCACCTTCCTCATTGCCCTGAAGAGCGTGATCATCTTCTGGCTCGTGCGGCCCTTCGGCCTCACCGCCCCGGAGGCGGCGGAGACGAGCCTGCTGCTCGGCCCGGGGGGCGAATTCGCTCTCGTCATCCTGGGAGCCTCGATGGCGGCAGGGCTCATTCCGGCAGAAGTCGGACAGAACCTGCTGCTCGTCACGACGATCACCATGGTGGCGATCCCCTTCCTCGCGCGTCTCGGCCGACGCCTGAGTCGTCAGCTGGAGCGGAAGCGGCCCGTCGACGCCGAGGCTGCCGAGCCCCCGCCGCCGGAGGAGACCGGGCGCGTCATCGTCGCCGGATACGGCCGTGTCGGGCAGCTCGTGGGCGACATGCTCCAGCGCCACAAGATCCCTTATCTTGCCATCGATATGGATCCGGTGCGCGTGGCCGAGGAGCGCAGGGCCGGGAAGCCGGTCTTCTTCGGCGACGGAGCCTATGCCGGCTTCCTGCGCGCCTGCGGCATCGAGCAGGCCCGCGCCCTTGTCATCACCCTCGACACCCCGAGCGCCATCGAGGCGGTGGTGACGGCGGCCCGTCAGGAGCGGCCGGACATCACGATCGTGTCCCGTGCCCGTGACGCCAAGCACGCAGCCCAGCTTTACGATCTCGGCGTCGACGATGCTGTGCCGGAAACCATCGAGGCCTCGCTTCAGCTCAGCGAAGCGGTGCTGTCGGATATCGGTGTGCCCATGGGCCTCGTGATTGCCTCCATCCACGAGCGGCGGGACGAGTTCCGCGCGATCCTGAGGAAGAGCAACAGGAAGCCGGAGGCGATGGAGTTCCGCGCGCGGCGCACGATAGGCAAGTAAGGACTTCCGGCATGGGGGCTTGACCTTGCCGCGTCTTGCCCGACAGTGATGCGATGTTCCTCACTTTCTTCACAGAGCTGCGTGCGGCCAAGGTGCCTGTTTCGCTCAGGGAGTATCTCTCCCTTCTGGAAGCGCTCGACCAGGACCTGGCCGACAAGAGCGTGGAGGAGTTCTATTATCTCTCCCGCGCCTGCCTGGTGAAGGACGAGCGCCATTTCGACCGCTTCGACCGGGTCTTCGCCCATGTGTTCAAGGGCATCGAGCGCATGGGACAGGCCGTGGGCGAGACCGGGATTCCCGAGGAATGGCTGCGCAAGCTCGCAGAGCGCTATCTCTCCGAGGAAGAGAGGAAGCAGCTCGAAGCCATGGGCTGGGACAAGCTCTGGGAAAACCTGAGGAAACGCCTGGAGGAGCAGAAGGGCCGCCACCAGGGCGGCAACAAGTGGATTGGCACCGCCGGCACCTCGCCCTACGGCGCTTACGGCTACAACCCGGAAGGCATCCGCATCGGCCAGGACAAGAACCGCAACTTCCGCGCGGTGAAGGTGTGGGACAAGCGCGAGTTCAAGGATTTCGACGACAGCGTGGAACTTGGCGTGCGCAACATGCGCATCGCATTGCGGCGGCTGCGCCGTTTTGCCCGCACCGGCGCGCCGGAAGAGCTCGATCTCGACGAGACGATCCAGGAAACCGCGCACAAGGGCTATCTCGACGTGCGCCTGCGCCCGGAACGCCGGAACGCGGTCAAGGTTCTGCTCTTCCTCGATGTGGGCGGCTCCATGGACTGGCACATCCAGGCCGCCGAAGAGCTGTTCTCCGCGGCGCGGCTCGAGTTCAAGCATTTCGAGCATTTCTACTTCCACAACTGCGTCTACGAGCACCTGTGGAAGGAGAACCGGCGCCGCTTCGACGAGAAGATCCCGACCCTCGACGTGATCCGCACCTATCCGTCCGACTACCGCCTCGTCTTCGTCGGCGATGCCTCGATGAGCCCCTACGAGATCACCCATCCCGGCGGCTCCGTGGAGCATTGGAACGAGGAAGCGGGCCAGGTCTGGATCCGGCGCATCCTCGACCATTTCCCGAAGGCCGTCTGGCTGAACCCCGTGCCCGAGAGCCACTGGAAATTCACCCAGTCCATCACCCTCATGCGGCAGCTCTTTGCCGGGCGCATGCACCCGCTCACCCTCGAGGGCATAGACCACGCCATGCGCGAACTGGTACGCTGAGTTCCATGACAAAGACTTATACCCACAGCCCTCGCCCCGTGGGCGGGCCGATAAGCTTCGCCATCGAGGGCGACCGGCTGATCGTGGATTCCGGCCGCAAGGTGCATGAAGTGCGCCTCGGCGCGGTCGAGACCGTGCGCATGATCTACGAGCCGGGACGCGTCGGGCAGAAATCCTATCGCACGACAGTGACGATGAGGGACGGAAAGTCCTTCACCTTCAGCTCTCTCAATTGGCGAAGCCTCATCGAGGCGCAGGAGATGGCGGCGGAATATCGCGCTTTCGCCAAAAGCCTGTGCATGGCCATCGTGGAGGCCAATCCGCAAGCCCGCTTCATCGCCGGCAAGCCGTGGTGGCTCTGGTTCTCGACGACCGTAATCGCCATCCTGTCTCTTTTCCTGATGGCCTATCTGATCTGGCAGGCACTCCGGATGGGGTCGACCGGAGTGGCCCTGATCGGAGCGCTGCTCGCCGCCGTGGGCGTCTGGCAGATCGAGCCGATGGTGCGTCTCAACAAGCCGCGATCCTTCAGCTCCGGCGCATTGCCGGACGAATTGATGCCGAAGGCGTCTTGAGCGCCTCGGCCGCCATGGCCGGGCCAAGCCCCGCCATGGCGATGAATCCTCTTACGTCCGCACCACCAGAACCGAGCACTTGGCGTGCCGCACGATGGTCGCGGCGTTGGAGCCCAGAAGGTAGGTCGCCATGCTCGGGCGATGCGAGCCGATCACGATGAGGTCCGCGCCGGTCTTCTCGGCCTCGTCCAGCACCTCGTTGTAAACGGAGCCGAGGCGCACCACGGCGGAGACCCGCTCGGCCGGGAGCTTCACCTGGGCCGCCAGCTCGGCGAGCTTCTTCTCGGCCTCGTCCTGCTGCTCCTGGTCGAAGGCCGGGGGCATGAACTCCATATAGGTGACGGGCACGATGGCCCGCACATAGATGAGCCGGATGCTGCCCTCCCCGTTCTCGGCGAGTTCCACCGCCTTGTCGAGGGCGGGCTGCGCAGCTTCGGTCTCTCCGAGATCGACGGGAACCAGGATCGTCTTGAACATGGGAAAGTCTCCGGATCAGCCCTGACGGGTCGGGGTTTGAACGACGAGCCCGTCCATCTCCGGGCGAACCCTGATCTGGCAAGACAGGCGCGAGTTGGGACGGACGTCGAAGGCGAAGTCCAGCATGTCCTCCTCCATGGGCTGCGGCTGGCCGGTCACGGCCTCCCATTCCTCGTCCACGTAAACATGGCAGGTCGCGCAGGAGCAGGCGCCGCCGCATTCGGCCTCGATGCCGGGAATGCCGTTGCGCACGGCAGTCTCCATGACAGTCGCGCCTTCCTCGGCCTCCACTGTCCGGGCAGTGCCCTCGGCATCGACGAATGTTATCTTGATCATTGCGGACCTCTCTGTGACGGCGCATATTTAAGACACGGGGCGCCGGATGACGAGAGACGGGCGTGAGACTTGTCGTCTTTTCGCCGCAATTTCCCCGGTAGTGCAGGTTACTGAGCCGTTAACGACGTTCGCAAGTGGCAGGGGACATCGGGTTTCCTTGAACATGACCGGCCGCTAAACTCGCTTGGTAAATAGGAGATTACCGTACGGAAAGTCTGTCAGCAGCTTTTCCGTACCGGCTGAAGTTGCGCATCGCCGCTTGATCGTCGAAGGAATGCAGCGGCTTCAACCAAAATCAGTTGCGTCACGAGGGCGGATCATGGCGACCGAAAAGAAGAAGATGAAAGACCCGGCGGAGGCGGCCCTTTCGGCTGTTGAGCAGGCGCTCAACCTCGAGGAGACGTTCGAAATCTCCTCGCCTGACCTAACGGATGGCAAGTCTTCTTCCGAGGAGCCTCGGCTCCCGGACATCGATGCGCACGACTTCACGAAGGGGCCTTTCTCCTTGAACCCCGACATTCCCGACGAGCAGGACCATGATCGCTCGGAAGAGCGTGACATCAGGCTGGAGAACGCACCTCGCTCCGGTTTCGTCGCGCCCGATCGCGCCGCGGTCGCCAATGACGACCGCCAGAATGTCGGCGTGATGCTGCAAGCCCTCCAGGTCCGCTCTTCGGGCCGCGCTTACGTCTACGCGACGTTTGCTTCCCTCCTCTGGTTCGGCGGCATCGGCTATTTCCTATATGCGCAGGGCATTACGACGCCTGACCAGTTGCTCGCCACCTTCTCGTCCTCGCAACTGGCGCTCGCCGCCGTCGCTCTCGTTGCCCCGATCTTCCTTTTCTTCATTGCCGCGATGCTCACAGTCCGCTCGCAGGAGATGAAGATGGTAGCCCGCGCCGTGGGCGAGGTGGCCGTGCGGCTCGCCCAGCCTGAGAACTTTTCCACCGATGCCGTTCTCTCCGTCTCCCAGGCCGTACGCCGCGAAGTGGCTGCCGTGGGCGACGGCGTGGAGCGTGCCCTCGCCCGCGCCGGTGAGCTTGAAACTCTGGTCCGCAGCGAGATCTCCACGCTCGAACGCGCCTATTCCGACAACGAGATCCGCATCCGCTCGCTTATCGACGAGCTCGTTGCCCAGCGGGAAGCCATCGTCTCCAATGCGGAGCGCGTGCGCGGCGCCATCACCGGTGCCCATCAGAACCTGATTCAGGACCTTGATGTCGCCAGCGAGCGCGTAGTCACCGCCGTCGGCGGCGCGGGTGACAAGGTCACCGGCTCCCTCGAGCACCAGGGCGAGCAGATCACGCAGGCTCTCGGACGCGCCGGCGAGCGCGTCGTCGAAGAGATGGCTAGCCGTGGTGTCGAGCTGGTGGAGCGCCTCTCGGGCGCCAGCGAGGACATCAAGACCGGCATTGCCGAGGTCGGCACCACCATTACCAGCGCCCTGGAGAGCAAGGCACAGGACATCACCGGCGCCTTCGAGCGCACCGGCGACGTACTCACCCGCCACCTGCAGGAAGGCGCGAGCCAGGTCACCCGCACGCTGGCCGAGACCGGCCGTGGCGTGATCGACGCCCTTGCCCAGCAGGGAAGCGACGTGCGCGAGGCCTTCGAGCAGACGGCGAAGAGCCTGGAGGAGAGCTTCGCCCAGCGCGGCAGCGAAATCACCGAGAAGCTTGCGGCCACCGGCGGCGTGATCGCCGACGACATCTCTGCCCGCACGGCCGAAATGCGCGATCAGATCGCGGCTGCCGGCCTCTCCGTGAGCGAAGAGCTCACGGCCCGCGGAACGGCCCTGCGCGAGCAGCTCGCCACCACCGGCACGGATGTCGTCAATGACATCATCGCCCGCGGCAACGAGTTCCGCGAGCATCTGGCCGCCACGGCTGCCGACGTCGGCAGCCAGATCACCCTTCGCGGCAACGAGGTGCGTGAGCATCTTGAGAGCGCCGTGCGCATGGCCGACGATTCCATCGGCAGCCGTGTCGAGGATCTCGCCGTGCGTCTCGAAACGGCCAGCCAGCGGGTCAGCGAGTCCGTCACCGTCCAGGGACAGGCGCTCGAAAGCAATCTTGCCGAAGTCGGCGAGCGTATCTCGTCCCTTCTCGGCTCCAGGGTCGAGGAATTCCAATCGTCGTTCGAGAACCGTGGCCAGGAACTCTCCGAAACTCTCTCCCGCCACGCCGACGAGGTGCAGACCCGCCTCGCCGGAACCAGCAAAGAAATTGTTCTCGCCATCGCCACCCAAGGCGCGCGCGTCAACGAGGTTCTCAACCGGACGGCCGAAAACCTCACGACCACCGTCGAAACCCGCACCCGCGAGGTGGAGGAGTCTCTCGGGACGCGTCTCGAAGCCTTCGAGAGCGTCATGGGCCGTGGCGGCGAGATCGCCGACCGGATTGCCAACGAGGTCGGCACCCTGACGGAGACCATCGGAAGCCGCCTCGAAGAGATGGACCGCCTCATCACCGTGCAGGGCCGCGCAGTGGCAGAGACCTTCGCGGAGCGCGCCCGCGAGGCGACCTCCGCCATCGAGTCCCAGCTCTCGGCGCTCGAAGAGCATGCCTCCCGCCGCACCACGGAAATCACCGCCAATTTCGACACCATCGTGGAGCGTGTAGACACCGTTCTCAGCGCCCGCTCCACGGCCCTCAACGAAGCCCTCGTCGTGCGCACCGGTGAGATGGCCCGCGTGATGGCCGAAGGGGGCCGCGACGTGGCGAATGCCCTTCAGGCCCGTGTGGACGAGATCAGCCAAGCGATCACCGCTAAAACCAGCACCATCGCCGACACGCTCACCTCGAAGGCCGAGCAGATCGGTGAGACGTTCGATGCCCGCGTCAGCAGCATCAACGAGGTCCTCGGCAATCGCGCCGGCGAGATCACCCAAGCACTGGAGAATCGAATCTCCACCATCAACCAGATCCTCGGAGACCGTGCCGACGAGATTGCGGAGAGCCTCGGGGCTCGCGCCTTCGAGATCAACCAGACTCTCGGCGGCCGTGCGGAAGAGATCGCAACGACGCTCGACGAACGCGTCTCGAAGTTCGAGGAGCGCGTTGTGAACCGTCTCGGCGGCGTGGCGGAGGCCATCGACGCGCGCGGTCAGGCCGTTGTTTCTTCGCTCAACAGCCGTATCGGCGAGATCAGGTCGATCTTCGACACGCAGGGCAGCTCGCTCATCGAGGCACTCGGCACCCGTGGCGAAGTGATCAACCGCGAAATGGAGACGATCACCGAGAGCGCCCTGCGCGCCCTTGAGGATCGGAGCCAGACCATGCTGTCGTCGCTCCAGGAGCGCACGAACGAGCTCACCTCCTCCTACACGCAGTCGACGGAAGCCATGCGGGAGGCCATCGATGCCGGCACGGAGCGCACCGTCGAGACCCTGCTCGGCACCAACGAGCGCCTGCGCGGCGACCTCTCCGAGGTGCTGGACCGGCTGCAGAGCGCAAGCAGTTCCCTGCAGCAGGTGGCTGCCTCCGCCAGCAGCAACCTCGGCGCCGTAGAGGACGGCCTGGGCGGGCGCGTGCAGCAGATCGAGACGCTTCTTTCCGAAATCGCCTCGCAGGCGAACCGCGCATCCGATCAGGTCGCCGATCAGGTCGATGCCCTGCGCAGCGTGTCATCCGGTGTGATCCAGCAGGCGATGGACCTCGCCCGGTCGCTCGACGAGCGCGGCCGCGCGCTCACCGAAACCACCTACGAGCAGATCAACACCCTCACCCAGGCGGCTTCCGCCCTGGAGCGTGTCGAGAACCGCATGACCGAAGCGCTGGCTGGCCGCCAAGGCGCCCTGGACGATCTTCTCAGCCGCATCGAAGGGCGCTCGAAGGATCTCGAGTCCGTCACGCGCGCCTTCACCGCCCTCGTGGAAGGCTCGCTCGAGAACGCCGAAGGCAAGGCGCGCCAGATCGGCACCGTCCTTGCCGAAGCGGCGGAGACCACCACCCATGCGGTGGGCGAGCAGTTCGAGCGCATTCGTCTCGCGACCGGCGTTGAGAGCGAGCGCACGGTGGCGGCCCTGCGCACCACTTACGAGAAAGCTGCTGCCGAGATGGCGGAGGCGCTCAGCAACACGACCACGAAGCTCCGCGACACGATGGGCGAGCTGCGCGGCATGACCGGCCAGATCCAGCGCGAGCTGGAGGCAACCCGCGCCGAGCTTCGTCGTGGCGTGGTCGAGCTTCCGCAGGAGACCCAGGAGACTACGGCCAATATGCGCCGTGTAGTCGCCGACCAGATCAAGGCTCTCAACGAGCTCTCCGCCCTGGTCTCGCGGTCCAGCCGCGTGGTCGATGCGGCTCCCGCCGCTCAACCTCGTCGCGCCGCGGTCAACGAGACGCCGGTGGCTGCGACCATGGCGGCAGTTGCCGCTGCGGTCGAGCAGCGCATCGCCTCACCTGCTCCCGCTCCTGCTTCTATGCCTGCTCCGGCTCCTGCACCGACGGTCGCTCGCCAGCCCGAGCCCCGTCCTGCACCGGCTCCGGCCGCACCCGTCCGTCAGCCCCCCGTGGAGCGTCCCGGTTCCCGTCGTGAAGAGGCGGCTCCAGCTCGCGATACAGGTCCGGCTCGTGGCGGATGGCTCTCCGACCTTCTCACCCGCGCGTCGCGTGATGAGGAAGGGCCCGTGCGCGGCCCGACCCGCGGTCGCGCCAACGGCCTAGAATCCCTGGACTCGATCTCGGTCGACATCGCCCGCATGATCGATCACAACGCGGCGGTGGAGTTGTGGGATCGCTACCGCCGCGGTGAGACCAACGTGTTCAGCCGCCGCCTTTATACGGCGCAGGGTCAACAGACCTTCGACGAGATCCGTCGCAAGTACCGCCAGGACGAGGAGTTCCGTCAGACGGTCGACCGCTACGTGGATGAATTCGAACGCCTGCTGGCCGAAGTCTCCCGTGACGACCGCGACTCCACGCTGACGAAGACTTATCTCACGTCGGAAACCGGCAAGGTCTACACCATGCTGGCCCATGCGAGCGGCCGGTTCGACTAGGACCGGTTTCGAACGAGAGACACGAGAACGCGGCCTTCAGGGCCGCGTTTTTGTCTCGGGAACTCTCCCGGGTCCGTTCATCCACGGAATTGCTCCGGCCAGCCCTATTTCGGTCCTACAGCCCCATCTTGAGGAGCGACGAACTCTCTGTGTCTCGGAGGCTCGGCGTTCTTTGGAAACGCCTCGTTCTTCGGGATGGACGACCGGTCCTCCTCGGGACGAGGTTGTGCTGTCGCAGCCCTCGTATGGCCCGAGAATGCCTGGTCATGACGAGGATGTCGTTTGGACACAGATGAACGAAAGGCTCCGATCCCGCGGAGCCTTGAATGATCGTTCCGAGTGATGTGCCGAGCGCTTAGGTCGGGAGCTGTTCCTTGGCCGGAGCTTGGCTGAGCTCCCCCGGCTCCTCACGCCGCGGCAGCGAGCTGCCGCTGACCCACCGGACAATGTCGAGCATGACGGTCGACAGGGACTCGTCGAGGGCGTGGGCGGCATTGGGAGCGTCCACTGCGGCCACGGGAGTGCGGGCGCGGAAGATCCGGCCGTTCACGATGCGTCCGTTCTGGTCGCTGACAATCTTCACAGAGATTTCCACAACGGCCTCGTTGGATGGCGTGGCTATCTCGAAGCTTCGCAGTTCCGAGACGAGTTGGACGTCGGCCACGGCGCCGCTGCTGGGCCGGGAGACCCCGCGCAGCTGGGAGGCGTTCTCAAAGGTGTTGATCAGGCGCGTCTGGATCAGGCGCGGCAGGTTGTCGGCCCATTGCCCCCCTCCCAGAAAGGAAACTGCGCCACTCGCATCCTTCACCAGGATCTGCTGAGTGGAGAGCGTCTGCAAAGCCGCCGGCTCGTTCACGAGCACCTGAACACCGGCAGCCCCCCTGATCCGGGATGTCGGTGCGGAAAGATCATACGTAGCCGGAGCCGGCCCCGACGAGCAGGCCCCGGCGAGGGCCGCCAGAAGGACGACGGACACCAGGCGACGAGCAGGCCGGGACAGTTCGGTCGGGGGGAGAGACACGGGTGATCCACGCATACAGGTTACTTAGCGGCGTCCATTGTATTCAGGGAGATTGGGGCGGCTACCGAAAAGAAACTGCTGTGGATTACGTTCGATGCTCCGCACCGCCCTACTGATGTCCCCGAGCGTCCTGCGCCCTTCGACGGCCAGAGCCTCGTATTCCCTCAATCCCGATTCCGTGAAGCGGCCCACGCCGGACAGGACACCCTCAATGCCGCTGGTGCGCCGGTTCA
>JAPSLB010000054.1 GCA_031181145.1 Microvirga sp.
TCGCCGAGATTGGTGTCGGCGGCCACGGCCACGATGTCGGCACGGGGCACCATCACGTCGTCCACCCGGATCCGATGGAAGGAGAGCACGTTCTTGAGCATCGCTCTCTCTTGAGGCGAGAAGTCCGTGTCCAGGATGGAGGATTCCTCGAGGGCGTCCTCGAGATCGTGGCGGATGGAATCGCGGGGCTTCAGCCCTAAGCGGACGAGAACGCGGTCATACCAATGTTCTCGTGGGATTTCATCGTCCGAAAGAGATCGGACAGGACGGTCGTTACGACTTCGATCTTCGTTCATATCAGTGTGAATTTCAGCTCAACGTTTTGCGTCTACGCTGCCATATCGCGATAAGGGTCGGCGATTCCAAGACTGGCAAGCGCCTTCACCTCGAGAGCCTCCATGATCTCCGCCTCCGCTTCGGTTTCGTGGTCGTAGCCGAGAAGGTGCAGAACTCCATGGACGATCAAATGGGCGAAATGATGCGCGAGCTCCTTGGATTCCTCCTCGGATTCACGCACCAGTGTCCCGTAGGCTAAAGCAATATCGCCCAAATGGCGAGGCCCTGTGGCGCCCGGCTGCTCGGGTGCCGGGAAGGAGAGCACGTTGGTGGGCTTGTCCTTGCCCCGCCAGGTGTGGTTCAGCTCCTGAATCTGGGCATCGTCGGTGAGCATCACGCTCGCCTCGAATTCCTCCTCGGCCTCGTAGGTGACGGCGAGCGCCGCTTGGGCGGCCTTCCGGGCAAGGGCTTCCACGTCCGGGATCCTCTCCCAGTCGCCCTCCTCGATCATGATGTCGAGCTCGATCACGGCCTGACGTTCCGTTCGCGGGTGGATGATGATTCCTGCGGCGGTGCCTCGCGTGCGGCATTGTCGTAAGCCGCCACGATACGGCGCACGAGGTCGTGGCGCACCACGTCCGCATCCCTGAAGGTCACGCGGGAGATGCCCTCGACGCCCTGCAGGATCCGCACGGCCTCGACCAGCCCCGATTTCTGCCCGGGCGGAAGATCGATCTGCGTCGGGTCCCCGGTGATGATCATGCGCGAGCCCTCGCCGAGGCGCGTCAGGAACATCTTCATCTGCATCGAGGTGGTGTTCTGCGCCTCGTCCAGCAGCACCAGGGAATTGGTGAGCGTGCGTCCGCGCATGAAGGCGAGCGGGGCGATCTCGATCATGCCGGTCTGGAGGCCGCGGTCCACGTGGCGCGCCTCCATGAAGTCGTAGAGGGCGTCGTAGATCGGGCGAAGATACGGATCGACCTTCTCGCGCATGTCGCCGGGCAGGAAGCCCAGGCGCTCGCCCGCCTCGACGGCGGGACGCGAGATGATGAGCCGGTCCACCTGCCCCGCTTCCAGGAGCGAGACGGCATAGCCCACGGCCAGCCAGGTCTTGCCGGTGCCGGCGGGGCCTTCGGCGAAGACGAGCTCGTTCTGCTTGAGCGCCTTGATATAAACGTTCTGCGCCGCGTTGCGCGCGCGCACGGGGCCGCGCTTGCGGGTGGCGATGTGATCGAAGGCGGTCAGGCCCGGAGCGGGCGCTTCCTCGGGGGAGAAGAGCGAGCCCTGCAGGGTGGCCTCCTCGATGGTGCCGTCCACGTCGCCAGGGCTCAAGGAAACGCCCTGGCGGGCCCGGTCGTAGAGACCTTCCAGGACGCGCCGCGCCATCTCGGAGGCTTCCGGCGTGCCCTTCACGGTCACCCGGTTGCCGTTGGCGATGGCGGCCACGTTCAGGCGACGCTCCAGATGGGCGAGATTCTGGTCGTACTGCCCGAAAACAAGGCTGGCGAGGCGGTTGTCGTCGAAGGTGAGGATGATTTCGGCCTCTTCCTCGACGCCGGGATGCAGGGTGCTGGGGGATCTGCCCTTTTGCGCTTGTGCGGTCGCGTTGTCCGCTGGCCTCAAATGCCTCTCCTCTGATTTCGACGGCAGGATTGCCGCGAAAGTAACTTCCGTGAGTGGAGAAGGTGTCAGGCGGCGGCCTGATCGCCGGGCCGTACCACTTCTCCGAACAGGCTGTTCGAACCCGCCTGCGTGATCCGCACCGTCACGATGTCCCCGATCCGGTGGCTGTCCGTCTCGAACTGGACAGCCTGAAGATAGGGCGATTTGCCGGCCATCTGGCCCGGGTGACGACCCGGCTTCTCCAAGAGAACGTCCAGAGTCTGACCAACGGTTCCGCGATTGAAAGCCTGTCTTTGCGTTTCCAACAGGTTTTGGAGGCGCGCCAGGCGCTCGGCCTTCACGGCCTCGGGAACTTGCGTCTCGATATCCGCGGCCGGCGTGCCCGGGCGGGGGCTGTACTTGAACGAGAAGGAGCTCGCGAAGCCCACATCGGCCACCAGCCGCATCGTGTCCTCGAATTCCGCATCGGTTTCGCCGGGGAAGCCTACGATGAAGTCGGAGGACAGCGCGAGATTCGGCTGCGCCTCGCGGATGCGGGCGATCAAGCGGCGGTATTCGTCGCCAGTGTGCTTGCGGTTCATGGCATCGAGGACCCGGTCGGAGCCGGACTGCACGGGCAGGTGCAGGTAGGGCATGAGGGCCGGCAGGTCGCGGTGGGCGGCGATCAGTTCGTCGTCCATGTCGCGCGGGTGGCTCGTGGTATAGCGAAGCCGGGCCATCCCGGGGATCTCGGCGAGGCGATGCAGCAGGCGGCCGAGCGACCAGACGGATCCGTCCGGGCCTTCGCCGTGATAGGCATTCACGTTCTGGCCGATGAGCGTGAGCTCGCGCACGCCCGCCTCCGCCAGGCGCATGGCCTCGTCGAGAACCTTGGCCACCGGGCGGGAGACTTCCGCGCCGCGGGTATAGGGCACCACGCAGAAGGTGCAGAACTTGTCGCAGCCTTCCTGGATGGTGAGGAAGGCGGACACGCCCCGGCTCCGGATCGCGGCCTTCGAGGGCCTGGGCAGGTGGTCGAACTTGTCCTCGATGGGGAACTCGGTATCCACCACGCGCTCCGAGCGCGCTCTCGCGAGAAGCTGCGGAAGATTATGGTAGTTCTGCGGGCCCACCACCACGTCGACGGCGGGCGCCCGGCGCAGGATCTCCTTGCCCTCCGCCTGGGCCACGCAGCCCGCGACCACGATCTTCGTCTCCTGGCCGTGGCCTTGGCGCTCCTTTTTCAGCTCGCGCACACGGCCCAGCTCCGAATAGACCTTCTCGGCGGCCTTCTCGCGGATATGGCAGGTGTTGAGGATGACGAGGTCCGCCTCCTCCATGGCCTTGGTCTCGGCATAGCCTTCGGTGGCCAGCATGTCCGCCATGCGCTCGGCGTCATAGACGTTCATCTGGCAGCCATAGGATTTGACAAAGACTTTTTTCACGAGATCGGCCTGTCTGCTTGGTCTTGGGCGTCAACAATCGAGCGCCCTTTTAAGCCTTTTGGGTCCCGATGAGAATAGCGGCCGTTTGGCTCAATCCCGGAAGGCGCCTTCCACGGGTGCGGAGAGCTCCCGATCCGCATCGGCGATCGCGACCGCAACCCGGGCGAAGGCAGGCCGTTCGATCAATCTGCCGTACCAGGCGGCGAGGGCGGGAAACGGCTTCAAGGACGGGCCGCCCAGGCGTCGGGCATAGTGCACCGCCATGAAGACGGAGATGTCGGCCGCGGAGAACGCGCCGCACAGGAAGGGCTTTCCCGAAAGATCGTCCTCCAGCTTGCCGAAATGGCCGGCGATGACCGGCTCGGCGTCCTTGGCCCTGGCTTCGTTCGCGATCCAGCGCGCCTCGTCCTTCGGCCGCGGCTCCGTCCGGTGCATCAGGACCCGCAGGGGCACCAGCATCACTTCGTCGGCGAAGACGTCGATCAGGCGGCAGCGCGCACGCTCTTCCGGCTGTTGCGGATAGAGGGCGGGGGAGGGATAGGCATCCTCCAGATATTCCAGGATCACCGTGGAGTCGTAGAGCGTGAGGCTGTCATCGACGAGGACCGGGACCTGCCCCTTCGGGTTGGCGGCCAGCACGGCCGGATCCTTTGGGCTGTAACCTTGGGTCTGGCTGAAAGGCACCTGGATGCGCTCGAAGGAGAGACCCTTCTCGTAAAGGGCGATTTCCACCTTGCGCGAGAAGAGGCTCAAAGCGCCTGAATAGAGCTTCATCGTCGATCCTTCCGAGGGGCTGCCCGGCAGGGACAATGCTCCTGCGTCGAACCGGGGGCAAACGAGAAATCCTTGCGCCTCGACCAAGAAAAGCTTTGGGAGGCCCCCGGCCGGGGATCGCCCGGCTCAGCCCGCCTTCAGCGCCCGTCTCACCGCGCTCTCGGCGGCGGCGGTCGCTTCCTTGCGGTTGCCGTTGAAGGGGATCGGCTCGCCCCAGATCACCACCACGTCGATGGGATGCCCCTCCACGAAGAGCTTGAGATGGGGGGCGAGGTCCATGTCCCCGTACCAGGCGATGAAGGGTCGGTCGCGCCGGGTGACGGGTAGTCCGTTGCGGCGGATGTAGGAAATGGCGAGCGGCTGCAGGAACACCTGTTCGACGCTGTCGTGCGTGAGCGCGGCCTGGGCCGCGCCGACGAGGGAGGAGCGGAAGGGCAGGAGTCGGTTGCCGTCGCTCGTGGTGCCCTCCGCGAAAAGCACGATCACCTCTCCCTTCACGAGGCGATGGGCCAGGGCGTCGTTCACCTCGGCGGTGGCCTTCCGGCGCTGCCGATCGATGAAGACGGAGCGTTGGAGCCTGGCGAGGAGGCCGACCACCGGCCAGCCCTCGACCTCGGATTTCGCGATGAAGGAGAGAGGATGCACCGAGCCGATGACGGGAATGTCGAGCCAGGAGACGTGATTGGCCACGACGAGCGTCGGCGCCTCGCCCGGCGGCGTTCCCTTCTCGATCACGCGCACGTTGAAAAGCCTCAACAGGATGCGGTGGAACAGGACCGGCAGGTGGTGAGCCACATCCCAGCCGAAGCGGAGCCCCAGCATCTGCAGCGGGACGAGCACCAGGCTGCACAGCACGAGGACGAGGAGCCTCAAGGCGACAGCGAGCTTCGTCACGCGTCGTCCTCGTCGAGGGGCACCGCATAGAGCTCGAGGCGGTGATAGACCACCTTGTAGCCGAGGCGCCTGGCGATCTCGGTTTGCAGCGCCTCGATTTCTTCCGAATGGAACTCGATCACGTCGCCCGTCTCGAGATTGATGAGGTGGTCGTGGTGCTCGCGCGCCGCCTGCTCGTAGCGGGAACGGCCGTCGCGGAAATCGAGCCGCTCCAGAATGCCTTCCGTCTCGAAGAGCTTCACGGTGCGGTAGACGGTGGAGAGCGAGATGCGGTCGTCCACCCCGGCGGCGCGCCGGTGGAGCTCCACCACGTCGGGGTGGTCGGCGGCATCGTCGAGAATCTGCGCGATGATCTTCCGCTGGCCCGTCATGCGCAGGCCCTTGTCGCGGCAGGCGCGCTCGATCAGGCCGGGACGGCGGGATTTTCCGGTGCTGGTGGTCCGTGCTGACAAGGCCTGCAACTCACTCCTGGAGCATCGGACCGGAAAGGGATCCCGCTTCCGGGGTCGATCCGATGCTCACGTTCTTTCACGGGGCATCGTTCGGCGGAAGGGCCGGGTCCACGTTTCACGGACGTGGCCCTCGGGTCGCCGATGCGGACCTCCGGTTCCGCACGATGCTCTTGCGGATGCTTATACGGGACTTGCCGGGGAGGGGCTATAGCTCACGCGCCATGGTGAGCGCGGCCGCCCTGCCGCCGTCCGGCTTCTGGTAATAGCCCTCCCGCCGTCCGGTCTCCGTGAAGCCGAAACGGCGGTAGAGGGCGATGGCGGGTTGATTGCCCTCCTCCACCTCCAGATGGACCGTGCGGACGCCCCGGCGGGAAAGCTCGTCCAGATGCCGTTCGAGAAGGGGGATCGAGAGCCCCTTGCCCCGGGCCTCCGGCGCGACGGCGACGGTGAGGATCTCCGCCTCGTCGAGCACCATGCGCGAGAGCACGAAGCCCACGGGCCTCGTGGCGGGGCCCAGGAAGACCCCGTCCCCGACAACCCCGCGCTCGCCCAGCAGGCGCTCGAATTCCAGCGTGCTCCAGGGCCGCGCGAAGGAGGCCGCATGGATCGCCGCCATCCGGGAGGCGGCGTCGGTGCTCAAGGGATCGATGCGGGGGCCGCCCGGCTTCTTGAAAAGATCGAAGAAGCTCATTGGCGTGCGATGCGCGCGCCATCCTGAGGCTTGGCATCGGGATCTCGAAGATAGAGGGGCTTGGGCAGAGCCTGATTCGGGTCGGCGATGGCGCCCAGGCGCGCCACCCAGGCGATATCGGGCGCCTGGGGCATGTCGGTCACGTGAGCCTCCACGCCCTGCATGCGCGCCTCCGCCGCGAGCACCGCGGCCGCCGAGCCGCTGATCAGGAGAGGACCGGAGCCGAGCACGCGGATCGCGTCGCGATAGGTCATGAGGCTCGGTGCGATGATGGTGCGTCCGCCGGGGGCGATGGCCTGGATGTAGACATGCCCGTGCTTGGCATCGAGTGCGGCGGTGAACAGGCCGCGCCGTTCCTTGACCATGAGCGGGGCAAGAAAGGCGGAGAGGGTGGCCACGCCGACGACGGGGATTCCGGCGGCAAGCCCGATGCCCCGGGCGGCCGAGATGCCGACCCGCAGGCCCGTATAGCTGCCCGGTCCCACGGTCACGGCCACCCGGTCGAGGCTCTCGAAACCGCTTTCCACCTGAGCCACCACCCTGTCGATGAGCGGCAGCAGGGCCTCCGCATGGCCGCGCTCCATGGGCAGGGTTTCGGCCGCCAGCGGCTCGGCGTCACCCGCCTGCCAGATGCAGGCGGAACAGGCGCCGAGCGCCGTATCGATGGCAAGAACGCGCAACATTCGCCTCCGTTGGGTCGTCAGGCTTCTTTAGAGCATCACGTCGACGGGAGAAACCCGATTTCATGCAATGCGGCCATCCGTGATCGAGCGCGGCGCGGGTCCGGTGATGACGCTCTCCGATTCTCACTCGATCCGGCAGAATTCCTCGAAGGCGAAGCGCGGCGCGCGCGGACGCAGCTTTTCAGGAAGCCCGTAGCCGAGATTGATGAGGAAGTTGGACTTGGTCGTCCCATCCGGAAAGAAGGTTTTGTCCACGCCTTCGCGGTCGAAGCCGCCCATCGGGCCGCAATCGATTCCCAGCGCGCGGGCCGCCATGATGATATAGGCGCCCTGCAGGGTGGAGCCGTGAATGGCCGTGCGTGCGATGGTTTCGGCGCTGTCCGTGAACCAGCTGCGTGCGTCCTTGCTGTGCGGGGCGAGGAAGTCGAGCTTCTCGTAGAATTCCATGTCGTGCGCCACGATCACGGTGGCGGGCGCGCTCATGGTCTGGCGCACGTTGCCCTCGTCGAGATGAGGCTTCAGCTTCTCCTTGGCGGCCTGGGACACCACGAAGACGAAGCGCCCTGGCGAGGAATTGCCGTTTGTCGGGGCCATCTTGGCCAGATCGGCGATCATGCGCAGGGTTTCATCGGGGATCTTCCGGTCGTCCCACCACCGGTGGGTGCGGGCATCGCGGAAGAGCTGGTCGAGGGCGGCGTCGGACAGAGGCGGCACGGCAGAACTCCAAAGAAAAAGCGCGGCTTGGGGCCGCGCTGTTCATATGAGAGCCTTCGAGGCGGGGTCAAACCGCCTGGACCTCGCGCACGTCCGGCAGGAAATGGCGCAGCAGGTTCTGGATGCCGTGACGGAGCGTGGCGGTCGAGGACGGGCAGCCCGAGCAGGCACCCTTCATGACGAGATAGACCACCCCGTCCTTGAAGCCGCGGAAGGTGATGTCGCCGCCGTCGCCCGCGACGGCCGGGCGGATGCGGGTCTCGAGCAGCTCCTTGATGGTCTCGACCGTGGAGGCGTCCTCGGGGTCGAAGAACTCCTCGCTGTCCTCCTCGGCCGCGCCGTAGCCGTTGGAGAAGAGCGGCGCGCCAGTCATGAAATGCTCCATGACCGCGCCGAGGATCGCCGGCTTCAGGTGCTGCCACTCGCCACCGGCCTTGGTGACGGTGATGAAGTCGTAGCCGAAGAAGACAGCGGTGACGCCCGGCACCGCGAAGAGGCGCTGAGCCAGGGGCGAGAACTCGCCCTGCTCGGGCGTCTTCGCCTCGAAGGTGCCTTCCGGCATCACGACGCGGCCGGGCAGGAACTTCAAGGTGGCGGGATTGGGAGTGGCTTCAGTCTGGATGAACATCGCTTTTTGTCCTCTGACGCCGGTTCAAGGCCGGCCGAGCGGTGGGCTTAGAATCGTTCTAACGGCTTTCGGATCCAATGTGGATTGGAAAGAGGCCGATTCCAAGGGGAGAATAACGGGGCCGTCCCCCGGATTCTCTTCGTTTCGTGCGGGACGCCCCTCGCTCAGCCCGCCAGCGCGTCGATTTCCTCGTCCGTGAGGTTGCCCGGCACGATCACGATGGGAACCGGGAAGGTGGAGGCAGCCTTGCCGGCGAGAGTGCTCACGAGGGGGCCGGGGCCCTCCTTGCCGCTGCCGGCCGCCAACACGAGGAAGGAGACGTCCTCATCCTCGCGGATCAGCTTGAGGATCTCGTCCGAACGGTTTCCGACCCGGATCACCTGCTCCGGTTCAACGCCCGCGGCGCTGCGCGCCTCGCGGGCGGCAGCCTCGAGAAGCTTGGCGGCTTCCGCGCTCGCTTCCTCGATCATGGCCTCGCCGACGCCGATCCATTCGAAATTGTCCGGCGGATCCACCACCGCGAGCATGAGCATGCTCGCCCCGGTGCGCACGGCACGGCGCGAGGCGAAATGGACCGCTCTCGCGCATTCCGGTGTCTTGTCGACCACCACCATGAATTTGGGCCTGTGGCCCGATTCGTAGGATCGGCGCTGCCCGCTCACTGCCTGCTCTCCTGCATCGGCACGACGCTGCCCCGCTCATATGAATAGGGCAAGTGCAGCGCTTTGATCTAGCGCATCGCCGGGGCCGGAAACAGGGGGAGCCCTGCATGGCGCGCGAGGGCCGGATCCCCTGGCGAAGAACCGGCCCTCGTGTTGGTCGGGATGCGTCTCGTCGAAAGCGGGCCGGTGCCCGCTTCGCCTCGAAGGCCTTCAGCGGGCGCGAACGAAGCCCACGATGTCCTTCACCGCATCCATGGTCTGGGCGGCGATGACCCGGGCGCGGTCGGACCCGTCGACCAAGATCGCGTCGATATGGCCGGGATCGGCCATGAGACGGCGCATCTCGCCGGCAATCGGGGCGAGCTTCGTCACCGCCACGTCCACGAGCGCCGCCTTGAAGCCGGAGAACTGCGACCCGCCGTGATCGCGCAGCACGCCCTCCGGCGTGGTGCCGGTGAGCGCCGCATAGATGGCCACCAGGTTCTCCGCCTCGGGACGACCGCTGAGGCCCTCGACTTCGGAGGGCAGGGGTTCAGGATCCGTCTTCGCTTTGCGCACCTTCTGGGCGATGGTGTCGGCATCGTCCGTGAGGTTGATGCGCGAGTAATCGGACGGGTCCGACTTCGACATCTTCTTCGAGCCGTCCCGCAGGGACATGACGCGGGTGGCCGGGCCCTGGATCATGGGCTCGGTGAGCGGGAAGAAGGTGTCCCCATAGCCGTTTGAGGCGATGGAGGCGGCGTAGTCGTTGTTGAACTTCTGCGCCACGTCGCGGGTCAGCTCGAGATGCTGCTTCTGGTCCTCGCCCACCGGCACATGGGTGGCGCGGTAGACCAGGATGTCGGCGGCCATCAGACTCGGATAGGCGTAGAGGCCGAGCGAGGCGTTCTCGCGGTCCTTGCCGGCCTTCTCCTTGAACTGCGTCATGCGGTTCATCCAGCCGATGCGCGCCACGCAGTTGAAGATCCAGGCGAGTTCCGCGTGCTGGTGCACCTGGCTCTGGTTGAAGATGATGCTCTTCTTCGGGTCGAGGCCGGCGGCGAGATAGGCGGCCGTCACCTCGCGGATCTGGCGCTTCAGGTCGGCGGGGTCCTGCCAGACGGTGATGGCGTGCATGTCGACGACGCAATAGATGCATTCCATCGTCTTCTGGAGTTCGATCCAGCGGATCATCGCGCCGAGATAGTTTCCGAGATGCAGGTTGCCTGTCGGCTGCATGCCTGAGAAAACCAGCTCCTTGAACTGCGCCATCGTCTTGCACTCCCACGCCGGACCGGGTTGGACGCCGGTCCGCGCTGCTTTCATTGTTTCATTGTGGCGTGGTTATGACAGGGCTGCGCCACGATGCAAGCGTTTAGCGGAACGCGCGCGCGTCGTCACGGGTCACGGCGCCGGTCAGCCATGCCGCGGCGACATAAAGGGCAAGGCCTCCGAGGCAGAAGGCCGCGAGAGCGAGGCTGTCCATGGGGGCGAGGGCCGTCTGCGCCCCCCAGAGGCCCAGGCTCATGAAGGCGGTCGAAAGGGCGATGCGCACCAGCCGGCCGAGGAAGCGGCGGTCGGGGCGCCACAATCCGGCCCGGGCCAGCAGCCACACCATGGCGGCCGCATGGGCGGCGCAGCCCAGGCTGATGCCGAGCGCGATCCCCGACGGTCCCCAGAACGGCGCGAGAAGCGCAGAGCCCGCGAGGGTCACGAGGATCCCGAGAACGGCTCCCGCGATCGTTTGGCGCAAGGCTCCGCGCGCGAACAGGGTCTGGCTCAGCACCTTGCCGGCGGTGGCGAAGGGCAGGCCCAGGCTCAAGCTCGCGAGCACCCGCGCCGTGCCCTCGGAATCGGAGGGCAGGAACGCTCCGCGTTCGAAGAGAACCGTCGTGATGGGAAGGCTCAGGAGCAGCAGGGCGGCGCCCGCCGGCAGGGCGAGCAGCAGCGCCAATTCCAGCGCCCTGTGCTGGGCCGAGACGATGGCCGCCGTTTCGCCCGCATGATGATGCCGGGCGAGTTCCGGCAGCAGCACGCCGGCCCCGAGGGCCGCCATGAGGCCGAGCGGCAGCTGCATCACCCGCTCGGCGTAATAGAGCCACGAGATGCCCGAGGGCCAGAACGAGGCCACCTGCGTTCCCGCCAGAACGAAAAGCTGCACCGCGCCGCTGGCGACCAGGGCGGGGAAGCCCGCCAGCAGCAGGTTCTTCAGGCCTGAGGACCAGCGCGGCCAACGAAGGCGGACGAGCGCATCCCCGCCCTGCCGCAGGGCGACCAGAACGATGAGAAGCTGGATGAGTCCGGCCACGCTCGACGTGGCCGCGAGCCATGCGGCTTTCGCCCCCAGGGGAAGGGCGAAGGCGGTCTCCAGCAGCAGAAGAGCCAGGATCAGCCCGCCGTTCACTGCAAGCGGGGCGAGCGCCGTCACCCCGTAGCGCCCGCGCATGTTGAGGATCGCGGCGGCGACGGAGGAGAGCGTCGCGGACAGAACGATGGGAAAGGACAGGCGCGTGTAGAAGGCAACCATCGCCAGCGTCTCGCCGTCGTCCCGAAGACCCGGCGCGAGGAGGAGCGCCACAAGGCCCGCCCCGATCTCGGCAAGGGCGGTAAGCCCGAGAAGCGCGAGCGCGAAGGCGCCGATCACGTCGCCGGCCATCGTGGCGGCGTCCTCCCGGTCCATGCGACTCAGGTGCGGCACGAGGGCCGGGTTGAGCCCGCCCTCGCCCACGATGCGGCGCACGAGGTTCGGCAGGCGGAAGGCCGTGAGGAACGCATCCGCCACCGGCCCCGCGCCCAGAGCCTGCGCGAACAGCATGTCCCGGGCGAAGCCGAGAATGCGCGAGGCGATCGAGCCGAAACCGACCAGAAGGGATGAGCGGATGAGCGACATGGTTAATGTCGCGCTTAAACGCTTATGCGGTGATTGTCTAAGGGATCCGCGCCCTAGCCCCTCGCGCGCGCAATCGCCTCGCGCTTCTGGGCCAAGGTCATTCCGCCGACATAGGCCTCCGTTCCTACCAGGAAGGACGGGGTTGCCGTAAAGCCCAGCGAATCGCCGATCTTGAAGGAATCCCTCATCCACCGGGTGATGCGGTCGGAATTTCCCACTTCCTCGATGCGCTTGGGGTCGCCGCCGAGGCGCTCGATTTCCTTGAGGGCCCGCTCGCCGTCCACGGCTCCCTTGAGGCGGAGGAGCGCGAGGTGCAGCGGCAGGTAGCGCCCGGGGCCGTAGACCTGAAGATAGGCGAGGGCGGCCTTCGTGGCCGTGACGGACGGAATGCCGAGCACGGCGAAATTCACCAGCACATAAGTGAGATCGGGCTCCGCCTTCAGGAGTTCGGGCAGATCCGCCGCCGACGTCCTGCACCAGGGACAATTGTAGTCGAAATACTCGACCATGATCACGTCGCCGTGCCGGTGTCCGAGCCTGACGGCAGAGGGCTGGGCCAGGGCATCCTCGACGAGTTCGATGGGAACCATCTGCGCCTCCGGCCCGGACTGGGCGAAGGCGGGAGCGCCCGTGCCGGAGGCGGCGAGACAAGCGAGGAGGGTACGGCGGGACAGGATCATGGGAAAGGCTCTCGAAGCGTGGGAGTTCCTGGTGCCGCCCGATCTTGACGGGAGCAAGGCCAAGCTCTCCGGTTCATAAGCTTGTGAAGGGCGGGCGCCGGTCGTTCACGAGAGCGAGAAGAGAATGCACCGGTTGCAGCTTGGCCATTGGCGCGCGAAGGTAAGTTGATCGCAGGAGGCGACAGATGCTCGAATCCGATTTCACGCTCCAGGAACTGGCCGTGATCCGCCGCGCCTATGCCAAGCAGATCCTGACTCTCGCGGGTGTGCCGGAGGATCCGAGGCTCGAAGAGGCCTTCGCGGTGGTGGAACGCGAGCGCTTCCTGGGGGATCCGCCTTGGGCGATCTCTCGTGGCGGCGGCTACGAGCCGGTTCATTCCCATGATCCCGCCGTGCTCTATCAGGACGTGCTGCTCGCTCTTGCCTCCCACCGGGGCGTCAACAACGGCAGTCCGTCGCTCCATGCGGGATGGCTTCACGCCCTGTCCCTGCGCGAAGGCGAACGCGTCGCCCATATCGGAGCCGGAACCGGCTATTACACGGCCATCATTGCGGAGATCGTCGGCGAGAAAGGTCACGTGTTGGCTGTCGAACTCGATCCTGCGCTGAGCGGGACGGCCCGCGCGAAGCTTGGCGATCGCTCGAACGTCACCGTCCTCGCAGGCGACGGAGCCGCATGGCCGCGCGAGGACGTGGATGCGGTTTACGTGAACTTCTCCGTCGAGCGGCCTGCGGAAGCCTGGATCGACCGCTTGAAGCCGGAAGGGCGCGTCATCTTTCCACTGGGCGTGCCCTGGCCGAAGCCAAGCCCTTCGGGCGGCACCCATGCCATGCACGGCGCGGGACTTCGCATCACGCGTCGCGGAAAGGGGTTGGCGGTGCAATGGCTGGGCCGCGCCTTCTTCGTCTGTGCGGAGGGCGAGTTGTCGAGTCCTGGGCCTGAACGTCAGGCGCTCCAGGCCTCCTTCGAGCGCGGCGGCATCGAATTCGTGCGCAGCCTGATCTGGCGACAGGCTGCACTGCCGGGACGTTGCTGGTTTACCGGGTCAGGGTGGGCACTGTCCTATGACGAGGCGAAGGCCTGAAAAACGCTCATCCGCTAAAGGTCCCTTCCGCGGATGAGCGAAGCACGAGCTTGGTTGGGAGGGCTTAACCCTCCTCGCCCGTCACGCCGGCGGCGTCCTGGGCCTTCAGCACCTCCGGGCGCGGCATGGAAATGATGTTGTAGCCGGAATCCACGTAGTGGATCTCGCCGGTCACGCCCGCGGACAGGTCGGACAGCATGTAGAGGGCCGCCCCTCCCACGTCCTCGATCGTGATGTTTCGGCGCAGGGGCGAATGGGCCTTCTGGTAGGTGAACATCAGGCGCGCATCGGCGATGCCGGCGCCGGCGAGCGTCCTGACAGGCCCCGCCGAGATGGCGTTGCAGCGGATGCCGGACGGTCCGAGATCGTTCGCGATGTAGCGTACGGACGCCTCGAGCGCCGCCTTCGCCACGCCCATCACGTTGTAGTTCGGCATCACGCGGGTGGAGCCGCCATAGGTGAGGGTGAGAAGCGAACCGCCGTTCTTCATGCGCCTGGCGGCGCGCTGCGCGACCTCCGTGAAGGAGAAGCAGGAGATGACCATGGTGCGCGAGAAGTTTTCGCGCGTCGTGACCTCCGTGTAGGAGCCCTTGAGCTGCGACTTGTCGGAGAAGCCGATGGCGTGGACCACGAAGTCGATGGAGTCCCAGCGCTTGTCGATGGCCTCGAAAGCGCCGTCGACGGAGGCGAGGTCCTCCACGTCGCAGGGGATCACGAGGTCCGAGCCGAGCGACTGGGCCAGAGGCGTCACCCGCTTGCCGAGGGCCTCGCCCTGATAGGTGAAGGCGAGTTCCGCGCCGTGCTCCGCCAGAGCCTTGGCGATGCCCCAGGCAATGGAATGGTCGTTCGCGACGCCCATGATGAGGCCGCGCTTTCCTTGCATCAGACCGCTCATGCGGGTCCCCCTATGCATCGGCTCGATTGTCGGATGCCGATCGTTAGCAAACCGTGCATCCGGAGCCCTGGTCTTCATTTCAATGAGCGTATCCATGCGAGATCCCCTTGAGGATGCGGGACATCGCATGGAGCTGTCTCAGGTTTATGACGTCTTATCCGTTGTAGCGGCTGAAGACGAGTGTGGCGTTCGTGCCGCCGAATCCGAAGGAGTTCGACAGGATCGTATCGATCTTCGCGTCGTCGATGCGCTTGCGGACGATGTTCATGTCCGCGAAGGCCGGATCGATCTCGTCGATATGGGCGCTCTCGCAGATGAACCGGTTCTGCATCATCAGGAGCGAATAGATCGCCTCCTGCACGCCTGTGGCGCCGAGCGAGTGGCCGGTGAGCGACTTGGTGGCCGAGATCGGCGGGCACTTGTCGCCAGAGCCGAACACCTCGCGGATCGCCTCGATCTCCTTCTGGTCGCCGACCGGGGTCGAGGTGGCATGCGGATTGATGTAGTCGACCGGCCCGTGCACGTTCTGAAGCGCCATGCGCATGCAGCGCACCGCGCCCTCGCCGGACGGGGCCACCATGTCGTAGCCGTCGGAGGTCATGCCGTAGCCGACGATCTCGCCGTAGATTTTGGCGCCGCGGGCCTTGGCGCGCTCCAGCTCCTCCAGCACCAGCACGCCCGCGCCGCCGGCGATCACGAAGCCGTCGCGATTGGCGTCATAGGCGCGCGAAGCCCGGGAGGGAGTGTCGTTGTACTTGGTGGACATGGCGCCCATGGCGTCGAAGAGGTTGGACAGGGTCCAGTCCAGGTCCTCGCAGCCGCCGGCGAACATCACGTCCTGCTTGCCGTACTGGATCATCTCGTAGGCGTTGCCGACGCAATGGTTGGAGGTCGCGCAGGCCGAGGAGATGGAATAGTTCACGCCCTTGATCTTGAACCAGGTGGCGAGCGTCGCGGAGGCCGTGGAGGACATGGCCTTCGGCACGGCGAAGGGGCCGATGCGCTTGGGGCCCTTGTCGCGGGTGATCTCGGCCGCTTCGACGATCACGCGGGTGGAGGGGCCGCCCGACCCCATGATGATGCCGGTTCGCTCGTTGGAGATGTCGCTCTCGTCGAGCCCGGAATCGCGGATCGCCTGATCCATGGCCACATGGTTCCAGGCGGTGCCGCGGCCGTGAAAGCGCATGGCGCGGCGGTCCACGAGGGAGTCCACGTCGATCTGCGGGGCTCCGTGCACTTGGCAGCGGAAGCCGAACTTCTCGTAATCCTCGGCTTTCGCAATACCCGACTTCGCTTCGCGCAAAGAGGCAAGCACCTCCTGCGTGTTGTTGCCGATGGACGAAACGATGCCCATTCCGGTGACGACGACGCGCCTCATAGCCTACCTCTTCATAGGATCTTGGATGCCAGCCTTGTGACGCAACACGTAAGGTCTGACCGGCCCATTCTCAACCGCGAGCCTGCGGGGATCGCCAAGCGATCCGTCGACCGATGGCCCCGCCGCACGCGGCAGGGCCGGTTTTTCGAAAAGATCATGTTTTGTCAACATGATGCGTATTTCCGGCATTGACCTTGGGGCAGCCGTGAAGGGCTCAGCCGCCGACCGGGGCCTCCGCCTGGAACAGGCCGACGCGCATGTCCTTCGCCTCGTAGATGCGCCTTCCGTCGGCCTCGAGCCAGCCGTCGGCGATGCCGAGCACGAGCTTGGACCGGAACACGCGCTTGAGGTCCACGCCGTAGACCACCTTCTTCACGGTGGGCAGCACCTGATCGGCGAATTTGACCTCGCCGACGCCCAGCGCCCGGCCGCGACCGGGGGAGCCGCCCCAGCCCAGGAAGAAGCCGGTCAGCTGCCAGAGAGCGTCCAGCCCCAGGCAGCCCGGCATGACGGGGTCGCCCGCGAAGTGGCACGGGAAGAACCAGAGATCCGGGCGGATGTCGAGTTCGGCGCGGACATGGCCCTTGCCGTATTCGCCGCCGTCCTCAGCAATGGAGGTGATGCGGTCGAACATCAGCATGGGAGGCAGCGGCAGCTGCGCATTGCCGGGACCGAACAATTCTCCGCGCCCGCAGGCAAGGAGCTCTTCGTAGTTAAAGCTGGACTGGCGGGCCATCCGGGGTGCCGATCCTTTCATCGCGTTCTCAAATAAGGGGCCCAGGGCAGGTCCCGGGGCCTTCGATGGGGCTCTGGTAGCACAGGCTTGGCCGTCCATCAAAGGGACCCGGGCGCCGGGCGGCAATTCTTTTGCCGTTCCAATCTTAAGGGCCGTCCCTTAAGCGCGACCGCGGATCACCTTGCGGCGACCCCCTCGCTTTCCTATGATTGTGATGATAGAAGCGCTCGTTCCCGCAAACAGTTCCGACGATGACAGATCCTTTGTCCGCCTATATCGAGTCCACCACGGCTCCGGCCCACCGGAGGGGTTGCCCCCTGTCCGAGCTGCGCGACAAGCTTCGCCGCGTCGGCCTGCGCCCCACCCGGCAGCGCGTGTCGCTTGGCTGGCTCCTGTTCGGCAAGGGCGACCGCCACATCACGGCCGAGATGCTGTTCGAGGAGGCGAGCCGCGCCCGCGTCCCCGTATCCCTGGCCACCGTCTACAACACTCTGCATCAATTTACGGAAGCCGGCCTCCTGCGCCAGCTCGCCGTCGACGGCTCCAAGGCCTATTTCGACACCAACCCCACCGAGCACCACCACTTCTTCCTTGAGGACGAGGGCGAACTCGTGGACATGCCCGCCGCCGCCGGCGTGAGCGTGGCGGATCTGCCCGAGCCGCCCGAGGGCATGGAAGTGGCCGGCGTCGAGGTGATCGTGCGCCTTCGCCGTAAGTCGTCTTAGAAAGTCTCCGAACAGGGTTCAAGGCGGCAGCCGGAGCATCGGACCCGGGAGCGGAGTACGCTTCGGGTCGATCCGGTGCCGGTTTCCTCAAGGAGCGCATCGTTCTGAGCGGAGCCGAAGGTCCGGGAGCGAGGACCGGGCTCGCCGTTCCCTTGATGCGCCAGGGCTCCCGTCATGCCGCTCGCCCATGCCCTCGCCGCCGTCCTCGTCACCGTCATCTGGGGCCTGAGCTTCGTGGTGATCAAGCTTGGCGTGGGCGCCATGCCGCCCCTGCTGCTCTGCGCCCTGCGCTTCTTCTTCGCGGCCCTTCCGGCCGCCTTCTTCGTCCCGCGACCCAAGGTTCCCTTCGGGAATGTGGTCGCCTACGGCTTCTTCCTCGGCGTGGCGCAGTTCGGGCTGCTCTTCGCGGCCATCGCGTTGGGCATGCCTGCGAGCCTCGCCTCGCTCGTCATGCAGGCGCAGGTCTTCTTCACGATCCTCTTCGCGGCCCTTTTCATGAGCGAGCGGCCGGGCCTTCACCAGATCGCGGGCGGCCTCATCGGGTTCTGCGGCCTCGTCGTCATCGCCGTGCCCCGCCTGTCAGGCAGCGGGGCCGGACCGTTCCTCATGACCGTGGCCGCCGCGGCCTCCTGGGGCGTGGCGAATATCGTCTCCAAACGCGCGGGCCGGGTGGACATGCTGAGCTATATCGTCTGGGCGAGCCTCGTCGCGCCGGTGCCGCTGCTAGGTCTGTCGCTTCTGCTCGAGGGGCCTGCTCAGGTCTTCTCCGCCCTGACCGGCATGAGCCTGGGCACCTGGGGAGCCGTGGCCTATCTGGCCTATCCCACCACGGTCCTCGCCTTCGGAATCTGGGCCTATCTGCTCTCCCGCTATCCGGCCCCGACCGTGACGCCGTTCGCCCTGCTCGTGCCCGTGGCGGGCATTCTCGGCTCGGCTCTCGTCCTGGGCGAGGCCATGCGGCCCATCGAGGCGATCGGCGGCGCCGTGGTGGTCGCGGGCCTGGCGCTGAACGTGTTCGGGGGAAGGTTCCTGGGGCGCCGGAGAGCCGCTTGACCGCGCTCAGCGGATGAAGCCGAACCCGACGAGGGCGTAGACGATCAGGAAGACGGCGACGAAGACGTTGAGAAAGCGCGGCGCGACCAGGGAGGCGATGCCGAGGACCAGCGCCACGATGGGGAGGAGCTTGAAGCTCAGGTTGATGGACATGGACGGGACCCGAGAGCGGAGAACGATACCCCGTTACCTACCTGAGCATTCCTTGACGAATTGCAAACGGCCCCGGGCCGGCATGAGGCCTATTCGATCTGCTCGTTGGGATAGACGCCCCAGAGCCTTTCCTGCTGCACGTAGCCGTCGAGATCGCGCGCGTTCTCCCTGGTGATCATGACGCGGCACCATTTGCCGTCGCAGGCCTTCACGTTGGTGATCACGCCCGGCTGCATGTGGGCGATGACGCCGCCCTTGTCGTCCGGCCGGTCGAGCAGGTTGATCGGCGGCTCGCCGCTCTTGGCCCAGGGCATCACGAGGGCGGTGCGCCGCCCTGAGAGGAGGGAATGCAGCACCCACCCTTCGGTGCCTTCCGAATCGCGGATGCGCCGCCAGGTCTCGTATTCGCCGGTGATCTCCACGGGCAGGCCCGCCCGTTGGAACACCCAGGCCGTCCGGTGATCCTTGGAGGGGCCCTCGCGCAGGTTCACGCGGTCGGTCTTCAGGCTCACGAAGCGCGGCACGGGCAGGCCCGTGCCGAGGCGTCCGCCGGGAGGCTGCTGCGCCTGGGCCGACACTGCGCTCACAAGAAAAGCGGCAATGGCGACGACGATCTTGCGCATGGAATTCCTCTCGGCGACTTTGTGTCTGCTTAAGCCTCTGATAGAGAAGCTTGGCTGATGCCGCCACGCGGCGGCTCGTCGCTTTTTGTTGCCGGAACAGGGTTAAGGGAGCGTGAAAGCCTCCGGAAAACCCGGCCTTCTTGAGCGGGATTGCTGAGAGCCGATGAAAAAGAGACCTGCCGTCGTCGTCACCCGCCGCCTTCCCGACGTGATCGAGACACGTCTGCGCGAGCTGTTCGATACGCGCCTCAACCTGGAGGACAAGCCCCTCTCCCGGGAGGAGCTGACGGAGGCGGTCCGCACGGCGGATGTGCTCGTGCCCACCATCACGGACGAGATCGATGCCGCGCTGATCGAGCGGGCCGGGCCCAACCTCAAACTCGTCGCGAATTTCGGCAACGGCGTCGACAATATCGACGTGGCGGCTGCCGTCGCGAGGGGAATCACGGTCACCAACACGCCGGGCGTGCTCACCGAGGACACGGCCGACATGACCATGGCGCTCATTCTCGCCGTCGCCCGCCGCATTCCGGAAGGGGCGCGCGTGATCCCCGAGGGGAACTGGGCGGGCTGGTCTCCCACCTGGATGCTGGGCCGGCGCATCACCGGCAAGCGGCTCGGCATCGTGGGCATGGGGCGCATCGGCCAGGCGCTCGCCCGCCGCGCCAGGGCCTTCGGCCTGTCGATCCACTATCACAACCGCCGCCACGTGCCGCCGAAGATCGAGGCGGAGCTCGAGGCGACCTACTGGGAATCCCTCGACCAGATGCTCGCCCGCATGGACATCGTGTCCGTGAATTGCCCGCACACTCCCGCCACCTACCACCTGCTTTCGGCGCGGCGGCTCAAGCTCATGAAGCCCGACGCCATTCTCGTGAACACCGCGCGCGGCGAGATCATCGACGAGGGCGCGCTCACCAAGCTCATCGAATCCGGCGCCATCGCGGGCGCGGGCCTCGACGTGTTCGAGGAGGAGCCCGCGGTCAATCCGCGCCTCGTGAGGCTCGCCAAGCAGGGCAAGGTGGTGCTGCTGCCCCATATGGGCTCGGCCACGCACGAGGGCCGCATCGCCATGGGCGAGAAGGTGCTCGTCAACATCAAGGCCTTCATCGACGGCCACAGGCCGCCGGACCGCGTGCTGCCGAGCATGCTGTGACCCCTGGAGCATCGGACCGGATCCCACTTTCGGGATCCGGTCCGATGCTCCACTTTCTGAAAGGCGCATCGTTTGAGGCGGAGAGCCGGATCCTCCTTTCGCCGGCGCGGTCCTCTGGGCCCGCACGATGCGCTAGGGGAGATGCCTCCGTCATATAACATATGTGAGTGCGAGGCTCGGGCTTCAGCGGCCAGAAGGGTTCTTCATTCCTCGATGAAAAACCTTGATGTTCATCAATCCCCTCGTTCTCAAACTCGAACAGCGCGACCGGCTCTCGGATGACGAGAAGCGGGTTCTCGAAGGCGCGATCTCGCGCGTTCGCGTGGTCGAGGCGGACGAGGATATCGTGCATGAGGGCGATCATCCGTCCGAGAGCAATCTGCTCCTCGACGGGTTTGCCGCGCGCTACAAGATCTTCTCCAACGGGCGGCGGCAGATCACGGCTATTCATGTCGCCGGCGATTTCGTCGATCTGCACAGCTTCCTTCTGAGGGCCATGGATCACGGCGTTCTGGCGCTCACGCCCTGCCGCATCGCCGTGGTGCCCCATACGATGCTCGAAAGGATCACTGCCGAGCATCCCCACCTGACGCGCCTCCTGTGGCTCAACACGCTCATCGACGGGGCCATTCACCGCGAATGGCTCACCGCCATGGGGCGCCTCTCGGCCACGGCCCACATGGCGCATTTCATCTGCGAGCTCTTCCTGCGCCTCGACACCGTCGGACGCGCGGACGGCGACACGATTCAACTGCCGCTGACACAGGCGGAGCTCGGCGACACGCTGGGGCTTTCCACCGTGCATGTGAACCGCGTACTGCAGGAGCTGCGCAAGGAAGGGCTCATCCGATGGCAGGGCGATGCCCTGACCATCCTCGACTGGGAACGTCTGAAGACGGTGGGTGAATTCACGCCCACCTACCTCAACCTTCAGCATGAGCACCGCTGAGCACGAGGACGATGCTGTCGATCGTCCTCAATCCCGCTCCAGCTTCTGATCGATGTGCAGGTAATCGGGGTTGTATTGGGCAATCCGCCGGAGCTCTTTCCGATCGTTGATCGTCAGCACTTTTCCGGTCGATGTGATCAGCCCGTCGCTCCGAAGCTCCTGCAGGGTGCGGTTGACGTGGACCGTGGAGAGCCCGAAAGCGTCGCTCAGATCCGCCTGTGTCAGCGGCAGCTCGAAACTGTCGTCCCTCACCAGCCCGATGGAATCCAGGCGGTCGCGCAGCTCGCAGAGGAAATGGGCGAGACGCTCGCGGGCATCCATGCGCCCGAGCGATGTCATCCAGACCCGGTGCACGGCGCCGTCGATGAGGGTCGTGAGCCAGAGCGCGCGGGTGAGATGGGGAAAGTTCCTCGTCACATCGCGCAGGTCCTTATGGGCAACGAAGGCGACCCTGCAGGCGGTCAGCGCCGAGACCCCGTCATCGATCGTCTTGAGCAGGAAGCTGTGGAGGTCCGCGAAGTCGCCGGGCACATGGATCGCCGTGATCTGCCGCCGCCCGTCGGGCAGATGGTTGTGGCGCATCGCAAAGCCGGACAGGATGAGGCTGCTGTGAGAGGGAGTGCTGCCTTCGGGCACGATGTCCTCGCGTGGCTCAAAGATGGCCGTCCGCGCCGTGATCCTCTGGAGAACCTCCTTCTCCTCTTCGGAAAGGGGCCCATGCTTTTCGAGCTTGCTGATTAAGGGATTCTGCATGCGTCTTACCGGGCCCCAAAGCCGGCCGGCATCATGCGACGGTCGCAGCTGCGTGTCCACTCCCGGACGTCCCTCCGCTCCGGGACTTTCCGAAGCCGTCCTTCACGTCGCGCCGCGCAGGCGAGGGGGCAGGGCCTCGATGAACGGGATGATCATCAGAACGCGGCCGGCCTCGTCTGTGAGGACGATGGAATCGTCGAACGCGTCGTCCGTTCCCTGTCTGACGGCTTCCGCCAGGACGTCTCTGATTCCCTGAACAGCTTCGGCACGGGCGGCCTCGATGTCGGGAAGATCGACGCCTTCCGGATCGTGAAGGACGACGTCGTTGCGCTGAATATGGCGATAATACCGAGGCATGCGCCTTAATCATGGAGCGGTGCCGATTGTTCCTCGATCAGGCTCCGTCTCGCGACGAGAAGCGCGGCGCAAAGCTGTGCCGCAGCCCGCTCGCCCTCTTCCCAGGCGCCTCCGGCCGTGCCCCACTGGGCGCGGGAGAGCGACTCGCCCGCAAACCAGATCCGCTCCGCCACCGGAGCCTTCAAGGCGTCGCGGATGGACGCGAGGCCCGGCGGAACAACCGCCCAGGACGCCCGCGACCAGGGATCGTTCCGCCAGGCGGTGGCATGCATCACGCTGAGATTGCGGATGGCGCGAGCGCCGAAATGCTCCGCCAGAACTTCCCTGGCGAAACGGGCGGGCGCATGGGCGTCGCGCCGGTCGAACTGCGCCGCATGGGGCAGATCGAGCTCGAAGAAATGAAACGGGGTGTTGTCGATGCGCGTGAGAAGGCCCGGCGGGGAGCGGCGGGTTCCGGCGAGCGTCGCGAGCCGGTCCGGACCTTGGAAGGGCGCACCGGGCCAGTGCAGGATCACGTGCTCGTAGACGCCCGGGCGAAAGCCGTGGATCGCCTGCCGCACAGGCTCGGGCAGGGCGGGCGCGAAGCGGATCGCGCCCGCCTGCAGCACGGCCATGGGCGTGGTGACGATGGCGGCTTTCGCCTGAACGGTTCCGGCGGAGCTCTCGACCCGCACGCCCGGTCCGGACCAGTCGATGGCATGAACGACGGTGCGCAGGCGGACCGGCAGGGAGCGGCCGAGCCTTGCCACATAGCTGCCCAGGCCCCCCGCGATGAACAGGTTGTCGGCATATTCCATGCTCGGGAAATCGTGCAGGCTCACCTCGTCGAGCGGCCGTCCCGACACGAGGCCGTGGATGTCGCGGACGCGGCGGCCCTGCGGGCCCATGCCCGGCGGCAGGGCCTTCGCGGCAGGGCGGTCTTCGTCGTTCCTGGCGGCCTGGGTCATCGCCCGGTCGGCCCGGGCGAAGGCGCGGACGAGGGCGGCGGACTGGGCCCGGCTTCCGGGCCTGCCGCGCACATAGAAATGCCCCTCCGTCGGCGCCCGTCTCAGAGGCTCGCCCCGGGCGAAGCCCAGCTTCACGAGCGGATTGATCGGCCCGGCATGAAGCCAGTGGGCGCCGAGATCCACGGGATGCCCCTTGAAGATGCGCGTGACGGCGCGCCCCCCGATCCGGTCCCGCGCCTCCAGCACGGCGACCGTGAGCCCCTCGGCGAGCAGCCGCCGCGCCGCCGCGATGCCGGCGCTGCCGGCCCCGACGATCACCACGTCGGGGGCCTGAGGGATGTTGACGGCGGGCTGGCTGTCGAGCGGCACGGATAGTCTCCATTCTCCTGCACCCTCTCGCGATCCGAGAGGTTCGTCCATAAGTAAAGGCCACGCCTCCTCCGGCGAGGCGGCACTATCTTAACGAGGGGCATCGGGCGGGCCCGGAGGGGAATTTGCCTTCGCGCCCGATGCTTCGGAAAGACGAACGAGACATGCTGATCCAGACGGTTGTCGCGGCGGCCCGCGATGTGTTTTCCCCGGCGCTCCGGCGCATCCTATGGAAGTCCATCGGCCTCACCGTGGCGCTGCTGGCGCTGGTCTGGGTCGGGCTGACGCGGCTCCTCGATGCATTCCTTGCCGGGTATCACCTGAGCGAGACCTATCCGATCCTCGATACCCTTGCGTTCCTCCTGGCGGGTTTCGGCCTCTTCGTCGCGCTCGCCTATCTGCTGCCCGCGGTCTCCGCCGTCGTCGCGGGCTACTTTCTCGACGACGTGGCCGAGGTGGTGGAGCGCAAGGACTATCCGGCCGATCCGCCGGGCCGGGCCCTGCCCTTCGGAAAGGCCATTCTTTACGGTCTGCGCTTCGGGGCTCTCTCCCTGGCGGTGAACCTCGTCGCCCTGCTCCTGCTCTTCGTGCCGGGGGTCAACATCGGCGTGTTCTTCGCGGCCAACGCCTACCTTTTGAGTCGTGAGTATTTCGAGCTGGCGGCGGGCCGCTTCTGGTCGCCGGAGGACGTCAAACGCCTGCGCTCGGAGCACCGGGGCACGGTGCTGGCAGGTGGCGTCGTTCTGGCGGGGCTCATCCTCGTGCCGGTGCTCAACCTCATCACCCCGATCTTCGGCGCAGCGATGATGGTCCACCTGCACAAGCGGCTCATGCGGGATCCGGCGAGGCGGCTCCGGCATCGCCACGAGGACAATGCGTCGATCGAGGCGCGCTAGCGCATGGCGGGAACCGGAGGTCCGCTAAGAACGAGCCGGTTCTCTAGTGTGTGTTTCTCACCGCGCTCGGCGGCTCGACCGCGGCCGGGCCGGACGCCCGCTCCGGCCGGAAGTCGGAGGATTCGTCCCCTGATCGCGGCGCCAGCAGGTCCGGCGTCGTGGCGGCGGCATTGCGCTTGAGGTCGAACTGGCCGGTCTTGCGGAAGCGCACCAGGTAGGACGGCACGATGGCCTCGATGGTGGTGGGCGTCACGCCGATTCCCTCGAGGGTGCGGCCCTCGGCGATGGCGGCCTCGGACACCACGTTGTCCGTTTCGAGCAAGATCGCCTGGTCATGGGTGGTGACGATCTCGTCCGGCAGAAGGCCGAGGGTGAGCTTGTCGAGCGCTCCCATGACCGTGCCCTGGAACCGGGCGACGGCGTTCGGCACGGGCACGATGGCGCGCTTGCGTTCGGTGACCTCGCAGACGAATTCCATCATCTGGCCCAGGGTGCGGATCTCGGGGCCGCCGAGCTCGTAGATGCCCGGCTTCACCGTGCCGTCCACCGCCCGCACGATGGCCTCGGCCACGTTGCCCGCATAGACCGGCTGGAAGCGGGTATCGGCGCCCGGCAGCGGCAGCACGGGGAGCATGCGGGCAAGCGACGCGAAACGGTTGAAGGTGTTGTCGCCGGGCCCGAACAGGACCGATGGGCGCAGGATCACCGCATCCGGCCGGACCTTCAGGAGATTGGCTTCGCCTGCCGCCTTGGAGCGGGCATAGGCCGATTCGGAACCGGCGTCGGCGCCGAGGGCCGAGACATGGATGAAGGACACCGCCTTCCCGGCGGCTTCTGCAATGAGGCGGGGCGCCTCTGCATGCACCGCCTCGAAGGTCTGGCGGCCGCTTTCCTGCAGGATGCCGGTGAGATTGATCACATGGTCGGCCCGCATCACCGCATTCCTGATCGAGTCGGGATGGCGGATATTGGCCTGGATCGGATGTACCTGGCCCACCTTGCCCATGGGCAGGAAATTGGTGAGATTCGGCTGACGGGTGGGCACCAGCACGCGATAGCCGCGCTTGGCCAGGAGGCTGACCACGTAGCGGCCGAGAAAGCCCGATCCGCCGAAGACCGTGACTATTTGCTGCTCAGGCGTGCGAAGGGCGCCGATCATGAAATCCTCCTGGTCACATGGGACTGACCGCTCAAGGGACGGGCCAGTCAAGGATTTGTCCGATCAATGACTTGGCCATGAATTGAGCCATGTCTCTAGTCAAACGCCGACCCCCTGTGAAGGGGCGTCGCGCCAAGAAAGCGCATCGGATGCATTTTCAGTGATTGACGTGGCCCGAGAAGCGCCGTAAACGAAGCCTCGCCGAACAGGCATGCCCAGGTGGCGGAATTGGTAGACGCGCTGGTTTCAGGTACCAGTGGTGAAAGCCGTGGAGGTTCGAGTCCTCTCCTGGGCACCA
>JAPSLB010000092.1 GCA_031181145.1 Microvirga sp.
ATCGAATTGCGCCCGGATCTCGCCCCCGGCCATGTGGAGCGCATCAAGACCCTGGCTCGCCAGGGCTTCTATGACGGGATCGCCTTCCATCGGGTGATCGAGGGCTTCATGGCCCAGACCGGCTGCCCCCACGGCACCGGCACCGGCGGATCCGACCTGCCGGACCTGAAGGCCGAGTTCAATGCCGAGCCGCATGTGCGCGGCACCTGCTCCATGGCGCGCACCAACCAGCCGCATTCCGCCAATTCGCAGTTCTTCATCTGCTTCGACGATGCCCGCTTCCTCGACAAGCAGTACACGGTGTGGGGCAAGGTCACCGAGGGCATGGAGAACGTGGACAAGATCAAGCGCGGCGAGCCTGTGCGCGATCCGGATCGCATCGTCTCCTTGAAGGTCGCTGCCGACGCGGCTTGAGATCGGGCTTCACAGGCGCATTCCAGAAGCTCCCCCATGTTGGGGGGCTTTCATGGGCTTCTGGCCTTAGGCTTGGACGGGCGGTTGCTCGGATTTGCGCTTGGCAGCCAACGTGCCACGCACGCCGTTGATGCTGAAGAGCAGGGCGATGATGGCGATCACCACGCCCTGTCCGGGCGCGTACATCATCTTCATGGCGACCTCGGCCACGATCCAAGCCAGGCCGATGGCAGCCACGACGAGGCTCTGCTGCTTCAGCAGCAACCATGCCAGAACGCTGGCCATGATGATCATCACGACGTTGAGAACCTGCACGCCAATGAGTTCATAATTGTCTTCAAGGGCGCCCACCAGGTGCCGGCCGGCGAAGAGGGTATAGGCCGTCGAGAGAGCGTAGGAAAAGGCGATGTAGGCAAAGGTGAAGGCTCCGGCCTTGACAGCATCCTTCATGCCTTTTTCCGTCTTCACATCCGGCCAGAATGCATGAAGGGGGATGGGCTTCTTTTGCGGCTGGTTTTCATCGTTTTGCACAGGGGCGTCTCACAAAGCGTTGAAATGCAACTTAATAACATAAAAAGTAAAAAAGCAAGTCTTGCTGCGCGCTTGTTGCAAACCAGACCGAATATGCAGTGGATGCGGTATCCGTGGAGAGTGGCTCACAAGACTCAGAAATCGGCATCGGGTTGGTTTTGCGGATTGGCGGGCGGTAACATTCAGGTTTGAAACATCATGCGCGTCGACCTCTTCGACTTTGACCTGCCTGACGAACGCATTGCGCTGCGCCCCGTGGAGCCGCGGGATTCCGCGCGCATGCTGGTCGTCAGGCCCGAGAGCGCATTCGAGGACCGGATCGTCCGGGATCTGCCGGATCTGCTGCAACCCGGCGACGTGCTTGTGCTCAACGACACCAAGGTCATCCCATCGCGGCTCTACGGACTGCGCATGCGCGAGGAAACCGCCGCGCGGGTCGAGATCATGCTGCACAAGCGGGAGGGCGCCGACCGCTGGCGCGCTTTCGCGCGTCCGGCCAAGAAGCTGAACGTGGGCGACCGCATTCGCTTCGGCGAGGAATCCGAGAGCACGGCTTGCGAGCTCGTCCGCCTCGATGCGGAAGTCGTCGAGAAAGGCGAGGGCGGCGATGTGGCGCTGCGCTTCTCGTTTTCCGGCCCCTTCCTCGACGAGGCCATCGCCCGCCTCGGCGAGCTGCCGCTGCCGCCCTACATCGCGGGGAAACGCGCAACGGACGAGAAGGACAGGACCGATTACCAGACGGTCTATGCCAAGGACGAAGGCGCGGTCGCGGCCCCGACCGCCGGCCTGCATTTCACCGATGAGCTGTTCCGCCGTCTCGACGAGCGCGGGATCTCCCGCCGGTTCGTAACATTGCATGTGGGCGCGGGCACCTTCCTGCCGGTGAAGGCGGAGGATACCGAAGAGCACCGCATGCATGCGGAATGGGGGACGATCACCGAGGACACCGCGCAGGCCCTCAACGAGGCACGGGCGCGGGGAGGGCGGATCGTGGCGGTCGGGACCACATCCCTGCGCCTTCTCGAGAGCGCCGCCCGCGAGGACGGCACCGTTGCGCCCTTTTCCGGCGATACGGCGATCTTCATCACCCCCGGCTATCGATTCAAGGCCGTGGACGTTCTGATGACCAATTTCCACCTGCCGCGCTCGACCCTGTTCATGTTGGTATCCGCCTTTGCCGGGCTCGATCGCATGCGCGCGGCCTATGTCCACGCCATTGCAACCGGCTATCGTTTCTACTCATACGGCGATGCGAGTTTGCTCTTCCGGCGCTGACGCTCCATTTCTGCTCTTCGTGCCCGCAGGGGCTTGAGCCGATCCCATGAGGACCGAATGACCACCGAGAACTTCACCTTCACCGTCAACAAGACCGACGGCGCGGCACGCACCGGCGAGATCCGGATGCCCCGGGGCGTCATCCGCACACCCGCCTTCATGCCCGTGGGCACGGCGGCCACGGTCAAAGCCATGTATCCCGATCAGGTGAAGGCCCTCGGCGCGGACGTGGTGCTGGGCAACACCTATCACCTCATGCTTCGCCCTGGCGCCGAGCGTGTGGCGCGCCTCGGCGGGCTGCACGAGTTCATGAACTGGCCCTATCCGATCCTCACCGATTCCGGCGGCTTCCAGGTCATGTCGCTGTCGGCGCTGAGGAAGGTCGACGAAACCGGCGTGACCTTCCAGTCTCATATCGACGGCTCGAAGCACTTCATGTCGCCGGAGCGCTCCATCGAGATCCAGGGGCTTCTCGGTTCCGACATCCAGATGCAGCTCGACGAATGCGTCCGCCTGCCGTGCTCGGACGAAGAGGCGGAGCGCGCCATGCGCCTGTCGCTCCGCTGGGCGGAGCGCTGCCGCATCGCGTTCGGCGAGCAGCCGGGCAAGGCCATGTTCGGCATCGTCCAGGGCGGGGCTGTGGAGCGGTTGCGCATCGAAAGCGCGCGAGAACTTGCCGCCATGGACCTGAAAGGCTACGCCATCGGCGGCCTGGCCGTAGGCGAGCCGCAGGATGTGATGCTGCGCATGATCGAGACCGTCGAGTCGCACATGCCCAGGGAAAAGCCACGCTACCTCATGGGGGTCGGTACGCCGGACGACATCGTCGAGGCGGTGCGTCGGGGAGTCGATATGTTCGACTGCGTCATGCCCACCCGGGCCGGACGGCACGGCCAGGTCTTCACCAGGCACGGCCGCATGAACTTGCGAAACGCCCGCTTCGCCGAGGATACGCGTCCCCTCGACGAAAGCTCGAAATGCACGGCCTCGAACACGTATAGCCGAGCCTATCTCCATCACCTCGTCCGTTCGAACGAGATCTTGGGCATGATGCTGCTGACCTGGAACAACCTGGCCTATTATCAGGAGCTGATGGCCGGCTTGCGCAAGGCCATCGCGGAAGGCCGACTCGAAGACCATATCGGCGAGATCAAGGAAGGCTGGGTCCGGGGCGAGCGGGACAGCAAGGCCGAAATCGGTCAGCATGCCGACAACATCGCCATGCCGGCGGAGGGGTGACAGGAGCGATCACCGTTTAGGTCGTGGAAAACTGGACATTTAGGAGCCGAATTGAGGATTTCGGCTCCAAACCGGGGCTTTTCGATTGACCCACCACCAAAGAGCCCCTATTTCGGGCTCACCTCTGGGAGCGCGTAGCTCAGCCGGTAGAGCATCTGACTTTTAATCAGAGGGTCCTGGGTTCGAGTCCCAGCGCGCTCACCA
>JAPSLB010000055.1:0-4175 GCA_031181145.1 Microvirga sp.
CCAGAGCGCGGCACGCTTGATCCGTGTCGAGAGGGGGATGGAGGGTTGCGGGCGCACGTCGGTCCTTCGGGGCGGGTCAGGAAACCTGATATCCTGCTTATGATCGTTTGGTTCCCTAACGGCAACGTTTGCACGTTACGGAATGCTTTATCAACAACTCGCGAACAGCTTCTCCGGTTCAAATGAGATCTACCCCTTCGGGGGAAAAGGTTTGTAGATGTGCGGTGTCGCACGTCTCCTTCAAACCGCCGCAAACAGACCCCAAGAAACCGCATGTCCCGAACCGCACCCACACTTGGCTCCCAGCCCGAGGAGCAGCCCTTCTGGCGCGTGAAGACGCTCGAGTCGTTGAGTCTCGACGAGTGGGAGAGCCTGTGCGACGGCTGCGGACGCTGCTGCCTGGTCAAGCTCGAGGACGAGGACACGGGCGAGGTTCTCTACACGGATGTGGCCTGCACGCTTCTCGACGACGGGACATGCCGCTGCCGCGACTATGAGAATCGGCAGGCCAAGGTGTCCGACTGCGTGCGCCTGACGCCGGAGACCGTGCGCGGCCTGTCCTGGCTGCCGCACACCTGTGCCTATCGTCTCGTGGCCGAGGGGCGGGATCTGCCCTGGTGGCATCCTCTCGTCTCGGGAAGTCCCGAAACGGTCCATGCGGCGGGCGTATCCGTGCGGGACCGGGTCGCGGGGCCTGAGGAGGAGTTCAGCCTCGCCGAACTCCTCGAGCGCCTCACCGACTGGCCGATGGAGGAAGTCGGCAGCTAGCGCATCGTGCGAAACAGTGGACCCGGTTTTCCGCCAAGGACGATGCGCTGCTTAGGGGCTGGAGCATCGGATGGGGCCCGAAGCTGATTCCCCTTTCGGGTCCGATGCTCTAGCGGGGTCTCCGGCGGCAAAGACCGCCGGACCGGAGCTGCCTCGCGCTCCGATCAGGGAACTTGCGGCCAGCAGGCTGCCACTGTATATCAGCCACGTGACGCCCGACCCCTGGATGCGTCATATCGAACAGGATGTGGGCACCCATGGATCTCGACCCGACAGCACTGCCGCTCTGCTTTGCCATCGGGAACGTTCAGATCCATGCCTGCGTCAATCATCCTCTCCAAACTTTCATGGTCCACGCCTGACGGTCGTGCTCTCCTGGCCGATATCGAGCTGACTTTCGGCCCGGAACGAACGGGTCTCGTCGGCCGCAACGGCATCGGCAAAACCACGCTTCTCAAGCTGGTCTCCGGCGAGCTGCGCCCTTCCTCCGGCACGGTCGCCGTCAACGGCAGCCTGGGTATCCTGCGCCAAACCGTTCAGGTCGATCCGGGCGAAACGGTCGCGGACCTGTTCGGCATCACCGAGGCGCTGGCGCTCCTTCGCCGCGCCGAGCGCGGTGAAGCCACCGCCGAAGAGCTTGCGGACGCCGATTGGACGCTGGAGGCCCGAATCGCCTCCGCCCTTGGCCGGGTCGGGCTCGATGCGTGTCCCGAAACGCGCTTGGCAACGATGTCGGGTGGACAAGGCACAAGGGCACGCCTTGCCGCGCTCGTCTTCGCGGAGCCCGACTTCCTGCTGCTCGACGAGCCGACGAACAACCTCGACCGGGAGGGACGCGCGGCGGTGATCGATCTTCTCGCCCATTGGCGGGGCGGGACGATCATCGTCAGCCATGACCGGGAACTGCTCGAAACCATGGACGCCATCGTCGAGCTGACCTCGCTCGGAGCCACGCGCTACGGCGGCTCTTGGAGCCGGTACCGCGAGCGCAAGACCCTCGAGCTCGCTGCGGCACGGCGCGATCTGGCGGACGCCGAGAGGCGCGTCGACGAGATCGACCGAAGGGCGCAGGAGACCACCGAGAGGAAAGCGCGCAAGGACCGCGCGGGCCGAAGGAAGCGTGCAAAGGGCGACATGCCGCGGATCCTCGCAGGGATGCGCAAGGACCGAAGCGAGGACACGGGCGGTGAGAATGCCCGTCTCGCAGAGCGGCGTCGCGCGCAGGCTCTCGAGGCTGCCGCCTCCGCTCGCGAGCGCATCGAAGTCCTTCAGCCGCTCTCCGTCGTTCTCCCCCCGACAAACCTGCCATCCGGCAAGGCGGTCCTGACGATCGACGCCGTGAGCGCCGGTTACGAGCCGGAGCGGCCCGTCGTCAAAGGTCTCTCCCTTGCCATCACCGGGCCGGAGCGCGTCGCCATCGTCGGGCCGAACGGCTCCGGCAAGACGACGCTCCTGGCGCTCGTCACCGGGCGTTTGCGGCCCTTGACCGGAACCGTGCGGGTCATGACAGGCTTCGCGATGTTCGACCAGCAGGTGAGCCTTCTCGATCCGTCGGCCTCGATCCGGGACAATTTCCGGCGCCTCAATCCGCAGGCGGACGAGAATGCCTGCCGGGCGGCACTCGCCCGGTTCATGTTCCGGGCCGATGCGGCCCTACAGGTCGTCTCCAGCCTCAGCGGCGGGCAATTGCTGCGGGCTGGCCTGGCCTGCGTGCTGGGCGGGCCGACCCCGCCCTCCCTCCTGATCCTTGACGAGCCGACCAACCATTTGGACATCGACTCCATCGAGGCGGTCGAGGCGGGATTGCGGGCCTATGACGGCGCGCTGCTGGTGGTCAGCCACGATGAAGCATTCCTCGATGCCATCGGGGTCTCCCGCAGGCTGGACCTCGCATCCGCGCAGAACCGGCGGGGGAATCTTTGATGCCGAAAGGCGCACAAGTGCAGGTCCGCCGGTCAGGTACGATTCTAGCCGCCGCTCTCGACCTGGTCCGCCTTGTCCTCACCCGGCACCGTCGTAGGCTCGCCCAAGGTTTCACGGACATAGAGCTTCTTCACCAGGACGAACACGACCACAGCCAGAGGAAAGCCGAAGATCAGCCCGAGCGTGCCGAACAGGACGCTGCCGATCAGAATCGCGAAGAGCGCCAAGGCCGGAGGCGTGGTGATCATGTTCTGCGTCACCAGCGGCTGGATGACGTTGCCCTCGATCTGCTGAATGACGAGGGTGGCCAGGACCGTCCAAAGGGCGGCCTCGCCGCTCACCGTGAAGGCGATCAGCACGGCGGGAGCCGCTCCCAGGAAGGGTCCCAGGAAGGGGATGAAATCCGCCAGGCCCGCAATGAGGCCGAGGGCGAAGGGTGAGGGCAGGCCGATCCACCAATAGGCGAGGGCGGAGAGAATGCCCACGCAGGTCATGGCGATGAGTTGCGAGGCGAGCCAAAGCCTCAGGGCCTCGCCGGAAGCGCGGAGCGAGCTTTCGACTCGCTGGTGATGGCGAATGGGGAAGAGCTTGATCGCCCCCTGAAGATAGGTCCGCGGCGAGGCTGCGATGTACACACCCGCCACGATCACAAGAACGAGGTTCGTCAGGGCGCCGAGGATCGTGCCGCCGATCCCGGCCAGCCGTGAGGCGATGCCGCCGCTGGGCACATCGCGCAGCATCTCGTTGAGATTGTCCGTGACGGCCCCGAAGCCGAGATTCTTGCTGAAATTGTCGATGGCGAAGGGCAGCTGCTCGGCCACGTTCGCGAGCTGTGAGCGGATCTGTGTGCCGAACATCACCGCCAGGAGCAGGAAGATCGTGAAGATCAGAAGGGCGGCCACACTCAGGCTCCAGCGCTCGGCCACGCGAAGATAGCGTGCGAGCAGGTCGGCGAGAGAGTGCAGGATGATCGCGACGAGAACGGCCCCGAAGGCCAGGAGAAGCACATCGGCGAGCTTCCAGAGCAGGAGAGCCAGCAGGATCAGACCCAAGACGATCAGGGTTTTCCGCACGAACTCGGCGTCGCCCATGATCCTGCGAAAGGGATATCCGTCCTCGTCCATCAGCCGTCCTCTGCCTCGTCACCGGGACAATGGAAACGGCAAAGCCGGGTTCCCTCGAAAGACAGGGTGCGTAACAGAAGCGCCGACTTGGTTCATGCTTGGCTGTAAAAAATGTCTATTAGGAGTTTATGTCGCTGAGAGGAACGTAAAAGGGGGCGGGCGGTTGAAGGTATAGAAGGAGGTGTCATGTAATGACTTCGAACGTGATCTGCTTTTTGCTTGGCGCCGTGTTTCCTCTGGTGGCTGTCGGTTGGATGATTGCTCATCAATAGTGATTACTTCGCTCCTTTTGCAGATGATTGCGGAAGGGAGGGGAGGCTGTCTGTGTCAAGAGATGCCGCGCCAAGAGATGCCGCGCCA
>JAPSLB010000055.1:4275-17995 GCA_031181145.1 Microvirga sp.
CCTCTGGTGGCTGTCGGTTGGATGATTGCTCATCAATAGTGATTACTTCGCTCCTTTTGCAGATGATTGCGGAAGGGAGGGGAGGCTGTCTGTGTCAAGAGATGCCGCGCCAAGAGATGCCGCGCCAAGAGATGCCGCGCCAGGACACCAAAAAGCCCGCCAGCGCATGAGGCGGGCTTTTTGGTGTCCTGCGAGTGTTCGGCGAGTGAGGGAGCTTACCGCGCGGCCACGGCCGCGCGTTTGACGAGCTCCTCCCGCAACGGGGCCGGGAGATCGATGCCGGTCAGGCGCCACGTCGTGTATCGCAGGCGCATGGTAATCCTGAACTGCTCGTCTTTCGGCCGATCCACCGGGACGGGGATCGTGACGCTCCGGAAGCCCTGGGATTCCGAGAGGAGAAACGTTTTCCACGCCTGCCGGAGGGACCCGATATCGAGGCGAGGGGCAATGGCTGCGCCCTCCGAGCTGCGTCCCGCGGCCCGCTCGGGCCAGCCGTCCTTGAACAGGTCGATCAAAGCCTGGGGCGTAACGAGCCGCTCCACGACGGGATTGAGAGCGGCGGCTCCCGCCTCGGTCGCCAGGTCCAGCTCGGTTCCCTGAAGATCCTGGTCTTCCAGGTACTCGCCGAGAATCTGGCGGGAGAGAGAGGTTCGCAAGGCGTGGAAGTTCACACGCTCCTCAATCCTGTTCGCATCTCCGGCTTCGACGGCCTTGCTCAGATCGTAGAGAGCCACGAAGGGCGAGGCCATGAAGGCCGCCCAGGCCAGGAAAAGAAGAAAGCTGATCCGTACTGTCCAGCGCATGAGCCCGATTGTTCCTTCGCAATGCCGCCATCTGCCCTCGCGAGGACGTGGGGCGGACAGCCGGAGGAGCCAATGTGGGAAACGCGGGGCCCGGAAAAAAGGGGCGGCACACGGCCGCCCCACTCAGGATCGATGCCGGTCGGCTCAGCCGCGAGCGCGGGCGCGGATCATGAAGGTGTCGTAGGCATATTCGGCCACCTGGAACCAGAGGTATTCCTCGTTGCGGAAGCCGCGGACGCTCTCGAAGATCTTCTTGAAGTCGGAATTCTTGGCCGAGACCTCATCGTAGACCTCGTTGGCGGCCTTGTACGCGGATTCCATGATCTCCTGCGAGAAGGGGCGCAGCTGCGTCCCGGCGCCGAGCAGGCGGCGCAGAGCGGCCGGATTGCGGGCGTCGTACTTGGCCAGCATGTCGTTGTTGGCATAGCCTGCGGCGGCCGTCAGGATGGTCTGATAGGCCTTCGGCAGCTCCTTCCATTTGGCATTGTTGACGAAAAGGTGGATGGCGGGGCCGCCTTCCCAGAAGCCCGGATAGTAGTAGTAGGGGGCCACCTTGGAGAAGCCGAGCTTCTCGTCGTCGTAGGGGCCCACCCACTCGGCGGCATCGATGGTGCCGCGCTCGAGGGAGGGATAGATGTCGCCGCCGGGGATCTGCTGCGGCACGACGCCGAGCTTGGTCATGACCTGACCGGCGAGGCCGGCGATGCGCATCTTGAGGCCCTTGAGGTCCTCGATCGTCTTGATTTCCTTGCGGAACCACCCGCCCATCTGGACGCCGGTGTTGCCGGCGGGCATGCCGTACAGATTGTGCTTGGCATAGAACTCGTTCAGCAGGTCGTTGCCGCCGCCGTGATAGAGCCAGGCATTCATCTGGCGGGCATTGAGGCCGAACGGTAGGGCCGTGCCGATGGCGAAGGTCGGATCCTTGCCGAAATAGTAATAGGAGCAGGTATGGCCCAACTCGATGGTGCCGTTGCCCACGGCATCGGCCACCTGGGGCGTGCCGACGATCTCGCCCGCCGCGAAGGGCTGGATCTGGAACTTTCCGTCGGTGGCTTCCGACACGAACCTCGCGATCACTTCGGCCGCGCCGTAGATCGTATCGAGGGATTTCGGGAAACCGGACTGCATGCGCCATTTCAGCTCCGGCATCGACTGGGCGATGGCGGGCGCTGCGACCGCCGTCGAGGCGGCACCGATTGTAGCGGCCTGTAGAAACTGACGACGCTTCATGTGTTCTGTTCTCCTCCCAAGGTCGTGACTTTTGTCACTTGCCGGTATTGACACTTAATTTCGTTCATCCTGCAAGGAGGTATCGTGCCGTTATCGACCAATGGCTGAGGTGCCTTGTGAAAACCGCTTCCGGGACGCTCAGGAAACAGGCTCTTGCAGGGGCACGTCGATGGTGCAGATCAACCCTGCCGGGTCGTAGTCGATGTGGGCGGAGCCGTTGAGCTCGCGGGCCAAGCCCTTCTGAATCAGCCGGGAGCCGAATCCCGCCCGTCGCGGAGGGCTGACCGGAGGCCCGCCACGTTCTTCCCAGCGCACGATCAGGCGCTGTCCGGCCGGGGCCGCGAGGGTCGACCAGGAAAGGCGGATCCGCCCGGATGAATTGCTCAGGGCGCCGTATTCGAGCGCATTGGTGAAAAGCTCGTGCAGGGTCATGGACAGGCTGAGGGCCATCGGCGGCGCAATGCGCAGATCGGACCCTTCCATCTCGATCCTCATGCGCTCCGCGGCGCCGGTCGTGTAGGGGGCGCAGGCTTCGGCCAGGACGTCCGCGAGGTTCGCGCCCTCCCAGTTCTCCCGCGTGAGAACATCGTGGCCGCGCGCGAGCGCGAACAGGCGCGCCTCGAAGGCGCCGCGGGCCGCGCGCAGTTCGTCGTCATGGTGCGAAGCGAGCCGACTGAAGCTCTGGACCGCGAGGGATTGGACGGTTGCGAGCGTGTTCTTCACCCGGTGGTTGAGCTCGTTCACAAGGAGCCGAAGGTGATCTTCGGCGCGCTTGTGATCGGTGATGTCGATCTGCAGGCCATCCCACACCGCATCGCCGCCGGGCAGCATCCGGCGCGTGGCCACGATCCGCTGCCACCGCAGCTCTCCCGTCGCGCCGTGGCGGATGGCGACCTCCATGTCGAAGGGCCTTCCCGTGGCATGGGATTCGATCTGGGCCTGGAAGACGGGCTCCCGAAACTCGGGCAGGAGGAGATCGTAGAGTGCCGCCGGATCGTCGATCGCGCGCTCGGCCGGAATGCCGTTGATCCGCTCGCAGCTCGCGGAGACATAGATGAAGCGGCGGTCGAAGAAATCGTCCGCGTCCTTCATCTGGTAGACCATGCCGAGCGGCAGGTTGTCGGCAAGGGCGCTCAGTTGGGCCTGGCTCTCCCGCAGGTATTCCTCCGCCTTGCGGCGCTCCGTCCAATCGCGGAAGCTCACCGCGATCCCCCCGTCATAGGGGAACACCCTGAACTCCAGGTGACGGTCGGGCGCGCTTACGGCTTTGGATTCGAACGAGGCCGCGAGGCCCGTACGGAAGACGTCCTCGTAGCGCCTGCGCAGGTCCGTTCCCTCGGAATGGGGGAAGATGTCCCAGATGACGCGGCCGAGCATGCTTTGGGCCGGTACGCCGAAATGGTCCTGCGCCGCCCTGTTGATGTAGGTGAACCGCCATTCGCCATCGAGCGAATAGAAGGCGTCGCCGATCCCTTCGAGAATGACGGCCAAGCCCCCGTGAGCATTCATGCCGGCCGGTCCGGCCGTTGCGGGCTGAGTCGCGTCGCCAGTCGTGCCCTGGGTCGGTCTGCCGGCATTCGGGATGACGAGAGCGCCCGAGAGCTTCTGCTGATCAGGAGGTCGAGTGAGAGCGGAGCGCGAAACGTTCATGCGATGAAACATAATCACATTGCGTTTCGGATGCAATCCGCGAGCCTCCCTGTCGGACGCCATGAAAAGGGGACAGGGCAACAATCGAAAAAGCGATCCATGCCCCGCAATCCGCTCGGGGATTGCGGGCGGCGCCTCGAGAGGATCAGCGCTTCGGTACGCTGAAGGCCTCTGCCGCGCAGACGATGGCGAACAGCGCGATCACGCCTGCCAGCTCCGCGATGCTCACCGCGACGGCTGCAGGATCGGCGACATAGAAAAGCGCGCTCACGACGAGCGCGATGATCGTAGCCCAAGCGAGCATGGGCCTTCTCCCGGCTTATTCTTGTGCAGCCTAATAATCCCAAAGTGACAAAGAAGTTCCTAATCCCACCCGGAATTTTTCTGGACGCTGCCGCTCGCGGCCGGGGCGGGATGCGCTATCTGCCGGTCGTGAACCGGAAACGCGGAGGGAGATTGCGCTTGCGTCCTTTGATCGACCGGAGCGTCGCTGATCTTCCCTGTCCGGATGCCGCCTTGCTGGAAGAGGCGCGCCGGACCGCCCCCGATCCTTCGGGGCATCGGGGTTTCATGAGCCGGATCGAAGCTTTTCACAGCCTCGAGATGCAGCCGCCGCGAAACCCGATATCCTGCCCCCGGCGCCTGCGGATCGCCGCCCTCAATGCCGAGCGGCTGACGCGGCCGGAGGCGGTCAGGCAGCTTTCGGACCGGGCCGGAGCGCATGTCCTGCTCTTGAGCGAGGTCGATGTCGGCATGGCCCGATCAGGCAATGCCCACACGATTCGCGAACTCGTCGCCTCGACGGGCGAGGGCTACCTTTTCGGCGTCGAGTTCGTGGAGCTCGACCTCGGCGACGGGCAGGAGATGCGCCGCCACGCGGGGGAGCGCAACCTCTGCGCGCTCCATGGGAACGCCATCGTGGGGAGGCTCCTGTTCGAGCGTCCGCACGTGATTCCGCTCGAAGAGAGCGGCCGCTGGTTCACGGGGTACGAAGGCGCCCAGCGGCGGATCGGCGGACGAATCGCCCTGGCCGCGCGCGTGGCCCACGCGCCGCGCCCCCTGTGGGTCGTGAGCCTGCATCTCGAAAGCAAGACCGATCCCGCCGACCGGCAATCGCAGATCCGAAATCTGCTGCTCGCCCTGGAGCGGATCGCGCCGGGGGAAGCCTGCATCGTCGGCGGGGATCTCAACACGAAGGCCCTTCCGAGAGGCGCGGACGAGCGGCGCTTGATGCTGGAAGAGCCGGAGCGCTGCGAACCGCTCTTCGCCGATCTGAGGGAGGCAGGTTTTTCGTGGGTCCAGGCGAATCGGGCGGCGCCGACTCAGCGCGACGGCCCGTCGAAGACGCACCCGCGTCCGTTCGGAAAACTCGACTGGCTTTTCGTGCGCGGCGCGCGGGCGGAGAACCCGCAGGTCATCCCTTCCCTGGACGCGAAGGGACAGCCCGTCTCGGACCACGAGATGATCGCGGTCGATGTGGTTCTCGGTGAGGGCCGCTGATGGAGAGGGCCTCCAAAAGGCGCTTGACAGCGCAACGCTGATAGAGTACAAAACGTGAACGCTGACGAAGTGTGAATGAAACCCCGCCCGGCTTCATTGCGTTGAATACGACCTCCGCCGCTCGAGCTCCGCTTGGGCGGTTTTTTGTTGGGCCGGCGCGGCTTCGGTCCCGCGATGCCGGGCCTGCATGGCCCTCTCGCCTGGCGGAACCAGTTTTGACGTTCCCGTTCCTTATCGCCACGATCGGGACGAGCCCGGCCATGGTGAAGGGGCCTGCTCGACGCCGCCCCGGCTTCCGGGGCCGTCCTTCTCTCGTCCTGTGATGAGGTTTTTCATGCGTCCTGCCAAAGCCGTTTCCGCCGCCGCCCAGGCGCGGGCCTACGAGGCCTATTGCAGCCCGGAGGTCGATCTCAAGGACATCGCGAAGGATCTGGGCGTCTGCCTCGGGACCTTCCGCAAGTTGCGCGGCCGCTGGGGCTGGCCGTCGCGCGAGGCGGCGGTCCGCGAACGGGAGGCCGAGGAAGCGCGCCGCAAGGAGGCGCGCCTGGCGTTCGAAACCGGATTGCGCCATGCCGCCAGCACCCTCGTCGCGACCACCTGCGCGCGGATCGAGGCGCTGTCGCAGGCCGACGAGGCGCCCTCCACCGATCATGACAAGACCGCCCGGATGCTCGCGTCCTACGCGAGGACGCTGGCTGCCGCGCGGCTGCTTCTGCAACAAGGCAGGATGTCCGATGCCGGACAGAACTCCACACAGACGGGCGCGCCTTGCGATGTCCCGGGCGATGAAGGTCAGGACGCTGCGCTCGAAGAGCCGCGACGCTCGCTCCACGACCTCCGCGACGAGCTTGCTCGCCATCTTGAGCGGGTTATCGCGGAGGAGGAGGCTCGCGGAGGCGATGGCCTCCTTATCTGAACACGACCTCGAACGGCTTCTGCGCCATTGGCCGATCCGCTGCCGCCCCGAGCAGCGCATGCCGGGCCTGAGCCGCCGTCACGCCCCCTGGACGATCTGGCTCATGCTGGGCGGGCGAGGGGCGGGCAAGACCCGCGCCGGCTCCGAATGGGTGCGCGGCATCGCCCTGGGCGAGCCGGATTTCGCCCCCGCGCCGGTGCACCGCATCGCGCTCATCGGAGAGACCTTTTCCGACGCCCGCAACGTGATGGTGGAGGGGCCCGCCGGCATTCTCGCCGTCCATGCGCGCGATGAGCGCCCCGCCTGGTCTCCGTCCCTGCGCAAACTGGAATGGCCCAACGGCGCAGTGGCGCACGTGTTCTCCGCCGAGGATCCGGATTCCCTGCGCGGCCCGCAATTCGAGGCCGCCTGGGCGGACGAGCTCGCCAAGTGGAAGCACGCGGAGGAAACCTGGGACATGCTGCAATTCGGTCTGCGCCTCGGCGCGCATCCGCGCCAGATGGTGACCACGACGCCGCGGCCGATCCCGCTGCTGAAGCGGCTCCTCGCCGATCCGGCGGTGGCGGTCTCGCGCATCAGAACGGCTGACAATGCGGCCAATCTCGCACCGGCCTTTCTCGAGGCGGTCGTGGGGCGCTATGCCGGAACGCGTCTCGGGCGGCAGGAACTCGACGGCGACATCATCGAGGATCGCCCCGATGCCCTGTGGACGCGGGAGATGATCGAGACCCGTCGCGCGGATGCGGCGCCGCCTCTCATGCGCATCGTCGTCGCCGTCGATCCGCCCGCGTCGTCGTCCAGGCGCGCGGATGCCTGCGGCATCGTCGCCGCGGGCCTGGACGACGGCGGCACGGCCTATGTGCTGGAGGACGCGACCGCCTCCGGCCTCAAGCCGCCCGAATGGGCAGCGAAGGCGGTGGCCCTCTATCGGCGGCTTCAGGCCGATGCGCTCATCGTCGAGACGAACCAGGGCGGCGAGATGGCGACCGGCGTGATCCGCGAGGTCGATCCGTCCGTGCCCGTGGCGAGCGTGCGCGCGACGCGCGGAAAATATCTGCGCGCGGAGCCCGTCTCCGTTCTCTACGCGCAGGGCCGCGTGCGCCATGTGGGAGCCATGCCGGAGCTGGAGGACGAACTCTGCGATTTCGGCCCGGGCGGCCTCACGTCGGGACGCTCGCCGGATCGCATGGATGCGCTCGTCTGGGCGCTGACCGAGCTGATGCTGCGGGACAGGAGGGAGCCGCGGGTGCGGGTGTTGTAGCCGTGCGGGGCCGCCGACCGGCCGGGTTCCGCAGAATGCTTTTGAGTTCACAACCGGTCCGAGACGATCTAGACTTCGCCCGTCGTATCCGGTGCAGCGCTGGCCTGATGCCAGTTTTCCTCCTGAAGGAGGCCGCCATGTATGCACGATTGACGACATTCCGCGTCAAACCCGACAAGTTGGAAGACATGCGTCGCTGGCGCGACGAGAACGAAGCCAAGATCTATGCCCAGCCGGGTCTCCGGGAATGGATCGGGATGATGGACGACAATGGCGAGTTCTTCGTCCTTGCTCTCTTCGATGACGAGAAGGCTGCGCAGGATGCCATGCCGCAGGTCCGCGCGTTGTGGAGCGACATGGCTCCGATGATGGAGAGCGAGCCGACCGCGCGATTCTTGAACGTCGTCGCCGCCGAGAACCTCGCCATGCGCGGCGTCGTTGCCGCGTAGGAAGCACGCGCGGGTTCCGAGCCGAGTGAAAGCAGCTCCGCTTCTGAGGCCGGAGCCGGCCCCGTCATGGCTGCGCGCGTTCGAAGCGTCATGGCCGGACCTGATCCGGCCATGACGCGGAGGGAGCATTGCGCCTGCCGTCCTGCCCTCTCATGTCATCCTGGAGCTTTTCATGCTGACCACACTGACCCGCTGGTTCCGGGCGTCGCCGGAAGCCAAGGCCTCGCGCGCGCATTCGGCCGCTGCCTTCTTCCTCGAGGGCCGCGCCGTGTGGACGCCGCGCGATTACGCGGCGCTCTCCCGCGAGGGATTTCAGAAGAACGCCGTCGTGCATCGCGCCGTGCGGCTCGTTGCGGAATCGGCGGCCTCGCTGCCTCTGTGCCTGAGGCAGGACGGCCGCGAACTGGCGGTGCATCCGCTGCTGTCGCTGCTCTCGCGGCCGAACGCGCGGGAGGGCGGACAACGCTTTCTCGAGAGCGTGTACGGACACCTGATGGTGTCGGGCAACGCCTATGTGGAGGCGGTCGGCGTGGACGGCGCCCCCTCCGAGCTCTATGCGCTGCGGCCCGACCGCATGCGCGTGGTGCCGGGCGGTGACGGGTGGCCCTGCGCCTACGAGTACCATGTGGGCTCGGAGACGGTCCGGTTCGCGATGGGGCAGGGAGAGGCGGTGCCTTCCATCCTGCACCTGACCCTGTTCCATCCGGCGGACGACCATTACGGGCTGTCGCCCATGGAGGCGGCCGCCACGGCGCTCGACATTCACAACGCGGCGGGAGCCTGGAACAAGGCGCTGCTCGACAATGCGGCGCGCCCTTCGGGAGCCCTCGTGGTCGGCGGCGCGACGCTCACCGACGCGCAGTTCGAACGGCTCAAGGGTGAGCTGGAAGCCAACTACCAGGGCGCGTCCAATGCGGGGCGGCCGCTGCTTCTCGAAGGGGGCCTCGACTGGCGGCCTCTGTCCTTGTCGCCCAAGGACATGGACTTCGTGGAAACGAAGGCGTCCGCGGCGCGCGAGATCGCGCTCGCCTTCGGCGTGCCGCCGCTGCTGCTCGGGCTCCCGGGCGACAATACCCATGCCAATTACGCCGAAGCCAACCGCGCCTTCTACCGGCAGACCGTGATCCCTCTCGTGAAGCGTACGACGGAGGCCCTCGCGCAATGGCTTTCCCCCGGCTTCGGCGGGACGCTGCAGCTCGAACCCGATCTCGACGCCATCGAGGCCCTGGCGGGCGAGCGCGAAAGCCTCTGGCGCCGGGTGTCGGCCGCGTCGTTCCTGTCGGACGACGAGAAGCGCGAGGCGGTGGGTTACGGAAGAAGCCCGACGGCCCGCGCGGCGAAGGGAAAGCAGGTGCGTTCCATACGGGAATGACAGCGGTGCGGTCCAGGCGCTTCGTTCCGGACGCCGCCTCGTCATCCCCGGCCATGACGCGAGGAACATCCGTCGGCCTGTCCCGGATCCGCGCCGCGCTTCCTCAGGGATAAGGCGATTCTCGGCGCTCCGCTGATCGACGTCTTCAACATCATCTTCAGCAGATCTCAGTGATTGGGGGCTCTTTGCGCGAGAACAAAACATGAACATTTTCGACATGATCGCCGAGGCCGTCATCAGCCGGGGCGATCTCGCCCACCTCGCCCTGTTCGTCTGGGCGAGCGGGGCTTCCACGCTGCTCGCCATGACGCTTCGCGACCTTTTCGCGGCCAACCGCCGCTTCGACGAATTCGTGCGCGAGCTGGCTCTCTTCAATCGTCGCCACACGGGAGATCCTCCATGATCCGAACCTTGCGCCGTCCCAGCCGGAAGCCGAAAGCCGAACGGGGCGGGCAGAGCCGCGCGTCGCTCATATTCCGCGACTTCGTCCGCCAGCTCGAGAAGCTCGATGCCCGCACTCCCAAGCCGGCCCGCGGAGCGCGGGCATGAAGCATGCGGCTCCTCAAACCACGCAGGCGATCGCGCGGGAGATGAAGTTCCTCGCCGAGCCGCCGAGCGCCGTGGACCTGGACGGGACCTTCGAGGGCTATGCCAGCCTGTTCGGCGTGGCCGATCTCGGCAAGGACGTCGTCATGCCCGGCGCGTTCACGGAGAGCCTGAGAAAGCGCGACGCGGGAGCGATCAGGCTCCTGTGGCAGCACGATCCCGCCACGCCCATCGGGCGCTGGCTCTCCGTCGAGGAGGACCGGCGCGGGCTGCGCGTTCGCGGCAAGCTCAACCTCGCGGTCGAGCGGGCGCGGGACATCCACGCGCTCATGCGTGAGGGCGCGGTGGACGGATTATCCATCGGCTTTCGCGTGGAGCGGGCGAGGGCGGAGCGGCCGACGGGCCTGCGGCGCCTCGAGAAGCTCGATCTGTGGGAGATCTCCGTCGTGACCTTCCCGATGCTGCCGGGCGCGCGGGTGGAAAGCGTGAAACAGGGACCGCAGGGCCTGTCCTCCACCATTAGAGCAGCAGCAGTTCGACTATTTTCCTGAACCTCGGCAGGAGCTGTGCGTTACATGCAAGCCCGCGGGGAGGCGGACGCTGCGGGCGCTGCCCATGACGCCGTCCGCTCTCTCGGGAGGTTTTTCATGAAGAAGCTCGCATTCGTCGCCCTTCTCGGACTCGTGGCCGCGGCCTGCACCACCACGGAAGAGCGCGTCGGCGGCGCGGCCGTCGGCGCCGGCGTTGGTGCCGTGGCCGGCCCGCCCGGCGCGATCGTCGGCGGCGCAGTGGGTGCGGCGGTCGGTCCGACCGTTTCCAATTCCGTGGAGGCGAATACCCGTCGCCGCCGCCGCTGACCAATTCCCCTCGACAAGGGGATGACGGGCCCGCCTTCCGGCGGGCCTTATTCGTTGAAGCCAACCCATTTCAAAACCTCTGGATTGATATGATTCCCGTTGTTGAAACCAAATCGATGTCCGACGACGTCGCATCGGCCTTCGAGGATTTCGCCCGCGCCTTCGAGGCCTTCAAGGACGCCAACGACACCCGCCTCTCCGAGATCGAGACGCGCCTGTCGAGCGACGTGGTGACGGAGGAAAAGCTCACCCGCATCGACGCCGCGCTCGACGACGCCAAGCGCCGTCTCGACCGCCTGGCCCTCGACCGCTCCCGGCCGCCTCTGGGCCGGAGCGCCGACGGCTCTCCGCGCGATCCGGTCCAGGCCGAGCACAAGGCGGCCTTCCATGCCTATATGCGCTCCGGCGAGGCCACGGGCCTGAAGCGGCTCGAGGAGAAGGCGCTCTCGGCGGGCTCCGGACCTGACGGCGGCTATCTCGTTCCCGACGCGGTCGAGACGGAAGTACTGCGCCGCCTGTCCGCGATTTCGCCGATCCGCGCGATCGCGTCGGTGCGCGTGATTTCCGGCGGTCAGTACAAGCGCGCCTTCTCGACCTCCGGCCCGTCGACCGGCTGGGTCGGTGAGACCGCCTCGCGGCCGCAGACGGCAGGCCCGGTTCTCTCGGAGATGAGTTTTCCGGCCATGGAGCTCTATGCCATGCCGGCGGCCACCCAGACCCTTCTCGACGACGCGGTGGTCGATATCGACCGCTGGATCGCCGAGGAGGTCGAGGCCGCCTTCGCCGAGCAGGAGGGCGCGGCCTTCGTGAACGGCGACGGCGTCAACAAGCCGAAGGGCTTCCTGGCATCCGACGTCGTGGAAAACGAGATTTGGGAATGGGGCATGCTCGGCGCGGTCCACACGGGTGGCGCCGCGTTTCCCGCCTCGAACCCGTCCGACGTGCTGGTGGAACTGGTCTATGCCCTGAAGGCGGGCTACCGCCAGAACGCGTCCTTCGTCATGAACCGCAAGACGCAGAGCACCATCCGCAAGTTCAAGGATGCGAACGGCCAGTACCTCTGGGCCCCGCCCGCGAGCCTCGGCCAGTCCGCGACCCTGATGGGTTTTCCCGTGGCGGAAGCCGAGGACATGCCCGACATCGCGGCGGGAGCCTGCGCCGTCGCCTTCGGCGATTTCAAGCGCGGTTACCTGGTCGTCGACCGGGCCGGCCTGCGCGTGCTGCGCGATCCGTATTCGGCCAAGCCCTATGTGCTGTTCTACACCACCAAGCGCGTGGGCGGCGGCGTGCAGGATTATGCGGCGATCAAGCTGCTGAAGTTCGCGGCATGAGAGGACTTCGGAACATTGCCGCAGGCTTCATTCCTCACGTCATCGCCGCACTCTCCCGCGTCATCGCCGGCCCTGTGCCGGTGATCCCGCTTCAGTAGAGCGCCACGCCACTCGGATCGGGAGGGCCGGGACCAGCCCGGCCATGGCGATGGAGGTTGTAATCACCCCTCCCTTCTTCCTCGTCCCCGGCTCCGCGCCGGGGATCTCGACGGATCGAGGCGCAGCGCACCAGGGGGCGAGGGGACGCCGCAGAAACCTCCATGCTGGGTGTGGACGAGATCAGCGTCTCGTCCAGGCTCCGTCCGTGGCCAGGAGGTTGCGGACCGCCTGCCTGATCCAGCCGAGATGCTCGACGAGGGGCGTCACGGCGGTCAGACCTCCGCAGGCATTGCGTCTCCCCCCGCTGGTATGCAGGGCGCCGCTCGACCAGCTGACGATGCCGTACAGCAGATAGCTGTCCTGCGTCGCCGCGAGGATCGGACCGCCGGAATCGCCGCGGCAGGCGCCCGCGCCGCTCGTTTCCGCCAACCGTTCCGGATCGGCGACGATCAGAACGCGGTTGGCCACCTCGATCGGGCCGAGGGACACGAGATTGGCTTGCCGCAGAATGCGCGCCGTGCCCTTGCGGTTTTCGTCCGAGACGCCGAAGCCCGCGATCGTGACCGCGTCGCCGACGCCGATCCTGCCCGCCAGGGTGGGATTGAGCGGCAGGAAGTCGGCGCCGAGCTGCCGTTCGAGGCGCAGGATCGCCAGATCGACTCCTGGCTGCGTGCGCGGAGTCGTGCCGGTCACGAAGGAGGGATGCATGGCGAGCGCAACGACCCTGATCCGCTGCGGCTTGAAGGCCCGGTTGACCGCGACGACGCGGTAAGAGGCCGCGTCCGTCACGCAATGGGCGGCCGTGAGGACCAGATCCGCGCCGATGAGAGCGCCCGAGCAGAGTTCGCCCGCGGAGTTTTCGATGAAGACCACCGAGCGCCGCAAACCATTCGGATCCCGCGACGTTGCGCCCAGCAGAATGGCCTGCGCGGAGCCCGTGAAAAAGGTGAAAGCAACGAGAACGAGAAATGGGATTGCGCGCATCGGGAAATATGAAAAGGGAGGAATCGTAATGACGGGAAGGCCAGTTCAGGCAGGATAGTTCCACCCTCCTCCAAATTTCCAGTCTTCTCTTCCGCGCCATCACGGTCTCTCACCACGTCAGCCCCGGCCCCGTGCCGTGGTCCCGATCCGGTGAGGCGCCGCGCTCTTCGGCCGGGGTGGTCGGGACGCCCGGTCGCGACGGCGGATCGTCCTGGCCGATCCTCTAGGGCGTCTCCCACGACGCGGCGCGGTTCCAGGCCCTCAGCGTGCGGTCGATCCATTCCCGTTGCGGGCCGAGGAGAATGCCCTGGGTGATGCCTCCGCAGCTCTTTCCGCGCGCGGGCGATGACCAGGATGTGATCGCCGCGATCGTGGAGCCCGAGACCATCGGCCCGCCGGAATCGCCCTGGCAGGCCCCCATGGCGCCGGTTCCTTCCAACCAGAGCAGGATCCTGCTGGGGCCATAGGGTTCCGTCACCTTCAACGACGCCGTGCGGAAGGTGCCGGTCGTCCTGGCATCGCCCTCCCGGGCCAGTCCATAGCCGCCGACCGTGATGGTTTCGTCCTTGGCCGGCTTTGCGGCCGTGAGCGTCGCCCGCGCGAAACGCGCGGGCAGCGGCTGGGGCATGCGCACGAGCGCCAGATCGACGGAGCGCTGCCGGGTCTCGATGGCTTTCGCGTTGTAGCCCGGGTGCACGGCCTTGGCGGCGGGCGGGATC